>JACQEO010000038.1 GCA_016200545.1 Deltaproteobacteria bacterium | reverse complement strand
CCACCACGCCGATATCCTCCGCATCGAGGGCACCAGCTGGCGGGCGCGCGAAGCGCACCAAACGCTCACCGCGAAACGGCGGCCACAATCATGACCGGCGTATCGGTCCAGATTTCTCCGCTACCGCGTGATCGCCAACACGTGCTCGTCGATCAGCGGCCAGACGCGCTCGCGCAGGCGCCGGTAGGTCTCGCCGCCGAGGTAGGGCGTATCCCAGCCGGTGTCGGGGCTGGCGAAGAAGGCGCGCACGGCGGCGAAGATCGCGGAGATCTCCTTCGCGACGACGTCGCCGGACTCGATCTCGCGGAGACTCGCGACGGTCGTCACCACCGCGCCGTTTCGTCGCGCGATGGTCTCCGCCGTCGCCTGCGCGCGTCCGAGGGGGCTCGCGTAGATCGCATCGAGGGGAACCTCCGCCAGAAGCTCGGCGAGCGTCTCGATCTGGCGATAGCCGCGCTCGGTGAGGTCGCGTCCGGGCAGCGCGCCCTCGCGTTCGCCGCCATAGAGGGTCTCGCCGTGACGGATGAGATAGAGACGGCGACACGCGGGCTCGAGCGGCGACGCCATGCGCGCGACCATACGAGATCGCCGTCTTGCGGCAAACTCCCCGGCCGCTAGTGTGCGCGACATGACGACGCTTGCGACGCTCGCCTTCATCGGCGGCACTGGGAAGCTCGGCCGGGGTCTCGGCCTGCGCCTCGCCGCCGCCGGCCATCCGGTGCTGATCGGCTCCCGCTCGGAGGAGCGCGCCGTCGACGCGGCCGCGACGCTCCGCGCCCAACTCGGCGTCGCGGGGTGCAGTGTCACGCGGCTCGAGGGCCGACACAACGCCGCCACCCTTCCCCAGGCTGACGTCGTCTTTCTCAGCCTACCGTTCGCGATGATGGACGCGTTTCTCGCCGAGCACGGCACGCGTCTCGACGGCAAGATTGTCGTCGACGTCATGAACCCGCTTCGCCTCACGGACGGGCGCTTCGAGGTCGCCCCGGTTCTCGACGGGTCGGCGGGAATGCGCGCGCGGCGTCTCGTGCCGGCCGCGCGCGTCGTCTCCGCCTTCAAGAACGCGGCCGCGAGTCACCTCCTGCGACTCGATCGTTCCGTCGACGGTGACATCCTTCTCGCCGCGGACGACGCCGACGCCAAAGCCGTCGTTGCCGACCTCGTGCGCGCCATCCCCGTTCTGCGTCCCGTCGATGCCGGCCCGCTCGCCAACGGCGCCTTCCTCGAGGCAATCACCGCCCTCGAGTTGAACCTGAACCGCATGCACAAGCGGACCACCTCGATCCGGATCCTCGGCCTCGAGTGAGGGGGTGTTGCGCAGTAGCGAAGAAAGAGCGAAACTCGCTCATGGCCACGAACGATCTCTCGGGCCGTGGGACGGACGACAACCCGCCGAACCGGTTCGAGCAGCTTCACGTCGAGCTCGACGAGGACGAGCGCGCCCTCGCTGCTGAGGATGCCGCAAGCGCCCCGCGCACTGTTTTCTACCGTGACACGAGCCGCAGTATCCTCGCCGAGAACGACAGCCCCGACATCGGCTTCCGCTTCAGCCTGAATCCCTACCGAGGTTGCGAGCACGGCTGCGTCTACTGCCTCGGACCGGAAACGCCGATCCTCCACGCCGACATGACCTGGAGATGGCTCGGTGAGGTCCAAGTCGGAGACGTGCTCGTCGGCTTCGACGAGTTCTCGCAGCCGGGGAGGACCCGGAAGCTTCGACATTCGATCGTCGAGGCAGTCTGGTGGTCGAGAAGGCCAACCCTGCGTCTCATCACCGAGCGCACGGATGTCGTGACTACCGCCGAGCATCGCTGGCTGCAGGCTCGCAACTTCCGCTGGTCTCGAACTCGGCAGCTCTCTCCGGGCCGCCACCTACGGTACATTCCGGTGATCGCTGACGAAGGGATCGACGACGACTATCGCGTCGGTTACGTTGCCGGGCTCTCGCTCGGCGACGGCACGTTCCGCTACGAGCCGGGCTGGCGAAGCAACCGACTCGGATATCCGGCGGCGTATTGGCGGATTGCCCTCGTGGACGAGGAGCCGCTTGCGCGCGTCGTCGACCATCTCGGTCGCTTCGGGGTGGACGCCCACACGCGCCCGTTCTCGAGCGGCAGCACCGTCACCCGGAAACCGATGCTGAAGGTTGAGATCCGCTCGCTACGGCTGCTCGCGATCATCCACGCCTTGATCAAGATCGAGCGTGACACACGGAACTATCGGCGTGGATTCCTGGCGGGCTTCTTCGATGCCGAGGGAAGCAACGGGGACTCGTTACGCATCTCGCAGGTGGACGTGTCCGTGCTAGAGTGAGTGTGGCGCTACGCGAGCTCGCTCGGCTTTGCCTTCACCCTGGAGCCGCGTCCCGGCCTTGCGAGTACCTTGCGCTTCACCGGACGCCTGATCGATCGCATTCGCTTCTTCTCCGTCTGTCGTCCAGCGATCGCGCGCAAGATGCGAGCGTTGTTCGGCCGGGAGATGAATCTCGATCCGGATCCGGTCCGTGCCGTCGAGGCGGGTCGGGTCGCGGACGTCGTCGACATCCAGACCTCGACCGGGACCTTTCTCGCGGCGGGTCTCGCGACGCACAATTGTTACGCGCGCCCCTCGCACGAGTACCTCGGCTTCAGCGCCGGGCTCGACTTCGAGCGCCGCATCATGGTGAAGGACGCGGCGCCGGAGCTGCTGCGCGCGGCGCTGCGATCATCGCGGTGGACGCCGCAGGTGGTCGCACTCTCCGGCAACACCGACTGCTACCAGCCGGTCGAGCGCCGGCTGCAGATCACGCGCCGCTGTCTCGAGGTGTTCGTCGAGTTTCGCAATCCCGTCGCCGCGATCACGAAGTCGGCGCTCGTCGCGCGCGACGTCGATCTCTTCGCCGCGCTGACGCGGTATCGAGCGGCGCGCGTCATGCTCTCGGTGACGACGCTCGATGCGGAGCTCGCGCGCCGTATGGAACCGCGTGCGGCGCAGCCCGAGCGGCGACTCGAGGCGATCGCGGCACTCGCGCGCGCCGGCGTGCCCGTCGGCGTGATGATCGGTCCCGTCATCCCGGGCCTGAACGACGTCGAGATTCCCCGCATCCTCGCCGCCGCCGCCGAGGCGGGCGCCGACAGCGCGTCCTGGGTCCTGCTGCGCCTGCCGAAGCCGATCGACCAGCTCTTCGACCGTTGGCTCGCCGAGCGCTTCCCCGAGCGTCGTGAGCGCATCCTGCATCGCATCCGCGAGACGCGCTCGGGGCGGATCAGCGATTCCCGCTTCGGCCATCGCGGTCGTGGCGAGGGCGAGTACGCGCAGCAGATCGCCGCGCTCTTTCGCGCGGCGGCGAAGAAGCACGGGCTCGACCGACCGGTACCGGAGATCAGCGCGGCGGCGTTCCATCGGCCGCCGGCGTCCGGCGATCAGTTGCTCCTTCTCCGCTGATGCTCGTCAACGGCGTCGCCGACCGGCTAGAGTCGCGCGCATGAGCGTCACGGCGCGAGTACGGCGATACGACTGGCCGGCGATCGCCGCCGCCTTGGACGCGCAGGGATGGGCGTGCCTGCCGCGGCTCGTGACGGCGCGCGAGTGCGTTTCGCTACGGAGGCTCTACGCGCGTGACGGACGCTTCCGCTCGACGGTCGACATGGCGCGCCACGGCTTCGGGCGCGGCGAGTACCGTTACTTCGCGCACCCGCTCCCGTCGCTCGTTACCGCGCTGCGAAACGCGCTCTACCAGCCGCTGGCCGCGACGGCGCGCGATTGGGCGCATCGGCTCGGACGCGACCCCGAGCAGTTTCCATCAACGTTGCGCACCTTCCTGGCGCGCTGCCACGGGGCCGGCCAGCGTCGCCCGACGCCGCTTCTCTTGCGCTACGTCGCGGGCGACTGGAACGCGCTCCACCAGGATCTCTACGGCGCGGTCGCTTTTCCGTTCCAGGTGCTGACCGTCCTCTCCGAGCGCGGCACCGATTACGAGGGCGGCGAGGTCGTGCTCGTCGAGCAGCGGCCGCGCGCGCAGTCGCGGGCGACGGCGTTCACACTCGCCCGCGGCGACGGTCTGATCTTCACCAATCGCGAGCGACCCGTGCGCGGTGCACGCGGCGACTACCGCGTCGCGATGCGCCACGGCGTGAGCGTGCTCACGCGCGGGGAGCGGACGACCCTCGGGATCATCTTCCACGACGCGCAGTGAACGACGTGGGTGGTCACCACTGTTCGTAGCGGACGGCGCGGCGCTCGTAGCCGGCGGCGCGTAGCGCTTCGCGCAAGCGGCGGACGAGGTCGCCGACGGCGCAGATCCAGAAGTGCCGCGTGCGATCGGCGTCCGCCCGCACGTAGCGATCGAGGACGAGCGCCTCGAGCTTCGGATTCTCACCGGTGGCCGCGCCCGCTCCGGCGAGAACGGGCTCCCACGAGAAGCGGGGATGCGAGCCGAAGGCGGCGAGCTCGTCGTGAAAGAGGAGATCCGCCTCGGTAGGCGCACCGTGGAGCACCTGGACGCGATGCTCGCCGCCGTGCGCGAGTACGCGGCGCACCATGGCGCGGACGGGCGCAATGCCGGTGCCGTCGGCGACGAAAACCATCGCAGCGGCCGGCGGCGCGTCCACCATGAACGAGCCGAATGGCCCCTTGAGGTCGAGCGTCGCGCCGACGGCGAGCGAGAAGAGATACCGCGAGCCGATGCCGGCGGGGACGAGGTCGACGCAGATCTCGAGCAGCGCGTCCTCCGGATCGGAGGCGAGGGAGTACGGCCGCACGAGCGGCGGGCTCTCCCCGACCGGCAGCGCCAGCGAGATGAACTGGCCGGCGTGGAACGGCATGCGTGCGCCGGCGTCGGGCCGCAAGAAGAGCGAGCGCGTCGACGGCGTCCACGCCCGTATCCGCTCGACGACGGCCCCGTAGCGTTCCGGCGGCATGGTCCGCGCTCAGCTGTTGACGTTGAACTTCGGGATCACGATCGTGACATCACCCTTCGGGACCGCCTGGCAGCCGAGGCGTGAGTGCATCGTCAGACCCGGCGCGGTGTCGAGCCGGTCCATCTCGTTGTCCTGCATCTCGGAGAGATTCCCCTCCCCTTCCTTCACGATCACGTGACAGGTCGTGCACGCGCACTTGCCGCCGCACGCGTGC
The DNA here is from genome assembly GCA_016200545.1 of Deltaproteobacteria bacterium. GTDB lineage: Bacteria > Desulfobacterota > Binatia > UTPRO1 > UTPRO1 > DP-19. Next base: position 23,380 of record JACQEO010000038.1, on the reverse strand, counting down.
TCGAGATGCACCTTGTGACCGAGCAGGACGTCGAGGATCGACCCCGGCTCGCCGTCGTGGCTGAACGGCGCGTCCGCGGCTGAGAACTCGACGGTCTGGTCGGGCTCGCCGGACTCGTGGATGACGTGGATCTTGGGCATGGCGAGCGTGTCTCGGTCAGATCCGGGAGACACCGGCGTCGCGTTGCGCGCGTTGGCGCAATTCCACGCGCCGGATCTTCCCGCTCACAGTCTTCGGCAACGCCGTGATGAACTCAACCTGGCGCGGATACTTGTACGGTGCGGTGACGCCCTTGACGTGCTCCTGCAGCTCGCGTGCGAGCGCCTCGGAGCCGGCGATGCCGGGACGCAAGACCACGTAAGCCTTGACGACGGCCCCGCGCACCGCGTCCGGCGCGGCGACGACCGCCGACTCGAGAACCGCCGGGTGCTCGAGAAGCGCGCTTTCCACCTCGAAGGGGCCGATACGGTAGCCCGCCGAGATGATGACGTCGTCGGCGCGGGCGACGAACCAGAAATAGCCGTCCTCATCGGCGTAGGCGCGGTCGCCCGTCACGTACCACTCGCCGCGGCGGCACGCGGCGGTCTCGCCGGGGTTCTTCCAGTACTCGAGGAAAAGCGACGGCGGATGCCCGTGCACGACGAGGTCGCCGGTTTCGCCCGCGGGGAGGCGCTTCCCTTCTTCATCGACGATGGCGAGCGTGTGACCGGGAAACGGCTTCCCCATCGAGCCCGGGCGGATCGCCATCCCCGGCAGGTTGGCGGCCAGGATGGTGCTCTCGGTCTGCCCGTAGCCGTCGTGGATGACGACCCCGTACGCGTCCTTCCACGCCTGGATCACCTCGGGGTTCAGCGCCTCGCCGGCGCCGACGCAGTGGCGGAGGCGCGGCAGCTTCCAGCGCGAGAGATCCTGCTTCACGAGCAGGCGGTACTCGGTGGGAGGAGCACAGAAGACGCTCACCTCGTAGTCGTCGAGGAGCTGCATCTCGCGCTCGGGATCGAAGCGGCCGCTGTACATGAAGACCGGGACACCGTGGTTCCACGGCCCGAAGAGCACGCCGTAGGCGGCTTTCGCCCAGCCAGTATCGGCCGTCGTCCAGTGCAGATCGGTGCGGCGCAGATCGAGCCAATACTCCCCGGTGTAGGTGTGCGCGAACGTGTAGGAGTGGGCGTGCAGGACGGCCTTCGGGTCCTTGGTGGTACCGGAGGTGTAGAAGCAGAGCGCCGGCTCGTCGCTGCGCGTCGCGATCCTGGTCCACGCGCGCGATCCTGCGCGCTCGGCGGCGTGGAAGTCGACCCACCCGGCGGGCGCGTCAATCGCGATCTTCACCGCCAGCGTCGGGCAATCGGCGACGACGGATTCGACCTCGTCGACGTTGGCCCGCACCGTGACGATCGCCCGCGCGCCGCTGTGGTTCGCGCGAAAGCCGACGTCCTTCGCGCGCAGGGTCGCCGTGCACGGAATCGCGAGGGCACCGAGCTTCAAGCAGGCGATGAACGCCACCTGCCACTCGGGCATGCGCGGCAGCATGAGGAGGACCGGATCGCCGCGTCGGACGCCGAGGCCGGCGAGCGCGTTCGCGAAGCGGTCCGAGCGCTGCTTGAAGTCCCAGAACGTGTGGCGCTCGCTCGTCCCGTCCTCGCGCACGTAGAGGAGCGCGAGACGGCTGCGGTCGGCCGCGAAGACGTCGACTGCGTCGTAGCCGAAGTTGAACTCGCTCGGCACGTTCCACTGAAACGCACGATAGATCTGCGAATAGGACATGGTCACACCGGCAGCGCCGGGCCGCGGCCCTTCCGCGCCGACGCCTTGATGTACTTCTTACTGACCGGCGAGAGATCGTGGAAGCCGACGCGGGTCTCGATGAGGGCGAAGGTCGTGGCGCGCTCGGCGTCGGCGAGGGCGTCGCGGAATTCGCCGATCGTCTCGGCGACGTACCCGACGCCGCCCCAGCAGCGGGCGAGCTCGGCGTACGGCCAATTCGGGATCGCGAGCAGGTCCTCGCGCTCGGCGATCGGTCGGAAAATGCCCCAGCCGCCGTTGTTCATGAGGATCACGATCGGGCGCAGACCGTAGCGCGGTGCCTGCGCAATCTCGGGGCCCGTCATTTGAAAGGCGCCGTCGCCGCACAGGACGATCGGCCGCTGCCTGCTGCCGATCTCGGCGCCGAGCGCGCCCGGGATGCCGAAGCCCATCGACGCGTAGTACCCCTGCGCGAGGTAGCCGCCATCACGCTCCACCCGAACGTCGAGCCCGGCGAAGAGCATGTCGCCCGACTCGGCGATCACCGCGTAGCCACGCTTGCCGGCGAGGAAGCGATTGAGCTCGCGCAACATGTCGGCGACGGTGATGGCGAAGCGGGGCGCGCGCGCCGCGCCGCGCAGGTTGTCGGCATAGCGGACGCGCTCGACGTGGCGGCGCAGGCGCTCGCGGCGCAGCGTACGCACGAAGTCGCGGATGCCGACGTCGGTGTAGGTGTGGAAGCTGACGTTCACGCGGTTGCCGACGGCCCAAATCGACCGCCCGCGGGTGATCTGCGGCGGGCGGCTGCCGAGGTTCATGTCGGTGAGGAGCGTGCCGAGGTTGAGGACGAGGTCGGCGGCGTCGACGCGGGCGCGGATCGGCGCCGGGCTGATCGGCCCGATGTGGACACCCATGTACTGCGGGTGGTCCATCGGGAACGCGCCCTTCCCGAGAACGGTCGTCATACACGGCGCGCCCATCTGCTCGACGAGGCGCACGACGTCACGCCTGATCTTGTAGCGAAAGGTCTCGATGCCGACGATCACCGCCGGCCTCTTCGCGGCGTTGAAACGGGTCGCGGTCTCCCGCGCCGCTTCCGCGGTCTTGCGCTCGTCGGAGCGCGCGAACTCGAGGACGCCGTCCCATGCACGGATGGACTCCGGCACTTCGATCGTACGCTCGACCATGTCGCGGTGGATCTCGAGGTAACCCGGCCGCTGCTCGCGCCAGATCGTCCGCAGCACGTGGTCGACGTCGTCGGCGACGCGCCGCGGGTCGTCGAGGACGCGCGCCGCGCAGGTGAGCTCGTCGTAGATGCGGAACTGCGACTCGATCTCCTTCGCCTGGTGATGGATGAGCTGCCCGAGCTTCCGCTCCTCCTCGCCCGGCCCACCGCTGACCACCAGGATCGGCACGCGCTCGGAGAACGAGCCCGCGACCGGATTCACCATGTTGTGGCCGCCGGCACCGTAGGTCACACAGACGACGCCGATGCGGCCGGTCGCGCGCGCGTAGCCGTCGGCGGCAAAGCCGACGCCGGGCTCGTGCGAGAGCGTGACGATGCGCATGCCGCGCGGTCGTCCGAATTTGAAGAAGAGGTTGATGACGAGGTCGCCGGGGATGCCGAAGAGGTGCGTGACGCCGATCTTCTGGAGGTATGCGACCAAGAAGTCGCCGACGCGCATGCGCGCGCGCATCACGCGAAAAACTCCTCGACGTCGCCGGACGTGACCTCCACACTGACGATCTCGCTGTTGCGGTAGACGCGCAGGGCGACGCGGTCGCCCGGACGGTGCGACCACAGGCGCTCGTAGAGCTCGCGTCGGCTCGCCACCTCCTGATCGTCGATCGCCAGGACGACGTCACCCTGGGTGAGCCCCGCCTGCTCCCCCGGCGCGTCCGCGAGCAGCCCGGCGATCACCACGTGACTGCGCAAAGTGTAACAGTAGAGGCCGAGCCAGGCCCGCGACGGACGGCTCGGCCGCCGGCCGAAACGCAACAACTCCTCGCGGTGATCGCGGTAGCATTCGATCGGAATCGATAGCGAGAAGCGGCCGATCTCGTTCAGGTTGAGCGAAACGATGCCGACCAGCCGACCGTGAACGTCGATCAGCGGGCCGCCGCCGAGACCGGGGTTCATCGCGGTGGTGAAGATCGCGCGCTCGAGCATGTACTCCCAGTTGGCGTCGAAGGGGCCGACCGACGTGATCCCGCCCGAGCTCGCCCGCCGCCCGCCGTCGCCGACACTGGCGACGATGAACACCTCGTCGCCGGCGGCGATCTCCGGCGGCGTGCGCACCGGCAGCGACGGCAGGCTCACCGCGGGGACCTTGAGGAGTGCGACCCCGGTCGCGAAGTCCTGCGCGATCACCTCGCCGAGCAGCTCGCGCCCGTCGACGAGCGTCACCTGCGCCGACTGCGCGCCGAGCACGATGTAGTTCACCGTGAGGACGAGACCGCCGGGATCGACGAGCGTTCCCGTGCCGGCGCGCTCGGTTCCGAGGACGGCCGCCGACGGATGGGTGTCCGGCACCTCGACGTGGAGGTGGACGGTCGCCGGCAGGGTCTCTTCGAGCAAGCGAACGGAGGCGTTCATGAGGCCGAGCGGGAGGTGCGCTTGCGCGGGCGCAGCATGCTCTCTATGAGAAACACTCCCATGCACACCCGCGAGCTGCCGCTCGAGTTGGCACCGTGGGCGCTCTTTCGCGTCCTCGCCCGCAAGGAGCGGCCGTTTTTCATCGACGCCGGACGTCCGTGGGGCAGCGAGTGGATTTCCTCTATGGGATTCGGCCCGCGGATGCAATTCCAAGTCCGTGCGGACGCGGCGCGCGCCGCGTTGCCGGCGCTCGCCGACGCGCTCGCGGCGATCGCCCCCGGGAGGGCCGCGGCCGCTCGTCCGCGTTCCGTGCCCTTCGCCGGCGGCGCGATCGTCGCGCTCGCCTACGAGACCAAGAACGAGATCGAGCGTCTCCCGCAGTCGCAGCGCGAGGACACCGGCGCACCGCGGCTCGTCGCCGCGATCTACGACGCCGTCGTCGCGTACGATCATCACCGCGGGCGGTACGTGGCGGCGAGCTGGCACCTCGATGCGGCGGCGCTCGCACGCTACGCCGACGAGGTGATGGACGCCGCGGCTGCGGCCGCCGACGACGGCACCGAGACCAGCAGCGCGGCACACGATGCCGACGCCGGCTCCGGTCCCTCCGAGCTCACCACGAGCCTCGATCGCGACGCCTACGCGGCGCGCGTCGAGCGCGTGCGCGCCTACATCGCCGCGGGTGATCTCTACCAGGCGAACCTCAGCATGCGCCTCGAGACGCCGCTCGTGGGGAGCCCACTCGCGATCTACGGGCGGCTGCGCGCCGCGCAGCCGGTGCCCTTCGGGGCCTACCTCGATCTCGGCGACGCGCACGTGCTGTCGAATTCGCCGGAGCTCTTCCTCCGCCGCCGCGGCGAGCGCATCGAGACGTGTCCCATCAAAGGTACGCGCCACCGCGGGCGCGACGCGGCGACGGACGCGCGCCTGGCCGACGAGCTCCGGCGCGACGCGAAGGAACGTGCGGAGCACATCATGATCGTCGACCTCGAACGCAGCGATCTCGGCCGCGTGTGCCGCACCGGCAGCGTGCATGTCGAGCGCCTCGCCGAGCTCGCGACCTTCCGCACCCTCCACCACCTCGTCACGACTGTGCGCGGCACGCTGCCGCGCGAGGTCGGCATCGCCGAGCTGCTCCGCGCCACCTTTCCGGGCGGGTCGATCACCGGCGCACCGAAGATTCGCGCGATGGAGATCATCGACGAGCTCGAGCGCGGCCCGCGCGGCTTCTACACCGGCGCGCTCGGCTGGATCGACGCCAGCGGCGACCTCGATCTGAACGTCGCGATTCGTACCGCGGTCGCCGCGCGCGGCCGGCTGGTCTACTCGGTGGGAAGCGGCATCGTCGCCGACTCGGAGGCGGGACGCGAGCACGACGAGTGCCGGCTGAAAGCGGAGGCCTTCGTGCGCGCCCTGGACGCGGAGAGCAGCCCGCGCGGTAGCATCGAAGCACCGCCGCACGACGCCGGCGCGGCGCCCGCCCGTGCGGAGCACGCCAGCGAGCGGCGCGCCAGTTGAGCGCGCGGACACGCGGCCCTCGCCCGCGGTGTGGTCGGACGCACGGGCATGGGACGGTCGTGCTCGTAAACGACCGCCTGCAGCCGGCGGCGCGCGCCGCGATCTCGGCGCTCGATCGCGGCTTTCTCTATGGGGACGGGCTCTTCGAGACCGTGCGGACGTACCGCGGGCGGCCCTTCGGACTCGAGCAGCACCTCGCGCGCCTGGCGCGCTCGGCGCGTGCCTTTCGCATCCCCTTCGAGCGCGACCCGGCGTACTGGCGGCCACGCGTCGCGCGCCTGCTGCGCGCGAACGCGCTCGATGCGTCCGATGCGGCGGTGCGACTCACGATCTCGCGCGGCGCCGGCCCGCTCGGACTCCTCCCGCCACCGGGGTTGCGGCCGACGACGCTGCTCGTCGCCTCGGCCATCGATACCCGTTTGCGCGGGGCGCAGGCGCGCGGTGTCGGCGTCTGCTTTTTCCCCTATCGGCTCGTCACCGCAACGTTGCCGAGCCATAAGACACTGCACTACCTGCCGGCCGTGCTCGGCAAGATGCTCGCGGCCCGCGCGCGCGCCTTCGAGGCCCTCTACCTGAGCGCCGACGACAGCGTGCTCGAGGGCACGACGAGCAACGTCTTCGTGGTGCGGGAGGGGACCCTGATCACACCACCGCTGCACGGCATCCTGCCGGGGGTCACGCGCCGCTTTCTCGCAGCGGTCGCGCGCCGCGCGCGCATCCCGCTCCGCGAGGCCGCGATTGCGCGCCGCGAGCTGCTCGCGGCCGACGAGGTGTTCCTCACCGCGTCGACGATCGAGGTGCTGCCCGTCATCCGCGTCGAGCGGCATGCGATCGGCCGCGGCGTGCCCGGAGCGGTGACGCGACGGCTCCAGGAAGAGTACACCCGATTCGTCACCGCGACGCTCGCGCGTCCGCTCAGAAGTCGAGCGCCCAGCCGAAGCGCGTCCGGCGCCAGTCGGCGGCGCTGACGAAGACGTCGTCGCCGATCGCGATCCGGATGGTCATCGTCGGCAGCGTGGCGCCGGTGAGGTCGGCGTAGGCCTGCACAGCGAAGTGATAGCGGCGCTCCCGGCGTAGCAACGAAACTCTGAAGAGCCCGTTTCGGCGGCCCCTCCCCGACGCGGCGGCGCGGTCGAGGAACGTCGAGCGCCGCGCGCGCGAGAGATCTCCCGGGAGGAGGGCAGCGTGATAGAGCACCGCGTCGGCGTTGCGGAGGACGACCTCGAATCCCTCGCCGACGGGATCGATCGGCGTCGCCGGAGTGAGCGCGCCGTGCATACGCAGCACGTCGAGGTGCCCGCGACGAAAGCGGATCAGTGCGGATCATCCTGAATCGGGCGGCGGGCATGCGGGGCGATCGCGGCCAGGCCGGCGACGACCATGCCGAGAGCGAGGACACGCACGATGCCGAGCGGACGCACGCGCTTCCCCGGAGCGATTTGCATGCCACGACGACCCAAGCCGCAGCGCTTCGATCGCGGCCGGTAGCGCTTGCGCGTCTGCAACGGCACGGCGCCGACGTGCAGCCGAGCGAGATTCCCTCAGAGCAACAAGTACGGCGCGACCATCATCCCGAGCGTCACCAGAACCGAGACGGCGGCGAAGCTCGCCCTGCCGACCGTCTCCGCCCCGACCTTGACCTTCCCCCAGAACGTCGTCGGCGCCTTTTCTTTGAACGCCACGTCACCGTAGCGCTCAGGCTCGCCCGGGGGATCGTCGGTGAGGAGCGCGTCGGGGTCGGTGGTGCGCTCTCCCGCGATCTCCTTCCGCCAGCGCGTCTCGGCGTCGTCGAGGTTGCCGGTCATCGTCGACGGCGAGTCGTCGTCGAAGAACGGGTCGTGCCGCGGCTGCGATGCCGGCGGCCCGCAGCCCGTGATCACGACGACGATGATCGAGGCCGTGAGAAGCCGCGTCACGCGCTCGCGATTTGGATTCCCCACCCCGCGAAAGCTATAGTCCTATCCTTCCACGCGCACAATCGCGATCGCGCTCGGGAGGGCTCATGCGCGTCTACGTCGAGGACGTCGCGCGACACGCAGACGAGGAAGTGACGTTGCGCGGGTGGCTCTACCATCGGCGCTCGAGCGGCAAGCTCCACTTCCTCCTCGTGCGTGACGGCACCGGCACGATGCAATGCGTGCTGTTCGTGAAGGACGTGTCCGCCGAGCTCTTCGAGCGCGCCGCGCATCTTCCCCAGGAGTCGTCGCTCGAGGTGACCGGGACGGTGCGCGCCGACGCGCGCTCGCCGCTCGGCTACGAGCTCGCCGTGCGCGAGCTACGCGTCCTGCAGGAGGCGGCGGAGTATCCGATCACCCCGAAGGAGCACGGACCCGCGTTCCTCCTCGATCACCGCCACCTGTGGCTGCGCTCGTCGCGCCAACACGCGATCATGCGGGTGCGCGCGAGCGTGGTGCGCGCCTGCCGCGACTACTTCGATCACCGCGGCTTCACCTTGCTCGACGCCCCGATCTTCACGCCGGCGGCCTGCGAAGGGACGACGACGCTCTTCGGCGTCGACTACTTCGGAACCCCGGCCTACCTCACGCAGAGCGGCCAGCTGTACATGGAGGCGGGCGCGATGGCCTTCGGTAAAGTGTACTGCTTCGGGCCGACATTTCGCGCCGAGAAGTCGAAGACGCGGCGCCACCTCACCGAGTTCTGGATGATCGAGCCCGAGGTCGCGTTCGCCAACCTCGAGGACGACATGACGCTCGCCGAGGACTTCCTGGTCGAGGTGGTGGGACGGGTCGTCGCGGAGCGGCGCGCCGAGCTGGTGTCGCTCGAGCGCAACGTGGCGCCTCTCGAGCGTGTGCAGAAGCCGTTTCCCCGCGTGCGCTATGAGGAGGCGCTGGCGCTGCTCGCCGCCGACGGCAAGGCGCTCGCCTTCGGCGACGACTTCGGCGGCGACGAGGAAACCGTGCTCTCGCAGCGGTTCGATCGGCCGGTTCTGGTGCACCGGTACCCGGCGGCGTTGAAGGCCTTCTACATGAAACCCGATCCCACCGACCCTCGCCTCGCCCTCTGCGTCGACGTCCTCGCGCCCGAGGGCTACGGCGAGATCATCGGCGGCGGGCAGCGCGAGGACGATCTCGCCGCGCTCGAGCGTCGCATCGCCGAGCACCACCTGCCCGCCGAGGCGTTCGGCTGGTACCTCGACCTCCGCCGCTACGGCAGCGTGCCGCACGCCGGCTTCGGCATGGGGATCGAGCGCATGGTCGCGTGGCTCTGCAGGCTGCACCACGTCCGCGAGACGATCCCGTTCCCACGCATGCTCGAGCGCCTGACGCCGTAGAGCCGCCGTGGGTGAGACGCGCGTCGATCTGCTGCATCTCCTCGAGGATCTTCGGGACGCCTACCCCGGGGCGCTCGAGGAAACGATCCTCACCGAGATCATCGCCAACGCACTCGACTCGGGCGCCCGCCTGATCCGCCTCGCGACCGATGCGGCGGAGGCGCGGCTCACGGTCGTCGACGACGGACGCGGAATGCAGCGCCGCGAGCTCTCCCGCTACCACGACGTCGCCGCCAGCACCAAGAACCGCGGCGACGGTATCGGCTTCGCAGGCGTCGGCATCAAGCTCGGTTTGCTCGTGTGCGAGGAGGTGCTGACCGAGACTCGGCGTGGCAAGACGCACGTCGCGACGCGCTGGCATCTGGCGTCGCGCCATCGCGCGCCCTGGAAATGGGTCCCTCCGCCGGGATTCGTCACCGAGCGCGGCACCGCGGTCTGCCTGCGGCTCCACAACGCCCTCTCGCCGCTCCTCGATCGCGGATTTCTCGAGGTCGTGTTGCGCCGCCACTTCGCCCCGCTGCTCGATCCCGCCTTCGCGCGCGTGCTCGCCGGGCACTACCCGCGCGGCGTCCGTCTCGCGGTGAACGAGCACGTCCTCGAGCCGCATCCGTGCCGCACCGCCGAGCACGCGACGCTCGAGGTTCGTCTTCTCCGCAAACGCAAGCCGTCGGCGTCCGGCTATCTGCTCCGCGACCTGTCACCGCTGGCAGAGGACGATCGCGGTCTCGCGGTTAGCACGCTCGGCAAGGTGATCAAACGCGGCTGGGATTGGCTCGGCGTCACCCCCGGCACACCGGAGCGCGTGGGTGGCCTGATCGAGGCGCCGGCGCTCGCCGGTTGTCTGACCTTGAACAAGGCGGACTTCATTCGCGTCGGGCCGCGCGGCGCGACCTACCTCGCGTACCGGAAAGCGATCCAGGAGTCCGTGTCGCGGCAGCTCGCCGCCTGGGGTGACACGCGCGACAGCGACGAGGAGACGCGCAAGCGCGTGCCCCGACCACTGGCGCGCGACATCGAGCGGGTTCTCGCGGAACTCGCGGATGATTTCCCGCTCCTCGCCTCGTTGGTCGAGCAGCGCAAGGGCGGCCAGCGAAGGCTCCCGATGCCGCGCGCGGGGATGGAAGGTGCGGCGCGTGTCGTGGCGCTCGCGGGGCCGTTCCCCCATGTTCCCGGGATCTCGGATGATGCAACGTCCTCGGTGGCAACGGCAGCGACTGCGGATGCGACGCCACCGGAGCCGGCGGTGGCAACCGCCGGCACTCCCCTGGCCATACCGCCGGCGACTCCCCACGGCGAGGGGTCGCCGGCGCTGGCATCGCCTTCGACTCTGCGGCGCCCCGCACGATTGGGGCTCGGCATCGAGTTCGAGGCGCGCCCCGGTGATCCCGAGATCGGCCGCCTAGTCGAGTCGACGATCTGGGTGAACACGGCGCACCCGGCCCATCAGCGTGCCGTGTCCTCGCGCTCCGAAGGCTACCACGTCGCCCTCGCGGTGGCGCTCGCACTCGCCGCGCTCGCGGTGGAACCGGCGAAGGAGCGTGCCTTCGTCACCGCATTTCTCGCTCGCTGGGGCGAGTCGGTGAGCACGGCGCGGGCGGGGCGACGGGCGAGGCGCTGACCGCTGCGCCTCGGCTATGCGCATCGTCCTGACGGAGCGCTGCAAGCCGATCGCCGTCATCCGACCGTTGGGTCATAGCCAGCACGAACGGCCCCTTTGGGTGACAGACAGATGATCAGCACGCAGACACCGATGGGACGCCTCGGCACCGCTGCGGAGGTCGCCGCAACGGCGCTCTTCCTCGCCTCGGACGAGTCGAGCTTCTTCGTCGGACAGGTACTGGCGCCGAACGGCGGGCTGTACATGTAGTTCGCCCGCGCTCGTCGCCGGGATACGCGGATGTACCCACTCGCGTCGGACCCGCGAGCTTTGGTTGACGTGTATGGTCGGATCATGCATATGGATGCATATGCGAACGACCTTGAACGTCGACGATGACCTCTTGAGCCGGGCGCGCCGCTTGACGGGCATTACCGAGAAGACCGCGCTCATGCACGCCGGGCTCGAAGCCTTGATCGCCCGCGCCAGCGCGCATCGTTTGGCCGCCCTTGGTGGCACTGAGCGATCGCTCAAGCGCATCCCGAGACGCCGGGCCGCAAAGCGCGCATGACACTCGTCGATACCTCCGTGTGGCTGGACCACCTGCGCCACCGGAACGGGGCACTCGTGGATCTGCTGGGGGACGACCAGGTGGCCTGCCATTCGTTCGTCGTCGGCGAGCTTGCGTGCGGGCACCTGAGGAACCGACGTGAGATCCTCTCGCTTCTCGCCGCACTCCCACAGGCGGACGTCGTCGAGCACGACGAGGCGCTCGCCTTTCTCGCAACCCACGGCTTACCCGGTATGGGTCTCGGCTGGATCGACGTTCACGTGCTGGCGTCCGCCGTGCTCGCCGGGACGACCCTCTGGACGCTCGACGGATCCTTGCGCCGTGCCGCTCAGAGGCTCCGCGTCGCGTACTGACCCCCCACACCCGCGGCACACACGGCGGTGGGCCGTGTTATTCGAGCGTCCGATCGGTCTCGGTGATCAGTTGACTTGTCGATGATTGCCCGTATGACCCTGCCCCGAGACGGGAACCTTTCCTCGCAAAAGAGATGCAATGCGGCCCCGTGACGAAACCGACCGGCTCCGACTGCTGTACGATCTCGCCTGTGCCTTCGCCGGCCAGATGGAGATCGAGACGTTGATCCCGTTCGTCATCCGACAGTGTCGCGACGTGCTCGATGCCGGCGGCGCATCCGTCCTCTTCTTCGATCGCAGCACGAACGAGCTCTACTTCCCTTACGTGACGGAGGACGATCCCGAGGCGGCGGCCCAGCTCCTTGTCACCCGCTTTCCCGCCAACCAGGGGATCGCTGGGGCGGTGGTGCAGAGCGCCAAGCCGATTCACGTCGAGGATGCGCAACACGACCCTCGGTTCTACCCTGGCGTCGACGCGCGTACCGGCGCGACCACCCGCAACATCCTCGCCGCACCTCTGACGTCCCGCAACGGTACGATCGGCGTTCTCCAGGTGATCAACCGTCGGGATGGGGGCACCTTCGGCGAAGAGGATCTCGCCTTCCTCGAAACGTTCGCGGCGAGCGTCGCGGTCGCCATCGAGAACGCGCGCTTGTACACGGCCCTCAAGGTCTCAGAGGAAAGGCTGCGGAGCGAGGTGGGCGCGCTGCGCCGCGAGGTGGTGCGTTCACAGTTGTCGACGGAGATGGTCGGGACGGGTGCGCCGATGGCAGAGGTGGCCCGCCTCATGGAAAGCGCCGCCGCCTCGCCCATCGCCGTCTTGATCGAGGGCGAGACCGGCACCGGCAAGGAGCTCGCGGCGCGCCTGATCCACCGCGCCAGCCCGCGCGCCGAGGCGTCGTTTCTGGCCGTCAACTGCGCCGCGCTTCCCGAGACGCTGCTCGAAAGCGAGCTCTTCGGCCACCGTCGCGGCGCCTTCACCGGCGCGAGCCAAGATCGCCGCGGCCTCTTCGAGGCGGCGAGTGGCGGGACGATCTTCTTGGACGAGATCGGCGAGATGCCGCCCCCGATGCAAGCGAAGCTCTTGCGCGTGCTCCAGGAGGGCGAGGTGACGCCGGTCGGGGACACGCACCCGCGCAAGGTCGACGTGCGGGTGATCTCCGCCACCAACCGCGATCTCGTCCACGCCATGCGCGAGGGGCGCTTCCGCGAGGATCTGTACTATCGGCTCGCGGCGTTTCCCATCCGTCTGCCGCCGCTGCGCGAGCGCCGTGAGGATGTTCCGATCCTGGCTGACCGCTTCCTCGCCGCCGCCGCGGAGCGGCACCACAAGCGCATCCCGGGCATCGCCCCTGCGGCCGTCACCTGTTTCATGCGCTTCGACTGGCCGGGAAACGTGCGCGAGCTGCAGAACGAGCTGGAGCGTGCGGTTGCTCTCGCCCGCGACGGCGACACGATCGACCTCGGGCACCTCTCACGCAAGCTCACCGAGACCGAGCGTGACACGGCGGGGGCCGGTGCGAAGACCGAGGTGGCGGGCGAGCCAGCAGCCGCCGCGAGCGCACCGGATACGCACGCGGCTGCCGGGAGCCTCCAGGGCGCGCGCGCCGCCTTCGAGGCGCGCTACATTGCCCAGGTTCTGCACGAGCACGGCGGCAACGTCTCGCGCGCGGCGCAAGCGCTCGGTGTCTCGCGCGTCGCCCTGCATCGCAAGATGAAGGAGTACGGCCTGCGCTGACGGCGCGCGCTCGAGGCGCCCGCGTCAGTCGCGGTACCGCTCTTCTATGTAGCGGAGCATGCCGACCCGGACGGCGGGGCTCCGGCCCATGAGCGCCAGCAGCCGCTGGCGCGAGATGGCGTAGGTGATCATGTGGGTCGCCGCCCGAACCGTCGCCGTGCGCGTCCCGCCCTCGATCGGACCGCGCTCGCCGACGACGTCGTCGGGGCCGACCGTCCCAACCGTCCGACCGCTGATCGACACCGCCGCCTCGCCTTCCGCGATGGCGTAGCACTCGAGCGCCTGGCCGCCCTCGGTGCAGATCAGATCACCGGCATCAAAGCTGAGCGGGTAGGCGGTCGCGGCGAGCTCGGCAAGCTCGAAGGGCGTACAGGAGCGGAAGAGCGGCGTGCGCGCCAGAAGCGCGGACGTCGCGGCGAGCTCGAGGCCCGCCCGGGCGGCGGGAAATGTCATGGTGGTGTTCTCCTGTTCGACATACTGGCGAAGGGCGTTGCGCCATTCGAAGTCGGCGCCGGTCACGTCACCGTTTGGCCGGAGCGCGAGGAGCGAATCGCCGGTCTTGCGACCAAGGGAGGGGTCTGCCGTCACGGATGCCGTCGTCGACTCGGCCTCACGCTGGCTCTCCGCGCGCACGTCCGCGCTCGCGGCCACCGCGCGGCCGGTGCCGCACGCGACGGGCAGGCTCTCGACACCCCGCAGCGTCAGACGCTCGCGGAAACGCGCGGCGCCGGCGAGCGCGATCGTCGGGAACCGTTCGAGGAGGCTGCGGAGCGCGATCTCGGTCTCGGCGCGCGCGAGCGCCGCGCCGAGGCAGTAGTGAACGCCACCACCGAAGCTGAGCGGAACCACGTCGGCGCGCGTCACGTCGAGCCGATCGGGATCGGCATAGCGAGCGGGGTCGTGGTTGCCGGCCCCGAGCAGCACGAGCACCGTCTCGCCCTCCGGAATCGTCTCGCCGCCGATCGCGACCGTCGTCTGCGCCGTGCGCAGCGCGAGCTGCGCCGTGTCGTCGTAGCGCAGGAGCTCGTCCGGCAAACTCGCGAAGAGCGCCGGATCCTCGCGCAGGCGGGCGAGCTGGTCGGGGCGGTGGAGCAACGCGAGGAGCCCGTTGCCGAGGAGATTCGTCGTCGTCTCGAAGCCCGCAGCGAAGAGGAGCGAGGCCATCGAGATCAGCTCGTCATCCGAAAGTCGGTCGCCGCCGTCCTCGGCGCGTGCGAGACGTGACAGGAGTCCTTCGTCCGGACGCCGGCGCTTCTCGGCGATCAGCTCCTCGAAGTAGCGGCGCACGGTCACCTGTGCGGCGTCGGCAGCCGCGAAATCGGCGTCCGTCGGGCGCATCTCGAAGACCGCGGTCGAGTCCCGGACCAGTTGGCGGAACTGGGCACGGTCGGCCTCAGGCACGCCGAGCAGCTCGCCGATCACCGTCACGGGGAGCGGGAAGGCAACGGTCGCGAGGAAGTCGCCACCGCGCGTGTCGGCAAGGCCGTCGAGCAAGAGATCCACCGCACGAGTGATGCTCGGCCGGAGCGCCTCGACGGTGCGGGGCGTGAAGGCCTTCGACACCAGACGGCGAAGACGCGTGTGTGCCGCACCCTCGAGGGTCAGCATCGAGCGCTCGCGTGCGGTGAGTGAGGAATGCTTCCGCCAGTCGGGCCCGTGGCGTGTCTCCATCTCGCGCGCGAAATTACGTCCGAACCGCGGATCGCGCAGGACTGCCCAGCCATTCTCGTAGCCGCTCACCAGCCACGCACGGAGCAGCGCGCTGCGGTAGACGGGCGCCGCCGCGCGCAGGCGATGGTAGTGCGGGTACGGATTGGACCGCCCCTCGGGTGTGAAAAAGAGCTCCTGGACGATCGTCTCGGCGTCGTCGGTGCTGGATGTCGCGGCGGTCGGCGAGCCGGAGACCGCGATCACGACATCTCTCCAGCGGAGAGCGCCATGCGGCGCCGGGAGGCGTTGTCACCGCTCAGGACGTCGACGAGCGCCAGGCTTCCGAGGATCGCGGCCGCGGCGCCGGTCACGACGACGGCCGCCGAGGTGAGGGTGGCCATGAGCGCGGTCGCCGCGTCGGGAGCGAAGAGTGCCATGGTCAGAAGTCCTTCGGTTGGCGTCATTGGTCAGCCCTCCTGCCGCCTCTTCAGATGAGCAACCGGAGTGCCAATCTCGGATACCCGCGACAACTCCCGACGGATGGGCCCCTCGCCAGCGGGACGTCGTGAGATGTATCGCGCTCGTTACACCCGGACTCGCCGTCGGCGGCCCGACTGTATCCGCCGCGATACACCCCGGCGTCGCGCGCGGGGGGGCACCCCCTCCAAGGTTGAGACTTTCGCGCTGGCACGTGGCTTGCCTTGTGCCAGGAGCAGGAGATGTCAACGATGATGAACGTCCAACACGCCGCCGCAGAGGCGATCCGCATCCCGGAGAGCGTCGCGCCACGACGTCCCGGTTTCCTCGAAGTCATCACCCATCCGCGCGTCGATCGCGCCGTCGCGATCGTCGCATGCCTGCCCTTCGTTTACGTCGTCCACCATCGCCTGGCGACGGGAGGCGTGACGCTCCCGTGGATCTCCATGGCGGCGAGCATGGCGCTCTTGATCGCCACGATGCTCGTTCGGCGACCGCCGGTGCGTGTGACCACGAAGTCGCTCTACTGGGCGACCGCCTTCTTCGCCACGTACTGGGGATTCCTGACTCTGGCTCTGACGGAACGGGGCATCCCCGTCGCACCGAGCATCCTCACGGACGGGCTTGCGATCGCAAGCCTCGTGATCGCCATCGTCGCGCGCGTGAGCCTCGGCCGAAACATCGGGTTCGTGCCAGCGCAACGTGAGCTGGTGAGCTCGGGCGCCTATGCGTTCGTCCGCCACCCGATCTACACTGGACTGTTCGTCTCGCTTGCCGGTTTCGCGCTGCGGGCGTTCTCCCCGCTGAATCTCCTCATCATCGGCGTGTGGGCCACCCTCTTCGTGGTGAAGACGTTCATGGAGGAGCGCTTTCTCGGCGAGGATCCGGCATACGCGCGCTACACGCAGCGAGTGCACTGGCGCTGGCTGCCCGGCATCGCGTGAGCGTCGAGCGCCGCTGCAGGTTGACGGCCACCTGATCACCGCCGTAGGAGCCATGGCATGCAATGCTTGCGTTGTCGGCACGACGGTCCAGAAGCGGCCAAGTTCTGCGCCGAGTGCGGCGCGCCGCTGACCGCGACCTGCGGCAGCTGCAACGTCACGCTGCCGCCCGGCGCCAAGTTCTGCGCCGAGTGCGGCCAGCCCGCTCTGCGAACCGTCTCGGCACAGGAACCGCGCGCCTACACTCCCAACCATCTCGTCGAGAAGATCCTCACCTCGCGCGCTGCCCTCGAGGGCGAACGCAAGCAGGTGACGGTGCTCTTCGCCGACCTGAAAAGCTCAATGGAGCTGGCCGAGCAGGTGGACCCCGAGGAGTGGCACAGCATCCTCGACCGCTTCTTCCAGATCCTCGCCGAGGGCGTGCACCGCTACGAGGGCACGATCAACCAGTACACCGGCGACGGCATCATGGCGCTCTTCGGGGCGCCGCTCGCGCACGAAGACCACGCGCACCGCGCCTGCTGGGCGGCGCTCACCTTGCGCGACGAGACGCGGCGCTACGCCGACGAGCTGCGCCTCGGGCGCGGGCTCAACTTCTCGGTGCGGATGGGTCTCAACTCGGGCGAGGTCGTGGTCGGCAAGATCGGCGACGACCTGCGCATGGACTACACGGCGCAGGGACATACCGTCGGCCTCGCGGCCCGCATGGAGCAGCTCGCCGAGCCCGGATCGGTTTTCCTGACCGACGCCACCGCGCGCCGCGTCGACGGCTTCTTTCAATTGCGCGATCTCGGCCCGTCGACGGTCAAGGGCGTACGCGAGCCCGTCCACGTCTACGCCCTCGAGGGCGTCGGGCAGCTGCGCACACGCCTCGATCTCTCGCGCGCGCGCGGCCTCTCGCGCTTCGTCGGTCGGGCGAACGAGGTGCGGACAATCGAGCTCGCCCTCGAGCGCGCGCTCACCGGCAACGGCCAGGTCGTGGGAGTCGTCGGCGAGCCAGGCGTCGGCAAGAGCCGGCTCTGCTCCGAGTTCGTCGAGCGCTGTCGAGCGCGCAACCTCACGGTACAGCAGGGTCACTGCATCACGCATGGGAAGCTCCTCCCGCTCACCCCCATCCTCGAGGTCTTGCGCGCGATCTTCGGCATCCGACCCGAGGACGACGATCGCGAGGCGCGGCGCAAGATCGCCGGGACGCTCGTTCTGCTCGCGGAGGAGGTGCGCGAGATGCTCCCGCTCGTCTTCGACACGATGGGGGTGCCGGATCCCGAGCATCCGGCGCCCGCCATGGACCCGGAGGTGCGGCAGCGGCGGCTCTTCGAGTTCCTGAAGCGCATGATACGGGCGCGAAGCGCGCGCGAGCCTGCCGTGCTCTTTCTCGACGACCTGCACTGGATCGATGCGGCGAGCGACGCGTATCTCGCCAACTGGGTGGAGGCGGTCCGCGGCACGCGCACGCTCATCCTCCTGAACTTCCGGCCGGAGTACCGGGTCCCCTGGATGGCGACCTCGTACTATCAGCAGCTGCCGCTCGAGCCGCTCGGGCCCGATGCCATCGAGGAGCTTCTGGGCTACCTTCTCGGCGGCGATACGTCGTTGCGTGCGATCCGCGCGCTCATTGGCGAGCGCGCGGCTGGCAACCCGTTCTTCGTCGAGGAGATCGTCCTGGCGCTGGTGGAGGCGGGACAGCTCGAAGGGACGCGCGGGGCGTACCGGCTGGGGGCGCCGGTCGCGGCGCTCGCCATCCCGCCGACGGTGCAGGCCATCCTCGCCGCGCGCGTCGACCGCCTGCCCGAGCGCGAGAAGAGTATTCTCCAGACGGCGGCGGTCATCGGCCGGGTGGCGAGCGAGCCTCTCCTCCGACGCGTCTCGGGAGTGCCTCCGGCCGAGCTCGCCGCGGCGCTGCAGGCGCTCGTCGCGCGGGAGTTCCTCTACGAGGGAGCGCTCTATCCGGAGGCGGAGTACGCCTTCAAGCACCCGCTCACGCGCGAGGTGGCCTACGGCTCGCAGCTGAGCGAGCGCCGCCAACGGACGCACGCCGAGGTGGCGCGGGCGATGATCGACCTCGACCCCCCGGGCCTCGACGAGCGCGCGGCGCTGGTCGCGCACCACTTCGAGAATGCGGCGGCAGCTGCGGAGGCAGCGGCGTGGTACGCGCGTGCCGGCAAGTGGATCATGCTGCGCGACTCCGCGGCGGGGCTCACCCACTGGCGCCAGAGCTTCGAGCTCGCGCACGCGGCGCCCGAGTCGCCGCAGACGACGGCGCTCGCGCTCGCGGCGTACAGCCCGATCTTCATGTTGAGCACACGCGTCGGCATGCCGCTCGACGAGGTCGCACGCGTCTTCGAAGCTGCGAGCGCGCTCGTCCGGCGCCGCGGAGACGAACGTGCCTTCGCGCTGCTCAAGCTCCGCTACGACACCACGCGCGTCTGGCTGGGAGGGCCCCTGGATGAGCTTCGCACGGCGGTCGCCGAGGCGAAACGGCTGGCGGCGGAAGCCGGCGACCGGCCACTCCTGGGGATCGCCGTTTTGAGCGAGTGCCTGCTGCACTACGTGCAGGGGGTGTCCTCCAGCCTGCTGCGGGCGAGCGACGAGGCGCTCACGTTGCTCGACGAGTACCCTTCCCTCGAGCTGGGGGGATCCCCCAATCCGCACCCGCGTATTCTCTTCTTCAGGGTGTTCGCGCTCGCGCTCCTCGGTCGTGCCGAGGCGGCGGGACAGGAGCGGGAATGCCTGCTGGCGGCGGCGACGGACGTCTACGCGATCGACCCTGACGCCCTGGTCATTGCTCACGCGACTCGAGCCAATGTGATCGAGTGGACCGGATGGGACGCCGAGGACGCGCTCGCGCACGCCCGCAGGGCCGTCGAGATCGCCGAGCAGGAGGGGAGCCCCCTCATCCGTATCTTCGTGTATATGGCGCTGGCAAAAGTCCACCTGCAGCGCGGCGACTGGGAAGAGGCGCTGACGGCGGCCGAGCACGCCCAGGTGCTCCGACACGAGGCCCTGCAGTTCGAGGGCGCGACCCTCGCTCTTACGGCCCACGCCTGGCTCCGGCTGGGCAACCTGGAGCGGGCCGGCGTTCTGGCCGACGAGGCCGTCGCCTCGACGCGCGCCGGCGGGACTCTCGGATCCGAGATCGAAGCCCGGATCGTGCGCGCACGCGTGCTCATCGGGCTGGGCGACGGGTTGACGCTCGCGGCGGCGCGGGTGGACCTGGCGCGAGCGCTCGAGCTCATCGCGGAGACCGGCGCACGGGCATGCGAGCCGCACGTGCGCGAGATCCTCGCCGACCTGGCAGCGGCCGAAGGCGACCCGACCGCCCGCGAGCGTGAGCTCCGCGCCGCCCATCGCCTGTACACGGAGATGGGAATCGCCCCCCACGCCGAGCGGGTCACGAAGGCGCTCGTGACCGCAGGAGCATGCCCTTCATGATGAACGCCCTGCAGGAAGCCGGCGCTGGCGGGGTGCCTGACGCTCAACAAGGCGGACTTCATCCGCGTCGGACCGCGCGGCGCGACCTACCTGGCGCACCGGAAGGCGATCCAAGAGTCGGCGTCGCGGCAGCTCGCCATCTGGGGTGATACGCGCGACACCGATGACGAGACGCGCAAGCGCGTGCCCCGACCGCTGGCGCGTGACATCGAGCGGGTTCTCGCGGATCTCGCGGATGATTTCCCGCTCCTCGCCTCGTTGGTCGAGCAGCGCAAGGGCGGCCAGCGAAGGCTCCCGATGCCGCGCGCGGGGACGGAAGGTGCGGCGCGCGTCGTGGCGCTCGCGGGGCCGTTCCCCCATGCTCCAGGGATCTCGGACGATGCAACGTCCTCGGTGACAACGGCGGCGACTGCGGATACGACCCCGCCGGCGGCGGCAACCGCCAGCACTCCCCCGGCCATGCCGCCGGCGATTCCCCATGGCGAGGAGTCGCCGGCGCTGGCATCGCCTTCGACTCTGCGGCGCCCCGCACGATTGGGGCTCGGCATCGAGTTCGAGGCGCGCCCCGGTGATCCTGAGCTCGGCCGCCTAGTCGAGTCGACGATCTGGGTGAACACGGCGCACCCCGCCCATCAGCGTGCCGTGTCCTCACGCTCCGAAGGCTACCACGTCGCCCTCACGGCGGCCCTCGCACTCGCCGCGCTCGCGGTGGAACCGGCGCAGGAGCGTGCCTTCGTCACCGCATTTCTCGCCCGCTGGGGCGAGTCGGTGAGCACGGCGCGGGCGGGGTGACGGGCGAGGCGCTGACCCTTACCCCCTGGCTATGCGCGTCCAACTCCTCCGTGCGATGCACTACTTCTACGCGTCGCGGGCGCACCTCGCCACCTTCCTCCTCGCCGCCGAGGCGGCAGGCAGTGTTCCCTCCGTTCGTGGAACGCGAGTTTCGCCAGTTTCTCGGCTGTGACGTGTGAGCCCGAGGCTTCGCTTTCGCTGCGACGCCTGCCCCAGCGAGCGACTCGTGCCTTTCTCGTGCAAAGCGCGCGCGGTGTGCCCGAGCTGCGGTGGCTGCCGCATGGCGGAGCGCGCCGCCCACCTCGCCGATCACGTGCTGCCGGTCGTGCCGATCCGGCAGTGGGTCCTGAGCCTTCCGTTTCGGCTCCGCTACGCGCTGGCGTCGAACCACCAACGGCGTCTTCGCGCCCGACGCCGACGGCGGCTCCCGCTTCGTGCCGGTCGCCCCGCCGAGCAGTGCATCCAAGTTCGCCGCGATCAGCTCCGTGGCTTGCCCCGCTCGTCGAATCCGTCGTACCTTCCGCATGGGTGGTGGTGTCGCTTTCGTGATGCGATGTCGCTCGGCCAGAGCGTCGCATCCGTATGGGGAGTCGCCACCCGAATTTCAACTGACGTTAGCACTCACTCTTTTGGCGCGGCAAGAAACGGTAGAACCATGGGCGTCGTGAGCTTGTTGCGACACGGGAAGGGCCCGATGGATGGCTGGATCGCCCGCGCCTATGACCGCGGCATTCAGGCCGCCTTTCGCGATCTCTTTCCCACTCTGGTTCAGGACGTCCTTCAGGATCTGTCGTCCGCGCGGCGTGTCCTCGATGCCGGCTGCGGACCCGGGCAGTTCACCATCATGTTCGCCGAACTCGTTCCTACCATGGAGGTGTGGGGGATCGACTTGGCACCGACGATGATCGAGCTGGCGCGGGCGCATGCGGCCGACTCCCCCGCGCGCGAGCGGCTCCACTTCGAGGTTGCCGACGTCGCCCGCCTGCCCTTTCCCGATCGCCACTTCGACGCCGTCATCAGCAGCGGCTCGATCAAGCATTGGCCGGATCCCGTAGCCGGGCTGCGCGAGCTCCATCGTGTCCTCGCCCCCGGTGGCCGCGCCTTCATCGGCGAGATGAACCGCATGGCGCCCCCGCAAGCCGTCGCCACCCAGCGCAAGCGCCTGCGCCACTGGCTCTTCCGCTTGATCTACCCGCGCATCTTCACCAAGGCGCTGACGCCGGACGAAGCCCGCACCGTGTTCGGCTCATCACCGTTCGGGCCGCCAGCTCGGGAACGGCTCCTGCTCGACGGTTGCTTCTGGATGTTCGAAGTACGGAAGGCGGAAGGTTGTTAGCCTCTATCGCGCTGGATCTGCGCAGAAGAGTCAATGCCATTCGTAGTTGAAATTCGGTGACGCTCCCGTGTTGTCGTTCACGCCGCCTTCCGTTCCCCCTTCTTCTTCATGTTCATGTTGGCCTGCAGTGCGCGGCGGAGCGCGGGCAACGGGAGGCGCTCCCGCCTTTCAAGGTCGACGTTCGTGGGTATGGCCGATATGGCGGCCGTCCTCGACTGACCCTACGGTCGCTTCGCGAAGCCGGTCATCGGGTGTGTCTCCTCGTGGTGCGTCGTGAGCCCTTCACGTCGATGGGGTCAAGTCCGACAGCCTTGGCCAGGGAGAGCTGGCGGTCGTCGCCTGAGACGAGGCACGTACATCGAAGGACGAGGGCGGCGGCGACGTGCAGGATGTCGAGGCTTCGGCAGAGGAGTTTGGCTGCGTGGGTCCGGGATAGCTCGCCGGCTCGGCGGAACACGTCGAAGAGGTCGAGGCGCATCTCGACGAGTCGGTGCGTCTCGAGATCCTCGTCGAGCTGACCCAAGAGGTCGCGGAGCTCTCGGGCATCGAGCATTCCTCGACCGTGCAGCACGTGAAGCGCGTTGCGCACTTCGAGGTCGTGAAGGCTCGTGTAAGGTAGCTGCGCGGCCGCGCGCGCTGCGCGCCGGGCCTTCTTCGAAAAGCTCTCGGTGACGTAGATGGCGACGAGCGCGCTCGAGTCGAAGTAGCTCGTCATGAGTCGCCGCGATCCCTCAGGATCTGTCGGCCGGCGCCCGGCGTCACGACTCGGTTCCCGAGCACTTTGCGCGCGCGCGCGTCCAGATCGGGCCAGCGGGCAGGCTTGCGGGGTTGTCGAATGGGAGTGAGCCGGGCGATTGGCCGACGTCGGCGGGTCACCTCGACCGTTTCTCCCTGCTCGACGAGCTCCATGACGCGACGGATGTTCTGTTGCAGCTCGCGAATCGCGACTTTCCTCATGTATTACATTCTGCACGACATAGGAATGGCGGTCAATCGCTTGGTGACTCGACTGTCAGGACGACTCGTCCCGGCGGGACCGCTCACGTCGCGTTGTCAGCCCGGGCCTTCTTTTGATAGGGCCCCCGCATCCCGACGTCACGGATCGCCGCACCGGCCCCGGGCGTCGCGATGCTCGTTAGGGCGAGAGAGGAAGCGAAGAAGGGCACGTGACGCGAGAGTGCGGCAGCGTCCGATGACCGATCATCCGTCAACCAAAAAGACTCTCTGCCCGCGGAGCGGGCACCATCTAGCACGAAAATCTTCGCGGGCTGCCGGAGTAGTGGCGCGGGTCGAGTTCTGCGATTCTCTGGGCGAGGTGATCGCACAGAGGTCGAACGGCATTGG
>JACQEO010000009.1 GCA_016200545.1 Deltaproteobacteria bacterium | reverse complement strand
TTCGCACTCCACGCCCTCGTCATCCGGCACGCAACAGGCAATCTCCGGGGTGGGCGGCGGCGTGGGGGCGCAGGGATTCGGATCGCAGGCGACCGCCCCGAGATTGACCCCTTGCTCCGCGGCGCACTCGTCGGCTGTCGCCGTCTCGCACTCGGCACCGTTCTCGTCGTCGTCGGGGATACAGCAGGCGATCTCGTCGGTGGACGTGCTGGGACAGGGGTTGGGCAGACACGAGCCGGCGCCCATATCCACGCCCCCCTCAGCCGTGCACTCGTCGGGCGTGGTCTCGTCGCATTCGGCCTCTTCGTTGTCCGCGACGCAGCACTGAATGTCACCTGCGTCCTCGGTATCCGGCGGCATCTCGGTTTCGAGCACGTCGTCGCCGTCCGCATCGACCTTCAACTTCCCTTTGCTATGAGGCTTGACTACCAGCCCGACTTTCCCTTGCGCGGCGGGATTCTTGCCGGTCGGGGTGAGCGACTTCTTCACGTGCACGGTCGCCCATGCCGGCGCCGTGGCGCCCAGCACCAGCAGGCCCGCCGCCGCGAGCGTGATTGCCGGGCTCGTGCTCCAAATTCGATGGTACGTCATACCGTCGGCTCCTTATCGTTCGTTGCGTGCGTGAGATTGGCGCGACTGCCCGGCTTCTAGCAAGCAAGCGGCGCACCAAGTCGGACGACATCCACCAGCGCACCCAGTTCTGCAACTCTGCCACGTCGTGCACCGCCGCGCCATAGTTGGGCCTGTAGCGTCCGAGCGACACACGGCGGTCGGGGTGTCACGGCACTGCCGACGGCACACCACAGCCGTGTAGTAACCGCGAGAGTCGCATACATGACCGGCAGGCGTCCACGGAAAAATCGCGGGAAGCGGCCACGTTGGCCGAAAAGGGGACGTTTCCGGACACCCGCGATCGCGGTGCTTAGAGGGCGGCGACGGCGTGACTGGTTAAGCCACTTGTCGAACCGGCAACGTCGCCAGGTCGATGTGGTAGAGCTCGGCGACGTTGCGGCAGAGGATGCGTTCCCTTTGCTCGTCGCGCAGGTCTGCCTGATGGCGGGCGAGGAGCTCCTGCGACCACGGCCACGTCGAGTCGCTGTGTGGGAAGTCATTCGCCCACATGAGCCGCCTCCAGTTCATGAGGTCGGCGGTCTTGAACGCCACCCAGTCGTCCTGGAACGTGGTGTAGACGTTCTCGCGGAAGTACGCGGAGGGCGGCTTCGGCAGCTCCTGGCCGGCGGGCAGCCAGTTGCGGTGCCGATCGTAGGCGTGATCCATCCGGTACATGTAGTGCGGCACCCACCCGGCGTCCGCCTCGACGCAGACGACGCGCAGATCCGGATGGCGCGCGAATACCCCGCCGAGGATCAACGTCCCGATGATGTCCTGGCAGCCGCGGATGATCGAGAGGAAGCCGTTCATCTTCGGACCGCGCGGACGCACGCTGTCGGCGCGGCTGGTGAGGATGTGGAAGGAGAGCGGCAAGCCGATCTCGATCGCGGCGCGGTAGAAGTCGTCGTAGCGGGGCGAGTCGTAGTCCTCGACCGCCGGATTGCCCGGCATCATCACGCCGCGGAGACCGAGACGCTTGATCGCCTCGAGGTCGGCGATGCCCTCTTCCGGCGTGCGCATCGCCGTCTGGCCGACGCCGAGGAGGCGATCGGGATGCGCCGCGCAATAGGCGGCGATCCAGCGGTTGTAGGCCTCGAAGCAGGCGCGCTTGTAGTCGAAGTCGCGATGGTTGCAGAGCACCATGCCGACGGTCGGATAGATGATCTCGGCGGCGACGCCGTCGCGCTCCTGATCGGCGAGACGCGCCTCGGGATCCCAGCCGCCGCGGTGCAGCTCCTCGAAGCGGGCGCCGGTGAGGCGGATCTCCTCGGCGGGCTTGCCGGCGGCGGCGACGAGCCCCATCGGCACCGGGTTCTTCATGCCGTCGACGACGAAGACGTCGCCCATCGTCGGGTGGCGCTCCATGCGCGGGGCCTTGTCGCGCCAGGCGCGGTCGATGTGGTCGGCGTAGGTGTTCGGCGGCTCGGTGACGTGGGAGTCGGCGGAGATGATCGGCAGCCTCATGAGCGTCCTCCTCGCAGCACGTGGCCGGGCAGCGGCCCTTCGGGGTCGAGCGTGTCGCGGCCGTCCTCGCGCAGCACGACGCCGTTCACGACGACGGCGCGGATACCGGTCGCGTCGGCGATCAGACGGTCGGCGCCGGCGGGTAGATCGCGGACGCGACGCAGCGGCGAGCAGCCGACGGTTGCGGGATCGAAGACGGTGACGTCGGCGGCGAGGCCGGGTGCGAGGCGTCCGCGGTCGTGGAGACCGAAGAGCACGGCGGCGCGCGCCGTCAGCAGATGGACGGCGTGCTCGAGCGTCAGGACACCCTTCGCCCGCACCCAGTGCGCGAGGAGATGCGTCGCGAAGGGCGCGTCGCAGAGCTGGCTCGCGTGCGCGCCGGCGTCGGAGAGCCCGAGGACGGTCGTCGGGTGCGTCAACAGCTCGGCAACCGCAGCCTCGTCGGTGTTCATCAACGCCATGCGGAAGCGCGCCGCGAGGTCGGTCGCGAGCGCGAGGTCGAGGACGAGGTCGACCGGGTGCACGCCGCGCTCCGCCGCCACCGCGGCGACGTTGCGCTCGGCGAGCGCCGGTTCGACGGCGCAGTCGGCGATCACCGTGTCCTCCCAGCGTCCGGCGATGCCGCCGCGCGTACCGCGCTCGCGGAACGCACGCCGGAACTCCGGATCGGCGTAGATGCGCTTCTTCCCCCCGTGGTCCGCCGCGGAGACCGATTGGAAGAGTGCCATGCTTTCGAACGGGAACGGCGCCTTCCACTGGAACTCGAAGTTGAGCGGCCGGCACGACACCTGAGGCACGACGGCGACGCCGTCGCGCTGCAGCGCCGCGCTCCGCTCGAGAACCGGCCGGTGGCCGTCGGGTCCGAAGAGGCCGGCGAGGAGCGCCGTCCACGTGACCGGACGGCGCGTCTGGCGCTGGATCGTCGCGAGCTCGTCGAGGAAGAAGCCGCGCCCGATCGTCGCCTGCATGAGGCCGTGACCGGCGTCGGCGAGGCAGCCGGCGAGCGTCGCGATCTCGCTGACCGCCGCGGCGCGGCTCGGTACCGGTCGCCCCGCCCAGCCGACGTGCGTCGGCGACTTCGAGGTGGCGAAGCCGAGGGCGCCGGCCGCGAGCGCGTCGGCGACGATGCGTGCCATCGCCGCCACCTCCTCGTCGGTCGCCTCGCGCTCCGTCGCCGCCTCGCCCATCACGTAGAGGCGCACCGGCGTGTGGCCGACGAGCGCGCCGACGTTGATCGCCGTGCCGCGGCGCTCAATGACGTCGAGGAACTCCGGAAAGGTCTCGAATGGCCACTCCTCGCCGAGGCCGGCACGCAGCGCATCGAGCGCCATGCCCTCGACGTTCTCGAGCGTGCGGAGAATCACGTCGCGATGCGCCGGCCGCGTCGGCGCGACGCCGAACCCGCAGTTCCCGACGACGACCGAGGTGACGCCGTGCCACGGCGAGATCGTGAGCATGCGGTCCCAGAACACCTGCGCGTCGTAGTGCGTGTGGATGTCGACGAACCCCGGCGCGACCGCGAGGCCGTCGGCGTCGAGGGTGCGCGGTGCGCCGCCGTGTAGCGACCCGACCGCCGCGATGCGGCCGCCGCGCACGCCCACGTCGGCACGGCGCGCCGGCGCGCCGGTGCCGTCGACGACGGTGCCGCCGCGGATCAGGAGATCGAACTCGTCGGCCATCGCACGCGCCTCCTCGACGGGTAGAGAGGTCTCAACCGGCGGCGATGCTCCCAAAGGGGGCCCGCGAACACAAGCGGCATCGGCCACCCGCCGGGCCGACCCGGGGCCGGTCTGACGTGCTCGCCTTCGCGGCCGTAAATCGCTAGTCTCCAGGTGGTGACGTTCAGCGCGACGTGCGTCCATTGCAACCAGTCGGTCTTCAAGGACCAGCCGCAGATCGGCGCCGCCGAGGTGCACAGCCTGCAACACCACCTGCTGCGCCGCTGCCGGCCCGATGACGTGCTGCAGGAGGATCTCACGCGATTGCTCCTCAACTTCCGCGTCATCATGAAGGACTGAGCGCGCGCCGCAGGGGATGGAGCGCGGCGGCGATCGTGCTCCGCGCCTCGGGGACGCCGAGCACGATCGCCGCCCCGATGTAGGTCGCCCCGTACGGAAGGAGGACGAGCGGGCCGACGAGGAGCGGGTGCGCCGGTCCGAGGGCGAGCTTCACGCCCCAGGCGACGAGCGCGCCGGCGCCCGCCGCCGTCCACAGGCGCGCGACGAACGCGGCGGCGAGCGGCGTCGACTCGATGCGGTGTCGCAGTCGCGCGCGCAGGAGGGCGAGCTCGATCCAGCCGGCGACGCCCGCCGAGGCCGTGAGCCCGACGACGCCCCAGCGCGCCTCGATGCCGAGCCGCGGCGGCAGCACGATGGCGCACAGCCAGCCGAGCGCGGTGGTGAGCGCGACGCGCGTGGCGGCACATGCGAGCGGCGTGCGGGTGTCACGCAGCGCGTAGAACGTCGACGCGTACAGGCGTCCCATCGTCGAGGCGAGGAGTCCCACCGACGAGCCGGCGAGAATGCCCCAGACGTAGAGCGCGTCGGCATGAGTGAACTGGCCGCTCTGGTAGAGAAGCGCAGCGATCACGTCACCGAGCGCGAGGAGCGCCGTCGCGGAGGGGACGACGAAGAAGGCGATGCGGCGCAGCCCCGCGGACAAGCGCCCGCGCAGCTGCCGCGCCACCTCGTCGGCGCTGCCCGCCACGCGCGCCATTTCCGGAAGCTCCGAGGCCGAGACCGACATCCCGAAGAGACTCACCGGTAGGGTGTAGATCAACTGCGCGTAGGCGAGGCCGGCGACCGCCCCCGTCGGCAGCAAGCTCGCCAGCACTTGATCGACGTAGGCGCTGATTTGCACGACACCGCGCGCCACCACCACCGGCCCGAAGCTACGGAACACCTGGCGCACGTGCGTCGACGCGAGATCGAGCGAGACGCGCAGGCGCCCGAGCAGGATCAGCACCGTCGGCAGCTGCACGGCGAGCTGGAGGAATGCGCCGAGCGTCGCCGCCATCGCCACGATCTCCGCGAGCCGATAGGACGCGGCGCCGTCGCCGAACATCAGCATCGCGACGACCATCGTCGCACTCCATACGACGGGCGCTGCGTACGAGAGGAAAAACCGCCGATGGCTGTTCAAGATCCCGAGACACCACGACGACAGCACCAAGAGGCCGACACCTGGAAAGAGGATGCGGACGAGCCGGATGGTCGCCTCGCGCTTCTCGCCGCTGAAGCCGGGCGCGATGCCGTCGATCAACAGCGGCGTCGCGAGAACCCCGAGGACGACGAGGACCGCGGTCACGATCGCGAGCAGCGTGCCGACGACGTCGGCGACACGCGTCGCCTCCTCCTCGTCGGCGCGCCCGAGGAGCGCGGCGTACACCGGGATGAACGACGCCGAGAGCACGCCCTCGCCAAAGAGATTCTGCAGGAGGTTTGGAATCTTCAGCGCCGCGTTGAAGGCGTCGGCGGCGGCGCCGTTGCCGAAAAAATGCGCGAAGACGTACTGCCGAACGAATCCCGCGACCCGGCTCAGCAGAATGCCGGCCGCGACCAGGCCCGCCGCGCGTGACGGCGCCCCGGTGCCGCTCCGTTCCCGTCGTGCATCCTCCATCCCCCGCCCCCGTTGCACGTCGAGCGCTCGTTCCCCCAGCTCACATACGCGAGATCGACGGATCGCGGAAAGGGGCGCCGCCGCGCCGGTCGTCACCGTCCGCTCGACTATCGCCGTCGCGCCACCCATGCCCGCGTTATGTACGGCACGTCGACGTACGGTCGTCCGCCATCGCGCAGCAGGCGGCTGATGGCGTCGACGACCTGCGCGAAGCGCTCGCCGGCATGGCGTTTGAGCGTCACGTGCGAGCGCCACGCGTCGATGCAGTCGACGACGGCCACGCGGTGCACGACCTCGCGCTCGATGCGCTCGCGCACCGTGAAGAGACCACCGCGCTCGAGGATCGGCGCCTGGTCCTCGCGGCGTATGCCGTGGGCATAGGTGGGAACGAGGTCGCGGATCCGAGCCTCGATCCGTGCTTGCAGCGGATCATCGAGGCGCCGGTGGTTCCACAGACAGACGAGCGTTCCCGCGGGCACGAGAATGCGGGACGCTTCGTGGACGGCACGCTCACGCTCGACACAATTGAAAGACGAGCCGAACGTCACCAGGTCGAACGCCGCCGACCGCAGGGCCGTCGCTTCTGCGTACGCCGCGACCCAGCGTAGGCGCGGCCACCCGGCCGTGCACCGCCGCCCGAGGGCGCGCATGGCGGCGTTCGGCTCGAGCGCGACGACGTCGAGTCCGGCGGCGAGCAGCGGGCGCGTGAGGTTGCCGGTTCCGGCGCCGACGTCGCAGGCGCGCGCGCCCGCGGCCGGCGCGGTCGCGGCGAGAACGGCGTCGATCGCGGCCGGCGCGTAGGGCGGCCGCTTGAGGTAGGCGAGGGCGACGGCGGTATAGTCCCACTCACTCGCGATCGAGCGCAAGATTCCCCCGCACGTGCTCCCAGAGGCGAGCCGCCACCTGGTCGAGCGCGACCGATCCGTCGTTGTCGAGCACCAGATCGGGCATCTCCGGCTCCTCGAACGGCACGTCCTCGCCAACGATGAGGCGTCCGCCGTCCTCGCCGCCTGGGCGCGCACGCGTGCCGCGCAGGTGACGCACCGCCGCCGGCGCGCGCACGTAGACCTCGACGTAGCGCGGCAGCTGCGCGCGGTTCCAACGACGTAGATCCTCGAACATGGAGATCGTCGCCACCACCACGTGAAGGCCCTGGGCCGCGAGCATGCCGCCGAGGCGCGCGTAACGGCGCCCGCAGCGGCGGCGGTCGTCGAGCGCGTAGCCGAGATCGTGCTCGAAGACCTCGCGCAAGACGTCGCCGTCGAGGAGCACGGCGGCGCGACCGCGGTCACGGAGCTGCGCCACGAGCGCCATCGCGAGCGTCGTCTTGCCGGCGCCAGAGAGGCCGGTGATCCAGACTACGGCGCCGCACGGGACGCCCGCGTCGCCGGCGGCGTCCGGCAGCGAAACCGGGCTACGCGGGGCATCGTTCATGCGGTGCCGACCCGCCAATCGTGGAGCCAGCGCTTCGTCGACGCCAATCGCGCCTCGTAGAGCACAACGTCGCCGGGCGCGTCGACCTCGCACCAGCCGCCGCGGATCGCGACCGCGCCGACACGCACGCCATCGTCGACGAGGCGCGCGAGGAGGTGCGTCATCTCGAGGGTGCGGACGACGCGCGGCCCGAGGCGTGCGAGCATCCGCTCGGTGCGCCGCCATCCGCGCGGCGTGAAGCGCACGAGACCGATGTATTGGCCGTCGGCGTCGGCGAGATCGCGGAGGCGTTCGCCGATCGCGGTGACGGTGCCCGCGGTCACGCGCAGCGACTCGGCGTCGTCCTCGGGACGCGTGAATCGCGCCTCCCAGAGCGCACGCCAGGCGCGGTCGTAGACGATCGCGACGTCGGCGCGCGCGCGCATCAACGCGTCGACGGCGCGCGGGTGATAGACGATGTCGCCGTAGGAGACGATACAGCGGCCGTCGCGCAGCCACGCGCGCGCGGCGAGCAGCGACCTCACCATCGCGGAGCGCCGCCAGTCCGGATTCGCGAGCGCGACGACGTCGGGACGCCGCACCTGCCGCGCCCGGTACCCGCCGACGACGGCGACGTCGCGGATGCGGGCGTCGCGCATCGCGCCGAGTTGCCAGTCGAGAAGCGTGCGGCCTCCGAGCGCCACGAGACACTTGGGAATCCGATCAGTGACCGGCCGCAAACGACGTCCACGACCGGCGGCGAGGATGACGCCCCGCCAACCTCGTCGACTCATAACGCCCGCACCAGGCGCTCAGCGCAGCGCAGCTCGACGAGCAACGCACGCCGCAGCCGCTCGAAGAGCTCCTCCCCGACCCCGATCGCCGCCGGCACGTCGGCCTCGACGCAGCGGACCGCCATATGCGAGTTGCCGCCGCCGAAGCGCGTGACCAGCGCCGCGATACGGTGCGCGAAGATCCAGTCGAATCCCGGATCGGCGCTCTCGATGCACACGACCCGCCGCGCGACGCCGACCGCGGGCACGCCGCCATGCAAGGCGACGGGCGTCGCGACGACGGTGCGGGTGGTGACGAACGTCGGCAGCGCCGCGAGCACCGGCGGCACGTAGAGGTCCGCGGCGTCACGGATCAGCGGGCTCAAGCGCACGGCACGATCGACGTCACGCGCGGCGCGCCGCGCCGCGACCAGCGCTCCCCACGTCGCCGCCGCGGACGCGGACGTCGCGCGTCGGGCGCGGCGCAGATCGGCGAGCGTCAGGCAGGCGACATCGGCGCGCGCGAGATCGTGCGCGGCGCCCCACTTCGCCAGGCATTCGAGCGCATCCGAGAGAAGCCGCGTGAGGTCGAGCTTCACGCGCTCGCGGCCGACGATCGCGGCGGCGGCGTATCGCAGCAGCTCGTCGGGGTCGATCGCGAGGCCGGCCTCGCGCGCCAGCCCACGGAAGGCGCGGCGCTCGCGCGCCGAGAGCGTGAACGGCTCGGCTCCGCGCTCGTCGTCGGCGCGCTCCTGGACGTCGCCAAAGAGCTCCGGTCGCTGGTCGTAGCGCAACGAGGCGACGTCGAACGAGCTCGGCCGCACATGGCCGTAGCGCCGCAAGAACCGCGCGCGGCTCGTACGGCCGGCGATGACGCCGCGGAGGTCGCGGGCGAGCTCGGTCGCGACCGTGGTGAGCGAGCGCCGAAACGCGGTCAGCCGCGCCGCCGTCCACGCCTCGCGCTCGACGCCGGAGCGCAGCAACGTCTCGGCGATGAACGCGTGCCGGGCGACGATCGCGAACGGCAACGTCCCCCGGCGCCGACAGGCGGCGAGGAGCTCGAACGCGCGCCTCAGCGGCTCGGACGCCGCGACGCGCCGCGAGGCTCGATCGTCGCTGCAGCGGGCGCTCGCCAGCGCCAGCCGTAGCGAGCTCGTCGGCGCCGTCGTCACCGCCCGCGTCGTGAGCCGGCGGAGCGCGTCCGCCCAGATCGCGAAGTCGCGCGCCGACAACGCGTCGCGAAAGCGTGTGCCGTAGCGCTCGCGGAAGGCGAAGTCGACGGCCGTCTGCGCGACCTCGAACTCCACCTTGTCGTGCAGCTCGGGATGCGCGGCGAGCCGCGACAGCCACGCGTCGACGAGCGCGTGCGCGGCGTGGTCGGGAAGCCCCGGGGGGAGAAACGAGTTGAAGCTCGCCCGCACGTCGATGTACGGACGGCCGGCGACCAGGCGCATCAAAGGCACGCCGTGCACGGCGCGGTAGCCCATGCTGGCGCGCGCCCGCTGCCAGACGTCGTCGCTGACGAGCGCGCCGAAGACGGACGCGGCGAGCGGCGACGGGTGCACGCCGATGAGCTCGGCGGGATTCCAGTCCGACATCTGCGCGAGGATCGTACGGCTGCCGGCGAGCGCGCGCTGCGCCCCGGCGCGGGCGCCGGAGATGGCGCGCGCGACGCCGGCAAGACGCGTGGCGACGACGCCGGTGCTGGTCACGCCCGCGCCCGCCGCGATGGTGAGACGCCGGACCTGGAGCAAGGTCACGCCGGCGTCGCGCGTGATCGCGAACTCGAGCTCGAGCGCCGCGCCCCGCCACCAGCGCTCGACCTCGCGAGTCACGCGCAGCAGGCGACGCAGCGCCGCCGCGCCGACGGCACGAAGCGGCGTGCCGCGAAAGACGACGGCCGCGGCCGGCAGCACGAGGCCGCCGGTGACGGTGTCGGTGCGTCCCGAGCGGTCATACTCGACGACGTAGTACGGCGCACCGGTCGTGGGGTCGCGCGTGACGATCACGCCGCTCGCGACGACGTCGCGCACCATCGCCTGCACCAGGACGCGATTCTCAAGGTCGCCGGCGAGCGGGGCGGCGACGCGCTCGATGGCAGTCGCGAGGGCGCCGGGCTCGTTGGCGACGCCGAGGAGACTCGGGTAGTGGCCGGCACGGGAGGCGCCCGCCCGATCCTCGTCGCGCGCCGAGCTGCGCACGGCCACCTCGCCGGCGACCGAGGCGGCGATGCGGCGCAGGACGGCCTTCGGCCGGCGGCGCCACTCGCGCACCGAGAAATGGACGAGGCATGGGACCTCGGCGCCGCAGACGCGCCGTCGCGCCAGCGCGAGCACCTCGGCCTTCATCGCGACTCCCGCGCCGCGCGCACGGCGCGGAGCTCGGCATCGACGAGGATCTGTCGCCAGCGCAGGCATTCGACGAGCTTGTAGACGTCGGGAAGCTCGGATTGAGCCGCCGCGTCGGCGCGGTAGTGGGCGAGCGGCCCGGCGAACGCGTGCGTGGCGACGAGCTCGACGAGCGCCCGCCGCGCGTCGTCGTAGAGCCGGCGATCGGCGGCGATGAGCTCCTCCAGCCGCCGCCGTGCCTCCACCGAGAGTCCCGCCGCGCTGGGACGGCCGGGCGCCGACAGCACCTTCCACCACATGCCGATCGTGTCGTAGCCGCCGAGCTGACAGAGAAGGAAGATCGTCTCCTCGAAGAGCTCGGTGACGCCGACGAGCGCATAGTGCCGGCGGAGCTCCTCGCCCGCCTGCGCGGACAGCTCGTCCGCAGCGACGGTCGGATCGACGTCGATCCCCGCGCACCGCAGCAGCGACGCCGCCTGCGTGCAGCGCGCGGCGGCGTCCGAGGCGAGGAACGCCTCGACGGTGCGGAACGGAAAGTCGTAGGGGTGCACCAGGGTGTTGTAGTTGAAGATCGAGAGCAGCCGCGCGGCGGGCTCGCGGAGGAGCGTGACGCGCGCGAATGGCGCGCCGAGGTCGTCGGCGGCGGCGTAGCACGCGTGGCCGTCGATCCACGACGGGATGCTCGGGTCGCCGGCGCGCGCGCACGCCCACAGCGCCGGGTCGTTCGCTTCGAAGTACACTGGCAGCGGCCGGTCGTCACGCAGCATCTTCCATCGCAGGAGCTGATTGAGGGACGCGCCGCCGGTGGCGCCGAGGCCGGGAAAGACGAGCGTCGGCGCCGGCGCCGGCGTCGGCGCAGCGCGGAGCGGCGGCACGCGGTAGTCGCCGAGGTTCAGCGGATGGGCGCGCGCCAGGTGCGCGGCGACCGGCGAGATCCGCAGACACACGGTCTCGACGTGCGCGCCGCGCCACCAAAGATCGATCGCGAGGTCGCCGCGCGGCGCCGCTGGCAGGAGCTCCTGAACCATGAGCATGCTCCAGAAGCCCGCGACCTGCGGGCGCCGGCGCGCCTCGGGATGCCAGCACCGGCGCACGGCGAGCTCGCGACCGCCGCAGGTCGCAGTGAGGCCGGGCTCGCGGGCATCCGCGGCGAGCGGCTCGATCCACCCCGTCAACAGCTCAGCACGATCGACGAGCAGGCGATCGGCCGGGCGATCGACAACGACGCGCATTGCCTCACGCATCGACGCGCGTGTGCGTCTCGAGGTAGTCCATGATTGCGGCCGCCATCGTCGCCATCTCGGCGGACGTCATGCCGCCGGGGTGCTCCTTGATGTTGAGCCGTCCGATCGGCCACATCTGATGGTCGACGGAGGCCGGAAGCAGGAGATCGTGGCGCCGGCAGAGCTCATAGAGCGGCGTCCCGGGGAGCGGCACGAACTGGCTGAAGATCGCGAGCTCCGGCGCGAGGCTCCGCACGAGCGCGAGCGTCTCCTCGGCCTGGGCGCGGGTCTCGAACGGCAGACCGACCATGCTGAACGCCATGCACTTGATCCCGTGCCGCCGTGCCGTCGCCACCGCCGCAAGCAACGCGGCATTTGGCGTGCGACGATTGAGGAATTGTCGCCGATAGGTGTCCGACCCGCTCTCGATGCCGACCCACATCGAGTGGCAGCCGGCGGCGGCGGCGAAGGAGCAGAGATCGTCGCGCATGGTGTCCGGCCGCGCGAACATCGAGAATGGCACGCCGACGGTGTCGCGGTACGCACCGAGCAGCCGGCGCACGTAGCGCGCGTCGTAGAGGAACTCCTCGTCCCAGAACTGGAAGAACTCGACGTCGTAGCGCGCGCGCAGACGCGCCAACTCCTTGAGCAGCGGTTCCGGCTCGTGCTTGCGGAGGAGGCCGCCCCGGCCGCCGAAGAGGTCGAGGAGCGTGGTGTTGGCACAGTAGCTGCACCGATAAGGGCAGCCACGGCCGCTCAGGACCGGCAGCGTCATTAAGCGCTTCGACTCGACCGCGTGCGGGCTCAAGTAGCGCACGTCGCCGTCGCGCTCGAAGATCGTGTAGTCGGGAAACGGCAGCGCCGTGAGATCGCGGACGAGCCACGGCGGGGTGCGGACGACGGTGCCGTCCGCGGTCTTTTCCCACAGTCCGGCGATCGGCGCCGCGCCGGCGCGACGGCCACACAGGTACGCGATGAGCTCGGCGACGGGCTCTTCGCCGTCGCCGACGCACACGAAGTCGACGGCATCGTGCGCCAGCGTTTCCTCCGGGCTGACGATCGCTTGATAGCCGCCGACGCAGATCGGCACGTCCGGACGCGCGCGCTTGAGGGCGCGCAGGTACGGGTCCAACGGCAGCCACGTCGGCGCCATCGCCGACACACCGAGGAGGTCGGGCTCGAGCTCGTCGACGAGGCGGACGATCTTCTCGACGTCGTCGTCGCGGAAGATCGGCACCAGGTGGACGCGCACGTCGGGATGCACACGTTTCGCGTGCGCCGAGATCGCCGCCAACCCGAGCGCGTACGCTGGGTCGCGCTGGTAGAACGTGAGGACGAGCCCGAAGCTCAACCTCGACGCGGATCGCACCGCCGCGGATGTAGCCATACCCCTCCGCCGGGAGAGACGAGCGGGCGCAGCCGATCTTTCGTCGACGCGCCGTCGGCGCGTCGCGTCAGCGCGGGGCGCCGTCGTCGCTGCGGACGATCGGGCACTCGAAAGCGATCTTCGTCCCGGCGCCGGGTGTGGACTCGACGGAGAGACGCCCGCCGAGGGCGAGCGCGCGCTCCTCCATGCTCGTGAGCCCGAGCGCCTCGGGAGGACGCCGAGTGGGATCGAAGCCGCAGCCGTCGTCGTGTACCTCGAGGCGGATCTTGCCGTCGCGGACGACGAGCGTGAGCGCGATCGAGCTCGGTTCGGCGTGGCGGAGCGCGTTCGCGAGCGCCTCCTGTGCCACCCGATACAGCGACATCTCCACCTCGTCGGCGACTCGGGGCACCGGGCTCGCCACGCGGGCGATGACCGACGTCGTCGACGACGACATCCGGGTCGCGAGCGCGTGCAGGCTCTCCTCGAGGCCGAGATCGCGCAGTTGGAGCGGGCGGAGCTCGCGCGCCAGCAGACGGAGGTGCTCGACCAGCTCGGCGAGAAAGTGGCTGGCGCGCGCGAGCTCGATCGCGAGGTCGCCGCGCTCCGGACCGAGCCGCTGGCGCACCGACGCGACCAGCATGCCGACGCCGATCAGCTCCTGACAGACGTTGTCGTGCAAGTCGAACCCCAGGCGCTTGCGCTCCGCCTCGCGCACCGCGACCTCACGGGCGGCGAAGCGGCGGAGCTTCTCCTCGCTCGCGCGCAGCTCGGCGAGCGACGCGGCGAGCGCCCGTTCGGCGCGCTTGCGATCGGTGAGATCGATGACGAAGCACACGGTAGTCTCACCCTCGGGCTCGAGCAGTGCGATGCCGATCAGCACGGGCACCCGGTGGCCGTCGCGGTGGACGTACTCTTTCTCCCAGGGCGCCGCGACGCCGCTCTCGCGCAGCGCACGCACCGCACGCGCGTTGAGCGGTCGCCATTCGGGCGGCGTCAGCTCGTCCCAGCGCAACGGCAGGTCCGCGGCCGTGTAGCCGAGCATCGAAAGGAAGCCGTCGTTCGCTTCCAGGATTCTTCCGCTCAGGTCGCCCATGAGCACGCCGAGCACGTTGGAGTCGACGAGCCGTCGCAGCCGCGCCTCGCTGCGGCGCAGCGCCGCCTCGACCTGCTTGTACGATGTAATGTCGACCGCGGTTCCGAGCAGCGCCGGCTTGCCGTCGTACTCGATGCGGGTGCCGCTGAAGTCGACCCACACCGTCGCCCCCGTCTTGGTGCGGAGCATGTACTCGACGTGGCGGGGGAGCTCCACCCCGGCCTGACGCGCAAGCCCGCGCTCGCGCGCGATCGCCTGCTGCTCGGGGTGAACGAACTCCCAGAACTCCATCTGCAGGAGTTCCGCCAGCGTGTATCCGGTCATGCGCGCGGCCGCGGGGTTCACGTACCGCAAGGTGGTGCCTTGCGCGACGAAGATCGCGACCTCCATCCACTCCGCGAGCACGAAGCAATTCGACTGCGGCGACACGCCCGCGAATGTAGCGCGGCCGTCCTGGTGGCCGCCAGAGCCGGCGTTGCCCCTGGTCGGAGGCTGCTCTACACTCCCGCGCCATACGTCGCACGTTCGCATGACCGCGCAATCATCCTCGTCCAGTTTGCGTCACGACGAGGTCGTGCTCGCGATCCCAGCCGAGTCACGGTGAACGTGTGCGGCGCGGCCCCGCCGCCCTCGCGCAGCCCGCTGCGACGACGCGACCTCATCATCGTCGTCACGCTCGCGGTGACACTCCGCCTCGCGGCCGCGTGGGCGATTCCCCTCGGGTACGGCCCATCCTTCAACTGCGCGCCCGACGAGGCGGGACACTTCTGGGCGGCGCGCGAGCTCGCGCTCGGGCACACCGCCACCTGGCCGGAGGGCCTCTCGATCTACAGCGCGTACCTTCCAAGCCAGTACCTGGCACACGCCGCTTGCGCGCTCCTCGTGCCGCGATTCGATCGGCCGTGGCTCTACCGCGTACCCCTCGAAGCCGAGCGCGTGCGCGGCTACCCGCTCGTCCGCCTTGGGAGCATCCTCCTCGGCGCCGTCACCGTGCTGGCGCTCGCGCTCGCCGCGACGACCTGGACGGACGCGCGCGCCGCGGGGCTCACGGCGGGCGCGGTCGCGGCGCTCTATCCACAGCTGGTCTTCGTCGACGCGTACACCAACGGCGATGCGTACACCGTCGCGGCGGGAGCGCTCCTCGTGCTCGCGCTCGCGCGCTGGGCGCGCGCAGGGGAGAGCGGCGCCGGGCTCGGCGGGCTCGGCGCGGCGCTCGGCGCCGTCCTTCTCGGTAAGCCGAGCGGCTACGCGATCCTTCCGCCGACGCTGTGTTGGATCGGATGGGCCGCCCTCCGCGGGCGGATAGGCGTCAGCGCGATCGCGCGCGCGTTCGTGCTGACGCTCGCGGTCGCGGGACCCATGCTCGCCTGGAACGCGGTCCGCAACGGCGGCGACGTCCTCGGGCTCGCGCACTATCGGCTCTTCCTCCAGGGGCCCTACCGCCCGACGGCGGTCGCAACCGTCCCGAACGCGATCGCGACGTTCACGCGTCTCCTCACGACGTCGGCCTTCGGCCGGCTCGCCAACATGAGCCTGCCCCTCGACACGTCGCTCCTCGTCGCCGCGCTCGCCTTCCTCCTCGTCGGCATCGGCGCGGCGCTCGCGCGCCTGCGCACCGCCGACCGCCTGCGGCGGCGCGGCGCGATCTGGCTCGCGACGACGAGCGCGCTCGCCGTCGCGTTCGTCGCCTCCAACTCCTGGCTCGTCGACTTCCAACCACAGGGGCGATACCTGCTCCTCTTCGCGGTCCTCCTGACGATCGTCGCGGCGTGGGCGCCGCGCGGCCTAGCGCGGCCGTTCTGGCGCGCGTGGCCGGCGCTCTACGTCGCGTTCCTCGCCGTCGCCGCGCTCGCGACCGAGGTCCTGCTCTTTCGCCGACCGTGCGGATGAACGCGGCGGCGACACGAGCGGACGCGATCTCCACCTAGACTTCTCGAGTACCGCGGGATACTTGTCGACCTTCGCCGCGTCGGCGAAGGAGGCCGTCACAAGGTTGCAGAAAGTCGCCGCCCAAAAAGAGCTTCGAGCGTGGACGATCAACGATTCGCTCGAGCTCTACAACGTCAACGGCTGGGGCCGCGATTTCTTCACGATCAACGACGCGGGGAACATCGAGGTGACGCCCGGCGGCGTCGGCTCGACGCGCATCGACCTCAAGGAGCTGGTCGACGACCTGCGTAGCCGCGGTCTCAACCTCCCGCTCCTCATCCGCTTCTCCGACATTCTGCGAACGCGCGTGCAGCAGCTGTGTGGATCGTTCCAGCAGGCGATCGCCGAGAACGACTACCACGGCACCTACCGCGGCGTGTATCCGATCAAGGTCAACCAGCAGCGTCACGTCGTCGAGGAGCTCATCGAGTACGGGCGGCCGTTCAACCTCGGCATCGAAGCGGGTTCGAAGCCGGAGCTGCTGGTGGCGCTCGCGCTCCAGGACAACCCCGAGGCGTTCGTCCTCTGCAACGGCTACAAAGATCGCGCCTACATCGAGACCGCGCTGCTCGCGCAGAAGCTCGGCCGGCAGGTGATCATCGTCGTCGACCAGTTCGGCGAGCTCGACACCATTCTCCGCACGTCGCGCGACCTCGAGATCCGTCCCGTGATCGGCGTCCGCGCCCGCCTCTCGACCAAGGGCGCGGGCAAGTGGGTGGAGTCGACGGGCGACCGCTCCAAGTTCGGCCTGACGACGGCGGAGATCGTCGCCACCGTCGATCGCCTGCGCGCCGAGGAGATGCTCGACTGCCTGCAGCTACTCCACTTCCACATCGGCTCGCAGATCACGAACATCCGCGCCGTGAAGGACGCGCTCCGCGAGTCGAGCCGTATTTTCGTCGAGCTCCACCTGCTCGGCGCCAACATGCGCTACCTCGATTGCGGCGGCGGCCTCGGCGTCGACTACGACGGCAGCCAGAGCAACTTCCACTCGTCGGTCAACTACACGCTCCAGGAATACGCCTCCGACATCGTGAGCGAGATCGCCGAGGCCTGCAACGCGAAGAAGGTACCGCATCCCGACATCATCACCGAGTCGGGACGCGCGCTCGTCGCCCACCACTCGGTGCTCATCTTCAACGTCCTCGGCACCAACGAGATCATCGTCGGCCAGGTGCCGGCGACGCTCGGCGCCGACGAGCATTCCGTCATCAAGCAGCTCTACGAGACCTACGCCGGCATCTCCCGCAAGAACTTCCAGGAGGCGTATCACGACGCCCTGCAGATCAAGGAGGAGGCGATCACCGCCTTCACCCTCGGCTACCTCGATCTGAAGGCACGCGCGCGCGTCGAGCAGCTCTTCTGGGCGACGTGCGAGAAGATCCTCAAGATCGTCCGCGACCTCCCTTACGTCCCCGACGACCTCGAAGGTCTCGAGCGCCAGCTCTCGGACACCTACTATTGCAACTTCTCCATCTTCCAGTCGGTGCCCGACCACTGGGCGGTCCGGCAGCTCTTCCCGACGGTGCCGATCCATCGCCTGAACCGCGCGCCCTCGCGCCGCGCCGTGCTCGCCGACCTCACCTGCGACAGCGACGGCAAGATGGACGAGTTCATCGACCTGAAGGATGTAAAGCACTTCCTCGAGCTGCATTCACCGAACGGCGAGCCGTACTACATCGGCAGCTTCCTCGTAGGCGCCTACCAAGAGATTCTCGGCGACCTCCACAATCTCTTCGGCGACACCGACGCCGTCCACGTACGACTCGACGGCGACGACTACCGCGTCGAACACGTCGTCGAGGGCGACTCGGTGAGCGAGGTGCTGTCGTACGTGCAGTACTCCAAGGTCGACCTGGTGTCGCGCGTGCGGCGTGCGGTCGAGGCGGCGTTGCGCGAGAAGCGCCTCACCATGGCCGAGTCGGGTCGCTTGATGCGTCGCTACGAGGAGGCGCTCGAGGGCTACACGTACCTGACCGATACCGAGTAGCGCCGGCGTCGCCCGCAGAGTGAGTCGCATCCGCCGTTCTCGTCCACCGCGCTCGCGCTCGCAGCCGACGTCCCGCGCGCGCCGCCGGCGTGGTGTCCCGACCACGAGCGCGGCGCGCATCGCACCCGACGCGCGGCCCGCGCCGCCCACGGCAAGAGAACACCGGCGGCGGCCGGTACCGACGCGCGGCGCCGGTGAACCGTCGTCGCTCGCCGAGCGTATCCTCGAAGCGCTCGCTGAGAGCGGCCGCGGCGCGGTCGACGTCGAGACCGTTCTCGCGCGCACGCATTTCGTGCGCGGAGAGCGCCGCGCCGTCTCCGCGGCGCTCTCCGCACTCGTCGCCGACGGCGCGGTCGTCGAGCCACGCGCCGGCCGCTTCGCGCTTGCGGCGCGCCAGCATCTGCGCACCGGCGAGCTGCAGGCGCACCCCGACGGCTATGCGTTTCTCGTCGCTCCGCCGCCGGCGCCGGGAGCACCGGTCGAGGCGGACCTCTACGTCCCCGGGGCGGCGCTCCGCCCCGCGATGCACGGTGACAAGGTGCTCGCGGCCGTCGAGCGACGGCGGCGCGGCCGCCTCGAACGCATCAACGGTCGCATCGTCCGCGTCCTCGAACGTCGCATGACGCGCGTCCTCGGCGTCGTCCGCCACGGCCGGACCGGCGCTTATCTGATCCCGCAAGATCCACGCGTCCTCTATCGCGTCCGTCTCGCCGACGCGGGCACAGCGCGCGACGGCGATTTGGCCGTCGCCACCATCACTCGCTATCCCGGACCGTACGAGGATCTCGAGGCACGCGTGGTCGCCGTGCTCGGGCCGGCGGACGATCCGCGCGTCGAGACCGAAGCGGTGATCCACGCGCACGACCTGCCACTCGGGTTTCCCGAGCCGGTGCTGCACGCGGCGGCGCGGCTCCCGGACGCCGTGCATTGCCCGCCGCTCGACGCAACCTTGCCGCCGCCGCTCACCGCTCCGCGCCCGTGGCACGCCTCGGTGACGCGCGCGGAGCGCGTCGATCTGCGGGCGCTGCCGCTGGTCACC
Source organism: Deltaproteobacteria bacterium (assembly GCA_016200545.1). Lineage (GTDB taxonomy): Bacteria > Desulfobacterota > Binatia > UTPRO1 > UTPRO1 > DP-19. Next base: position 32,327 of record JACQEO010000009.1, on the reverse strand, counting down.
ATCGACGGCGAGAACGCGCGCGACTTCGACGACGCGGTCGCCGTCCTCGACGGTCCCGGCGGCGGCACGCGCCTCCTGGTCGCGATCGCCGATGTGGCGGCGTACGTGCCGCGCGACAGCATCCTCGACCGCGAGGCGCGCGCCCGTGGCACCAGCATCTACTTTCCCGACCGCGTGATCCCGATGCTGCCCGAGGCGCTCTCGAACGGCCTCTGCAGCCTGAATCCGGACGTCGACCGCCTGGTGCAGGCGGTTCTCCTCGACTGCGACGCGCAGGGGCGGGTCCTCGGCGCGGCGTTCTTCCCCGGCATCATGCGTAGCCGCGCCCGTCTCACCTATACCGAGGTGCGGCAGATCGTCGCCGACGGCGACCTCCCCACACGCCGCCGCTACGCCGCGCTCGTCGACGACCTGGAGCGCATGGCGGCGCTCGCCGACGCGATGGCCGCGCGCCGGCGCGCGCGCGGCTCGATCGACTTCGATCTTCCCGAGGCTGAGATCGTCCTCGATCTCCGCGGGCGTCCCGAGAACATCGTGAAAGCCGAGCGCAACGTCGCGCATCGGCTGATCGAGAGCTTCATGCTCGCCGCCAACGAGGCCGTCGCGTCGTATCTCACGGCGCTGCGTATCCCCCTTCCCTACCGCATCCACGAGCCGCCCGACGACGACGCGCTCGACGAGCTCGGCCGCTTCCTCGAGGGCTTCGGCGTACGTCTCGAGCGCCAGACGGGCACGGTGCGGCCAAACGCGTTCCAACACGCGCTGGCGCGCGTCGCCGGCCGTCCCGAGGAGCGGTTGATCAACACCGTCCTCCTGCGCACGATGAAACAGGCGCGCTACGCGCCGGTGAACGTTGGCCACTTCGGCCTCGCCGCCGACTGCTACACCCACTTCACGTCGCCGATCCGCCGCTATCCCGATCTCGTGCTCCACCGTCTCCTCGCCGCCCACCTCGCCGGCGACCGCGACGCCATCGCGGCGATCGCCGTCGAACTGCCCGACGTCTGCGGCGAGAGCTCGCGGCGCGAGCGTGTTGCCATGGAGGCGGAGCGCGAGGTGGTGCAGCTGAAGAAGGTGCAGTTCATGCAGGACAAGGTCGGCGAGACCTACGACGGATTCATCGCCGGCGTCGTGCCTTTCGGCCTCTTCGTCGAGCTCGAGTGCTGGTTCGTCGAGGGTCTCATCCACGTCGCTACGCTCACCGACGACCGTTACGAGCTCGTCGAGCATCGCCATCTCTTGCAGGGCCGGCGGCACGGGCGGGTCTTCCGCCTCGGCGATCCGGTGCGAGTACGGGTCGCAAGCGTGTCGATCGAGCGCAAGCAGATCGACTTCGTACTTGCCGACGACGCGCGACCGAGGCTATAGCCTCGGTCGCGGTCGGCCGGTCGCGCACGGCCCGACACCCGTGTGAGGAGGACACTTGATGCGCACCGCACCGCCCGCCGATCTCGGTCTCGATTCGCAGCGCCTGACACGCCTCGCCGCGGCGATCGACGCCGACGTCGCCCGCGAGCACTACGACGGCGCCGTCGTGCTGGTCGCGCGGCGCGGCGCGATCGCCCTCCACGAGGCGTTCGGCTTCGCCGATCGCGGCGCCGGCCGTCGCGCGCGTCGCGACGACGTCTTCTGCCTCTTCTCCATCACCAAGACGCTCACCGCGGTCGCGGTGTTGGCGCGGATCGAGCGTGGCGAGCTCGCGCTCACGACGCCGGTCGCGGAGATCCTCCCGGAGTTCGGCAACCGCGGGAAGCAGCGCATCACGGTCTTTCAGCTCCTCACCCACACCAGCGGTCTTCCCGTGGCGTTGCCGCCGATCCCGCCCGAGCTCATGGGGAGCCTCGAGCCCATGGTGGCGGCGATCTGCGAGCAAGTCCTCGAGGCGCGCCCCGGAACGGTGGTGAACTACAGCCCGCTCACCGCACACGCGCTCCTCGCCGAGATCGTGCGCCGGCTCGACGGCGGCGAGCGCCGCTTCCGCGACATCGTCGCCGACGAGATCTTGCAGCCGCTCGGCATGACCGACACCTGGCTCGGCGCGCGCCCCGACCTCGCCGCCCGGCGCGTGCCGGTGGTCGTCCGCGACCGCAGCCCGGGGCTCTTTTCTGCCGAGGCGCTCGAGAGCTTCAACACCCTCATCAACGACGAGGCGGAGGTTCCCGGCGCCGGCGCCTACGCAACCGCCGCCGACCTCGGACGCTTCGCGGAGGCGTTGCGCTGCGGCGGTGCGCTCGACGGTGCGCGCATCCTCGCGCCGACCACGCTCCGCCTGGCGACGACCAACCACACCGGGCTCTGTCCGAACCTCCTCTGGAGCTACGCGCGCGAGCTCCGCGGGTGGGAAGACTTCCCGGCCTTCATCGGTCTCACGTTCTGGCTGCGCGGCGAGGGTGTGTTCACCGCGCCCTTCGGCACCCTCGCCTCACCCGGCACCTTCGGACACCTCGGCGCCGGCACGACGATGTTCTGGGCCGATCCGGAGCGCGAGCTGGTGTTCGTCTGCCTCACCGCCGGGGCGATCGAAGAGACCTGCAGCCTGGAGCGCTTCCAGCGGCTCTCCGACCTCGTGCTCGCGTCCGTCGTCGCCTGAGCGGCGCGGCGTCGTCACCGCCGGATCGCCGCGTCGTCGCCCAGGCGATGTGGGGAACGTCAGGGCATCGCCACCGGACCGTCGGGGCGGCCGCACGCCTCGGGCGTCGTCCGTTCCGCCACGCCGAGTCCGGCGAGCTGCGGAGCGATCGCAACCGCCGGTCCGACGACGACTACGACGGCGTCCTCGACCATGACGTAGCGGCCCGCGATCTCCCGGACGTCGCCGGCGGAGGTCGCGAGAATCCGCCGCGGGTAGACCTCGAGCTCGGTACGCGGGATACCGTAGGCCGTCAGCTCCGCGAGCTTCCCGGCGATCGCGTTCGGGGTCTCGAGCTGCAGAGGATACTGCCCGCCGAGCAAGCTCTTGGCGCGCGCCAGCTCGTCCGATGTCGCCCCGTCTTTGGCAAACTGCCGCAACACATCGAGCGTGAGATCGAGCGCCTCGCCGGTGGTCGGCACCTTGGTGAAGGTGGCGGCGCGGAAGTCACCGAGCTGTCGATGGGTCAAGAAGTAGCTCGACGCGCCGTAGGTGAGGCTGCGCTTCACCCGCAGCTCGTCGATCAAGCGCGAGCCGAAGCCACCGCCGAGGACGGTCGCGGTGACGACCGCCGGGATGTAGGCCTCGTCGGTGCGTGCGATCGCGACGTTGCCGACGCGGATGTGCGCCTGCGTCGCGTCCGGCTTGTCGACCAGCAGGAGCTTCCGCCCGTGGACGCGCGCCGGCATCGGCAGCGCCGCCGCCGGCGCCGCCGTCGAGCTCCAGCCGCCGAACGCGCGCTCGGCGCGCGCCAGGAGGTCGTCGGCGCCGGCGTCGCCGATCATCACCAACACCGCGCCCCGCGGCCCGTAGTGATGCTCGTAGAACGCGTGCGCGTCGGCGGCAGTGAGGCGGCGGACGCTCATCTCGGTGCCCTCGGTCGGGTGTCCGTACGGGTGGTGCCCGTAGAGAAACGCCTGGAAACAGTGATCGGCGATGGCGGCCGGACTCTCGCGTGACGCCACGATTCCCGCCAGCGCCAGGCCCTGCTCGCGACGGAACTCGTCGGCGCGGAACGCCGGGTGGAGTACGACGTCGCTGAAGAGGTCGAGTGCCTGGTCCATGTCCTTGCGCAGGAACTCCGCAGACACGCTCGAGAAGTCGTAGCCGGCGTCGCCGCCGATATTGCCGCCGAGAAACTCGATCTCGCGCGCCAGCTCCTCCGCGTCGCGGCGCTGCGTGCCCTGGCGAATGAGACCGGCCGTGAGCTCGGCGACCCCCTCCTTCCCCTCGGGGTCGTACGCCGCGCCGCCCTGTACGAGCAGATGGAAGATGACGATCGGCAGCTCATGGTACTCGACGGCGAGGACGGTGAGCCCGTTCGGCAGGACACGCGCGGTGACGGGCGGCAGCTGGAACGCGGCTGCGGGCGGCCCGGCCGGCGGCGGCGTCGCGAGATCACCCGCGCCACCGCGGCGCGCGAAACCGCCGCGGCATCCCGCGACGATCACGGCCCCGGCAAGCAGCGATCCGATCCCGACGCGTGTCCACCTCGTCATGGCTGCCCCCTGTGCACCGCACCGCCGCGACCACCCGACCCCGGCGCCGCGCCGCTCGTAGCGCCGCCGCGAACCCCTGCCAGTGGCTTCCCGCCGGGGATCAGCTCGACGACCGTCTGCCCCTGCTCGCCGAGGTAGGTCTGCGCGACGCGCTGCACATCGGCGGCGGTCACCGCCTCCCAGCGGTCGACCTCGCGGAACATCTCCGCGTAGTCGCCGTACACGGTCTCGTAGAAGCCGATCTGGTTGGCCTTGCCCGAGACCGTCTTCAGGCCGCGCACGTAGCCCGCCTGCAGGAGATTCTTCGCCTTCCGCAGCTCGCGCGCGTCCGGCGGCCGAGCACGCACCGCGGCGATCTCACGCAGGATCGCCGCCTTCACCGCGTCGAGCGATTTTCCGGGACGCGCCTGCGCGTAGACCCAGAAGAGCTCGGGGCCAATCGCCGACTCGAAGCTGACGTCGACCGTGGTGGCGAGCGCGGGGCCGCGCACTAGGGCGCGGTAGAGTCGCGAGCTCTCGCCTTGCGACAGGACGAACTGCAGGACGTCGAGCGCCGGCCGGTCGGGATCGGTCGCCGCGACCGCGTGATAGGCGATCGCCAGCGCCGGCAACTCCGCCGGTTGGCGGAAACGGATCAGCTTCGGACCGCTCTGCGGCGGCTCGTCGTCGACGATCTTCGGTGGCGGCTCCTGCGCGGGAATCGCTCCGAAGTAGCGCTCGGCGAGCGCGAAGCCCTCCACCGGCGCCACCGCGCCCGCGAGGACGAGCGTGGCGTTGTTCGGCGCGTAGTGGATGCGAAAATACTCCTTCGCGTCCTCGAGTGTGATCAGATCGAGGTCGGCCATGAACCCGACCGGGTTCCAACGATACGTGCTGGCGACGTACGCGGCGAGGTAGAGTTCCTCGTCGAGCTTCCCGCCCGGGTCGTTGTCGACGCGCAGCCGCCGCTCCTCCTTCACGATGCCGCGCTCCTGCTCGAGGTTCTTCAGCGTGATCGCGAGCGCGCGCATGCGGTCGGCCTCGGTCCACAGCACCCGCTCCAGAGCCGGCGCCGGGAAGCTCTCCATGTAGGCGGTGAAGTCGCGCGTCGTGTAGCCGTTGGTCGAGCCGCCGTTGGTCTCGATGATCTCGTCGAACTTGCCCTCGGTGTGCGCGCCACCGTTGAACATCATGTGCTCGAAGAGGTGGGCGATGCCGGTGCGGCCGGGACGCTCGTTCCGTGATCCGGAGCGGTAGAAGAGGTATGTGCTGACGACCGGGGCCGAGCGGTCCTCGTGCACCAGCACCGTGAGACCGTTCGCGAGCGTGCGGCGCGCGACGTCGAGTCGCACCCCGCCGCTCGCCGGCGGCGCCGCGCCGGGCACCACCACGACCGCCGCGGCGGTGCCCGGCGCGGCAATGCCAGCCGCCGCAAGCATAGCGAGTACGACCGTCATTCGGATCATCCGCCCTCCTTCACCCGTGAAAACGGGTGATCTTGCCCTGCGCAGCCTTGCAATCCAACCCCACCACCGCCATTTCTCCAACGATGGCGGAGCACGCGGTGACGGTTCCCGTCGCGGTCCGGCGCGAGGTCGAGCGTTTGCGGCGGGAGATCGTCCATCACAACCAGCGCTACTACGAGCACGACGCCCCCGAGATCTCGGACGCCGAGTACGACGCGCTCTTCCGTCGACTGCAGGAGCTCGAGGCGGCGCATCCCGGCGTGCGCAGCGCCGAGTCGCCGACCGAGCGCGTCGGCGCGCCGCCCGCGGAGCGCTTCACGACCGTGCGGCACACGCTCCCGATGCTGTCGCTCGCGAACGCGATGAACGAGGAAGAGGTGCTCGAGTTTGATCGCCGCGTGCGCCGCGCGCTGCGGAGCGACGGCGCGATCGCTTACGTCGCCGAGCCGAAGCTCGACGGCGTCGCCGTCGAGTTGGTGTACGAGCGGGCTCGGCTGGTCGTCGGCTCGACACGCGGCGACGGCACCACCGGCGAGGACGTGACCGCCAACCTCCGCACCATCCGCAGCGTGCCGTTGGCATTGCGCGCGGCGCGCGGCGCGCCGCCGATCCCCGACCGTCTCGAGGTGCGCGCCGAGGTGCTGCTCTCGAAGGCCGGCTTCCAGCGCCTGAACGCCGATCGTGCCGAGCGCGGCGAGCCGCTCTTCGCCAATCCGCGCAATGCCGCCGCCGGTTCGCTGCGCCAGCTCGACTCGCGCATCACGGCGGGCCGTCCGCTCGAGATCTTCTGTCACAGCGCCGGCACGATCACGGGCGTCCGCTTCACCAGCCAGTGGGAGTTCCTCGCGACGCTCGCCGCCTGGAGCCTGCCGGTGAGCGACCAGAATCGGCGCTGCGACGACGTCGCCGCGGCGCTCGCCCGTTACCAAGAGCTCGCCGCGGCACGCGAGCGCCTGCCGCACGAGATCGACGGTGTCGTGCTCAAGGTCGACGACCTGGCGCTCCAGGAGCGGCTCGGCCAGGTCTCGCGCTCGCCGCGCTGGGCGATCGCCTACAAGTTCAAGGCGCAGCAGGCGGAGACCACGGTGCTGCAGATCGTGCCGTCGGTCGGCCGTCTCGGCACCGTGACGCCGATCGCCGTCCTCGAGCCGGTCGCCGTCGGCGGCGTCACCGTTCGCAATGCCTCTCTCCACAACATGGACGAGGTCACGCGCAAAGACGTCCGCGTCGGCGACACCGTCCTCCTCGAACGCGCCGGCGACGTCATCCCGTACGTCGTGCGCGTCCTGCGCGAGCACCGCAAAGGACGGCCACGGAAGTTCAGGATGCCTGAGAAGTGTCCGGTCTGCGGCGGGCACGTGGTGCGCGAGGAGGGCGAGGCCGCGTACCGCTGCATCAACGCCGCCTGTCCGGCGCAGCGCAAATCGCGCATCCGCCACTTCGCCTCGCGCAACGCTCTCGACATCGACGGCCTCGGCGAGAAGCTCGTCGATCAACTCGTCGAGCGCGACCTGGTGCACGACTTCGCCGACCTTTATGGCCTCACGGCCGAGCAGCTCGCCGGCCTCGAGCGTATGGCCGAGAAGTCGGCGGCGAACCTCATCGCCGCCATCGAGCGCAGCAAGCGGCCGGCGCTCGACCGCTTCCTCTACGCGCTCGGCATCCGCCACGTCGGCGAGCACTTGGCGCAGGTGCTGGCCGACCGTTTCCGCGATGTCGACGCGATCATGAGCGCGAGCGAGGAGGATCTCCTCGCGGTCCACGGCATCGGACCGGAGGTCGCCGCGAGCGTGCGCCGCTTCGCGCGCGAGCGGCAAAACCAGAAGGTCGTCGCGCGTCTCCTCGCCGCCCGCGTCGCGCCGCAGGCGCCGGCGCCGCCGACCGGCGCCCTCGCCGGCAAGACGATCGTCCTGACCGGCGCGCTCGAGACGTTGACGCGCGGCGAGGCGGAGCGTCGCATCGTCGCCGCCGGCGGCCGCATCGGCAGCGGCGTCAGTAAGCAGACGGACTACGTCGTCGCCGGTGCCGACCCGGGCTCGAAACTCGCCAAGGCGAAGAAGCTCGGCACCCCCGTGCTCGACGAGGCCGCGTTCCTCGCGCTCCTCGGAATACCGGCGCGCGAGTAGCCTTCACCCGTGCCCGGGCGCGACAATCACAGCGGCGTGCGTCTCCACCTTCACATCAGCGGACGCGTGCAGGGCGTCTGGTATCGCGGCGCCATGCAAGCCGAGGCGCGGCGCCGCGGCGTGCGCGGCTGGGTACGGAATCGCAGCGACGGCAGCGTCGAGGCGGTCGTCGAGGGCGATGCGGTGGCGGTACGCACGGTCGCGGATTGGTGCCGGACGGGGCCGCCCGGCGCGCACGTCGCCGACGTCCGCGAACGACCCGAGCCCGCAGGCGACGACCTCGCCGGCTTCGAGATCCGCCATTGACCGACCGCGGCACCCTCGCAGCCGACGTTGCCGAGGAGCTCGAGCGTCCGGTCTTCGTCCTCGGCTGCGCCTGGCGCTGCGGCGGAACGCTCGTCCAACGCGTGCTGTCGTCGGGGCCGGAGCTCTTCGTGTGGGGCGAGAACGTCGGGATGAGCACGCTCCTCCAGACGATCGAGCGACGGCTCGCCACCTACGAAGACCGCAGCGCCCGCGAATGGCGCGACTTCCAGACACGCGGCACCTCGGCCTGGATCGCGTGTCTCAATCCGCCGTTCCCCGACGGTGTGCGCGAAGCGACGCGCGCGTTCTATCGCGCCTACTTCGAGGCGCGCACGCGCGCGCTCGGCCGACGACGCTGGGGCTTCAAGGAGGTGCGTCACGGCGCGGAGACGGCGGCCTTCCTCGCCGACGTCTTCCCCGCTTGCCGCGTCGTCTTCGTGCTGCGTAGTCCCGTCGACGTCGTCGCTTCGATGGCGACGCGCTCGTGGTACGCCGCCGCGGGCGGGGCTGTGGGCGTACTGCGGACCTGGCGGGCGAACACCGCGTCGCTGCTCGACTGGTCGGACCCGCGACTGCTGACCGTACGCTACGAGACGTTGATCGCCGATCCGGCCGCGGAGGTCGCGCGCGTCGCCCGCCACCTCGACCTCGACCCGTCGACGCTCGACCTCACCCTCTTCGCCCGTCCCGAGCGCGGCTTCCAAGCCGCTCCGGCCCTCGGAATCGAGGAGCGGCGCGCGCTGGCGGAGCGCGAGCTCGTCAGGATCGCGGCCCGCGCCGGCTATGAGGTCGCAGATGATCCGCGCTTGCGGCTCATCGCCTCCACACGCACGTCCCTGTACCTGTATGCGCGCCGGGTCTACCTCCGCACCCGACGGACGCTGACGCGGGATCCGCGGGCGCGCCCCCAAGGCTAGCCTGGGCGAGGCAAACCGCTACGGAAAAATAGAGCCATGCCGGTTGCCCCGGCAAGGAGCGTCAAGCCGTCCCGCATCTCGAGCTGCTGCGCGCGCGTCGGGATCGGTGTCCCGCCTCCATAGTACAATCCGAAGTATCGAAGGACGTGCGTCACCCCGTGGATCGTGTAGAGCGCAATGGCGACCGCTAGGACGGTTGTGCTCCTCTCGGGGTCACACGCGGCGAGAGCGAAGAGCAGCGCAAAGGTGAGGTTGTAGAAGCCGAAGTTCTGCGACACACCGTGGTAAGCGGGATCATAGGGCCGTCCGTTCCGTTCGGCGAACCATCGTGGGCGGAATACCCCAAAGCTACCACCCAAGCCCTCACCTGCCGCCAGTAGAATCAGGATGCCGCGCAGAACGCCGAGGCGGAGCGACTCTGCTGCGAGCGTGAAGTGGGCGATGACGGTCAGTGCGATGATGGCCCCCCACAACAGCGGGGTTCCAGCCGCATGAGAATCTTTCATCGGATCCCCTCCTTGGCGGAGGAGGTTATGCGCGTCGCGCAGACCCGTCTTGAACGAACCTGCTGAGCCGTAGGGCGGCGGATGGCGTGAAGCCGAGCATTTGCCGGAAGGTGCGGTCGAAGTGGGGTGCGTCGGCGAAGCCGGCGGCGTGGGCGGCCTGGGTAACCGTCACACCGTGGGCCATCTCCCGCAATGCTTCACGTAGACGCAACCAAAGCAGATACCGCCGCGGGGGAATGCCGACCGCGGGCGTGAAGAGATGGGCCAGTCGGCTCGGAGAGAGCGAGACCGCAGCCGCAGCGGTTGCCAGCGACACTCGTCGTCCCGGCGCCGAAGCCTGGATCTCCAGCACACGTGCCACCCGCTGGTCGATCGGCGGGCGCGGATGATCGTGTGGCGCGCCAGGATCTGGACGACCTCGTCCATGAGCGCTGCGGCTCGCTCGGAGCTGTGACACTCATGCCAACCCTCGAGAAGCCGCGGAACGATCGCGGCCAGCTTCGATGGCTCGATGGATGCGAGCGGCGCGCCCCGCACCTCTACCAGCCGTCGGGCTTCCGTGGTGTCGGGGTCGAGCCAGAGGGAGGCGAGCAAGGGTACCGCTACGTCACTTTCGTGGGGCTGATCAGACGCGATCACCGCGCCGTCGTACTTCCGCCATCGCGCGCACGACCCGGTCCGCAGCCGTACGGTGCCGGACAACGGGATACAGACCTGCACCGCGTGGTGAGCGTGGACGGCGGCCGGCATACCCGGCCCGAGGTGCAGGGCGCGCAGGCCCCAAAAGTAGAACCGTCCAGGGGGAGAATCGGTCACGAGCCTATGCGCTCCAGTGGAGACGCCACCATACGCTCGGGCGAGCCACGTGCCCAGGTCACACCGTAAGCTCGACGACCGCCTTCTGTCTCGCGTCGATGTGACGCGCCCCGGGTCGGTTGCCCTCGCGCGCCGCGACCACGATCAGCGCGCCGGCGAGCACTATCGTGAAGGCGAAGAAGTGAAACCCGTGGTGCGCGACTGCCTCTCCCAGGACTACGAGCGCACCGCCCACGCCGGCGATGGCCGCGAGCGGCACGACGGGGACTCGCGCCACCCCGAGCGTGCCGGCGATCAGAAGCATGCCCAGTGCCACGAGGCTGAGCCCCGCGACGTGCCAGCCGAGCGGACCGCCGAACGACGCCGGCCCGTCGGGGTAGAGCGTCGCGCCGACCACCTCGTGCACGAGGCCGACGTAGCCGAGCAGCATCGCGCCCGCACAGGCAAGCGCGCGACGCCGTGACACCGGCTCGGTCAGCACCGGGCGCACGGAGACCGCGGGCGGCGAAACCGATCGCGAGGCGCGTCGCGCGCGCCACCAGCTCGGAAGCGTTGCGATAAAGGCGACGAGACCGGAAGTGATCACGAAAACGCCGCCGTACGCGAGGATGGAGCCATGAACCGTGCGCAGGATCACGGCCAGCACGAGCCCGCCCGCCAGTGCAGCGAGCGGCAGATCGCGCCACGCCATCCGCTGCCGCCCGGCGAGGATGGCGACAAACGGAACGAACGACGTGGTCGCGAGATGGTCGGCGAACGGCTGCCCCCGACGCGCCAGCAGCTTCGCGTCCTGGTAGCGCGGGCCGGCGATGGCGAGGAAGGCGAGCCCGCCGAAGAAGATCGTCCCGATCAGCCGCGTCGCGAGCAGCGCATGCGCCACGGCGAAGAGCGCGACGCCCGCGAAGAACGGGTGCCGCGTGATGCGCTCGACCCCACGTGGCGCCGGGGTCGCCGGCCGAAAGAGATCGTACGGCGACGCGGGATAGCTCACCAGGCCCGCGACCGTCAAAACCACTCCGAGCACGATCGCCCCCATCAGGAAGGCGTGCGCCGCGGGCACACCGGCCAGCGCTACGCCGGCAACGCCCTCGAAGCGATGCGCCGCGTAGAAGGAGACGAGTACGGAGAACGATGCGGCCGCGACGAACGAGAAGAACACCATGAAGCCCGCCTCGCCGAGGCGAGCGACCAGCACGGCGCGCACCCGCCGCGTCGCGAGACCGATGTGCGTCCCCACGAAGAGCGTGCACAGTAACGTCATCATCAGGGCCGGCTTCATCTGCGACTCTCCTTTCCGGACCGCGCCCTCACCGCCGCCGCTGCGGCTGCGCTGGCGCAAACGGGATCACGTTCTGCAGCGTCTCGACGTCGACGGGCTTGCCCTGGGTGAACGCACCGATGGCGCCGTCGACGGCATTGAAGAAGAACCGGAGCGCCGCGAGCCTGGTGGCAATAAAGGTCGCCGTCTCGCGCCTTCCGGCGTCCTGGCCCCGGGATGGAGCCGCGGCGGCGGCGCGCTCGGTCTCGCCGACGGTCGCGAGCACCTGGCGGACCGTCCAGCGGAAGCGGCGCTCCATGACCTCCTGCATCACCCGCCAGAAGTTGGTCGCCGCCTCGTAGTGATCCTTGCGCGAGCCCGCGATCGGCATGCGGCGCACCAGATGCCACTCGATCAGGCCGCGGATGTTGACCGAGATGTTGCTCTTGCTCTGCTGGAGCTCGGCGGCGATGTCCTCGAGCGGCAGCGCCGTGCTCTGGAGATAGAGCAGCGCGAAGATGCGGCCCTGGAGCTGCGAGAACACGCCCGAAGTCCCGGCCGCCGCCCCGATCCCATCGACGAAGATCGCCGTCGTCCGTTCCATCTCGCGCTCCCTCCATATCCTGTCTATTCCGAACGTTTAGATTATTCTGAACGTACAGTCAAGGACCACTGACGAGCACAGCGAATCGATCAGCTACGCGCGACCTCGGCGTCCGCGCCGCTCGACGACGCGCCGGCCGCGGCGAGATACGGCAGCAAGGTCGCCGCGATGTCGACCTGCGAGCCGAGCTGCTTGCCGATGCCGGAAAGCAGGCCGAGGACGCGCCCCACCAGCAGTACGTCGCTCGGGACCTCGACGACCGGGTTGGCGCGCATGATGCGCGGCATGTCGGCGCCGAAGCGCGCGATCATCGCCGGGTCAGCGTAGGAGCGGCGGTTGCGGATCGCCCAGCCGAGAAACGCCTCGCCGAGGTACCACAGGCTCTCGTCCGAGGCGTCACGGGTGCGAAATCCGAGCGCGCGGAACGCCGCGCCGACGGCGGCGCGGTCGCCCGAGACGATCGCGCCGGTGAGGCGCGCGATACCGGCGCGGAACGCCGGCGGCAGGGCCTTCGCGAGGCCGAAGTCGAGGAGCACGAGACGCGGCCCGGGCTGCACGAGGATGTTCCCGGGATGCGGGTCGGCATGGAAGAAGCCGTGCACCAGGATCTGCTCGCAGAAGACGTCGATCAGGCGCCGTGCGATGTCGGCGGGATCGGCGCCGAGCGCACGCAGACCCTCGACGTCGGTGACGCGGACGCCGGGCGTGTAGTCCATCACGAGAATACGATCCGTGCTGAACTCGGAGACCACCGCCGGCACCAGGACGTCGGCGCGACCCGCGAGGCTCGCCCGCATGCGCGCGGCGTTCGCCGCCTCGTGGACGAAGTCGAGCTCGAGCGGCACGTATTTCTCGACCTCTTCGATGAGGACCTGGAAGTCGAGGTCGCGCTCGAGGCGCGCGAGGACGCGCACCAAGAAGGCAAAGTTGCGGAGGTCGACGGCGACGAGCGCGGCGATGTCCGGATACTGGATCTTCACCGCCACCTCGCGACCGTCGCGCAGGCGGCCGCGGTGCACCTGCGCCAGCGACGCCGCCGCGAGCGGAATCGCGTCGAGCTCGGCGAAGACCTCGTCGGGCGCGCGCCCGAGCTCGGCGCGCAGCATCGGCATGAACGCGGCGAGCGGCCGCGGCGGCACGCGGTCTTGCAACGTCGACAGCACCTCGACGTACGCCTCCGGCAAGACGTCGGCGCGCGAGCCGAGGAACTGGCACACCTTGATCGGCAGGCCCTCGAGCCGTACCGCGAGGCGGCGGATCGCCTCCGCGCTCCGTCGGTGATGCCGTTCGAGGCGCGCGGCCGTCCGGCGGTCGCCGAGGCGGTGCGCGAGCTGAATCGCTTTGTACCCGGCGTAGACGCGCGCGACCACCGCCGCTTCCGCGAGGAAGCGCCGCCGGCCACCCGGCACCCGTCGGCGCGCCCTCTCCACGTGGCCGCTCACGCGATCAGGCGCCGTCCCACCCAACGCACCGCCATCGCGTAGGCGAGCCCGATCATCACGACGAGGACGCCGACGTGGACGAGGAGCACCGGCCCCACCCGTCCCGCCATGCACGCACGAACGATCGTGACCGCGTGCGTGAGCGGCATGCCCCAGGCGACCGCACGCGCCCACGCCGGCAGGCTCTCGATCGGGAAGAAGACGCCGGAGAAGAGGTACATGACGGTGATCACCAGCGTGAAGTAGTAGGTGAAGAAGTCGTACGCCTGGGCACGCGACGCGACGACCAGCCCCATGGCGCCGAAGACGACGCCGATCAGGAGCGCCACCGCCGGCAGGACCAGCGCCCAGGCGCTGTGCACCAGCCCGGCGCACGTCGCGACCACCAGCACGGCGACACTCGAGAGCAGCGACTTGGAGGCCGCCCACAGGACGTCGCCGGCGACCAGCTCGCGGATACCGATCGGCGTCGCGAGGATGGCGTCGTAGGTCTTCTGTTCGGTCATGCGCGTGAACGAGCCGAAGGTCGCCTCGAAGCTCGCGGCGTTCATTGCCGCCGACGCGAGGATCCCCGGCGCCAGGAACTCGGCGTAGCTTACGCCGCCGAGATCGACGAACTTGCCGAGGCCGTAGCCGATCGCGATCAGCGACAAGATGGGCTCGCCGAGGGCGCCGACGAGCGACGAGCGGTAATACTTTCGCCAGCTCTCCATGTCGCGCCGCCAGACGCGGAAAGCGCCGGCGAAGAGACCGAGGGTCGCGCGCCGGGCCGTCGGATGCGTCGCGACGCTCATTCGCGCAGCTCGCGACCGGTGAGCGTCAAGAAGACGTCCTCGAGCGTGGCGCGACGATGCACCAGCTCCTCGCCGGCGAGCGCGGCCAGCATCCCGCGCACGTCGACGGCGCCGTTGGTGTGAATCACCACGGCGTCGGCGAGCGCCTCGACGCGGCCGCCGTGCGGCCGCACGAGCTCGAGCACGCGCGCCCGCCGCGCCGGGTCGTCGCCGGTCGCGACCTCGATGACCTCACGCCCGACGTGGCGCTCGATGAGCGCGGCCGGCGCGCCCTCGGTAACGATGCGACCGTGGTCCATGACGACGAGACGATCGCAGAGCTGCGCCGCCTCTTCCATGTAGTGAGTGGTGAGCAGCATGGCGACGCCGCTGCGCTTCAGCTCGCGCAGGCGTTCCCAGACGAGATGCCGAGCCTGCGGATCGAGGCCGGTGGTCGGCTCGTCGAGCACCAGGAGCTCGGGGCGGTTGACGAGCGCGCGCGCCAGCACGAGCCGGCGTTTCATCCCGCCGGAGAGCGTGCCGATGCGCGCCGTCGCCTTCTCCGTCAACGCCGCGAACGCCAGCAGCTCGCGCACGCGCGCACGCGCCTCGGCGCGCGCGATCCCGAAGTAGCTCGCGTAGACGAGCAGGTTCATCTCCACGCTCAAGTCGGGATCGAGGTTCTCCTCCTGCGGTGCGAGACCGAGACGCGCCTTGATCGCGCGGTAGTTGACGGGCTCGACGGGTAAGCCGAACACGCGCAGGCGGCCGGCGGTCATCGGCGAGAAACAGGTGATCATCCGAATGGTCGTCGTCTTGCCGGCGCCGTTCGGGCCGAGGAGGCCGAAGCACTCGCTCGCCTCGACGGTGAAGTCGACGCCGCACACCACCTCGGACGTGCCGTAGCGCTTGCGGAGACCGGCCACTTCGATGATCGGAGCGGACATGGTGACGGAAGAGCATAGCGGATGCGACAGCCGAGGCCAGCGCCGCGCGTGATGCAGCGCGCTTTGCTTCGCGGCTTGCGCACGTCACCGTCGCGCCGCACAGCGAGCGGACTCGTGCCGCGCGCTGTTCAAGTTTCGCATCGACGCCGCCGATCTTTTCTTGAAGGGGTGAGCGAAACGAGCACCATGCGAACTGTCGCGGCGTCCGCCACGAGTCGTCACCTGCTGGCGACGCTGGCGCTCACGGCGACGCTTCTCATCGCGGCGTCCGCCGGCGCCGGCGATGCGGGTGAAGCACCCGCGCTCGACGGCGGCGCGGCCGTGGCGGGCGCGTCGCAGCCCGGTATGCGCGTCTACCGCGATCCCGCGACCGGCGCGTTCATCGCACCGCCGGCCGGCGCCACGCTCTCGGCCGCGACGCGCGCGCTCGGCGCGGCGGCGGAGACTCTCGTCGAGACGCCGGGCACGAGCGGCGCCGGCGGCGTCATGATCGACCTGCGCGGGAGTTTCCAGTCCGCGATCACGGCGACGGTCGACGACGGCGGGCGGGTCGGCACGCGCTGCCGTTCCTCCGCGGACGCGCCGCGGTGAGCGCCGCCACGACCGACCGCATCGAGCTCGTCACGTATCGCGCCGCGCGGACGATGCGGGTCCGGCGCGTCGTCCGAGCTGTCGTCGCGGCGCTCGTCGTCGCACTGGTTCCGCTTCGCGCGCACGCCGCGGCGACGCTCACCATCATCGACCTCGACGGCGCCGGCGTAGGGCTGAACGATCCCACGCCAGTGGCGCCCGTCGGCGGCAATCCCGGCACCACGCTCGGCGCGCAGCGGCTGAACGCGATGCAGTACGCGGCGGACATCTGGGGCGCGCTCCTCGATAGTAGCGTCACGATCCGCGTCGGCTCGAGCTTCACGGCGCTCTCGTGCAACGCGTCGAGCGCCATCCTCGGGCAGGCGGGGCCGACATCCGTTTTTCGCGATTTCGCCGGCGCGCCGGTCGCGAGCACCTGGTACGCGGTGGCACTCGCGAACAGTCTCGCCGGCACCGACCTGAACCCCGGCGTCGACGACATCAGCGCCACCTTCAACAGCGCGATCGGCACTACCTGCGCGTTTCCCAGCACATTCTACTACGGCTACGACGCCAGCCCGCCCGGTGGAGAAATCGATTTCGTCACCATCGTGCTGCACGAGCTCGGACACGGTCTCGGCTTCACCACCTTCGTGACCCTCTCGACCGGCGCCAAGCTCTCCGGATTCGACGACGCGTACATGCGCTCGCTCGAGGACCACGCGACCGGCACGCTCTACCCGGCGATGACCAACGGCGAGCGGGTGAGCGCGAGCATCGATACCGGCAACCTGCACTGGACGGGCGCGTTCGTCGTCGCGGCGAGCGGCTCGCTGACGAGCGGTGTCGGACCGAGCGGTCACGTCCACGTCTACGCGCCCAATCCGCAGCAGGCGGGATCGTCGGTGTCGCACTTTGACACCACGGTCACCCCCAACGAGCTGATGGAGCCCTCGTACACCGGCCCCCTCCACGATGTCGGCCTGACGCTCCCGGCGCTGCGCGACAGCGGATGGCACACGTCGGCGGATCCGACACCGACGCCGACACCGACCCGTACCGCCACGCCGACGCGTACCGCCACGCCGACACCGACGCCGACGGCGACTCGCACTGCCACGCCGACGTCGACGCCGACGGCGACTCGCACTGCCACGCCGACGTCGACGCCGACGGTGACCCGCACCGCGACACCGACGGTGACGGCCACGTCGACGCCCACGAGAACGGCGACTCCGACCGCCACGCCGACGCGGACGGTGACGCCGACGCTCATCGCCACCGCGACGCCGCCACCGACGGCCACCGCGACCGCGACGTCAACCGCGTTGCCGACCGCAACGTCGACGCCGTCGTCGACGGCGCTGCCTACCCCCTTGTGCGGGACGACGCCGGACACCGGCTGCCGAACGCCGGCGGTGGCACAGCGGGCGCTGTTCACACTCAAGGCCTCGACGCCCGTCCGGCCGGGCGTCCTCGATTGGAAGTGGCTGAAAGGATCGCCGACGTCGAAGTCGGATTTCGGCGATCCGCCGTCGGCCGATACCTACGAGCTCTGCGTCTACGACGGCGCGCCGAGCCTGATCATGCATGCAACCGCGCCCGCGGGCGGCCTTTGCCAGCTCTCACGCCCGAAGCCGTGCTGGAGGGAGAAGACGGGCGGTTTCACGTACACCAACCGCGATCTCACGCCGCTCGGGCTCGCGAGGATCGTCCTCAAGGCGGGCCTCATCCCCGGGACCGCCAAAATCGCCGTGCACGGCAAGGGCGCGAACCTCGACATGCCCGCGAGCTTCCCGCTCGCGCAGCCGGTCATCGTGCAACTGAAGAACAGCAGCGGCACCTGCTGGGAGGCGACCTACGACGCACCGGCATCGAGAGACACCGCCGGTCCGCCGGGCCAGTTCACGGACAAGGCGGACTGAGAAGCGTGCGCGCGGCGCGCGTACGGTTTGCGCTCGCCACCGACCTGCGCTACCCGATCCGCCCATGCTCCCCTGCGGATCGCGGCCCGCGTCGCGTCTGATCGCGATCCTGCAGCTGCTGGCCATCGTCGCGTTCGCACGCACCGCCGGCGCCAAGACGATCGTCGGATGGCTCGGCTATGGCGGCGACGCGCAGCACACGGCGATCGCCAAGGTCGCCGCGCAATCGCTCGACCGCATCCGCTGGCAGACCCCCGTCGACCTCGCGCCGCAGTACAGCGGCAACGATCTCCTGATCCACTACGGTTCGCCGCTCGTCACCCGCGGGAATACGGTCGTCGTCCCGGTGAAAGTCGGCGCCACCGACGGTTTCGAGGTCGAGGGCCGGCGCGGCAGCGACGGCACGCTGCTGTGGACGCAGACGAGCGACTACGTCCTTCCGCCACACGACTGGGTCTTGAGCTTCGGGTCGGTCCTCGGACGCGGCAAGCTCTGGGTGCCGGGACGTGCCGGCACGCTCTACGCGCGGACGCGGGTCGATCGCCCGGAGCGCGCCAGGGTGCGCCAGCTGGTCTTCTACGGCGCCGCGGCCTACGCCGCCGCTCCCGCGCCCTACGACGCCGGCGTCTTCATCAACACGCCGCTCGTCGCCGACAGGCACGGCGCGATTGTCTTCGGCTTCCAGGTGACGGACACGACGCCGCTCGGGTTGGAAAGCGGCATCGCCCGCGTCACCAATGGCGGCCGTGGCGGCTGGGTGGCCGCGGCGACGGCGGCCGGCGACGCCTCCATCACCAAGGTCGCGCACGGCAGCGCGCCCGCCCTCAGCGTCGATCAGCGTATCCTCTACATCGCGGTGAGCGATGGCACCGGCTGGGGCGCCGCCAGCGGGTACCTTCTCGCGCTCGACGCGCGCACGCTCGCGACCCTCGCCGCCGTCCGCCTGAAGGATCCCGCGACCGGCCTCGATGCCGACGTCCACGACGACGGCACCGCCTCGCCGACGATCGGCCCCGACGGCGACGTCTACTTCGGCGTCGTCGAGAACCCGTTCTTCTCACATCACGGGCGCGGTTGGCTCTTGCACTTCGATCGCCTGCTCAATCCGAAGGGCGCGATCGGCGCCTTCGGCTGGGACGACACGCCCTCGATCGTGTCCGCGGCGATGGTGCCCAGCTACGCCGGCGTCTCCCCGTATCTGCTGGTGACGAAGTACAACGACTACGGGGTCGCCGGCGGTACGGGCGTGAACCGCATCGCCATCCTCGACCCCAACGCCTCGATGACCGATCCGATCTCCGGCATCGCCGTGATGCGCGCGGTGCTGACGGTCGCCGGACCGACGTCGGATCCCGAGTTCCCCGGACTCCCGGGCGCGGTGCGCGAGTGGTGCATCAATACCGCCGCCGTCGATCCGATCACCCACGCCATCCTCGCCAACAACGAGGACGGCACCCTCTATCGCTGGGACACGACGACGGGAGCGCTCGCGCAGGCGATCACGCTCACCGCCGGCCTCGGCGAAGCTTACACGCCGACGATCGTCGGCCCCGACGGCACCGTCTACGCGATCAACAACGCCACGCTCTTCGCCGTCGGCGAGTAGGGTGGCGCGTGCGGCCGCGCCGCGTCCGCCGTCAGCGCCGCTGGTGCTCGAGCGCCAGCGCCAGGCGATACACGACGCGGCGGTTGACACCGCGTGCGGACGCGATCGCCTCGGCGAGGTCGCGCACCGTCTCCCCCGCCGCGCGCCGACGGCGGATCTCGTCCTCGAGGTCCTCGGCGACGACCGGCGCCGCCGCCTGTGGCGCACCGCCGACCGCAAGGACGATCTCCCCGCGCACGGCGCTGCCCTCGTAGCGCGCCGCGAGCGCGACGAGATCGTCGCGCACGATCTCCTCGTGCAGCTTCGTCAGCTCGCGGCCGATCGCCGCCGGCCGCGGACCGAAGATCTCCGCGAGGTCGCCGAGCGCGCCCGCCAGCCGCCGGCCGCTCTCGTAGAAGACCAGCGTACGGCGCTCAGCCGCGAGCGCCGCGAGCCGCCGCCGCCGCTCGCCGCGGCGCGCCGGCAAAAACCCCTCGAAGACGAAGCGGTCCGCCGGCAGCCCCGACACCGGCAGAAACGCCGCGATCGCCGACGGCCCGGGAATCGGCACGACGACGATGCCGGCCGCGATCGCCGCCCTCACCAGGCGATAACCGGGGTCGGCGATCCCCGGTGTCCCGGCGTCGGAGACCAGTGCGACGCTCTTCCCCGCGAGCAGCTCGCGCACCAGTCCCGGCGCACGCGCCTGCTCCACCGCATCGTAGTAGCTCCGCAGCGGCTTCGTGATCCCGAGGTGCTGCAGCAGCCGCCCCGTGCGCCGCGTATCCTCGGCGGCGACGAGATCGACTGCGCCGAGGATGCGGACGGCGCGCGCCGTCACGTCCTCGAGGTTGCCGATCGGCGTCGCGACGAGGAAGAGCGTGCCGGGCATCGCAGCGTGCGAGCTCTACACGATGCCGCCGCGCGAGGCCATCACGTCGAAACGGCATCCGCCCTCTCAATCCTCGTTCGGGGTCGCCTCGAGTAGGGCCTTGAGCCGCAAGACTTCCTGCCGCGTATCGTCCGCGAGCCAGTCCCGGAGGAGCGGCTCGATGATCCACTTGAGCGGAGGCCGGAAGACGAGCTCCTCGCGATGGAAGACGCGCGTGTCGCCATCGCCGAGCTCCTCCAGCGTGAACATGCCGTGAAAGCTGCTCATGAGGTGGGCGAGGCTCCCCGGTATCGACCGGACATCGATCCGACGGCACGGCTGAACGGTGATGATCTGCCGAACGGCAGGTGTGGCTATGCCGCGGAACCGCCCGCTGTAGTGAATCTCGGCTCGATCGCCGTGCCAGGTGACGGAATGGACCGCGGCGATCTTGAGGTCCGCTTGCTTGTACCTCTCGGGGTCGAGGACAAACTCGTAGATGTCCTTCGCCGGGCGGTGAATCAGCTGGGTGCCTTCTCCCGCGATCATGGTTCAGATCCCAATCAGGAAATCATCAGGTTTCCTTCAGGACACCGACGCGACGGCACCGTACCCTGCAATGCATGATGCCTCCCATACCGCCAGCCTCGACGTCGCGCCGCTACGACCTCGACTGGCTCCGCATCCTCGCCACATATCTCTTGTTCCCGTACCACGTCGCGAAGACGTTCGACGATCTGCCGATCTACCATGTCAAGAACGCCGAGCTTGCACCCGGGTTGGATTTCTTCACGGCGTTCGTCCACCAGTGGCACATGCCGCTCTTCTTCGTCCTCGCCGGCTGGTCGGCGTACGCTTCCCTGGCGCGACGGGGAGCGGCGAGCTTCCTCAAAGAGCGGGTGCGGCGGGTGTTGGTGCCGTTCGTGGCGGGGGCGCTGCTCCTGTGCCCGCTCCTCAAGTACGCGGAGCTCCGCTCCGGCCTCTCGATCACCGCCAAGGGAGTCACGCCGCTCGTGGGGCGCTACGATGAAACATTTCTCCAGTTCCTCCCCACGTTCTACACGCGCGTGGATCGCTTCACCTGGTCGCACTTGTGGTTTCTGCTTTATCTCTTCACATTCACGTTCACGTTGCTCTACACGCCGCTCTTCGCGCGCCTGATCAGGCGACCCGGTCGGCGGCTCGCCAGCGCCTCGGTCGCTCGATGACTGGGCGAACTTCACCTACTACAGCCTCTTCTTCATCCTCGGGTTCGTGCTCGGGCGCTGGATCTTCGGTTCCAGTCGCCCACAAAGATCGTCGACTGTTCGGATTCCATGGATCTTGCTCGGGCTTCGAGCTCGCAGCCTTCCGACGTGGGATACATATTCGGCCATGGCGACGGGGTGCGTGGCACGCATTTCCGCCTCACGCGTTTCAATGAACGAGCGGGCTCGTTGATCAAATGTACCAGCCGCAAGGCGTGCAACTTCAATCCTGGTGGCAGCCTGGTCAGCATGATCAAGAAACGGGAGCACGGCTGCCCCTGTGCGAAGCTTCAGCACCTCGCGGAGCAGGAGTTCGCTGGATCCCGGTGCGTAGAACGGATCAAGCTCACGCAGGATGGAGAACAGCTTCCGTCCGAGCCGCGCCTGCTCGGGCCGGATGAATGTCGCCGCAAGCTCGTAGATCACGTGCAGACCAACGACGGGAGCGAAGCCAGCGGCCAATAGACGGCCCCCAAAACCCGCCGGGGAATCAGACTGATCGGCCGCATGATTGACGGCGCTAGTCTCTAAGTATGCTCGGAGCGTGGTCATAGATGATCTGGCTAACGCGGCGCTCAGCGGCGGGCCGGAGGTCCGCCCGCTTCAGTGGCAGGTTGGGCCGCCGCATTCTCGTACAGGTACTCTGGCGCGAGATCGGCCCCGGTGTCCCATTCGATGGTGTTGAGTTCCGTGTTCACGTGAAATCTGCGAAAAAGCCCGACATCCTTGAGGGGTTCGAACACCTCGCCCCACAGCCCCTGCGCCAAGTCGATCTCGCCGACCCGTCCGTCCGCGAAGCGCACGCGAATCCGGTAGTCTCCAGCGTACTCTGCACTTTCGAGTTTCGGGATCATCGATTCACTCCAGTGGCTCGATTCTCTGCAGCGGTCGTCGCGTCCGAGCCAGTTCCCAGTTGTCGCGCAGCTCGTCTCGGTGAAGAGCATACCACTCCAGGAGCAAAGCCGAGCGCACGGCGCGGAGAGTACCCGTCGACAACACCATCGTCGATCCGGACCGTCACCTCGTGTTCTCCGTAGCACGCATGGAAGTGCGGCGGTACGTGATCGCTGCAGAACATCGCGACTACGATCCCGAAGAAGCGCGAGGTCTCTGGCATTGCTCAACCAGCGCCTTGGGGATCACTACGAGTATCTAGCAATGCAGATTTTTCTTGATCTCTGATCGCCTTTCGCCTATTGTTCGCCTCATGCGGGACGTGAAATCCGCCGCTGACATCGTCCCGGCCGCCCTCTTGGCACGACCCTTCAGAGATGAAGCGCGTCGTCTGGAACGCGACCTCTGCGCCGATCAACTCGACCCATATCTCCGCCGCCTTGCCTCGCAAGAGGCGCGCTGCCGGCGCGTGCTGGGCACGATCGCGCAGCAGCTGCTGCGCCGCCGCGCGTACCACGCGCTGGGCTTCGCCCGCATCGGCGACTACGCGCGCGAGCGTCTCGGCGTCTCCGGTCGCGAGCTCCAGAGCACTGCGCGCGTCACCGGCGCGCTGGCAACGCTTCCGGCGATCGCGGCGGCTTTCGAGGAAGGTGCGCTTTCATGGACGCAGGTGCGCCTGCTCGCACCCGTGGCGGAGCCTGCTACGGAGCGAGCATGGATCGCCCTCGCCTCAGCGCGGACGGTGCGCGCGCTCGAGGCGCTGGTTCGCACGGCGGTCGCGACGGCGCGGGAGGGTGGCGCGGGGGCAGCGATCACGGCGGCGTCCGCCACCGATGGCGTAGAGGCGTTGGAGTGCGCGGGCGCGGCGGCGCCTCCTTCGGTGGTACCGCTTGCGGTGTCGCCGTCCGCACTTCGCGCGGCCGACGCCGCGCTCGACGAGTGCGCCGAAGATGATGGCGTCGTCGACGGTGAACCCGAGGTCGCGTTCCGACTGCGGTGCCCGCGCTGGGTTGGAGCGCTGTGGCGAGAGACCGTCGAGCTTGCACGACGTATGGCCGGCGAGCCGCTCGCCGTCTGGCGTGCCGCCGAAGCGATCGCGGCCGAGGGACTCTCGGCGGCGCCGCATGAGCATAGGGCGACGCCGCCGCACGAACAGAGTGCAGCGGCGTCGCCGAACGAAACGCATGCTGCGGGTGCGGCGCTCGCCGGCGTCGAGACGGGCACGGCCTCAGACAAACCGCCCGAAGTCGATCTCAATGAAGCCCGCGACGGCTTCGCCTCCCGATCGGGCCTCGGCCCGCTCGATTGGTTGCGCATCGTCGAGGCCCTGCCCGCGGACGTCGAGTCGCTCGTCCGTGACGTCGGCAGTTGCGACGCGCATGCCCTCGATGCGCGCCTGTGCACGGTCGCGCACGCGATGCAGCGGGTCGATTGGCAGATGGGGCGCCTGCTGCGTCTCTTCCTCGATTCCCGCCTCTACGCGGTGCTCGGGTTCCCCACCGCCGAACGCTACGTGCGCGAGCGGCTCGGAATGTCGGCGCGCAAGGCGCGGCTCCTGGTTGCGGTCGAGCGCAAGACGTGGAGCGCACCGGCGCTGATGGCGGCGTATCGCGAGGGCCGGCTGTCGTGTCTTCACGCCCTCACGATTGCACCGGTGCTGAGCGAGCGGACCGACGAGGCGTGGGTCGCTCGCGCATCGGAAGTGACGCTACGTCGTCTCGCTGACGAGGTCGGCTGGGCACTCGACGTGCGGGACACGAGCGCCGCCCTCGTCGCGGTCGCACCGCCGCCCGCTGGCGCTACGCTCACACCACCTGAGCGGCAAATGCGTGCGCCCCACGATGAAACGCTTGATACCGACATCCATTTTCGTGGCCCGGCGTCGGTCGTCGGTCTCGTGCGCATCGCGATCGCGGCGTTCCACGCACCGCTCACGCCGGCATGGACGGGATTCGTCAGCCTCCTCGACCACGCCAAAGCCGAGTGGGAGCGACAACCCCACCATCGCGACCCGATCTTCGCTCGCGACGGCTGGCGATGCACCGTCCCCGCTTGCAGCTCGAGGCGCAACTTCCACGATCACCATCTTCGCTTCCGCTCGCGAGGCGGTGACAACGCACTGCCGAATCGCAGTTCCGTGTGCGCCTCCCACCACCTCCGCGGGATCCACGACGGTCACGTGAAGGTGTGGGGAACTGCGCCATCAGTGGTCCACTGGGAGCTCGGAGTCCGTTCCGATGGACCACCGCTCCTGCGCCTCGTCGGCGACGCGTATCAGATGAGCGGCGATGCTTCGGACGCGGCTGGTGATCCGTCCGAGGCCACCGTGGCGCAACACCTCAGGAGAGTGTCATGACTGGTTGATCGAGCTACCGACTCCGTCACCGCCCGCTCGGACCGATCGCGCCGCGGCGCCCGCGCCCGGCCGGGACTCGCGCTCGCACCCGCGCATGCGCCCACGCCCGCTGTGCCACTATCCGACGAAGAAATGCACCGAGCGGTCGGCGAGGTCGATGACGGGCGCCCAGTAGACGCCGAGGACGATCGTCGGCAGCGCCAGAAAATACAGCAGGCAGGCGTTGTGGGCGTCGAGGGTGACGACGCCCTCGGTACCGTCCGGCATGTCGAGGAACATCGTGCGCACGATGCGCGCGTAGTAGTAGAACGCGACCAGGCTGTTCGCGAGGCCGACGAGCGCGAGCATGTAGAACTGCGCCTTCACCACCGCGGCGAAGAGGTAGAACTTGCCGATGAACCCGGCGAGCGGCGGTAGGCCCGCGAGCGAGAAGAGGAAGATCGCCATCGCCACCGCCGGCACGGCGCCGCCGCGCCAGGCCAGCCCGCGGAAGCCCTCGATGTCCTCCCGCCCGGTGGAGTTCACCACCACCATCACGACGAGAAAGGCCCCGAGGTTCATGAGGTAGTAGGTGACGAGGTAGAAGAGCATCGCGCGCAGCCCTTCGTCGTTCAGCACGACGAAGCCCATGAGCGTGTACCCGGCGTGGGCGATGCTCGAGTACGCGAGGAGGCGCTTCACGTTCTGCTGGTTCAGCGCCGCGAAGTTGCCGAGGGTCATCGTCACCATGCAGACGACGAGCATGAGCTGCGGCCACTCGACGCCGCCGAGAAACTGCCAGCCGCCGCCGGCCACCGTCTGCGAGAGCCCCGGATAGAAGAGCCGGATGAGGATCGCGAAGCCCGCGGCCTTGGAGCCGACGGAGAGAAACGCGGTCACGGGAATCGGCGCGCCGGTGTAGACGTCGGGCGCCCACATGTGGAACGGGACCGACGCGATCTTGTAGCCGAACCCCGCGAGGATCAATAGCACAGCGATGAAGATCGCGAGCGGGTTCACCGTGCCCTGGGCGAGCGCGGCGTTGATGTAGGCGTAATCGAGACTGCCGGCGGCGCCGTAGATCCAGCTCATGCCGTAGATCATCGTGCCCGAGGCGACGCCGCCGTAGATGAGGTACTTGAGCGCCGCCTCGCCAGAGCGGCGGTTGTGCCGCAGGTAGCCGGTGAGGACGTACGAGGTGAGGCTCACGAACTCGAGCGAGAGGTACGCCATCAGGAGGTTGGCGGCCGACGCCATGTAGAGCATGCCGACGGTCGAGGCGAGAACGAGGCCGTAGTACTCCCCTTCGTTGACGCCGCGCACCTCGTTCGAGCCGAGCGACATCCAGATGGTCGCGAACGCCGCGAGGCAAAAGATGATCTTGAAGAAGACCGCGAAGTCGTCGACGACCACCATGCGCGAGTAGAGCCAGCCTTCGCCCCAGCCGAAGAGGCCGTGGATGAGCCACTTTTCGGAGAACGGCATCCGCAGCCCGACCGCTGCGAGCAACGCGAACGCGCAGCCGAAGAGCGCGATCGAGCCGAGGTGCTCTTTCGAGCGCACGACGAGGTCGGCGAGGAAGATGAGCATCGCCGCGCCCATGAGGATCAGCTCAGGGCCCGAGTACGCGATGCTCTCGAGATTGGAGAGGTTCATCGACCCCTCATCGCAGCGACGCGACGGCGGCAGGTGCGGCGGCGACCATCTGGTTGAGATTCAAGAGCGAGACGTTGATCAGGTCGAGTACGGCGTGCGGATACACGCCGAGGACGACGACGATCACCCCGAGCGGCACGAGGGTGACGAGCTCGCGCGCGCTGATCTCCGGGAGTCCGAGGTACTTCTCGTTCGGCGTGCCGAGATAGATGCGCTGCATGGTCCACAGCATGTAGCCGGCGGTGAGGATCACGGCGCTGGCGGCGACGATGGTCAGGCCGGGATACTTCTGCCAGGCGCCGAGGAGGACGAGCACCTCGGAGATGAAGGCCGAGAGGCCGGGCAGCCCCATGGCGGCGAAGAACGCCAGCGCGGTGACGCCGGTGTAGACCGGCATGATCCCGGCGAGGCCGCCGAAGCCCTCGATCTCACGATGGTGGGCGCGGTCGTAGATCACGCCGACGAGGAGGAAGAGCATCGCCGTCACCGTCCCGTGGTTGAACATTTGTAGCACCGCGCCGTTGATCCCCTGCGGGGTGAAGGCGGCCATGCCGAGCATGACGTAGCCCATGTGGCTGATGCTCGAGTAGGCGACGAGCTTTTTCAGATCCGTCTGCGCCATGGCGCAGAGGGCTCCGTAGATGATGTTCCAGGTGCCGAGCGCGGCGAGGAACCAGAACGCGAGGTCGGCGGTCGCGATCGGCAGCATGCCGTAGTTGATGCGCAGGATGCCGTACGTGCCCATCTTCAAGAGCACGCCGGCGAGGATGACGGAGATCGCCGTCGGCGCCTCAACGTGCGCGTCAGGCAGCCAGGTGTGGAACGGGAAGGCGGGGATCTTGATCGCAAAGCCGACGAAGAGCGCGAGCCACAGCAGGTGCTGCAGGCCGAGGCCCCAGATGATCGGGGCGGTGCCGTAGGTCGCGCTCTGCGCCATCAGCTGCGTCATGTCGAAGGTGTGCGGCTCGTTCGAGAAGTAGAGGACGAGCATCGCGATCAGGATGAGCACGCTGCCGGCGAGGGTGTAGAGGAAGAATTTGATCGCGGCATACTCGCGCCGCGGGCCACCCCAGATGCCGATCAGGAAGTACATCGGCAGCAGCATGACCTCCCAGAAAATGTAGAAGAGGAAGAAGTCGAGGGAGACGAAGACGCCCATCATGCCGGTATCGAGGAGCAGGAAGAGCGCGAAGTACCCCTTGATGCCCTTGTCGATTCCCCACGACGCGAGAATGCAGATCGGACAGAGGAGCACGGTCAGCAGCACCATCGAGACGCTGATGCCGTCAACGCCGACGAAGTACGTGATGTTGTACGATTCGATCCACGGCGCGCGCTGCACGTACTGGAAGGCGGCGGTGGCACGGTCGAAGTGCTCGAAGAGCCAGATGCCCATCACCAGCGGTGGCAAGGTGAACGCCAGCGCGGTCTGCTTGATGAGCGTGTGCGCCCGCGACGGCAGACAGAGGATCACCGCCATGCCGGCGAGCGGCAGAAACGTCATCCACGTGAGAATGCTCATCTGTCAGGTCTCCAGCCGCCGCCCTACATGAGGCGGGCGAGCAGCACGAGCGTGACCGTCCCGACGATCACATAGAGATAGGCGTTGATGTTGCCGGTCTGCACGCGCCGGAGCCGTGCGCCGAGATCGTAGGTGCGATCCGCGAGGACGTTCACCAGGCGATCGACGACGTAGTTGTCGAAGAGGCCGTCGAGCCAGGAGAGCGTCACCGTCAGGCGCGCGGCGCCGTTCACGATGCCGTCGACGATGGTGGCGTCGAACCACGCGCCGGCACGCGCCAGCAGTAACGTCCCGCGTACGAAGACCGCCCAGTAGAGCTCGTCGACGTAGTACTTGTCGTAGAGGATCCGGTACGGCGCCCCGCCGGCCACCGCCGCGATCGCCTCCGGTGACGCCGTCCGCCGGTAGTAGAGGAGGTAGGCGATCAGGAATCCGGTCGTCGCGATCGCCACCGAGGCGAGCATCAAGGTCCACTCGAGGCTGGCGTCGTGTGTCGCGTGCGCCGCCGCCACGTGAGCGTGCGCGAAGACCGGTTCGAGCCAGGCCTCGAAGCGGTTGCCGCCGCCGAGGAACTCCGGCACGCCGAGAAAGCCGACGACGAGCGAGCCGGAGGCGAGGAGGACGAGCGGCATCGTCATGCTGCGTGGCGACTCGTGGATGTGGTGCACGACGTCGTGCTCGGCGCGCGTCTCGCCGAAGAAGGTCATGAAGACCTGGCGGAACATGTAGCAGGCGGTCATGCCCGCGCCCGCGACGCCGATGATCCACAGGCCGGCGCCACCATACGGGCTCGAGTAGGCCTTCCAGAGTATCTCGTCCTTGGAGAAGAAACCGGCGGTGAGCGGCGTCCCGGCGATCGCCATGGTCGCGATGAGGAACGTCCAGAAGGTGGTCGGCATCTTGTCCTTGAGGCCGCCCATCTTCCGCATGTCCTGCTCGCCGCTCATGCCGTGGATGACGCTGCCGGAGCCGAGGAAGAGGCACGCCTTGAAGAACGCGTGGGTGACGAGATGGAAGACGCCCGCCGCGTACGCTCCGACGCCCATGGCGACGAACATGTAGCCGAGTTGGCTCACGGTCGAATACGCGAGCACACGCTTGATGTCGTTCTGCACCAGGCCGATCGTCGCCGCGAAGAATGCCGTCGCAGCGCCGATACCGGCGACGACCGCGAGCGTCTCCGGCGCCATCGCATAGAGGAAGTTGAGGCGCGCGATCATGTAGACGCCCGCCGTCACCATCGTCGCGGCGTGGATCAGGGCGGAGACCGGCGTCGGGCCCTGCATGGCGTCGGGCAGCCAGACGTAGAGGGGGATCTGCGCCGACTTGCCGGTGGCACCGAGGAAGAAAAAGAGCGTCGCCACAGTGACGACCGGCAGGCCCCAGATCGTCCGCCCCTCGAGGCTGGTCGCGTGATGCTGGATGTCGCGGAAGACGACGCTGCCGTGGCCGGCGGCGTCGAGGCTCCAGAAGATCAGGAAGATGCCGAGGATGAACCCGAAGTCGCCGATGCGGTTCACGATGAACGCCTTGTTGCCGGCGGTGGTGTTCACCTGCTCGCGCCACCAGAAACCGATGAGCGCGTACGAGCACAGGCCGACGCCCTCCCAGCCGACGAACATCAGCAGCAGGCTGTCGCCGAGGACGAGCGTCAGCATCGCGAACGTGAAGAGGTTCAAGTACGCGAAGAACCGCCAGTAGGCGTCGTCGTCATGCATGTAGCCGATCGAGTAGATGTGAATCAGGCCGCCGATGCCGGTGACGACGAAGATCATCACGCACGAGAGCGGATCGACCCAGAAGGCGATGTCCGCCTTCAGCGTGCCGACGTCGATCCAGCGCGAGACGTCGTCGAGAAGGAAGCGGTGCTCCGGATCGAGTCCCTTCAGCTGCAAGAAGGCGGTGACGGCGATGCCGAACGCCAGCAGCACCGGGGTGACCGCGATCGCGCCGACGACGCGCTTCCCGAAGCGGCGCTGGATGACGGCGCCGCCGAGACCGTTCACCGCCGCCCCGAGAAGCGGCAGGAGCGGGATCCAGCGCAGGTACGAAACGTGGGTGACGTCCATCGCGGGCTACCGGCTGAGGTCCATGGGGGGCGCTAGTAGCGCAGCGAATCCGTCGCCTCGACGTCGATGCTGTCGAAGTTCTGGTAGATGCCGAGGACGATCGCGAGCCCGATCGCCGCCTCGGCGGCGGCGAGCATGATCACGAAGATCGCGAACACCTGACCGTCGATCGAGGCACCCCCGTAGCGCGCGAACGCGATGTAGTTGATGTTGGCGGCGTTGAGGATGAGCTCGACGCCCATCAGGATGCCGATCGCGTTCTTGCGCGTGAGCACGGTGTAGAGCCCGAGGGCGAAGACCAGGAGCCCGACGATCAGAAAGTGCTCGAGGCTGACCCCCTCCATCCGATCAGCTCTTGAGCTCTTTGCGCGAGATCACGATGGCACCGATCAGGACCGCGAGGAGGACGAACGACGCCAGCTCGAAGGGCAGCACGTACGGCCCGAGGAACCCGTTACCGATCGCGTAGGTGCTGGGCGCGTCGGGGAGCGTCGCGATCGTCGGCCACGCGGTGTGATGAACGGCGTAGCTCATCACCGCCGCGACGCCGCCGACGACGAGCAGCGCCGGCACCCGTCCGACGGAGCGGTTGGAGACGTCGATGGTCGCAATGCGGTGGGTGAGCATCACCGCGAAGAGAATCAGTACCAGGATGCCGCCGATGTAGATCAGCACCTGCGCCGCGGCCACGAAGTCGGCGGCGAGGAAGACGTAGATCGCGGCGACTCCGAAGAGCGTCCCCATGAGCGCGAACGCCGAGTAGACGATGTTCGACGAGAACGCGACCGCCGCCGCCGACCCGACGGTGAGCAGCGCAAACGCGTAGAAGATCGCGACGGACAATGCCGAATCAGGCATGCATGCTCTCGTGAGACGTAACCGGGACTCTCCTCCCAGGCGCCTAAGATCCTGCCGCGTATCAAACTCCTCGGCACCCCGCAAATCTAGGGTGCGCGACTGGCGCACTCGCCGGATCGCCGCACGCCGGCCTGCGCGCCGGTGGTGCGTCTTGCTTCCCCGCGCTCTGTATTCGATCGTTCCGCCATGAAACGAGACGCGCCGGCAAAGCTTGCCCTCCTGCTGATTTCGAGCGCACTCTACGTCCTCGTCTTCGAGGGAGTCGTTCGCGTCTTCATCAAGCCCTCACCTCTCTCCTACGGCACCCTCCTCGGCCGCGAGCTCCCTCCGGTGCGAGTCATCCCCGCTCCCGCGTCACCCGAGTCCGCCAAGCCGGTCGGAGATGGCGACCCGGAGGCCATCGGCCCGGCCGACTTGCAGGGCGTTTTTCGCGAGGATCCGCTCTTGGGCTACGCCCCGCTGGAACGCGCAACCTCGCCGCACGGATGGTGGATCGCCAACAACATCGGGGCGCGGTCCGCAACTGACACGTCGCCGCAGACGGCCCAAGGAAGGAGACGGATTCTCGTCTTCGGCGAGTCGTTCGCCAGCGGCAGCCGGGTGCATCAAGAGGACGCGTGGCCGGCCGTCCTCGCCGCCAGGAACGCCGATCTCGAGGTCGTCAACCTGGCGGTGGATGGCTACGGCATGGGGCAGAGTCTTCTGCGCTTCCGGGAGACGACACGGTCGATCGACTATGACGTGGCGATGCTGGTCTTCGTCCCGACGGTCGATTTGTGGCGCGACATTAACACCATACGATCGTTGGCGAGATCCAGCTGGAATTCCTACACCGTCATGCCCCGTTTCGTGGTGGAGGAAGGCCGGCTCACGCTTGTCAAGAGTCCTTACGAGATCGGATCCGAGGTGTACGGCGACAATGCGCTCGGCCTCGGCGAGACACTGAGACGCCACCTCCGCGCGTACGACCGCTTCTACTGCCGCACGCGCCACGAATCCGTACCGCTGATCGGGAACCTCGTACTATGGAAGGTCGTCGCGACGGTGTACTTCACGCACGAGAGGGCCGAGCTGCTGCGCAGCATGAGCGCCGGGCGCGTCGATCTCGATTCGGAGGCGATGCAGGTGTCGCGGAAGATCTTCCAGGCGATGCAGGGCGAGGTCCATGCGACCGGCAAGCGGTTCGTCCTGGTGATTCTGCCGGAGCACCATGGGCTGCGCAAAATTCAGGGGAGCGCACGCAGCGCACAGAACTGGCAGCGCTTGGTGGCAACGGTGTGCGAGGGAGACCGCCAGTGCATCGATGTGACCCCGGCGTTGCTGCGTGTCCCCCCGGAGGCTCTCGACCGGGGCTATGATAAGACCCACTATTGTCCTGTTCCGGAGATTCGTTGACAAAAGCGTGCCAAGGAATTGAGGATCTCGTCGGCCGTTTTGGTCCAGACGAAGGGTTTGGGATGTTGGTTGTTGAGACGCAGATAGTCTCGGATCGCGCCTTCCAGTTCGCGAGTACTCCGGTGACTGCCG
>JACQEO010000034.1 GCA_016200545.1 Deltaproteobacteria bacterium | reverse complement strand
TCCGCGCGTCGACACCCCACGCGCCGCACCTGAGACCCCTTACAATCCCCATAGGGCGACCGTCCGTGGGTCAGCGGCTTCGTCCTCCATCATTTATCCACCATCAAGAAGCCGATGGCGGATCAAATGCTCTTTAAACTCTTTAAACTCGGCCGCGTGACGACGGGCCGGCACCGGGCAATCCTCCATAGGTTCCAGAGCCTACGTTCGGCGGCGAGTACGCGACTACTGCTTGGGTCGGTGGAACGATGGGCGCTGTTCCCCCGCGATGCTCACGGTGCATCGGCGAGCGCGCCCGCGCGGGCGATTGCGCCGAGCCACGCGGCGCTCGGCTTGGGCCGGCGCGCCTGCGTTTCGCGATCGACGGCGACGAGGCCGAACTTCGGGCGGTAGCCGAAGGCCCACTCGAAGTTGTCGAGGAGGCTCCAGTAGACGTAGCCGCGGACGTCGAGCCCGTCGACGAGGCAGGCGAGGACACCGCGTAGCGCGCGCTCGACGTACTCGATGCGCTCGGCGTCGTCGTCGGTGCCGATACCGTTCTCGGTGACGAGGAGCGGCACGCTGGGTGCCATCGTGGCGGCGCGACGGAGGCACGCGGCCAGCGCCTCGGGCCAGAATTCGTAGCCCATCTGGGTGAGCCGCACGCCCGGCTCGGGGCTCCGAAGCCCGTCGGGACCGAAGCGGACGCGGGTGTAGGTCTGGACGCCGAGGAAGTCGTCGCCGCGCGCGGCCTCGAGGTAGACGTCTTCCATGTCGCGGCGCTCGCGGTCGCGCACCGCCTCGCCGCCGTCGACGGCTTGGTAGTCTTGCATCGCGAGCGTGAGGCCGATCGGCACGCGGAGACCGGCGTCGCGAATCGCGGCGACGGCGCGGCGGTGAGCGTCGATGAAGACGTCGTTCACGCGCAGCCGCAGATCCGGGTCGCGGCGGCCGGGCGGGAAGAGGCCCCAGCGGTAGCCGACGTCGGCGACGATGTTCGGCTCGTTGAGCGTGCAGATGCGGGCGACGAGGTCGCCGAGGTGGCGCGCGGCGCGCGCGCAGAAGCGCGCGAAGCGCTCCGCGGTCGCACGCTCCGCCCAGCCGCCGCGCGCGGCGAGCCAGCGCGGCGTCGTGAAGTGATGGAAGGTTACGATCGGTTCGAGGTCGCGCTCGCGGCACGCGGCGCACACGCGCCGGTAGTGCTCGAGCGCCGCGTGCGAGAATTCGCCGTCCTCGGGTTCGATCCGGCTCCACTCGAGCGAGAAGCGGTAGGCGCGAAAGCCGAGGCGCGCGAGGAGATCGAGATCCTCGGCGTAGCGATGGTACTGATCGCAAGCATCGCCGCTCGGCTCCTGGCACGGCGAGCCCGGGGTGTGCTCCCAGGCCCACCAGTCGTTGTTCCAATTGCCGCCCTCGACTTGGTGCGCCGCGGTCGCGGTGCCCCAGAGAAATCCCACCGGGAAGGACGTCGCCATGGCGGCCCAGCCTATGCTGGGCTCCCTCAGGGGCGTCAAGCGCGTGCAGCGCGCCGCGTTCTGTCGTAGTAGGCGTGCCGTGCGTCGGCAGCGATCGGGTAGGTGGACGATGGTCGCCGTGGCGGTGCTGTTGGCGTCCGCGGCGGTGGCGGGACATGTCTCGTCGCCGGTCGCGTCCGCGGCGCGCGCGCCGCGCGTCGCGAAGTCGCCGCGTGCTCCCGTCTGTCCGCTCAGCAGCCGCGCGCGGCCGGCGATCGAGACGCTCACCAACGAGGACGATCCGGTCGACCAGCCGCGTAAGCGCGCGTGGGAGGCGAGCCTCGGCGGTATGGAGGCGGCGCGTCCGTCCGTGCGCGCCCGTCTCGCGGGGTGGCCGGCACGCGCCGTCGTCGATCCGAGCACGCTGCCCGCCGACGATCGCGCGTTTCTCGCGCGCGTCGCCGCCGACACCTGGCGCGGCCTCGCGGCGCTCACCGACCGCGAGAACGGCCTTCCCGTCGATCACGTGCGGCTCGCCGCCGGTGCCGCGGACACAACCGCGGGCGCCGACGTCGGCGACTACACGAGCATCACCAACGTCGGGCTGCACTTGGCCGCGGTCGTCGCCGCGCGCGAGCTCGATCTCGTCACCGAGGCCGACGCCGTGGCCGCGATCACCCGCATCCTCGATACCCTCGAGCGACTCGAGACCCATGCGGGCTTCTACTTCAACTATTACGACACCACGTCCCTCGAGCGCTCGAGCAACTTCCTCTCTTTCGTCGACACCTCGTGGCTGACGACCGGCCTGATCGTCACGCGCATGAGCTTCCCGGTGCTTGGCGCGCGCTGCTCGCGTCTCATCGACCGGATGCACTATGACTTCTTCTACGATGCGCGCCGCCGCGAGATCTCGCACGGCTACTACGTCCATCGACGGACGCGCTCGCGGTACGACTACGGCGTCCTCTACACCGAGGCGCGACTCGGCGTGCTGCTCGGGATCGGCAAGGGCGAGGTGCCCGAGGACGCGTGGTTCGAGATGGTGCGTACGTATCCCGCCGACTGTGCCGGGCAGACGGCGACGCCGCGCGGCGTTCGGCGGCAGACGGTGCGCGGTCACGCGGTCGCGTACGGCTACTACGAGTGGGGCGGAGTGCGCTTCGTGCCGTCGTGGGGCGGGAGCATGTTCGAGGCGTTGATGCCGGCCCTGGTTCTCGACGAGCAACGCTGGGCACCGCTGAGCCTCGGCGCCAACGACGTGGCGCACGCGACGGTGCAGCGGCGCTATGCCACCGAGACGCTCGCCCATCCCGTCTGGGGCATGTCGCCGAGCTCGATCCCGACGACCGACGGCTACGGCGAGTACGGCGTGCCCGTCCTCGGCACGCGCGGCTATGCCCCGGGCGCGGTGACGCCGCACGCCGCCGCGCTCGCCCTCCTGGCGACGCCGCAGGAGGCCGTCGCCGACCTCCGCGCCCTCGCCGCCCGCTTTCCAGTGTACGGCGAGTACGGTTACTACGACGCCGTCGATCCGCGCAGCGGCGCCGTGGCGCGCACCTATCTCGCTCTCGACCAATCGCTTCTCTTCCTCGCCGTCGCCGACTACTTGAAGCCGCACTGCCTACAGGAGCGTTTCGCGTCCGACCCGATCGTGCGCCGCGCGCTCCCCGTCATCGCCGACGAGCGCTTCTTCGACTGATGGCACGCGTCGAGCTCGAGCACATCGACAAGGTCTACCCGAACGGCGCGCGCGCCGTCGTCGACTGCTCGTTGCGTGTCGAGGACGCCGAGCTGCTGGTGCTGGTGGGTCCGTCGGGGTGCGGCAAGTCGACGGTGCTGCGCCTCGTCGCCGGCCTCGAGGAGGTGAGCGCGGGAACGCTGCGGATCGGCGACCGCGTCGCGAATCAGCTGCCGCCGCAGGCGCGCAACGTCGCCATGGTCTTCCAGGATTACGCGCTCTATCCGCAGATGACGGTGCGGCGGAACCTCGAGTTTCCGCTGCGCATGCGCGGGCTCGGGCGGGCCGAGCTCGGCGCGAAGGTCGAGCGCATCGCCGGCCTCCTCGACCTCGCGCCGCTCCTCGACCGCCTGCCGCGGCAGCTATCCGGCGGCCAGCGCCAGCGCGTCGCCATGGGGCGCGCGCTCGTCCGCGAGCCCGCGGTGTCGCTCCTCGACGAGCCGCTCTCGAACTTGGACGCGAAGCTACGCGTCCAAGTCCGCGCCGAGATCGGCGAGCTCCAGGAGCGCACCAAGACGACGATGATCTACGTCACCCACGACCAGGTGGAGGCGATGACGCTCGGCCACCGCGTCGCCGTCATGGACAAGGGCCGCCTGCAACAGGTATCGACCCCGCGCGACCTCTACGACGCGCCCGCGAACGCGTTCGTCGCCGGCTTCATCGGCAACCCGCCGATGAACCTCTTCGCGGCGCGCCTCGGCGTCGACGAGTACGGCGGCGCCGCGCTCACGCTCGGCGCGCAGACGATCACGATCTCGGCCGAACGCCTCGCCAAGGTAAAGGGCGCGGCCCGTGATCGTGTACTCACCGCCGGCATCCGGCCTGAGCACCTCCGACTCGCGGACGCGAAGACGGGCGCGGAGGCGCGACGGGATACGCCGGCGCTCGACGCCGTCGTCGAGCACGTCGAGTGGCTCGGCCACGAGACGCTCGCCTACGTGCGTGTGCCCGATGACACGCCCGCGGCAGAGCGGGATGCCGCCGGCGCCCATCAGCTCGTCGCCCGCCTGCCGGGCATGCAGATGCTCAGCACCGGTGATGCCGTCCGCCTCGCGCTCGACCCCGCGCACCTGTACTTCTTCGACGCGGACGGTCGCGCGCTGCCGGGCTGAGCGACGCTGCTCGCGTCACGGTTACTCGTAGGCTTGTCCGCCATGGTATGACTCCGGTAATACTGAATCATGGCAAAGGTCGCGACCAAGGTGGCGGTCAGCATTCCCGACGAGCTCTACCGGGCCGTCGAGCGAGTGCGGAAGCGGAGCGGCGAAACGCGCAGCGCCGTCATGCAGGACGCCCTCCGGTACTGGCTGCGACGCGAGGCCGAGGTCGCATTGGTTCGGGAATACGAGGCGGGCTATCGACGAACGCCCGAGGGGCGGCGCGAGACGAAGGCGGCCGAGAAAGCGGCGGTGCAGCTCTTGGCCCGCGAAAAGTGGTGATGCGCCGCGGGGAGGTGTGGTGGGCCGAGTTGCCGCCGCCGGCGGGTCGCCGTCCGGTCGTGCTGCTGTCTCGCAACGAGGCGTACGCCGTCCGAGAACTGGTGACGATCGCGCCACTCACGACGACGGTTCGCCGGATCCCGACGGAAGTGGAGCTCACCAGGGGAGACGGCGTCGCCCGCCGCTGTGTCGTCAATCTGGACACGCTGACGACGATCCCGAAGCGCTCGTTGGCGGCACGTCTCACGACGCTGCCGCCCGGCAAGCTCGCCGCCGTCGACCGCGCGCTGCGTTTTGCGCTCGGCCTTTCCTGACTGCTCGCTCCTCCACGACCCGCAACGCTGGATCGCGCCGCCCCGTTGATGCTATTCCCGGCGCGCTGAGCCTCGGCATGCGCCCCACGTCCATCTCCCCCGAAGCCGCGGCCGCGCTCGTCAAGTCCGGCGACTGGGTCGACTACGGCTTCGGCATGGGCCAGCCGGACCTGTTCGACCGTGCGCTCGCCGCGCGCGCGGCGGAGCTTCGCGGCGTGAAGATCCGCGCGGCGTTGACGATGCGGCCGCGTGCCGTGCTCGATGCCGATCCCGAGGCCGAGCACTTCCTCTGGTTCAGCTGGCACTTCTCCGGCTACGACCGCGCACGGCACGACGCCGGACGCTGCAACTACATCCCGATGAACTTCGGCGAGGCGCCCGACTACTACCGGCGCTTCATCGAGCCGGTTGACGTCGTCTGCCTCAAGACGACGCCGATGGACGAGCACGGCTACTTCAACTTCGGCGGCGCCGTCAGCTACCACAAGGCGCTCAGCGAGCGCGCGAAGATCCTGCTCGTCGAGACCTGCGCGGCGATGCCCTACGTCTACGGCGCCGAGGAGTCGGTGCACGCGAGCGCCGTCGACTACGTGATCGACGGCGGCGACGATCCGGTGCCGGAGGCCGCGAACCCGCCGCCCACCGACCTCGACCGCCAAGTCGCCGCACGTATCGCCGCCGAAGTCGCGGACGGCGCCTGCCTGCAGATCGGCATCGGCGGCATGCCGAACGCGGTCTGCGGCCTCTTGAAGGACGCCGGCGTCCGCGACCTCGGCATCCACACCGAGATGCTCGTCGACGGTATGATCGATCTTTACGAGGCCGGCATCGTCACCGGTGCGCGCAAGACGATCAATCGCGGGCAGATCGTCTTCACGTTCGCCGCCGGGTCGCGGAAGCAGTACGACTTCATTCATCGCAACCCGGGCGTGCAGAGCTTCCCGGTCGACTACACCAACCTGCCGCACAACATCATGCAGAACGAGCGCGTGGTCTCGATCAACAACACCACGCAGATCGACCTCCAAGGACAGGCGGCGTCCGAGTCGGCCGGGACGCGACACATCAGCGGCACTGGGGGCCAGCTCCAGTTCGCTCGCGGCGCCTACGCGTCGAAGGGCGGCAAGTCGTTCATGTGTCTCTCCTCGACGTACGAGAAGGGCGGCCGGCGCGAGAGCCGCATCGTCGCGACGCTCACGCCGGGGAACATCGTGACGACGCCGCGCAGCGACGTGATGTACGTCGTCACTGAGCACGGCATCGTGAACCTGAAGGGCAGGTCGGTCGCCGAGCGCGCCACCGCGCTGATCTCGATCGCGCACCCCGACTTCCGCGAGCAGCTGGCGCGCGAGGCGCGCGAGAAGTGTCTCATCCCGCGCGGCTACTGAGCCTGAGACGCACCGGGCTGCCGATTGCAAGGCGATCCGGCTCGTTCGTGAACGGGTCTTACATCGGGGCGTTTGAGCCGGGCGAGCTCGATTGGACAAGTCGGCTGAGCGGAGTACCCGCCAGGCTGATGGCTTCCGATGCTGGCTTCGGACCCCGTTCGACAGACGGACCCGCGCCGGTTTGTAGGTGCCACCAGTCCCCACCCATCGCGACGAGCAATCACGCAGGTCGCTACGTGAAGCGGTCCGGTCGAGTACGGTCACCGTCTCACCGCGTGCGACCAGCCGCGGGTAACCAGTCGGGCTGGCGCGCCGGGTCGATGATGACCGTCTCGATGTAGGCGAGGTCGAGCGACTCATCTGGTGGGACCCCGAGCAGGTAGAGCCGCCGGAGACTTCGGAGGACGGAGCGGCTGGCCGTGATGTCCGCGCGGACCGTTTCGCTGCCGCCCGCGATCGTCCAGAGCGCCGCGAGTCCGTCCGCCTGCCGGAAGATCAGCGGCGTGTGCGCAAGAAAGGAAAGCAACGCCTCGTTGAGACGGTTCCAGGAGAGGCAGACATCGTAGAAGGTCGTCCTGCTCTCGACGACGCGCGCGCCCCACCTCGCCTTGTAGAGGAGAACCCCATCCTGGGGCGAGGATCTCGAGCCGCCGAAGTCGAAGAGCGTGCAACCGAGCCGTTTCGCGTGTTCGAGGACAAAGAGGTCGAGCGCGATGGCGACGCCGTCACCGATCGGACCCCGCTCGCCGTTCTCGGTTCCGATGACGACCACGTCGAGGGTGCGGCCCCGCGTGCGGAACAGAAGCCCCGCGACGCGCACGCCATCGCGTAGCGCCCACAGCAACCCGCCTTGGCGGAAACACCGTCGCATTCGCGCCCGGTTGGCCAGCACCGCCTGCGCCCCGTGTCGATTGCGGGTGAACGGCACGTACATGCGGTCGAAGAACTCGTGGAAATCCTGCTCGTCGTGCGAGACGAGCGGCCGAAAGCCAGCCCGCTGCATGCGGCGCAAGTTGTTCTGCATACTCTTGCTCTGCTGGGCGAACTGCCACGGGTCGTCGGGGACCGACATGACCCCGCCCACCCATTCCGGGACCGCCACCCACGCCGACCCCAGGAAGAGCGTCGCCGAGACGCGGTCGAGGCGGGCGATCACGAGATCGACGGAGTCGCGCAGCCGCTCGAGCTCTGCCGCCAACCGCCACGAGGGAACGTCGCCGAGGAACTCCCGCTCGGGATCGCCGGTGAAGAAGCGCCGAGCAAGATACCCGGCCGGCCCGGGAGCGCCGGCAACCGCGACCGTTCCCGATCCACCCGAAGCGACCGGTCCCCGGAGCACGCAAAGCGGGACGCGGAAATTGGTGAAGGGGAGAATCGAGCGGATCCCGAATCTGAGGAAGGCGTCCGCCGACCGCGGCAGGTACTCGTACGCCTTCCACGCGGGCCTGCGCCAGCCAGTGGGGTCGAGATGCGTGGCGAGGGTCTCAGCGTGCGTGTCCGAAGGGAAGCTCGGGCGCGTCACGTCGGCAGCCACCAGGGATAGTGCCAATCCCTGTACTGTTCGGGGTAACGCCGGATGTAGGCTTCGAGCCGGAGCGCGTATTGCCGGAGCGGGCTCTCGAGGATGGCCTCGCGGCTTCCCTCGTTCGGGATGGGAATCGGCGGCTCGATGATTACCTGGATCCGTCCGTCGTGGTCCTGGATGCAGAAAAGCGGGAGCAGCGGCGCGCCACAGCTTCTCGAGAGGGTTACCATCCCAGTAGCGAAGCGATTCGTTTCGCCGAGGATTTGCAGCGAGACGAGGCGACGACCCTGGGGCGTGTCCGCGGTGATGCAGAGTATCCCATTTCGCTGCAGCGTCGCGAGAAGCCGGCGCGTGAAGGCGAGCGACTCCGAGATCGGCAGCGTGATGACCTCTTCCGTGAACTCCCGCTCCCGCTTGGCGAAGTAGGGGAACACGACTCGGTCGCGTAGCCAGCTCTGGTCGTCATCTCTCTCAAAGCCGGCACGGTGAGTCTCGTTATGTATTTGGTGGATGCGGAACCCGTGTTGCCGAAGCGCCTGCTTGGCGATGTGACGCCGTCCGAAGGAGCAGCTCTCCCAGAGGATAGCGCCCCTGCCCGCGGCGAGGGCCGTCCGCAGGTGCTCGAGTCCGGAGACTTCGGGCCGCGGCTCACGGGCGCCTCTCCACGGGATGAAGGACAAGATCTCGTCCCAGAAGGTATGAAACGCGCCCCGGACTATTCTTGCGCGCTCTACCGGCGCCAAGCTCGGGCCGAAAATGTGCGAGACGTGCCGTTCGATTCGGGCGCGCTTCCTGCGCGAGATCCGGTAGGCGAGGCTCGCAAGCGCCCGAACGACTCGGTTGATCAGCCCGGGCGATCCGAGCCGATTGACCCCCTCGAGCAGGATGATGACGCAGAGGAGGTAGAGGTGGTTGCGGCTCGGAAGCGTTCCGCCGGCGCCCCTGTCGCCCATGACGTGCACGGCTCGCATCCTACCAGTTCGCCGGCATGCCTCGTACACGAAGAGCCCAGAACGCCCCGGTTGCGTGTTCCTATGAGGTGCCAGTAGGCTTCGGGGGTCGCGCGCATGCCCATGCAGGACGTCCACGAAGCGCGAAGCGAGGCAAACGTCCACTGCCGGCTCGCCTAGTCATGAGGCAATCCGCGGATGAGGTCCTCAGTTCCGCCGACATCTGGGACGGCGAATGGGCACGCACCTGGAAGGCGCATCCGGCGAATCCGTGGTTTGCGTACGAGGCCGGCGTCTATACAGCCCAGCTCGGCATCCGCGGCGACCGCGCATCGCGACGGGCCCTCAAGACCGACGCCTTCGACGAGGCATGCGGTCGTCGGTGTCTGACGCAGGCGCTCGGTGCCGGCGTCGTGCTGATCGACGTGTCGCCCCGGGTTCTCTCCCACGTCGCGCACGCGGGCTTCCCAGGGGTCGTGCTGTGCGCGACCGACGTGCGGCAACTCCCATTTCCGACCGGCACCTTCGATCTCATCCTGTCGACTTCCACGCTCGATCACTTCGATCGCCGAGGTGAGATCGACGCCGCCCTCTGGGAGCTGCAGAGCGTGCTGCGTTCCAACGGACGCCTACTGGTGACGCTCGACAACCCTGCGAATCCCATCCTGCGAATCCGCCAGCTCGTGTATCGCATCGCCGGTTCGATCCGGGGCGTCATTCCGTTCCGCATGGGTCACACGCTCTACCAGCCGGCGCTGGTCACCGCCCTCGAGCAGGCGGGGTTTGACGTG
The DNA here is from genome assembly GCA_016200545.1 of Deltaproteobacteria bacterium. GTDB lineage: Bacteria > Desulfobacterota > Binatia > UTPRO1 > UTPRO1 > DP-19. The sequence goes on along the minus strand of JACQEO010000034.1, from coordinate 10,088 downwards.
ATGGAGAGTGGCTACATGATCCATGTGCCGCGAGTCCTGGGGCTCTGGACCGGCGAGTGGGCGGCGCGACGCGGATCCGATCGCGCGGCGAGCCGGCTCGTTGCAGTCTTTCGGTGGATGGAGCGTGCGGCGGGCGCGCTGCCCACGCGGCGCTGGACGGGTCATTTCATTTTCGCCGACTGCCGTCGGCGGGCGGATGTCCCGGCCCGCGGCGAGCTCGCCGCCCGCAGCGAGCGCATTCCCACCTGGCTCTCCCGCTGGAAGCTTCTCGAGCACCGCCTCCGATGCGCATACGTAAAGTCGGTGCCCATGCCCGTTCTCGCGCGCGTTGATCCGCCGCTTCGTCGGGCGATCGGGCTCGTACGGCGGGCGGCCGCGGCGCCAGTCTATCTGCACCACCCGCTCACGTGCTGGGAAGGACGGAGCGGTGAGGACAGGGCGCGCGTCGCCATCTGGGGTGCGCGGCATTCACGGCGGCCGCTCTTCGACATCCTCTTCGACGGCGAGCTCACGGCCGAGCCGGGCGCCGCGCTCGGCCTGCCCGCGATCACGCGCGGGGCCGCGACGGTCGCGATGGGTAGCGACATTCTGATTGCACACACGACCCCGGCGTTCGCGCCGGCGTTCCGGCGAGCGGGATTCCATATCGTGCCCGCCATGCTCCGCTTCACCGGCGAGCGGAGTGCCCTCTTGGCGACTCGGGCGGCCCCGTCGAAATCCCTCCGCTCGGATCTCAAGCAGGTGAAGCGGGCGGGCTACCGCGTCGCACACTGGTCCTATACCCCAGAGCGGAGCCAGCTTTTCTATCACCGTTTCAAGCTTCCGCATGCCCGCGCGCGCTTCGGCGACAAGGCCGACGTCATGGATTTCTCCTGGGTCGACCGGATGTTCGCCGCCGCCGGCGTCGGCCTTGCGCTCTATGCCCCCGGGCGCGACGAGCCCGACGTCATCGACCTCTTCCTCGTGCGTGGCGACGTGCTCTCCTGCATGCACCTCGGATGCCGCGATGCCGACCCCGCGATCCTGCACGCCGGGGGACTCTCTGCACTCTACGACGCCGCGATTTGCCTGGCCGATGCGCGTGGCACGCGGCTCTTGGACATGGGCCGGTGCCTCCCGTGGGGCAGCGACGGGATCTTCCGTTACAAATGGAAGTGGGGTTTCCGCCCCGTCTACGATCCGACGCAGACGTTCGAGTACGCGGTGAAGGTGCTCCGCCCGGAAAGCGCCGTGGCGCGTCGTCTGGTCGAGCACCGGGTCGTCGTGCGCGAGGGACGGCGGTACCGGATGCTCTCGTTGGGAGATCTCAACGGACGATGAGGGCGAGCTCCCGGAGGCGACGCCTCAGGTGCTCGAGGTGGCTCGCGTCCCGCGCGACGAGAATCGCCCACAGGCCGGACGCACCGAACGCCCCGAGGCGGCGGCTCGTGAGAAAGGTCGGTAGCACTCCGCCGCGCTCGATCGCCGTCGGCGCAAGGAGATCGCTTCCGAGCCGGCGCCGGAGACGATCGAGCGTCAGCGGAGCCCCAAACATCCGCAGCCACTCGAACTGCCAGACGAACGGCCGCGCGGCAGCCTCGGCGAGAACGGCCACCACCGTCCACGGGCCCATCGTGGCGGTGAGACGTGCGTTCGGATCGATCACGACAAAACGCGGACCGCTCGGGTCCTCCAACAGAAAACCGTCGACACCGGCGGGTGCACCCGTATAACCGAGGTCGCGAAGCCAGCGCGCGACCCCCGCGAGGCTCGCACGAATCGCGGCGACGTGCGCCGCCGGCCACTCGGACGTCACGCGGCCGCCGCCGAAGCGGTAGCCGCGGAAGATCTGGTCGGAGAACATCAGCGGGGCGAAGCCCGCCGCGGTCACGATCCCATGCGTCGCAACGTTGCGGCGCACGGAGGCGGGTGGGACGTAGGGAACGAGCAGCACCTCGCCGCGCGCGCGGAGGCGCCGCCAGAGACGCCGCGCTGCCGGCAGCGTCGGGGCGTGGTGGATGTCACGACCGGCGGCGCCGCGCCGCCGGCGCACGATGCACCCCTCGCCGTAGCGTCCGGCAAGGGCATGGAAGGTCGCTTCGAGCGACGGCTCATCGGGCACCACCTCCACCGGCAGGGTCTCGAATCCGTACTCCGGGCCGGCACGCGCGAACGCGAGCTTGTCGTTGGCGAGGGTGTAGGCGTCGGGCGAAGGATCGCAATAGACGGATGTGAGCTTCAGCCGCTCGATGAGCAGAGCTGCGTTCTGATCCTTGAAGGAAACGACGATGCGCGCCAGTGACCGGTCGGCGCGCAGCCGCGCCAGCATCTCCGCGTCGTCGAGCAGCAGCCGCGCGAGCGCTGCCCGCGCTGAGGGCATCCTTGGACAGTAGACGCGCTCCGGGCCCAGTCCGAGCGTCCGGTGGTAGGCGACCAGATCCGCCGCCGGGTCAGTCGCGGCGAAGATGTTGGCGCTGACGGTGGCCCCATGGCCGCGGAAGCGCTGGCTGCGTCGGGTGAGCGGATACCCGACGTCCGCGTCGTTCGAGCCGAGGACGATCGTGTCCCGCGCGCGCAGCGTGTCGAGGAAGGCACGCGCGGCCGGTACGTCGGTGATCCCGACCTGCGCCCACGGCGGCGTCACGGCTGTGCTCAGTGAGACCGCACCTTGGTCAACACCGGGCGGTACTTTTGCGTCGGGTCGGGAGGCGCCGCGTTCCACGGCTCGAACTCCACGCGCACGGCGGGCGGGATGACCGTCCCGAGCTCGGCAGCGAGCCGGTCGACGAGCGCCTGGTAGCGCTCGGGACGGGCGAGGATGCGCACGCGGACGCGATCCAGCTCTTCCTGAATGACCTGGTAGCGGTCGAGCTCGTCGTAGCGGGCGAACGTCTCGTGGAAGTAGGGCCAGTGGAGCCGCCGGCCGCTGGGCAGGAGGACCACGTCGCCCTCTCGCCCGACGAGGTCGACGATCCGCGGAAAAGTGCGCCCGCACGGACACGGATCGGTCGCCAACGCGCCCCAGTCGCCGGTCTCATAGCGGAGCATCGGCATCGTGCGCGCGAGGAGGTCGGTGCACACGATGCGGCCGGGTGTGCGTGGAGGCAGCGGCATGTCGTCGTCGCCGAGGATCTCGACGAGGTGCGTGTCGGCGCTGACGTGGAGTCCCGCCCGCTGCTCGCACTCCCAGGCGAAGTTGCTGAGCTCGACGAGCCCGTAGACGTCGAGGGGGACGACGCCGAAGGCGCGCGCCACGAGCGCACGCGTGCTCGGTAGAAGCGGCTCGGCATCCTGGATGATGAGCCGAAGCGGTGGCGGTGCGACTCCCGCTTCGAGCACCGCGACGGCGAGATCGCGCAGCGTCGATGCCGCCGCGCAGATGACCTGCGGGCGGAAATCGACGAGCGCGCGCAACTGCTCGGCTGGCGAGTCGAGGATCGATACCCAACGTTTGGGGGCGACGCCGAGACGCTGGGCCGCGAAGGTCGGCCCCGAGACGGCGCGGATCTCGAGCGTGCGATCCGTCCAGCGAAAGCCGAGCTCGCGCAGAATCCGCAGCCCCGCAGCCCGGTGACAATCGACCTCGCGGCGCCCGCGAAGAATGCGGAGCGGCATCCCCGTCGAACCGCTCGTACAGACGACGTCGCATCCCGCCGGATCGGTTCCGCGCGTGATCAGCTCCGCGGCCGGCGTGCTCCGCAGGAGCTGCTTCGACGTCGTCGGCAGGCGCCGGAGGTCGTCGAGCGTCCGCACCGCCGTAGGCGTGAGCCGCGCCGCCTCCAGGCGTCGGCGATGAAATGGGACGCGCGCGTAGGCGTGCGCGACCACGGCGCGGAGCTGCTGTTCTTGGAGAGCGCGAAGCGCCGCCGCGGGCCAGCGGGAGCGGCCGCGGCACGCGTGGAGGATGCGGAGCGTCCCGAGCATAGGGTCTCCCCTCATTATAACGGGTCTCGAGAAGAAACGCAGGTGTCGCCGCGCAGCGTGCCGTCAGCCGTGGCGGTGGCGGACCGCGGGGGGGTGCGGGTTCAATACTGGGAGAGCCTCAAGCGGAGCCGCGCCCTCGGGTCAGCACGAGCGCGGCCGGGGTCCAGGTCGCCGATCGACGAGAGCGACGCACTGGCTCCGTCTCTCCCTCGAAGCTCGTGCTGACGGCCGGCGAGAAGGACGCTCCCTCGAGCGCGAAGGCGTTCGCGTTCGCGACTGCGTAGAATTTGCTGCGCTCTTCCGTCAGGGCCGCCACGTAGACGCCACAAATCTTGCAGACGAGGAAGTCCGCCGTCTTGAGGCCGAACCGATAGCGGTCGGGCTGCTCCGGCTCGCGCACCACGATCTCGATGGTGCCGCCGGGATCGGAGATCGACCGTGCCCCATGGCCAAAGCAGAAGGAGCAACTGCACGATCGAACTGGCAGCTGCTCGATGGGGAGCGGGCTCTCGAAGGCGAGCTCGAGATTTCCGCAGTGGCACCTGCCGCGAAGGGATGCCATCGAGGCCCTCCTAGCGCACGGCGGCGGCATGGCGGCGGCGCAGCCGCAGGAGCGGTGCCTTGCCGGGACGCCGCGTCGAGGGGAGTTGAGACTCCGACACGAGTGCCGCGATCGTCTCCGCGAGCCACGCCCGAAACCGGCGAGTCGTCGCGCGGTTTCCGGGAAGGCCGACGCTCCTCCGGCTCGCTTCCCCGATCAGGGGCTCCGCAAAAAGCGTCATGACGAAGAGAGCTGCCAGAAATCGCGTATCGTTAGGCGCGGGCGGTTTTCGGCCCGCTTGGCGGCACGCATCTTCACGAGCCCGTTCCACCGCGCGGGCGAGATCCGCAAACATCCCGCTGCCGCGGTCGACCCGGAGTCCGGAGATCGTGAGCCAGAGGAGGAGCCGAGAGTAGCCGCGTCGCTCGAAGGTATCGAGGGCGAGCGCGGCGAGGTGGTGAATGTCCGGGGCGGCGGCCTTCGTGCTTCCTACCGCTTCCTCGACTGCGGCGCGGAGCCTTCGCGCACCAAATCGGGCGAGCGCGTCGAGGAGACCCGCCCGGTTGCGGAAGTGGTGAGCGACGGCCGCGTCCGTGATGCCGAGGTCGCGCGCCACCTCGCGCATGCGGACGGCATTCGGGCCGCCTTCCCTGAGGCGACGCTCGGCGGCCTCGAGGATCCTCTGCTTGGACTCGTCAGCAGGTAGCCGTCTTCGCATCGATCCGAGACCTATTGACTGAGAGTCTTACCTTGGGCACGCTGAGTTGCGCAACCTTGATACCGCAAGGTAAGAAGTCGGGGATCAATGGATTTCTCATCCGAAGAGGAACTGGCACACTATCGACTCGCCGCCACGATCACGGGTCTCGAGATCTCCGACTTCCGGCTTCCCGAAAGCCGGCAGGTCATCCTCGGCGGCATGCGCTTCCACTACCTCGAGTGGGGCTCGAAAGACGGGCTCACGCTCCTCTTTCTGCACGGCGGCGGCCTAAACGCTCACACCTGGGGCCTGGTGTGTCTCGCTCTCCGCTCCGAGTATCATTGCGTCGCGCTCGATCAGCGGGGACACGGCGAGAGCGAGTGGTCTCCTGAGCTCGACTACGGCGCCGAGACCCAGGCGCGAGACATCGAACGGCTGGCGAGCCATCTCGCGCTTTCGCGGTTCGTGCTCGTAGGCCAGTCCATGGGCGCGCTGAACGCCTTTACCCATGCGACGCTCCACCCCGGTCGCGTGGCGGGATTGGTACTCATCGACGCGGGGCCCGGGATCCGGATTGCCGGCGCAGAAAAGATCGTCGATTTCGTCAGGAGCACGGCTTGCGTCGACTCCCTCGACGCGTTCGTCAGCGAGGCGATGCGGTTCAATCCGCGCCGCGATCCGCGGCTTCTCAGATTCACCGCGTTTCGCAATCTGCGTCGCCGGCCGGACGGCACCTTCATGAGGAAGCACGACGTCCGCCACCTCGCTGCAAACGATGCCGCGTCGCTCGTTGCCGATGCGCGTCGGTGCTGGGAGCGAGCAGATCAGCTGGCGTGCCCGACGCTCATCGTTCGCGGAGCGCTGAGCGACGTCTTTCTGGATGAGGACGCGGAGAACTTCGCGTGCACTCTACCCGACGCCCGTTGGATCAGGGTCGAAGGGGCGGGTCACACGGTCCAAGGGGACAATCCGCGAGGCCTGGTGGAGGTGCTTCGGGCATTTCTCCGAGACCTTGGATTGCAGGGCCCTTCGGCGCGCCGCTCGTCGGTGCGCGCGTCGTAGGTCCGCGTAGTCGTGGTCGCGCCCGCGGCGGGCATGCTATCGTCGCGCGGTGAAATCCGCACGTCGCAAGGCAACCTACGACGACCTGCTCAAGGTCCCGGAGCCGCTCGTCGCCGAGATCGTCGACGGCGAGCTGGTGACCAGTCCGCGACCGGCGTCGCCGCATGCGCTGGCGGCGTCCGCGATCGGCAGCGTCCTCTTCGATTCGTTCAACCGGCCGCCGGGTGATCGCGGCGCCCCCGGTGGTTGGTGGATTCTCTATGAGCCGGAACTGCACTTCGGCGAGGATGTTCTCGTACCCGATCTCGCGGGCTGGCGACGCGAACGCATGCCGACGTTTCCCGATATCGCCGCCTTTACCGACGCGCCGGACTGGGCGTGCGAGGTGATCTCGAAGAGCACCGCGCGCATCGATCGCGGGCACAAGATGCGAATCTACGCGCGCGAACGGGTCGCCCACCTCTGGATCGTCGATCCGATCGCGCGCACGGTCGAGATCTACCGTCTCGTCGACGATCATTGGCTGGTTGCGACGACGCACGCAGGGAGCGCCGCCGTCCGCGCCGAACCGTTCGCGGCGATCGCAATCGAGCTCGCCCGGTGGTGGGGCGAGGTGTAGCCGCCGCGACGGCGTCAGGCTGACGGATCCGCCGCGCCGAGGACGACGTCGACCCTGTGCGGTGCGCCGTCGACGGCCGCGCGCTCTCTCCTAGCGTTGCGGATCGCTCTTGGCAGGGGGGCGAGGAGCTTGGTACCGTTCAGTTGTGCGAGCGCGCCGCAGTAGCCACGAGCCCCACAAGACCGTCGGCCGTTTTCGACGGTCCGTGCTCGAGCGCATCGAGGAGCTGAATCGGTTTCTCTCGCGCCACGTGCAGGAGCAGGAGGACGATGGAGAGCCGATTCGAAAGGTTGTTGGTCGACCTCGTCCGCGCGCGCGTTGAGTTCTTGGTCGTCGGCGGCATCGCCGTCGGCCTCTCCGGTATCGTGCGTGCGACCGATGATCTCGACCTGCTCGTCGAGGACTCGACCGACAACATCGAACGGCTGCTCGCGGTGTTGCGCACCGTGGGCGAGGGCCACGCGCGCGAGCTCACGCCCACCGACTTTACGAACGAAGAGGGCGCCATTCGCGTCATCGAGGATTTTCCGATCGATCTCTTCGTCCGCATGAGCGGCCTCACCTACGCCGACCTGCTCGCCGCCCGACGGGTTGCCGACATGCATGGACACGACGTTCCCTACCTCGGACCCGAGGGCCTGATCCGACTCAAGGAGCGCAGTCTCCGCGATCGCGATCGCGAGGACGTCACGCGGTTGCGCGCGCTCGTCGGGGAGCCTGCGACACGGCCTGAAATTGTGCGCCGCGTTCTTGATTGGCTGCGGAGACGCTGAGGAGCGCTGCGCCAAGATCTTCGCGGAGAAGGCGGCGGGCGTGATGGAAGTTCGGTACTGGACGTAGGCTCTTGGCCTTCGGATATAGGCGCTACAAACGGCCTAGTGATAGGGGGTGGGTGGGGTGGCGTTCGATAACGGACGGCCGACCTCGGCCTCGGGCGCGGGCCGCCGGCTGTTGCGCGATGTCGCTGCGCGCCCGGCGGCGAGCACAAGTACCTCCAGCACCTCGTGAAGCGCCTCGCGGAGGATCGCGGCTGGCGGGTGACGATCGAAACGCCCGTACTGGGCGGCGCGGGCAACGTCGACGTCGCGCTCGAGCGTGACGGCCAGCGGATCGCGTGCGAGATCGCGGTCAGCACGGATGCCGAGCACGAGGCCGGCAACGTCCAGAAGTGCCTCGCGGCTGGGTACGAGCAGCTCCTCGTGATCGCGTCCGACAAGAGACACGTCGGCAGACTCGAGAAGATGCTCACTGAAAATCTCTGCGCCGAGAGTCGCGAGCGCGTGCGCGTCCTTTAGCCGGAGTCACATATGGCGCTCGCATCATATGGTCAGCTGACCATATTCAGCTCCACCACCATGCACGCGGTGTAGACGGGGCTTTGAGACGAAACCTGCTCCACACTGGCGCAAACTTGTGTCGCTTGCGCCGTACAGCCACTGCTACCGTTCTTTCCCGCGCATGTTTTGCTTGACACCTGCGAGCTGTTGGCACGAGACTCCGCCAACTTCTGGGTCGTTCCGCACGGATGTTGGATTGGTTGCAGTGCCTAGCTGGAGGACATCCTATGAACACAACACGCGGACTGCTTGGGCTCAGTATCGTCATATTGCTTTGCACCATCGGAACTGCACGAGCCGATATATGCACGGCGACCAAGGCGAGTACCACCGGCAAAGAGGTTAGCATCCTGCTCAAGTGCGCCGCGAAGCAGGTCAAGCTCCGACTAGGGGCGGAGGCGAAGGGCGTTGTCGATCTGAAGAGTATGCCGTACGATCTCAACTGTCTCCGCAACTCGAAGAATCGGCTCAACCAGAAGTTCCAAAGTGCGGACGGAATCGGCGGATGCCTTCACGAAGGGGATGCGGGAGCAATTCAGGCAGACATCGATCTCTTCACGAGCGACGTTCTCGCCGCTCTACCTGAAGGCGGGGGTGACGGAGGTCGGATATGCGCAATCGCCAAGATTACTGCTGCCGGCAAATTGATCGCCGGTACGCTCAAGTGTCAAGCCGCCGCCATCAGAGATGGGACTCCTGTCGATCCCGCTTGCCTGCTGGGGGCCGAGACGAAATTCGCGTATAGCTTCGGTGCTGCAGAACGATCAGATACGTGCGCTGTCACAGGTGACACAAGTGAGATCGACAGCCGGATCGCAGCTTTCGTGGCCGACATCCTCTCGGCGCTCGCGGACACGCCTCCCGTGGTGGGCCGCGCGGCTGCCTGCGCACTCACCTCCGAGACGGTATCGCCAGTGCCCGCAAATCGTGCGCGCACGACCGTCGGCATCGGGGAGTCCGTCGTGATATCGACGGTCCCTGCACAAGCGGCAACCTGGACGGTGAACGGCAAGAGCACTGTGGCTCCTGCCGCAGGCAACGCCACGACTTTCACGGCGAGCGCGAGTCCCGAGGCCTCGACCGTTATCGCGACGGATGCGGGGGGAAAAGAATGCGGCCGCATCACGTTCACCGTCGTCGCGCCGACCGGCCTCACCTGTGCCCTGACCAGGGACCTATGTCCCGGCGGAGACTGCCCGTGGGGGGGCGTGGGAACCAACATGGGGCATGCGCATCTATTCACCTGCACCGTCGAGCCGACAACCGTCTCATTCTATAATGCGCGGTTCCAAGAGAACATTCCTGGGGAAAACTGGACCTGGCCAGACGGAACCGCAGATACCAGAGCGAAGGATATCGTCCGCTGGCGACCGAAAACAGACAATACGACGATAGATAGGGTGGCGGTGCGGCCGCGCGGTTTGATACCGGGCGCCCGGCTGAACGATGGGAAGGCTGTCGTGGATTTCTCGTTCTCGGTCCGCGTGCCGGAGGAATACCGCGATCAAACAGGCGCCTGGGTTAGCTGGTTGCCAGGCGAGGATCACCCTCGTGACTTTCAGGGCAGCACCCTCGCGTCGCGAGCGCGCATCGTCGTTGGCAAGAACGTCGCCACTGGCACGTTTATGGGGCCGTTCGACAAAGCCAAATGACCATTGGCAGGTGCGGCGGTAAGAGCCACCCCTTTCAAGGTGTCTTCTTGGTCCGCGCCGCAGCCATGATTCGCGCCGTCGAGTGGTGACGCTGTGCGATACTCCGCGCAACGTAGCCTTTGGGCGCGGGCTTCTTCGGCGCGCGGCGACTCTTCCGAACCGACGCGATGTCCAGTCCGGCGGCGATCTTCCGCAACGCCGCCGCGAAGCGCCGGTCGCTGAGGGCGTCCCATGGCGCCCAGTCGGCGCCGTCGGTGGCGATGGCGAAGCCCTG
>JACQEO010000033.1 GCA_016200545.1 Deltaproteobacteria bacterium | reverse complement strand
CCTCGCGCCACGGGCCACCGCTTGCGTACCTGATCGACGAATCGAGCGATCTCGTCTTTGGTGTCCATGGCGGTCTGTATACTATAATTATACGTAAGACCCAAACGAAACCACCCCCCTACGGAGACTGAGGCCTTACGGACGTCTCATCGCGCGCGCCGACGCCGAGACGCACCATCGCTCTCCTCCGAGCGCTCGGTGTACTCACTCCGCGCCGGTGCAACGAAGGTCACTCGCGCGATCGCAGTTCGGCTCGTGCGTGCCGCGCCGGCCCCGGTCGATCGCTGACCCGCAGGGAACTATCTCAGCGTGAGCCCTACTACACCGAAGACGCGCCCGGTTCCGCTCTCGATGACTCGGCCGCCAATTATCTCTACGGGCTGGCCCGCTACCGGGATGCCTGGAAGCGACGCGTTCGTCATCGGAAACTTCTGCTGTACGTTTTTGCCCCCCGTGATGTCGAACGAGAAGTTCAAGGTCGAGAAAAAGTTGTTGACCTTGATGTCGACTTGCAACGTGTTCATGGTGTTGGTCGTCGGCGTGTCGTCGGCTATGTTGGTGACGCCGGCGATCTTCAGGGCGAACGTCACGGTGTTGCTCGACGCTTTGATCGCCAGCTTGCCGCTCTTGGTGATCTGGATGTTCGCCGGCGGCCCGCCCGTGGGCGCGGTGATGCCCGATGCCCACTTGGCGGCCTTGGGGGGCGGTTGCACTGCCGCCGGAGCTACGGACACCAGAGCCACGGAGAGAGTAAGGGCTAGAACATAGATTCTCATGGTGACCTCATGGGTTGACAGAACAGCGTGGAAGATCGTGATGACGATCATTCGGCTAACAAGATTCGGGTGGTACCGTCAACAGAAAAATTCCGTTTTCGCCGTGAGAGAGATCACATTCCAAGCGATCCGGACGGCAGCTGCTCCAAGCTGACGCAACACACGAGTCCTGCGTGTCCTGCGTCGTAGAATCCCCTTCAAGATCGTCGAGGTGAACCGAACGGACCGTGCGTCGGGACGATGACCCGCCGACGGTTCGATCCTCTACAACGTGCAGAACCGAAGTCTGTCGGCGCGACGTCCACCGCAATCCCGCACGGGAGGGTCAATCCCGCTTGCCGGCGGCTTCCAGACCGCGACAGCGACCTCCCGGTGGACAATACTCGATGCGGTCGCTACACGAGCGAACGTGAATCGCCGCGCGGCCATTGCCATCGACGACGACGAGCGCAATCGCTACGTCGCCGAGGCGATGACCATCATCCTGATCTCGATCGGCGCCGACGGTTATCCGCATGCGGTACCGATGTGGTTCACCGTCTACGACGACGGCTGCGTGTACATGACCACCTACGGACGCTCGCAGAAGGCAGTCAATTTACGACGTAATCCGCGCGCCGCCCTGCTCGTCGAGTCCGGGGTGCGCTACGACCAGTTGAAGGGCGTGCTCATCCGCGGCACCGCCGAGGTCCTCGACGATCTCGAGCTCTGCGTGCGGGTGCTGTCGCGCATCCACGCCAAGCAAGTCGGCGACCTCGCCGAAGGGGTCGAGGAGGTCATGCGCGCGCAGGCGAAGAAACGCGTGGTGTTGAAGATCACGCCCGAGCGCGTCGCCAGCTGGGATCACGCGAAGCTCGGCGGGAGTTACTAGGTTCCACGCTCCCCTTGCCTAGCCGGGGCGGTGGCAACGGGGCTACTCCTCCAGGGGGCTGACGGAGACGGTGATCGTGGTGCGGGTGTCGGGGCCGACGTGGATCGTGACTTTGTGCTCGCCGAGGGTCTTGATCGGCTCGTCGAGCAGGACGCGTCGGCGCTCGATCGTGAAGCCACGCTCCTCGAGGGCGCGATGAATGTCTTGGTTGGTCACCGAGCCGAAGAGCTTACCTTCCTCGCCGGCGCGCAACGTGAAGCCGAGCATGACCGCGCCGAGTTTGTCGGCGACCGCGGCCGCAGTTTTCTGCTCGCGCAGCCTCTTGTCGCCGGCGACGCGCTTTTGGTGCCCGACCTCCTTGAGGTTACGGCCGCTCGCTTCGATCGCCAGGCCGCGCGGCAAAAGGTAGTTGCGCGCATAGCCGGGCTTCACCTTGACGACGTCGCCGATGGTGCCGAGGTTTGGCAGCTCTTCACGGAGGATGACCTGCATCGACGACTCTTCAGCTCACCGACGCGAACGGTAGCAGCGCGACGCTGCGCGCGCGCTTGATCGCCGTCGTCAGCCGCCGCTGATGGCGGGAGCAGTTGCCGGTGATGCGGCTCGGGATGATCTTACCACGATCGCTGATGAAGCTCCCGAGGATGCGCGTGTCCTTGTAGTCGATGTGAATGCCCTTTTCGGCGCAGAAACGGCAAACCTTGCGGCGGCCGGCGCCACGCCGACCCCGCGGCCCGCGGTCGTCGCGGCCGCGACCGCGACCACGCCCGCCGCCGGCCGCTCCGCTGCGCCCTCCCGAACGTCCCGGCATGCTCAGCTCACTCCCTACTCGGCGTCGCCGGCTTCCGCCGCGGTACCGAGCCCTTCCTCGTCTTCGTCGTCGACCTCAGCCGCGCCGGCCTCGCCGCCGTCGTCGCGCGGGACCGCGCTCGCAGGCGGCGTATCCTTCTGCTGGCGCACGGATACAAACCGCAGGACGGTGTCCGAGAGCTTGAGGTTGCGCTCGAGCTCGGCGACGGTCGCCGCTGTGCCGGTGTACTCGGCCAGGACGTAGTAGCCGCGCCGCTCCTTCTCGATCTCGTAGGCGAGCTCGCGCAGCCCCCATTCGTGAATGCCGCCGATCACGCCGCCGTTACCCTCGAGGAGCTTGCGTACGCGCTCGATCTGCTCCTTGGTGCCCACTTCCTGCAGATCGGCGCGGAACACGATCATGCTCTCGTACCGCCGTGTTTCGTTTCCTCGTGCCACCAAGCCTCCTTCGTAAACCGACGCTTTATATCTGAACATCCCATCGATTGCCAACTGCGAGCCCGTGCGGTCCGTCCCCACCGATGGGAGCGATCGGAACACGGGTCGTCTTCGAACGCGATGCTAGACGGTTTTGCCTTCCTTACCTTCCTTTTCCTTCTCCGTGATCTCGACGGCACCCTCCACTGGCGCGGCGCCCTCGATGGCACCCTCCACCGGCTCCGCCACCTTCACTTCCTCGACGGTCGGCGGCAGCACCGTCACGATGGCTTCGTTGGTCTCGAACACCGCCGAGACGTTGGGCGGCATTTGAAGATCGGCGAGGTGGATCGCGTCGTGAATCGCGAGCGCGCTGACGTCGACCTCGATGTACTGGGGAATGTCGGTCGGCAGGCACTCGACCTCGATCTCGCGAATGACGGGCTGCACGATCCCGCCTTCGGTGATGCCGATGGCTTTACCGACGAAATGCAGTGGCACGGTGACCTGGAGCCGCTGCGTCAAGTCGACCTCGTAGAAGTCGACATGGAGCACGTCACCCGAGACCGGATGCACCTGCACCTCGCGCACGAGCGCCACCTTGTGCTGGAGGTCGGCGGTCGGCGACTGAAAGCGGATGAGATGCGACCCCTCGAGGCTTGAGACGTGGGAAGTGAACTCCTTCCCGTCGACGGCGAGCGGCGTCGACGCGCTCTTCGGACCATAGAAGACGCCGGGAATCTTCCCATCTTGCCGCAGCCGTCGTGCCGGCCCCTTGCCACGGCCGTTCCGCGCCTCGACGTTGAGTGCGATCTCCTCCATACAACCCTCCTCGCCCGCTCAGATGAAGAGCGAGCTGATCGATTCCTCATTGTGGATGCGCCGAATCGCCTCGCCGATGAGGTGCGCCACCGAGAGCACGGCGATGTTCGGCATCTGGCGCACGTTGTCACGCAGCGGAATGGTATCGGTGACGACGAGCTTCTTCAGCGACGAGCGCGCGATGCGCTCGATCGCCGGACCCGACAGGACGGCGTGCGTGCAGCAGGCGAAGACTTCCTGCGCGCCCGCGGCGTGCAGCGCGTCGGCGGCGGCACAGATCGTCCCCGCGGTATCGACGATGTCGTCGATGAGGACGGCGACGCGCCCGGTGACCTCGCCGATGATGTGCATCTCGGCGACCTCGTTGGGCGCGGCGCGACGTTTGTCGATGATCGCCAGGTTGGCGTCCAGCCGTTTCGCGAAGGCGCGTGCGCGTTCGACGCCGCCGGCGTCCGGCGACACCACCGTCACCGGCTCGCCGTCGACCACGCGCTCGCGGATGTACCGCAGTAGCACCGGCGTTGCGTAGACATTGTCGACGGGGATGTTGAAGAAGCCTTGGATCTGGCCGGCGTGCAGGTCCATCGTAAGCACCCGCGCCGCGCCCGCCGTCGTGATGAGGTCGGCGACGAGCTTGGCGCTGATCGGCACCCGCGGCGACACCTTGCGATCCTGGCGCGCATAGCCGTAGTACGGCAGCACGGCGGTGATGCGGCCGGCGGATGCGCGACGGAGCGCATCCTGCATGAGCAGCAGCTCCATGACGTGGTCGTTCGTCGGTGGACAGGTCGACTGCACCACGAAGACGTCGCCACCGCGCACGTTCTCGGTGATCTCGACCGCGATCTCGCCGTCGCTGAAACGGCCGACGCTGGCGCTCGCCAGGCGCGTGCCGAGATACCGACACACCTCCTCGGCGAGGGTGGGGTTCGAGCTGCCGGAAAAGATGATCACTTCGTCCTTTGCACGGAGCGCCATGACGTCGTCCTTTTTCCTCACAGCTGGGCGGGAAGGATTCGAACCTTCGATACCGGATTCAAAGCCCGGGGCCTTACCGCTTGGCGACCGCCCATCATACTCGGATGCCTCCGTCACCCGCGCGCCGGCGCGGGCTCATCGGGGTTCAACGCCGCATTCTCCCCCGATCAGGCATCGTCTTGGTCGCAGGAAACTCCGGAAAACGTGAGAGTTTAGGCCGTGCTGCCCACGCGGTCAACCTCTGGCAGGTCGGTCCCGACAGCGTACACCGCGACCTCTGGCGCCCGCGTCCGCACCTCCGCAGCGAGGCGCTCTGCGTCGGCCCGGGACGGTACCACGCCGATTATCGCCGCGCCGCTCCCGGACATGACCGCCGCCTCCGCTCCGCTCGCGAGCAGCCGACGCTTGAGCTCGGCGATGGCGGGAAACGCCGGGAGGACGACGCGCTCGAGGTCGTTCACGAGAAGTGCTTGCGTCGGCGGCGCCCCGGCGGCAAGCCGCGCAGCCTCGTCGCCACTGGCCACCGGTGACGGTACGAGCTCCGCAAAGGCGCGGAACGCCCATGCCGTCGACACTGCGACCGGCGGGATGGCGACGACGAGCGCGAGCGCGGCGAAGTCGGCGATCGGTTGCACGTCCTCGCCGATGCCGCGCACGCGCGCCGGAGCGCCGACGAGAAAGAAGGGCACGTCGGCGCCGAGTGCGAGCGCCAGCTCACGGAGGCGTGGCGGCGCGATGTCGAGACCGAGCCAGGTGTTCAGGGCGCGCAAGACGGTTGCCGCGTTGCCGCTGCCGCCGCCGAGACCGGCGCCGGGTGGAATGGTCTTCGCGATCACGATCCGCACGCTCGCACCGAGTTCGCGCTCGGCGAGCAGCGCGGCGGTGGCGCGCGCCGCAAGGTTGCTTGCGTCCTCGGGCACGTCGGCGCGATCGCACTGCACCTCGATGCGCGTCGGCACGCCGCGCCCGATGGCATCGACCGTCACCCTGAGCTCGTCGCAGAGATCGATGGGCACGAAGACGGAGTCCAGGAGATGATAGCCGTCGCGCCGACGACCGACGACGCGCAAGCAGAGGTTCACCTTTGCAGGCGATCGCCAAATGGCGTGACGAGCGGTGGACGGCGGCGCGGCTTGCATCAGAACACCGCGTTGGACGCGGCGCCGCGCAATCTGTCACCTTGATCTCACCGGATCAATGTGTCACTACCGCGCCGATGGAGGCGTTCGAGCGCGTCGCCCGCGCCGCCGTCGAAGACGCGCACGCGCTGCTGCTGTCGACGTGGCGAAAGGCGAAAACGATTCACCACAAAGGTGCCGTCGACATCGTCACCGAGACTGATCACCGGGTCGAGGCGCTCGTGATCAGCCACCTCCGTCGGGCGTTCCCCGATCACGTGATCGTCGCCGAGGAGTCGTCCGCCGGCGCCGCGCTCACACCGCCACCGCGGGACGCGCACGTTTGGTACCTCGATCCGCTCGACGGCACCACCAACTTCGCGCACGCCTACCCACACTTCGCGATCTCGCTGGCGCTCGGCCGTGGCTCCGATCTCGTCTTCGGCATCGTGCACGATCCCCTCCGCGACGAGACCTTCGTTGCCGAGCGCGGTCGCGGCGCGCGGCTGAACGACCGTTCGATCGGCGTGTCGGCGACCGATTCGCTGGGAGATGCCCTCCTCGCGACCGGGTTTCCGTACGACCGCCGCGAGCATCTCGACTTTTATCTCGGCTTCGCCGCTGATTTCATCGCACGCGCCCAGGGTGTGCGTCGCAACGGGTCCGCGGCCCTCGATCTCTGCTACGTCGCGTGCGGACGGCTCGACGGATTTTGGGAATGGAAGCTCCACCCATGGGATACGGCGGCAGGTGCGCTCATCGTGCGCGAGGCGAGCGGGGTGGTGAGCGATTTCCGCGGTGGGGCGTTCGACCTGTTCGGCGAGCAAACGCTCGCCTCGAACGCTACGTTGCACGCGGAGATGGTGCGCGTCCTCGCGACGCGACTCGACGCGCAGGCGTAGACACGATCAGGAGGCAGACGTGACGGCGTTGGATCGATTTTCGTTGAACGGCAAGCGTGCCATCGTCACCGGCGCGAGCCGTGGCATCGGGCGTGCGATCGCCCTCGGATTCGCCGAGGCTGGTGCCGACGTCGCACTCGTCAGTCGCAAGCTCGAGTCGCTGCAAGCGGTCGCCAAAGAGATCGAGGAGCGAACGGCGCAACGCGCGCTCCCGATCGCATGCCACATGGGACGCATGGCCGATGTCGATCGCATGGTCGAGGAGGTCCTCCGCGAATGGGGCGCGATCGACGTCCTGGTGAACAACGCCGGCACGAACCCGGTCATGGGGCCTCTTACCGATATGGATCCGGTGGCATGGGACAAGATCATGGACGTGAACCTCAAGGGCCCATATCTCGCCGCCGTCCGTGTGGCGCGCGCGATGCTGGAGCGCGGCGAGGGTGGCAAGATCATCAACATCTCCTCAGCCGCGAGCTTCGACCCGGCGCCGATGCTCGGCGCCTACAGCATCAGCAAGGCCGCGCTGAACCATCTGACCCGGGTGCTCGCGAAAGAGTGCGGCCACGCGAAGATCTACGTCAACGCGATCGCGCCGGGTCTCATCGAAACGCACTTTGCGGCCGCGTTGATCACCAATCCCGCCATTCACCAGTCGGTCGTGCGCCAAACGCCGCTCGGCCGCCACGGACAGCCGGACGAGATCGTCGGCGCGGCGCTGTTTCTCGCGTCGAGCGCTTCGGACTTCATGACGGGCCAGGTTGTGGTCGTCGACGGCGGCGTCCGCATGTGAGCGCGGCTCGCTCTCGGCCTTCGGTCTCTGACACGACGGGCTGCGCGTTGACCCTCTGCCACACGCATGGTACCGAATCCGCACACCCATCCGCCGCGCTCTTCGCGCCCCCGTAGTGAAAAGGACATCACGAGGGTCTCCGGAACCCTAAGTCCCAGTTCGATTCTGGGCGGGGGCACTGCCTTGGGGCCGCTCAGGCACACGGTCCGCAGCGAGCCAAGATCGCTCCTTCGTTCGTGGCGCGAGTCGCCTGTGCGGAAGTGAGATGCGGGCAGCGCATTGACGCCCTCTTCGGGTCGTTATCCACAGAAGTTCCGGGGAACACTTGATACCCGGTAGGGGGTCACACCCGCGTCGCCGATTGCCAGGCCCCTCGCGGTCTTCGAATCCGTCCAATCCTTGCAGATTCAGACTGTTATGGGACTTCAAGGCCGCAATTGACGACCCCTGAGCGATGCCCCGTCGACTAGCCGACGCAAGTACCTGAATTCGGACGGGGCGCCCATCCACAGCTTATCAACAGGCTGACGATTCGACGGCTTAGCCGCACGCTGAGGGCAGCGCTGGGGAGGGTCGGCCGCTCGACGGCCGCGAATCCCGGTGCGTGCAGCCAAGCTGCTCAGCCGACCGCCGCGATCTCTTTCTCGTTGCGGGCGATGACGACTGTGAACAGCGAGCGCGGAGAGGTCTTGAACTTCTGCTCGATCGATACCGGAGCGCCCTCGATGATGTCGACGAGCTTCAGCGTGGTCCGCCACCCGAGCTTACGTGTGACGGGATCCGCGAGATCGACGAGTGGCCCGATGAGCGGCCGCTCGCTACGGAAATGATTGATGATCACGAGCTTACCGCCGGGTCGACACACGCGTCGCGCCTCGGCCATCATGCGCGAGGCGTCGGGCACGACGCTGACGACGTGGAACGCCGTCACGTAGTCGAAGGAGTCCGACGGGAAGTCGAGATTGAGCGCGTCCATCTGGCGCAGGATGATGTGGTGCCATCCACGCTCGCGGATTTTTTCCGCCGCTTGATCGAGCATGTCCTGCGCGAGATCGACGCCGACGACGTTACAATCCAGCGGGTAGGCGCTCAGCGACAGTCCGGTTCCGACGCCGAGCTCGAGCACGCGTGCCCCGAACGGGATGTGCAACGAGGCGATGACCCGCGCGATGCGTGGAAAGAAGATGCGTTCGAAAATCTTGTCGTAGAATCGGGAAAATTCGGAGTAGATCTTGCTCTGATGCGGGTGAGCGTTCGTCTTCCCCGCTCCGTTCATCGAACCCGCCATGCGTGTCCCCCCTACCGCTTGGCCCTTCACATCACACGATAGCCGAATGACCCGAAGACGGGGTCCCTTCGGGTGGACGTTGCGGGACGCCTCTTTCGACCCCTACGAGGCGTAGCGCTCAGGCAGCTGTCGCGCCGCGCAGCTGCCGTTTGAACGAGGTGATATCGCGCTTACGAAACCGCCACTGCCGTCCCTGCTTGAAGGCCGGCAGCAGATGCTTGCGTGCAAATTCGTTGACCGTATCTGGACTCACGTCGAGGATCTGCGCCACCTCTTTGCTGTTCAGATAAATGTCGTCCCGGTCGAACATCGGGCGCGCGATCTCCTTGGCGTGGAATGCCAGCGGCTATACCACGCGGCGAAAAATACGGTCAAGACAGTCGCGGCGGTCTAGCCCCGAAGGAGAGAGTTAACTATCCAATATTACATCACTTTTCTTAGATCGGCGAGCGTATGCCGCCGCTCCGGCATGGCATATGACGTGCCCCACGCGGGCTCATGAGGCGGCGCGCTGGGCGCGCGGCGCCGCCGACTTCGAGCGCTCGAACGCGAGGACGATCGGACTCGCAACGAAGATCGACGAGTACGTGCCGATGAGGAAGCCGACGAGCAGCGTGAAGGCGAACCCGTGAATCACGCTCCCGCCCAAGAGATACAACGCCAGGATGACGAGGATCGCCGTACCCGTCGTCAAGACGGTTCGGGACAGCGTCTCGTTGATGCTTTGGTTGATGATGGTTGCGAGCGGCAGGCGACGTGACTTACGCATGTTCTCACGGATGCGATCGGAGACGATGACCGTATCATGCACGGAAAAGCCGACGATCGTCAGCAGCGCCGCCACGATGGTGAGATCGAACTCGTAGTTCGCGATCACGAGCGCCCCAGCGGCCACGATCACGTCGTGCAGCAACGCAACCGCGGCGCCGACCCCGAAGCGAATCTCGAATCGCAGCGCAATATACGATCCCATCATGAGCGTGGAGAACAGCACGGCGAGGAGCGCCTTCTGCCGCAGCTCCTTTCCGACTCGTGGACCAACCGTCTCGTTACGAAGGACCTCGTACGACGTCGCTCCGAAGGTCGCGTCCAGCTCCTTCTTGATCTTTTCTCCGAGTCCGCTCAGATCCGCAGCGGACTCAGGAATACGCAGCAGGTATTCCCCTTTCGTGGTGCCGAAGTCCTGCACCGACGCCTCCCCGGCCACATTCCCGAGCGCGTTTCGGACCGCGCTCACCTCGACCGGGTCGTGAAACCGGATGTGCAAGAGTGTTCCACCGACGAAGTCGATACCGTAACGGGGCCCGAGGATCGCCATCGCCAACAGGCAGAGGACGGTGAGCACGCCCGAGAAGATGTACGCGTACCGCCGATTGCCGACGAAATCGATGTTGACGTCCGGCTTGATGAGCTGAAGCATGCGGTCTCCCTTAGATACTGATCGTCGTCAGGCGTTTGTTCGCGAGTCGGAGGTCGTAGACGATTCGCGTGCAGACGACGGCGGTGAACACCGACGTGAAGAGTCCGATCACCAAGGTGATAGCGAAGCCCTTCACGGGACCGGACCCGAACTGGAAGAGGATGATTCCCGAAAGGAAGGTCGTGATGTTCGTATCCAAAATGGCCGGAAGCGCCCGCGCGTAGCCCGCCTCGACGGCGGCGCGTACCGTTTTACCCGATCGGAGCTCTTCGCGGATGCGTTCATTGATGAGCACGTTGGCATCGACGGCCATTCCCAGCGTCAGGACCAACCCCGCGATCCCCGGCAAGGTGAGCGTCGCCTCGAAGGCGGCGAGAGCGGCAATGATGAAGAGGACGTTCAGAATGAGCGCGCCGTCGGCGAGCAGGCCCGCACCCCGGTAGTAGATGATCATGAAGAGGACGACGAGCGCGCCGCCGACGGCGAACGAGCGCAACCCCTGTCGAATCGAGTCGCGTCCGAGCGTCGGGCCGACGGTCCGTTCCTCCGCGAGGGTCACCGGCGCCGGCAGCGCGCCCGCGCGCAGCACGATCGCCAGGTCGCGTGCTTCGCGGAGATCGAAGTTGCCGGTGATCGACGCCCTGCCGCCCGCGATGCGCTCGCGGATCACCGGCGCCGAGTAGACGGTCTTGTCGAGCACGATCGCGAGCTGCCGACCGACGCTCGCGGACGTGATCTGCTCGAAGAGCTTCGCCCCTCGGCTGTTCAACATGAGCTCGACGTACGGCCCCTCGAGCTGCGTGGCCGGCCGGACGCGCGCGTCGGCGATGACTTCGCCGGTCATGAGCGTCTTGCGCTCCAGGGTGTACGGAACCTTGGTGCGCGTGTGGCCCGATATCGCATCACGCTCCTGCCCATACAACACTTCGGTCCCGGCGGACGGCTTGGTGGAATCGGCCGCATTGGCGACCAGCTTGAATTCGAGCACCGCCGTTTTGCCGATCAGATCCTTCGCACGTTGCGGGTCTTGAATGCCGGGGAGTTGGATGAGAATCCCGTCGCTACCGCTGCGCTGAATCAGCGCCTCGCGTACGCCGAACTGATCGATGCGATTGCGGATGGTCTCGATCGATTGGTCGACGGCGAACTCGCGGATGCGGCGCTGCTCGCGATCGTCGAACGCCAAGACGACCTCGCCGGCGTCCGCGTTCGGGTCACTGCTGAAGACGAGGCTCGGAAACTTGTCCTTGACCAGCTCCGACAGCGCCGAGCTCTTGTCGGGGCTCGGCAGGCGGAGATGGATCCGGTTGCCCTGCCGCTCCAGTTTCGCGGTCATGATTTGCGCCGCCGCGAGCTCGCGCTTCAGGTCTTCCATCGCGCCGCCGAGGGCGTTCTCCACGGCCTTGTCGATTTCCACCTGAAGGATCAGGTGAATCCCTCCCTGGAGGTCGAGTCCGAGCCGGATGGCCTCTTTCGGAAGGAACGACGGCCACCACGGCGGCAGCGGCTGCAGAATCGTGGGCGCGATATACGCGAAGCTGCCGAGCAGCAGCGCCACCACCAGCAGCAGCCGATACATCACCTTCATGACTTCTCCTTGCTCTTGTCGGTGTCGTCGGGCTTGCCGGCCCGGACGACGCTTGCGACCTGCGCGCGATCGACGCGGACGCGGACGTTCGGTGCGATCTCGACCACCAACACCTTGTCGGCGATCGACTGGATACGTCCGTACATGCCGCCGGTCGTGACGATCTCGTCATTGCGTTTGAGGTTCTCGATCATCGTGTCGTGCTCGCGCGTGCGCTTCTGTTGCGGGCGAATGAGCAGAAAGTACAGCACGATGAACATCAGCGCGATGGGCATGATGCTGACGAGGGGGCTCGGCCCTCCCACCGCTCCGGCGCTCTGGGCGTATGCTAGTCCGGCCATGAATGTCTCTCCTCCCCGACGACGCCGGCCGCGAACGCCCCGAACGCGTCCGCCACGATCGCCGTCCGCATGTCCTGCATCAGCCGCTCATAGTAGGTGACGTTGTGCACGGTGTTGAGCGTGACGGCGAGCGGTTCCCGCGCCATGTGGAGATGCCGGAGATATGCTCGGCTGAAGCGCGTGCACGTATAGCACGCGCAACGCTCGTCCGCCGGCCTGGGATCGTCCGCGTAGCGTGCATGGCGTAGCACCACGGTGCCGGCGCTGGTGAAGAGCGCACCGTTTCGCGCATGACGGGTCGGCAAGACGCAATCGAAGAGGTCGATACCGGCGCCGACGAGGCGTGCAAGATCCCCGGGCGTCCCGCTCCCCATGAAGTAGCGTGGCCGATCGGCGGGCAAGAGCGGCGCGGTCACCGCCGCCACCGCCCACGTCACCTCACGCGGCTCCCCGACCGAGAGCCCGCCGAGCGCGTACCCGTCGAAGCCGAGCGCGACCGTCGCGCGTACGCTCTCGGCGCGCAATCCGAGGTCGCTGCCACCCTGGACGATGCCGAACACGGCCTGCTCGGAGCGTGATCGCATGGCGACGGCGCGCGCCGCCCAACGCGCGCTGCGCTCCGTGGCGGCGAGGACCACGTCGCGCGCGGCGCCGCCGGGCGGACATTCGTCGAGGACCATCGCAACGTCACTGCCGAGCGCCTCCTGAATGCGTATGGCCTCCTCGGGGCCGAGAAAATGGCTGCTTCCATCGAGGTGCGATCGAAAGTCGACGCCTTCCTCGCGGACACGCGCCAGCGTCGCGAGCGAGAAGATCTGATACCCGCCACTGTCGGTGAGGATCGGACCCTCCCACCCCATGAAGCGATGCAGCCCGCCGAGACGCGCGATCACGTCCGCACCCGGCCTGAGCGAGAGGTGGTAGGCATTCGCCAGCACGATCTCGGCGCCGCACTCGCGTAGATCGCGGGGCGTGAGACCTTTCACGCTGCCATGCGTCGCCACCGGCATGAACGCCGGGGTGGCCACCTCGCCGTGCGCGAGCGTGAGACGGCCGACGCGCGCACCCGAGCCGACCGCCTGATGCAGGATGCGGAACCCGCTCACTGGATCAGCATGGCGTCGCCGTAACTGTAGAAGCGATAACCGTCGCGGCTGGCGGCGCGGTACGCGGCGAGAATCGCTTCGGTGCCGGCGAACGCCGCGACCAGCGCGAGCAGGCTCGATCGCGGCAGATGGAGGTTCGTCACCAGCGCGTCGACGGCGTGGAAGCGATAGCCGACGCCGATGACGAGCGCGCTACGCCCCGGACCCGGTCGGGTCGCGCCGTCGTCATCGCTCGCGCTCTCGAGCGCGCGTACCGTGGTCGTCCCGACCGCGACGATTCGCCGGCTCGCGGCGCGTGCCCGGGCGATCGCCGCTGCGGTCGACGCCGGCACGTCGTAGCGTTCGGCCGGAACTGCGTGATGCGCCGAGCCGTCGCGCAGCGGCAGGAAGGTTGCGGGTCCGACGAGCAGCGTGACGGCGACGACCTCAACGCCGCGAGCGGCGAGCGCCGCGAGCAGACGCGGCGTGAAGTGCAGCCCTGCGGTCGGTGCCGCGACCGCGCCCGGAACACGTGCGAAGACCGTTTGGTAGCGCGCGTGATCCTCGGGCAGCGGGCCGTCCGGACGCCGAATGTAGGGCGGCAGTGGCAACTCACCCCGGCGACGGAGCACGGCGCCGAGATCGCCGTCCGCCACGAAAAGAATCTCCCGCAGAGGACCGTCGTCCGTCGCCCCGCGCCACACGCCCTCGAGGTCGGGTGCGAAGCGCAGACGCTCGCCGTCGTGCATCCGTCCGGCGCGTCGTGCGAGGCAGCGCCACGTTCCCTCGGACTCGCCGGGCTCGGTGAGAAGCGCCTCGACCGAGCCGCCGCTGGCGCGTCGACCGTGGAGGCGCGCCGGCATGACCTCAGCGTCGTTCACGACCAGGAGATCGCCCGGACGCAGCCACTGCGCGAGATTGCACACCGCGGCGTGCGCCGCGACACCACGGCCGCGCTCGACCACCATGAGCCGCCCACCGTCGCGTTCGGGTAGTGGACGCTGCGCGATCTGCGCCGGGTCGAATGGATAGTCGAGCGCCGCCGGATCCATGATCGATCCGCTCGTGTAGCGCGGAAGAACCGGGGAATCAAACCAGCATCAACGCTCGTGTTTTTGCAGGAACGGTGTGAGTAGATCGATCGGCACTGGAAAGATCGTCGTGGAGTTGTTGCCGGTCGCGACCTCGACGAGCGTTTGCAGATACCGCAGCTGGATCGCCGTTGGATGCGTCTCGATGATGCGTGCCGCGTCGGCGATGCGTTGCGCCGCCTGAAACTCGCCTTCGGCGGCGATCACCTTGCCGCGCCGCTCGCGCTCGGCCTCCGCCTGCCGCGCCATCGCACGCTGCATGGCCTCGGGCAAATCGATGTGCTTGAGCTCGACGAGCACGACCTTCACCCCCCAGGGCTCGGTCTGGGCGTCGAGAATCGCTTGAATCTGCGCGTTGATCTTGTCGCGCTCGGCGAGCAGCTCGTCGAGTTCCCCTTGACCGCACACGCTGCGCAAGGTCGTCTGCGCGAGCTGCGACGTCGCGAACAGGTAGTTCTCCACCTCGACGACGGCGCGGTTGGGATCGATGACGCGGAAATAGAGGACCGCGTTGACTTTCACCGAGACGTTGTCCTTGGTGATGACGTCTTGCGACGGGACGTCCATCGTGATCGTGCGCAGATCGATCTTGAGCAGTTTCTCGATGCCCGGAATCACGTAAATGATGCCGGGGCCGCGGTGGCTCACCAAGCGACCGAGGCGGAAGATGACGGCGCGCTCGTACTCGCGGAGGATCTTGAGACCGCTCACGAGGAAGAGGCCGGCAAAGATCACCACCACCATCACGGGTTCGAGTCCGAACATCGACGACCTCCTCTCAGTCTGTGAGTGCGTTGCACTATGCGCGTCCCGGTGACGCGCGCCGCACGCGCAGGCGCAACCCCGGCTCGACGCGCAGCACTTCGACACGCTCGCCGGGCTCGAGGGCGGCGTCGCTGATCACGTCCCAATGCTCCCCATGCACGAACACCTTGCCGCCGCCCGTGAGCACCTCACGGACGACGCCGATTTCTCCCACCAATCCTTCGGCACCCGTCGCCACCGGACGCCGCTGCGCACGCGTGACGAGGTAGCCGATCGCGAGCATGGCGCCGCTCACCGCCAGGATCGCGGCGGCGACGATCGTTCGATCGACCGCGATCGTCGATTCCGGAGTGTCGAAGAGGAGCAACGATCCGAGCGCGAACGCGACGATGCCGCCGACGCCGAGCACTCCGAAGCTCGGCATGAACGCCTCGGCGACGACGAGCGCTGCGGCGAACAGCAGCAAGAGGACGCCCGTCGAATTGATCGGCAATACCTGGAACGCGGCGAGCGCGAGCAGGAGCGAGATGCCACCGACGACGCCCGGCAGCACCAGTCCGGGATGCGAGATCTCGACGTAGAGGCCGAGCAGGCCCGCCATGAAGAGGAGATACGAGACGTTGGGGTCGGCGATGAGATCCAGCACCCGATCCTTCAGCCGCATCTCGAGGCGCACAACTTCGGTCGCCCCGCCGAGCACGAGGCGTACCGTGTGATCACCGACCTGCACCTCGCGCCCGGACGCCGCCGCGAGCAGGGCCGGGAGATCGGGCACGACGAGATCGACGACCTTCTTCGCGACCGCTTCGTTTTCCGTCAACGTCACGCTTTCGCGCACCGCCTTCTCCGCCCACGCAATGTTACGACCACGCCGCTCGGCGATCGCCTTGCCGAACGAGGCGGTAAAATTCTCGAGCTTCTTCCGCATGTCCCTGCCGACGTTGTCGCCCCCCGCCCCAACCGGATGCGCGGCGCCGATCGTCGTCCCCGGCGCCATCGCCGCGACGTGCGCCGCCATCGTCACGAACACGCCCGCCGAAGTCGCGCTCGCGCCCGCGGGCGCGACGTAGACGATGACCGGGAGGGGCGCCCCGAGAAGCTCCTTGACGATGCGCTTGGTCGACGTCAGCAAGCCGCCTGGCGTGTCGAGCTGGATGACCAGCGCCTCGGCGCCGTCGTGCGCGCTGATCGCGACGCTTTGACGAATGAAATCGTCGACCGCCGGATTGATCGTGCCGTCGATCACGATGAGGTTCACGCGCGCCGACGCCTCGCGCGCGACCGTGAGGGCGATGCCGACGAGGGCGACGTACAGGGTGCGGCGCGCGCCCTGTCGCGGAGCGTGCCTCATCGTGGCAGTCCGAGCGCACGCATGACCTGCTGGATGTCCTCCCAGACCACGCGCTTCTCCGCGGGATTGCGCAGCAGGTACGCGGGATGGAAGGTCGGCATCAGCGGGATGCCGTGGTAGTCTGTCCACGCACCACGGAGCCGCGTGATCGGCGTGCGGGTCTTGAGCAGCGTCTGCGCGGCGAACGTCCCGAGGGCGACGATCGCCTTCGGCCGAATGAGCGCGAGCTGCCGGACGAGGAACGGCTCACAGGAGGCGATCTCGTCGGGCTCGGGATTGCGGTTCTGCGGCGGCCGGCACTTGATGATGTTGGCGATGTAGACGTCCTCGCGCCGCAGTTTCATGCCCTTGGTAATGATCTCCGTGAGGAGCTGGCCGGCACGTCCGACGAATGGCTCGCCCCGGAGGTCCTCGTCACGCCCGGGCGCCTCGCCGACGAACACCAGCTCCGCGGCGGGATTGCCGACTCCGAAGACCAAGTTGGTCCGATGCGGGGCGAGCTTGCAGCGTGTGCAATCGCCGATTGCCGCGCGCAGCTGCGGCAGGTCGCTCGCGGCGCGCACGGCGGGCGACACAAGGAGATCGAGCGTCTCGACCGGTGCGCCAGCCGACGTCGCGACGGGCGGCACCGCCGCGGTGGGTCTTCCGGCGCCCGCTACGGATCCGTCCATTGGGGTCTTGCGTGGCGCCGCGTTCAGCGGCACCGAATCGTCATCGGTCGCGGCCGCCGCCGGCGCGGCGCTCCGCCCGTCGACCGCCATCGCGTCGACCTCGGCACCCGTGTCCCGGCACCACTCCAGGCGCGCCCGCAGCGCGGTGACGAGCTCGAGGAGCGTCTGGCGATCGGTCATGGGTGCAGCCGCCATAGTGCAACTCCGCGGTTGTCGCCCTGCGGAGCCGAGAGTAGACTTTCAGCGATGATCCTCGTCATCCTCGGCGTCGTCGCGACACTGTTACTACTCGTACCCGGCGAGGCCCACGCGTGGGGACCGGTCACCCACCTGGTGCACGGAGCGACCGTGTTGTCGCGTCTTACCACCCTCGCCCCGGCCCTTCAAGAAATCCTGCGTGCTCACGCCGACTCCTACCTCTACGGCTGCGTCGGCGCCGACATCATTCAGGCGAAGAAGTTCACGCGTGACCTCCGCTACCACTGCCACTCCTGGACCGTCGGTTGGCAGGTGCTCGCCGGCTCGCGCGACGATGCCGAGCGCGCGTTCGCGTACGGCTACCTGACCCACCTCGCCGCCGACACGTACTCGCACAACTACTTCGTGCCCTTGCAGCTTCTGGTCAGCTACCGCGCACGCGCGCTGAAGCACGTCTACTGGGAAGCCCGCTTCGACGC
The DNA here is from genome assembly GCA_016200545.1 of Deltaproteobacteria bacterium. Lineage (GTDB taxonomy): Bacteria > Desulfobacterota > Binatia > UTPRO1 > UTPRO1 > DP-19. Next base: position 85,932 of record JACQEO010000033.1, on the reverse strand, counting down.
CATGCAGCCGCCCGCCGACTGGCGGCGCGTGCGCGCCGTCGTGAGCCGAGCCTATCGGGGGTGCGACGATCTCATGGAGCGTACGGTCGAGCGCACGCTATTCTCCTTCAAGACCAACAAGCGCATCTTCAACTCCGTCATGGCGCTGCACCGCTACGAGCAGTGGCGACGCCTCATGCAACGAGTCGGCACGCGCTCGCGATATCCGCTCGGCCACGACGAGGTCGCCCGCTACGATGAGCTCTGCAGTGATGCCGCCCTCGAGATGCTGCGCTGCGGTCGCGACGCGCGTTGCGTCACCGCCGATCCGACCGGCCGCGAGAACATCGCGCGCGCGGAGCTGATCCGCAAGCGCCTGCGCGCCCTGCACCGCCGTCACAAGCTGACACCCAGCGTGCAGGAGGCGATTCTTGCCAAGGTCGTCCCCGAGCTGAAGGCGGCGATTTAATAGATTTCGCCCCCGTGCGCCGCGCGCTGCGCGCGCGTGCTCCGATGGGCGTCGCCTCGCGGGGTGAACCCGCGAAGCTCCCGGCACGCCTCTCTACTCCGGGCGCGCCTCCACCTCTCCTGCTGCCGCTCTACTGGCGTGGGCGGAGGCGGCGGGATTCGGCGCGGAGGGCGGCGCAGGGGGCGCGTAGGTCGCGGACGCGGTCGAGGATCGCGCCGGCGACGTCTTCCTTCGACATCTTGTCCAGGCGCTCGACACGACCGGTACGGTCGATCAGGGTGACGACGTTGGTGTCGACGTCGAAGCCGGCGTCGGGAGCGGTGACGTCGTTCGCGACCATGAGCTGCACGCCCTTCGCCTGGAGCTTGCGACGGGCGTTGGCGACGAGATCACGGGTCTCGGCGGCGAAGCCGACGAGCAGGCGCTGTCCGGGGAGCGCGCTGATCCTGGCGAGGATGTCGGGATTGGCCGTCAGACGGAGGTCGAGATCGCCACGGCCGCGCTTGATCTTGTGGCGTGCGATCTCTACCGGGCGATAGTCGCCGACGGCCGCCGCCATGACGACGCAGTCGGCTGCCGCGGCATGTTGCAGCGCCGCCTTTTCCATCTCGCGTGCGCTCGTAACGTGCACACACTCGATGCCACGCGGATCCTCCAACGCGGTCGGTCCGGTGACGAGGGTGACACGGGCACCGCGCCGACGCGCCACCTTGGCGACCGCGAAGCCCATCTTGCCGGACGAACGATTGGCGAGATGGCGCACCGGATCGAGTGCTTCCCACGTGGGGCCGGCGGTGACGAGGACGTGGCGACCGACGAGGCTCTTCTCGCTCACGGCGACCGCAACCTCCTCGACGAGCACGTCGGGCTCGGGGAGCCGTCCCGCCCCCTCGTAACCACACGCGAGCGCGCCGCTGTCGGGCTCGATCAGCAGACGGCCGGTCTCGCGCAGGCGTGCGACGTTCGCCTGCACCGTTACGTTCTCCCACATGTGCACGTTCATTGCCGGCGCGACCAGCACCGGCGCGCGTGTCGCGAGCACGACGGTGGTCAACAGGTCATCGGCGATGCCTGCAGCGAGCTTGGCGACGACGTTCGCCGTCGCGGGCGCGACGAGCAGTGCGTCCGCGGTATCGGCGAGGCGAATGTGGCCGATCTCCGACTCTTCGGTGAGATCGAAGGTGTGGCGCGCGACCGGGTGGCCGGAGAGAGTCTGTAGGGTGAGCGGCGTCACGAATTCCTCCGCCGCCCGGGTGAGGATGACCTGCACGGTCGCGCCCGCTTGCGCGAGAAGGCGCACGGTTTCGCAGATCTTGTACGCGGCGATGCCACCGCTGACGCCGACGACGACCGTCTTGCCGCGTACGCTCATACGTCGCTCGCCGCCACGCGACCCTCCTCGCTCGCTTGAATGTCGCGGAAGCTTACGTTCTCGCGCAGAAGAAAGACAACCCCCAAAACGATCTGCGCCAGCGACTGTACGGCCCAGACGACGAACGAGTACGGAATCGCGTCGGCGCGCTCGATGCCGAAGAGCGCGAGCGCGAGGATGCAGCCTGCCTGGAACGTTCCGATGAAACCCGGCGCCGACGGCGCCGACACCGCGCCGGCGACGACCGCCACCAGCGCGAGCGCGCCGCTCATGAATGGAACCGGAAGCCCGCAGGCGATGAGGCCGAAGCCGAATATCGACGCGATCACCAACCAGAGGTAGAACGAATACAGCACGATGCGCAGCAACGCCGCGCCGCCACCGATGCCTTGGAGACCGTCGATGAAGCCGTGCATCGCCGCATCGGCACGGGCGCGCATGGCGGCGGGAAGCAACCTGAACGCGCCGCTCATGGAGCGTAGCGCGACCGGGTGCCGACGTTGCAATGCGAGGACGAGCGTCATGGCGGCGACGGCGACGACGAGAAACGCGATGCCGCTCCGGCGGATGGTGTCGGAGACCGGCACGAGCAGGACGACCGTTCCGAGAAAGACGAGGATCGTCACCATGTCGAGCAGCCGCTCGAGGAGCACCGAGCCGAAAACGCTGCTTGCCGGAAGTCGCGTCCGCCGTGCCAGAAGCACGGGACGCACGACCTCTCCGACGCGCAACGGCAGGACCATGTTGCAGAAGAACCCAATGCAGGTGGCGGAAAACAAGGGCAAGAACGGCACGTCGCCGAGCGGGCGCAGCAGCAGCCGCCAGCGTTGGGACCGGATCACGACGGTGTACGCCGACAGCAGCATGAGCGGCACTGCGTAGACGTACTGCACGCGCGCAAACGCTTCGCGCACGTGACCCCATTCGCTGCGCGGCGGGAAGGCGAAGTACAGCGCCACCACCGAGATCGCGACGCTGAACGCGATGCGGACGCCGCGGCTCATCGCCTGTCCCCGATCCATCTCACGGCAGGCGCCACTCGAGCGCGAGGAGCACGGCACCCGCGACCATCAGCGCCCCTCCCCGCCAGGTCCAGTTGCCGTCCAGTACCACGCCCGCTCCGAGCAGGGTGAGGAAGATGCCGAGCACAGCGAAAGGCGGCCTCCGCGACACGTGCGCTCACGCCAACTGGCGCACGATCGCGGCGGCGCGTTGGAGCGCCGTCACGTTCGCCAGCACGGCGACGGCGAGCACGCCGCCGACGAGCAAGCCATACGCCGCTGCCGGCGCACAGGTGAGGTGCGCGGCGAGGCTGCCGATCAGCGACCCCCCGCCGATGATCACGTAGCGTTCCGGCCGCTGCAGTAGGCCGATCGCGCATGCGACGCCGAGGCCCTCGCCGCGGGCGCGCGTATAGCTCACCATGAACGCGCCGAAGGCCGCCGCGAGCACCGCCCAGAGAGCCCAGCCGTCGCGCAAATGGACCGCCAATCCGAGAAAGACCACGCACTCGCCGTAGCGGTCGACGACCGAGTCGACGAAGGCGCCACGCGCGCTCGCGGCGCCACACTTGCGCGCCATCGCGCCGTCGAGGACGTCGAGCGTTCCTCCGGTCAGCAGAAGCCACCCTGCCGTGAAGAGCCACCCGCGCGCGTAGGCGACGCCACACAGCCCACTGATCCCGAATTGCACGGCGGTGACCCAATCGGCGCGGATACCCGCCGCGAGCAGCGCATCCACCAGCGGATCTAGTCGCCCGCGAAACCACGTGCGTAGTCCGGTGCCGAGTAGGCCCTGCGCGAGCGGCGCATCCCGCTCTTCCCGCCGCAGCACGGGAACGACCTCACGCGTGACGACGACGCCGAGGAAGCCGGCCACGCCCGCGGCGAGCCAGGGATGGCACATGACCGCGGCGCTACCCGGCCTAGTGGTCGATCTCTCCGCGGATGAACTTCTCGACCAGATCGCGCGCGAGATCGTCGGTGATCTGCGTCGGCGGATGCTTCATCAAGTAGGCCGAGATGCTACGCAGCGGGCCGCCGATTCCACGATCGCGCGCCAAGCGGCAGCAGCGGATCGCGTCGATCGCCACGCCCGCGGAGTTGGGGCTGTCCTGGACCGACAATCGCAGCTCGAGCTCCATCGGCACATTCCCGAACGCGCGGCCTTCGATGCGGAGGAAGCAGATCTTGTTGTCGCCCTGCCACGGCACGTAGTCGCTCGGACCAATATGGACGTCCCGCGCCGGTAACCGCCCGGGAATCACCGCCTGCACCGCCTCGGTCTTCGAGACCTTCTTGGAGCCGAGCCGGCTACGGTTCAGCATGTTGAGGAAGTCGGTGTTGCCGCCGGTGTTGAGTTGGTAGGTTCGCTCGATCTTGATGCCACGGTCGGTGAAGAGCTTAGCGAGACTGCGGTGGACAATCGTCGCGCCGAGCTGCGACTTGATGTCGTCACCGACGACCGGAATGCCGCGACTGGTGAAGCGCTCGGCCCACGTCGGGTCGGAGACGATGAAGACGGGCATGCAATTGACGAGGCTCGTGCCGGTTTCGAGACAGGCCATGGCGTAGTGTTCGCCCGCCTTCTGGCTGCCGACGGGGAGATAGCTGATCACCACCTCGGTGCGCGTCGCTTTCAACACCGCGGCGACGTCGACCGGCGGCAGATTGGCCGGCACGAACGTTTCGTCGGCGGGATAGTCGGCCATGTGCTCGGAGACGCCGTCGAGCACCGGACCCATCTCGACGATCACGCCCAAGTCGGGCAGGTCGCGCTGGATCTCGATCGCTTTGTTGGGTTTGGCGAAGATCGCCTCGTGCAGAGGTCGTCCGACCTTGCGCTCGTCGATGTCGAAGGCGCAGGCGATCTCGATGTCCTCGGGCCGGTACCCTCCCAGATCGTCGTGCATCAGGCCGGTCGCGTTGCGGTCCGCGCTCCCGTTCAGGCGCCGATAGTGCTCGATGCCCTGGACGAGGCTGCTCGCGCAGTTGCCAACCCCGACGATACCGACCCGGATCTTGCTCATAGCCTCTTCCCCTGCCACCGCGCGCTCAGACGGGGCAATATGCCGCAATGTCCGGCGCGCAACCAGCGACCCGAAAATCGCTCAAAAATCAGGCGCGTCATAACGGACCGTCCCCATGTTGTAAAGGGACATCGCCCGTCTGAGTTCCTCGACCGACTCGGTGGTACGTGCACCAACCGCGCGTTTCGAGCAACCGCGCAGGTTATTTCTTGCGGAAACGCGACGGGAACCCCGGCTCGAACGCGCGGTCAGGATGAATCCGCTGCGCTTTCACGATCAGTTGCTCCTCGGATTCAGGATCATCGGGATTGGGCACGCAGCAATCGACGGGACACACCGCCGCACACTGTTCCTGATCGAAGAAGCCGACGCACTCCGTACATTTCTCCGGCACGATGTAATAAATGTCCGCCGCGATTGCCGGATGCCGCTGTCCCTCGTTGTCCCACTCGGCTCCACCCTCGTAGATGGCGGTGTTCGGGCATTCCGGCTCGCACGCGCCGCAGTTGATACACTCCTCGGTGATCATCGTGGACATGCCAGGGTCTCCTTCGGTGGAGCGTCCACGGCTAACATGTGAGATCAGTACGGTAAAGACCGTACCTCACTCATGACACCGCCGTGGCCCCCTGATCGCTGCGTTCGAGCGCCGACATGACCTTCACGGCGATCGCCGCAAAGGCGGCGGCCGCCGGGCTCGTAGGGTCCGCGAGCATCACCGGCGCGCCACGGTCCATGCTGGCGCGGATCTCCGCAACGAGCGGAATCTCGCCGAGGAACTCGACTCCGAGCGCCGCGGCCTCGCGGCGTCCGCCCTCACGTCCGAACACGTCCTCGCGCGTGGCGCAGCTCGGACACTCGTAGTAGCTCATGTTCTCGACGATCCCGAGTATCGGTGCATTCACGGTCTGGAACATTGCGATGCCGCGCTGCACGTCTTGGAGCGCCACGTCCTGCGGTGTCGTGACGATCACGCCTCCGGTCACGGGCACCTGCTGCACCAACGTGAGCTGCGCGTCGCCGGTGCCGGGTGGCAGATCGATGACGAGAACGTCGAGCGTTCCCCAGATCACGTCCTTCAGAAACTGCCGCACGATGCTCATGACCATCGGTCCGCGCCAGATCACCGGGGACTTGTCGTCGAGGAAGAATCCCATGGAGATGAGCGCCAGCCCGTGGCGCTCGACGGGAAAGATCTTGTGCCCCTCGGTCATCCGCGGGCGCGCATCGGGAACCCCCATCATGAACGGCACGCTCGGGCCGTAGATGTCGGCATCGAGAAGGCCGACGCGGCGCCCGCTCGCGTGCAGCGCGAGCGCCAGGTTCACGGCCACCGTCGACTTACCGACGCCGCCTTTGCCGCTCGCGACCGCGAGGATGCGGGCCACACCCGGCAACGGCGCGCGCTCGTCGAACGGGCTCGCGGCGGCGGCCTGCCCGTGCTCGGCGGTACCGACGACGACCTCGACGACCTCGACGCCCGGAACCGACCGCACCGCCGACTCGACGGCGGTGCGTAGAGCCGCCACCACCTCAGGTTTCGCCGTCCCCGGCGTCACCGTTACCCGCGCCCGGCCGCCCACGACCTCGACGTCGCGGACCGCGCCGAGCGCGACGATGTCGCGCTGGTATCCCGGGTAGCGGACTTGCGCGAGCCGCGCGCGGATGTCGTCAATCGTCGCCACGAGCATACCCGAAGTCTGTTCACCCTAATCGCCACCGGCGGCAAAGGCAACGCACGCGCCGCGTAACGCCACGCTGCGCGTTACCGCGACGTTCAACCCGATCGACGGGACCACATCTGACGGCACCGCCGACGGCATCGCGCCGGCGCGACGCCCATTCGCGCGCGGGGGCTCCGTCACCTTGACAATCCGAAATGATTGCCATTAGGTGGCGGCGACCCAGCGTCGCCGTCCGCGCCTCGAAAAAGGATACGGGAGTGAGCGAATCCCATGACTCGCGCGAGCGCAGCACCCTGATCCGCTCCAATGGCGCCGCGGCGCTCGGCCTCATCGCCGCCGATCTCGTCCACGTCGAGGAGAAGCTCACCGAGCTCCTCGTCTCGCGTGAGCCGCTGCTCTCCGAGATCTCCGTCCACTTGATCAGCGGCGGCGGCAAACGCGTCCGGCCGGCAGTCGCCCTCTTGGTGTTCAAGGCGTGCGGCGGTGACGACGTCGTCGACATGATCGACGTCGCGGTCGCGCTCGAGCTCATTCACTCGGCGACGCTGCTGCACGACGACATCATCGACGGCGGCAAGACACGGCGCGGTCGCGCGTCGGCCTTCAGTCATTACGGCCTGGCGAACACCCTGGTCACCGGCGATTTCCTCTTCAGCAAGGCCTTCGAGCTGTGCGGGCGTTTCGAGGAGCGCATCGTCCGTTGGGCGGCCGACGCCTGCGTCAGCCTCACCGAAGGTGAAATCATGCAGGGCCGCTTCCGCCGCAACCCGGCGGTCACCGTCGACGACTATCTTGAAATCATCGCACGCAAGACGGCCTCGCTGTTCTCGCAAGGCGCGCGTGTGGCGGCGCATCTCGCCGGCGTTGGTGAGGAGAGCGCCGAGGCGATGTGGGCATGCGGCTTCAACATCGGCATGGCGTTTCAGATCATCGACGATCTGCTCGACGTCGACGGCGACGAGGACCTCACGGGGAAGCCGGTCGGGATCGACCTGCGCGACGGCAACCCGTCCTTGCCGCTCGTGCTCGCGCTATCGCAGGACGCCGAGGTGCGGCGCGTGTTCCTCATGCCTGAACCCGACGACGCGGCGATCCGCGGCGCCCTCGAGCGTGTGCGCGCGCTCGACGTGCTGCCGACCGTTCGTCGGTTCGCTGAAGACTACACCCTGCGGGCACGGGAGCTCCTCGCCACGCTGCCCTACTCGGCGTTCCGCCAGGCGCTCGACGGGATCGTCACCGAGATCGAGGAACGTCGGCTCTGACGCGCGCCGCGCTTCGCCTTGACAGGGCGAGGGGCCGACGAAACAATCCCTCATGCCGCGCGATCGCTTCGGTCGGGAGATCGACTACTTACGCATCTCGCTGATCGATCATTGCAATCTGCGCTGCGTCTATTGCATGCCGCTCACTGGGGCGACGTTTCTTCCGAGCGCCGACCTCCTCGCCGCAAACGAGATTGAGATAGTGGCGCGCGCTGCAGTGGCGGTCGGGTTTCGTCGCATCCGACTCACCGGCGGCGAGCCGACCTTGCGCGCGGATCTGATCGAGATCGTCGAGCGTATCGCGCGGATTCCGGCCCTCGCCGACCTCGCACTCACCACCAACGGCATCCTGCTGCCGCGTCTCGCGCCCGCACTCGTCGCCGCCGGCTTGCGACGCGTGAACGTGCACTGCGACACCCTCGATCCCGAACGGCTCGCGCGCGTCATGCGACTCGGCTCGTTCGCGGAGATCTGGGCGGGCATCCTCGCGGCCGAGGAGGCCGGCCTGACACCGATCAAGCTCAACGCGGTCGTGGTGCGTGGCTATAACGACGCCGACGTCGTCGCGCTCGCGGCGCTCACCCGCGCCCGTGATTGGCACGTGCGCTTCATCGAGCTGATGCCGCTCGGCGTCGGCGAGCCAGCGGAGGTGTCGCGACAGAAGTACGTACCGAGCGCCGAGACGCGCGCGCACATCGAGACCGCGCTCGGGCCGCTCGCCGCGCTCCCGATCGTCGACGCCGCCGACGAAGCGCGAAACTATCGTCTCGCCGACGGTCGCGGCACGATTGGATTCATCAGTCCGGTGAGTGAACCCTACTGCGGGACGTGTAACCGCATGCGTCTCACCGCCGACGGCAGGTTTCATCTCTGCCTGTTGAACGACGACGAGCTCGATGTACGCGCGGCGCTGCGTCGCGGCGGCGAGGCGGCGGTCGCCGAGGTCCTCCTCGCGGCGGTGTTGGCGAAGCCGGTCGGGCATCGCCTGTCCGCCGGGCACACGATCGAGCACCGCGAGATGTTCCAACTGGGAGGCTGAAGGAGGCGCGATGGCCGTGCACACCACCCCGATCGCCGACGCGCGAGCCCTCTTCGGCGACGACCTCCTCGGACCCGAGGACGTTGCGCGCGTGCTCGCCACCGACCCGGAGCGCCTCACCGCCGCCGACCCGGCGCTGCGCGACCAGGTCCCGTACGACGCTGCGACCTTGCGCGCCGCCCGCGAGCGCGACCATCTGCTCGTCTTCCGCACACCCACCGACGGCGACATGCCACTTACGGTCCTGCGATTGCTGGAGCGATTTCCGGGCGCGATCCAGGCGAAACTCCTGAAGGGAGTCGGCTATCTGCTCAAGGACGAATGGACCCTTGATCAGGAACCGTTCGCCGGCCGCGACACCTGCCGTCTCGAGTGGCGCCTCGTACATCGCGCGCCCGTGCCCGAGACACGCAATCTCAGCTACGCGCTCCAGGACGAAGCGCTCGCCCGCTACGCGGCGAACCTCGGCCTCGCGGGAGCGCTGCGGCGGCGGAGCGGCATCGCCATCGTCTACGACACGATTCTCTTCGCACGCGCGCGCGGCGCGCGTCTGCTCGAGCACACGTGGGATTGGTCGGATACGCCGACCGCCGACGGCGGGTACGTAACCGCCGGCGAGCTCTCGTCGGACGGGTTGCGCGTCCTCGGCTACTCGCGCGCCGTCCGCTTTGGCACCCTCGGCGTCTGCGCCGAGTACTGACCGCATCGCCTTGACTGATCGCACCCTATCCTTTAGCCGGAACTCCCGATGTATTTCGTCACCAGCAAGAAGGCAGGCTACATTCTCTTCTGCATGACGCCGAGTGGACGCGCGGCCGTCGGTCTGACCGAGGGCCAGAAGGTGCACCTCTTCGAGCGCACCCCCGGCGGCGATTGGCACGTCCTTCGTGAGTGGGACGCCGCCGAGCGCTCGCACACCGACATCCTGATCGCCCTCGGCGACTGCGAGGAGCCTGCCGACCCCAAACGCCTGCTCGAGCTCATCGCGCCGTCGTGACGGCTGCCGCCGGGTCGAGCCGCCCGGCGGCGACTAGGCGCGGGAGCGCGGGCCGTTTCCCGGCAGCCGCGCCCATCCCGAGCGCAGCGGCGGCGTCCTCGATCTCGAGCGTGCACCCGCCGATCGCGACGCAATCGAGCGATTACTCGACGCCTGCGACGTCGTGATCTCCGACCTCCCGTCGCGTCGTCTCGAGGGGTGGGGGCTCACCTGGCCCGAACTGCACGCGCGTCATCCGGTGCTGGTCACGACCGCGATCGCTCCCTTCGATTTGAGCGGCCCGCATGCGACGCCGTGGACGCGACGGCGCTTCTCCAAGGCGCCGGCCTCGCAGCCTTCCCGCGATGACGAACCGCGACCTGTTCAACGATCCCCGCCTCCGTGCCCGCGGCTTCTTCGTCGAGCTCGCACACCCCGAGGTCGGGGTGCGCCGCCATCTCGCATTCCGTGGCGCATGTCGGGAACGCCGTGCGCCGTCGTCTGATTGGAGATCAGGTGCCGCGCCGCACCTGCGTCCCGCGCAGTAGCAGCCATAAGGACTGCCGCAGCTGTGGGCGCATGACCACGAATGCAATCGCGAGGACGAGATAGAGAAAGCTGTAGTAGTAGCGGAACTCCGGACTGGTCGAGACCATCTGCGTGCCGAAGAGCACGAAGAGCACTACGCCCTCGAGCAGCGAGAAGCTGAAGTCGGCGAGGATCACCACCGCAAACAAGGACTGCGCGGTGGTGAGGAGGATCTCCTCAACCTGCCGCGGGTCGAGGTGCATCGGATTTGCGAGACTTCCCGACGACGTCCCGTAGGCGAGCGGCAACATGCCGATCAGCAACGTCCACTGGTTCACCTTCGACGAGATCAAGGTGCCCATCGCGGCACCGGCGTTGCCGCGGATCGCGAAGAGAACCGCGATGATGAACTCCGGCGACTCCGAGGCGAGCGGCGCCAGCCACTGCACCAAGAGGAACTCTTCGATCCCGAAGCGGCGGCCGCTTGCGAGCAAACCCTCCGCGAACGGCTCGGCCGCCATCAAGATCGTGAGGCCGGCGACGACGAAGAGCGCGATCGTCGTGATTCGCCGTCCCCCGACGCCGAAGCCGGCTATGACCGCCGAGACGCCCTCGAGCTCGGGCTCGACGACGTGGGCGCGAGCGGCGGCAGCCGCGTAGAAGCCGAAGATGGTGAGCAGGGCTGCGGCGTCCCATAGCGAGAGCGTCGCCTTGAATGGCAAGACGAGCGAGTAGACGGTCGCGAGCAGGAGGTAGAAGAGCTCGATGCCGTGGTCCGACGCGATCGCGATCGCGCGCCGTCGCGTCGTCATCCACACCGTGACGACGACGGCCGGCCACCCGACGCCGATCAACAGCCGGTTGGAGCCCGTCATGTTGGCGGTGGCGAACGCCGTATAGACCGGATCCTGCCCGGCGCGCCACGCAAAGTAGATGTCCACCGTGTACTCGGGGAGGACGGCGACGAGCGCCAAGAAGGCCAGCGCCAGCGCCTGGGGGATGTCGAGTTGCGCGACCTCGGCGCCCCAGGAGAGGAGGAATGCCGCGCCGAAGATGCCGGTGCCGGCGAGCAGCGCCTCGTAGTGCGGTGCGAGCTCGACGTGCAGGAGCCGCAGGACGATCCACTGCGCCGCGAGGGTGAGCGCGACACCGATCGCGAGCGCCGAGCGTCGCGTGTGCAGCGGCGCTTCCGCGCGCCGCGCAGCAGCGTCCGCGTCGCTCACGCCTTGCTCCACGCATGTGCAACGAGATACCGGACCGTCTGAACGTGTCGCGTGCTCAGGGAGCCCGCCACGTCCGCCGCCACTCCCCGCGATAGCGCTCCTCGTCGTTCACCGTCAGCACCGAGCGCAGCTCGATCGCGTGCGCGGTCATCTGTTCGGTCGTACGCACGCGGATGACGTCGCCGTCGTGAAGGACGTCGAGGGCGAATTCCGCGCCGAGCGTGGGCTCGGCGCGCTCGCCGGTGCCGACGCGCGCGACGTACTCGTGCCGGCTCTCGAGGAACGCACCCGTTGGCGTCGTGAACTTCATCTCGAGGCCGGCGCGGGTCGCGATCGTCCCATGGACGACGTCGGTCTCGATGCGCCAACTCGGCACAAATACCATCGGCCCCTCGCTGAGAAGCGCCATCAGATCCGGAGGCTCGAAGCGCGGGACCTCGTGCGGCGGGCGGCGCGGGTCGACCTCCGGCAGCCGCAGCTCCGAGCGCTCGCGTCGCACCTCGATCGAGCCCGTGCCCTCTCCGGGCCAGAGACGCGGAAAATCGCCGCAGGCGATCGACAGCCGAACGCGGTGACCCGCGGCGAAGCGATACGCGGTGTGCCAGAGGGGGATGTCGACCTCGAATGCGCGTCCGGCGAGCTCCGTCTCTGCAGGCTCCGTCGCGCCACGTGCCTCGGCGCCCGCCTTGCCCCACACGGCGAGCGCCGGATCGACGAGCGCACGGAGCGCGAGCCAACCCGTGCTCACCAACGCCGACGCGCCGTCGGGCGCGACGTCGCAGAGCTTCACGACCAACGTCGGGTCGTTCCACGAGCACGTGAGCGCAAGACGGACGACCGGTCGGCCCGCGATCTCCAACGCCGACGTGAGCGGCGCGCTCGTGTACCCGAGCGCGAGCGCGTCATCGCGACGTTGATCTTGCGGATAGTCGAGCCCCATCGGCAGCGGGCTCGAGAGCCCGGCGGTCACACCGACCGCGTGGATCGCGGCGTAGCGATCGGTGCCGGGCTCGGGCACCGTGTCGCCCAGGCCGTGCTCGCTCGCGAGGAAGAACCGGCGCGTCCGGCCGAGCGGCGGGAAGTCCGTGTCGAAGCGCCAGCCGCCACCCTCGCCTTGGACGTAGACGCGCGCCGCCGGCTCGTCGCGCACCGCCGGCGCTGCACCGCACAGCCAGCGGTCGAACCAGCGCAGGATCTCGTGCTCGTGGTCGAGGGCCTCGACGACGGAGAGGTTGGGCAGCATGTGGACCCACGGGCCGACGAGCAACTGCTTCGGGCCGGTGATCGCGCGGAACTGCTCGATGCAGTCGTCGAGGAAGATGTCGCGCCAGCCGGCGATCACCAAGGTCGGCGTCGTGATGGTGCCGGCGTCGATCGCACCGCGCCGCCAGTATGGATCGCGCGGGTCGAGGTGGTCGAGGCCGTCGAGAAGATACGGCGCGTGCGCGGCCAGTCGCGCTTCCCACAAAGTGCGCCAGCGCCCCTCGGGATCGCGGAAGAGCGGTGGTGCGACGTTCATCGCCTGCATGAAGCTCATCCAGGCACCCATGCTCCCGAGCAGGTTCGGCCGTCCTCCCGGCATGAGCCAGGTACGCTGGAAGTCGGTGACGCCGTAGATCGGCGCGATCGCGGCGAGGTGGGGAGGATGGAGGCTCGCGACCTTCAGCGCCGTGATGCCGCCGTACGAAATTCCCCACATGCCCACCTTGCCGCTGCACCAGGGTCGAGTGCCGATCCACTCGACGAGATCGAAGAGATCGAGGTTTGCGACCGACTCGAGGGCGTCGTTGCTGGCGCCGTCGGAGCCGCCGGTGCCACGGCAGTCGACGAGCAGCGCCGCGTATCCGCGGCGGGCGAAGCGCTTGAGCGCCGCGGTGAACGAGACCCCGATCATGCCGTCCTTGTGGTACGGATAGGCGCTGACGATCGCCGGCCACGGTCCGTCGCCCGCGGGGTGGTAGCAATCCGCCGCGAGGCAAGCCCCGTCACGCATTGGGATCAATAGGTTTCGGTCGAGAACGATCTTGGGCTCCATCCACGCCTCCGCGGCCTGACCTATATTCGCGACCCCCGACGGGGAGTCAAACCTCATCGTCGGAGAGCGGTGGAGCCGTCGCCGGCGATCCGGGCGGCGAGGTGGTACACCGAAGTGCGAGCAGAGCCGGTCGGTCAGGACGCGTCGGCGGGTGCGATGACGCTCACGGCGCGGCGCTGAACGCCGAACCTCGTTGCCGCGGGGAACGACGACAGGAACACGTCGATGTGTTGGCCCTTCACTCCGGGGCCGACGTCTTCGGCGATGCGCTCACCGATGCCGTCGATGTAGATGCGCGACCCGAGCGGGATGACCTTCGGATCGACGGCGACCGTCCGCCCCGCGCGCGCCGACGTACCGGTCGCCGTGAGAGCACGCGCCTTCCCTTTCGGTCCCGAGTAGGCCGTCAACTTGAAGCGTCCAAGCGGCGGATGGGGGTGGTCGGCGGGGATGGCGTAGCCGCGGGGCCGCGCCGCCTCGGCACGAGGCATGACGACAGGGAAGTTGGTCCGTGGGGCAAACCACAGCCAAGGGGGTACGGCAGCGTTCGCGGACGCGAGCGCGCGTACCGGGGCTCCCGACATGGACAGGATCGGCACGCTCACGTCCGCAGAATCGAGCAGAATGATCGCCGCTGCTAGGGCGATGCTCATGCCGACATGCCGCATGAGTCGTCCTCCTTGCATGAGAGCGAGATCGGTCCGAAGAGCCGGACCGCGACAGGAGCGTCTCAGCTACCGTTGGGGTGTGCATCCTGTCAACCCAACGTCAGGGTGCGACATCGCCCTCTTTTTCGCCCCCTGCCCCCGGGCGAACCTTGCAAGCCCGGCTGCTGGCTCCTAGGAACGGCGTGAGCCGGACGTGATCGCTGCGTCCGCGCCTTCGCCGTCTCATGGATGCCGCCTTCTGCACCGGCCCGGGCTCGATCGAGCTGCGTGACGTCCCTTCCCCCGAGCCCGAAACCGGCCATGTCCTGGTGCGCGTTCACGCATGCGGCATCTGCGGCAGCGATCTTCACTACTACGTCGGCGCCGCATCGCCTCCGGCAGTCTGCATCGGTCACGAGATTGCGGGGCGCGTCGCGACCGCTGGCGATGGCTTCGCCGTCGGCGAGCCGGTCGTGGTCGAGCCTCTGCTTTCCTGTGGCGTCTGCGCCCGTTGCCGCGGTGGCGAGCCCAATCTCTGCCCCGCACTCCGTATCCTCGGCAACCTGGCGCCGGGTGGTCTCGCGGAACTGGTCGATGTCCCGGCGAGCGCGCTGTACCGCGTGCCGCCCAACCTCGATCTCGATGCCGCGATGCTCGCCGAACCGCTCGCGGTCGGGGTCCACGCGGCGCATCTCGGCGAAATCGCGCCGGGCGATGGCGTGCTGGTCCTCGGCGGCGGCACGATCGGCCTCCTTGTCGCGTTCGTCGCCGCCACGCGTGGCGCCCGCGTGATCGTGAGCGCGCGCCACCCGCACCAGGCCGAAGCGGCGCGTGCGCTCGGCGCGATCGACGTCGTCGGCACCACTCGCGAGGAGATCCTCGGCCGGCTCGAGCGCACACCTCCGGACACGGTGCTCGAAACCGTCGGCGGCACCGCCGCGACGCTCGACCTCGCGCTCCGCGCCGTACGCCCCGGGGGGCGGATCGTCGCGCTTGGGAAGTTCACCCGACCGATCACGCTGCCGCCGCTTCGCCTTCTCATGAAAGAGGCGCGACTGGTCTCGTCGATGACTTACTGCCGGCGTGGCCCCCGCCCGGATTTCGAGACCGCGCTCGCTCTGTTGGTGCACGAGCGCGCACGGCTGGCGGCGCTGATCACGCACCGGGTGCCGCTCCGCGACGTGGCGCGCGGGTTCGCCCTCGCCATCGACAAGACGAGCGGCGCGATCAAGGTCGCCGTCGCCCCGTGATCGCGGCATCCGAGGGCTCGCCGCCGCCGCACGCTAAAAGCTGTACTTCACCTCGACGAATGCGCCCGTGTTCTTGTCGACGCGGCCGAAGAACGAGTGCTTCGGTCCGTGGAAGATTTCGCCGCCCACGGTGGCCCGCCAGTTGTCGGCGAGATCGTAGGCGAGCTTCGGCCGTAGGAAGAAGTCGTTGCGCTCGATTTCATGCAACGACAGCAGTTCGAGATCGAGCGTGTCGTTCCACCACTGCTTATCGATGCGCGCCGACCAAGCGTTCTGCACGGTATCGAGCTGCTGGTTGATCACGAACGTCTCGCGAGCGGCGAGGAACCGCGCTTGGCCACGGAGCGCGTCCGGATCCGCGAGCGCCCGCGCCGGATCGACGCGATTCACCACGTAGCGGCCGACGTATTGGACGATGACGTTCAGGTTCTCGAAGAAGCTTCGCTCGATGCCGAGGACGTAGTAGAGATACGGCGTCACTTCGTCGACACGCCGGCCGGACTCGTTCCCGGTGTGGACGTACGCGACCTCGCCGCGGTAGCCGAAGCGTCCGATGGCGGTAGCGAAGTCGGCGCCGATCATGTGACGTCGCGGGTGCACCAACGCGACGTCGGCATGCGTGCGGCCGGTGATGGCGTCCTGCACCACCGACTCGACGCGCACCTCCGGAAGCAAGTTGAAGCCGTAGTAGTACGCGATCGAGGCGTCGAGCTTGCCGCCGCTGTGATCGAGCTTCGCGCCGACGGAGCCGTCCTCGAGCCGGACCGCGGGTAGACGCTCGCGCAGGCGCACGTCGTCGGGCACGGCGAGCGGGATCACCGACGGACTGAACACGGGCACCCAGACGCCGATCGCCCGCACCGCCGGGGTGAGGAAGTAATCGGCCTTCAGCGCCGTCACCCCGTAGCGGTATGCCGACTGTCCCTCGGGAAGCAGCAGCAGGTAGTCCTTCGGTGTGATCGCGTCGGTGGGATTCAGCTCGTCCGCGCGTCCCCAGGCGAGGATCTGCTTCCCCGCCCGCACGTCCCAGCGACCCGTGGTGAGCTCGCCGTACCCCTCCCGCAGCTCGCTCACCACCCCGCCGTCGATGTCGCGCAGGCTGCGCACGCTGCCGTGGCTCGCCTCCGGGTTCTCGTGCCCGACTTGCCCGGCGAGAACCCGTGCCTCGGCGACCCAGCGCAGGCTCTCGGCGACGTGCAGCCGCTGCTTCAGGTCGAGATTGACGCCGGGAAAATGCCGCCGATCGTCGAGCGCGTGATTCGAGGAAAAGTAGTCGAGCGCCAGCGAGCCGCTGAGGCCGAGGCGCGCGAGCGCGCTTGTCGCGCCGTCCTCCGCGCGTGCACCCGCCGCTCCGCACACGACGAGGAGCACGGCGACGGCCGCCGGCCGCAGGTCAGCTCTCCTTCTCGAGGTACCGCTCGGTGAAGACGTCGTCGCCGAGCGCGACGCCGACCTCGAGCTTCGTCCACACGATCTCGGTCGTGTGACCACTCTGGCGGTTATGCATCGTGAGCGTGAATGCCTGCCACTTGTGATGGACAGGATCGATCTCGCGGATGTCGGCGGTGCTGAGCTCCTTCAGCAGCGCACCCGCCGGATCCCAGAAGAGTCCCTTCACGACGACGAAGTTGTCGCGGCGGATCCACAGACGGCGCTTGCCATACCCGCTGTTCTCGCGCACCGCGTCGGTGCGCGGCACCGACTCGACGACGGACGTATCGGTGCCATCGACCTGTTCGCTGCCGGTGAGTGTGTGGGTCCAGTCCTCGACCTTGTGGCCGATTACGTCGCCGTAGGAGAAGTCGGTCCCGACGAAGCTGTCCTTCTTGTTGTTCGCGACCAACCGGCGCACCTTGTGCAGCGCCGGCAGGTAAATCCAGATATCGTCGTCACTGTCGGAATGCTCGACGAGTAACGTCGAGGTGCCTTTCACGTCCGCTGGGGTGAGAAAGCGTACCAGACGCATCTGATCGATACCGTTCGGCGAGAGCTTGGAGAGCGCCTGCGTAGAGCGCTCGCGCCGCGCGCCGCTTTCGCTGATGAGCGTCATCGTCACCTCGCCGCGCGAGTCGCTCACCTTGCCGACGGCGAAGTTGCGGCGCATGATCTCATCGGCGTCGAGCACCCCGGCCCGCGCATGCGCCGCCATCACCGCCACAATCGCCAGCGCCACCCCCCAGCGCACCATGCGCGTTGCATATCGCACTCGCGCGCGCGCCGTCTACACACGCGCGCTGGTAGACGCCTGCGGTCGAATGCGATACACGCACGCCGCACGTGGCGGGAGGTCGCATGAACACTGGAGCGTGGGGGAGACGCGCGGCGCGTTGCGCCGGATCTGCGTTGCTCGTGACCGTCGCCGCCTGCGGGGGTGGTGGTGGAGGCCAGCATACGTTCGATCTCCCGCCCGGGACGGCGTTCGATACCACGCCGAGCGATCGCATGCTGCTCGTCGTCGAGTCGAAGAACCAATGCGGCGACAGTCGCTCGTGCGTCGCGACGCCGGTGCCCGCACCGACGCCGGGGCCGGGCAGTGGCTGCGATGTCGGGAACGGCAACACGCGCGGACTCGCGCTCTATCGTCTCGGCGCGCACGGGCTCTTCCTCGAAGACGCAGCGCATCCCGGCACCGCCGCCGGTCCCGAGGAGACGATCGCGACTGCCGACAATCCCCGCCGCGTCCTGGTGTCGCCCACCGATTCGACGATCGTGTACGTCGCAACCAACGAGCGCATCCAGGTCTTCCGCCTCGCCCCCGCCGGCGGCTCGCATTGCATCGCGCAAACGCGCAGTGAGAAGGAGGCCGATCCGTCACTCAAGGACGACCTCGACCCGGTTGATTTCGCCCTCGATGCAACGATTGGCAACGGGATCCTCTACGTCGCCGGGCGCGGCTCCAATCGCATCGACGCCTATCCGATCGCCGCCGACGGCACGATCCCCGACGTGCCCGCGAGTTGCATCATCGGCTCCACGCGCTCGGAGTACACCTCGCTCAGTCTGCTCACGCGCGATTTCGTAGCCGCGTCGGGACGTGAGCGCATCGAGATCTTTCGGCGCGTGGAAGGGCTCTTTCCGCCGCCGACCGCCGCGCCCTCCTCGACGCCGACGCCGGCTCCGAGTCCCGGCTGTTTCGGCGTGCAATTGGTGAGCGTGCCGGTGTCGTCCGTCAGCGCGGCGATCGTCACCGACACGCTCTTCACGTCGTCGTCGAGCGCACCGATCGGTGCGCTCTTCGTCTCCGAGGAGGTGAGCCGGCGCCTGTTCACGTTCAACGTGGATGCGGGCGGCACGATCGACGGCAAGGAAACGAGCAGCACGAAGCGCGACGGCTTCTACCAGAGCATGCTCCGCCGTGACGTGGGATCGCAGTCCTTGCTGTATACCTCCGTCTTCCAGGAAGGTCGCATCGCGGTGTTCCAACTCGAGAACGGGCTCTTGCCGGAGTTTGCCTTCAGCAAAACGGAGAAGGATCCAAAGACGACGCCCGTGGGCCTGGCGATCGACGGCCCGTCGGGAACGATCCTCTACGTCGCCGAGTCCGGTGTCGGCCGCCTCGACGGCTTCCGCATCCAATCGGATGGCGGGTTGAGCCGCGATCCCGACACCAGCACGGAGCCGGTCACGACCAGCGACGGTCGCGCCATCGATAGCTTTCCGAGCGACATCGCGATCATCCCGGCGCCCTGAGCACGCGAGTCGAAGCGTCGAGCATGCGAGGGCGCGCCGGCGCGGACGGCGGCACCGTGGATTCCTTCTCGCCGCTGGCGTATCGCGACGCGGCCGTCGCGATCGTGGCCGGCGGCGCCCTCGGCGCGAGCTTCGTCGATTTCCGCCTCTTCGTCCTACCCTGGCTGGCAATCGCTCCGCTCCTCGCAATCATCGAAAGTGCTCGGCCGCGTTACGCGCTCCGCCTGGGATGGCTCGCCGGCATGATCGGCATCGGCCTCGCGTTTGCGTGGCTGGTATACGCGTTCCGCGTGTTCGGCGGCTTTCCGTTGCCCGTCGCGGTGCTCCTCTATCTGCCGTTGGTCGCGTGGATGGGGTTCGAGATCGGCCTCTTCACGACGCTGGTCGCATGGCTGGGGCCGTTGCCCTTCGGCCTCACGGCGCCGCTCGCGTTCACCGCCGTCGAGTTCCTCTTCCCCTCTCTCTTTCCGTGGCGCCTCGCCCACTCGCAGTACCGCCTGCCGACGCTGCTCCAGACCGGCGAGCTCGCCGGACCGTCGCTTCTCGGTTTCACGGTCGTCTGGGTGAACGCCGCCGTTCTCGCCGCGGGTCGCGCGCTCGTGGGTCGGCGCGCCGGCGGTGGCGCCGCGCCGCCGCGTGCGACACGCGGCATGCCTCTCACCATCGCCCTGCCCCTCCTGCTCGCGGCGACGCTCGCCGCGTTCGGCGCGTGGCGGCTCGCCGACGTGCGGGCGGCGCGGGCGCGCGCGCCGGCGCTGCGCGTCGGCGTCGTCCAGGGCAACATCAGCATCGAGCACAAGGGCGACCGTGCATTCTTCGGACGGAACCTGGACGCGTATCGCGACGCCTCGCGCGCCATCGCTGACGACGTCGATCTGTTGATCTGGCCGGAGACGGTTTTCCAACATCGCATCGCCGCCGAGCGCGCGCGCCTCGACGGCGACGACGACCCCTTTTCCGGCGCCCCGCGTCCGCTGCTCTTCGGCGGCCTCGCTATTGCGTACGGCGATGGCGGCCCGGCGCGTGTCTACAACAGCGCTTTCCTGCGCGGCGCAGACGGCCACGTCGCCGGCCGCTACGACAAGCGCGTGTTGGTGCCGTTCGGCGAGTACATGCCGCTCGGCGACCGCATCCCCCGCCTGCGCGAGCTCAGCCCCGCCACGAGCAACTTCGCCGCCGGTGGCGAGCCGGCGGTCCTCATGCTCGACCCGTCGGCGCGCCTCGGCGCGTTGATCTGCTACGAGGACGTGATTCCCGGACCCGCGCGCGCGGCGGCGGCGAAGGGCGCCACGCTGCTCGTCAATCTCACCAACGACGCCTGGTACGGAGACGGTGCCGAGCCGCTGCAGCACCAGGCGCTCGCGATCTGGCGCACGGTCGAGACCCGCCGCGATCTCGTCCGCGCGACGAACAGCGGATGGACGAGCGTTCTCGCCGCGACCGGCGAGGTGATGGCCGAGCTCCCGACGTTCAGGCTCGGGACCCTGACGACGGAGGTGCGACTGCTGAGTGGGACGACTGTGTACACCGCCGTCGGCGATGTCTTTGCGTGGGCGGTGGTGATGATCGTCGCGGGCGCGTCGGCGCTGCGGAGCCGAAAGGCGCGACCGGGACCGTCGGGATCGCGCCGCCGCTCGCGCCGCACCGGCCGCGCCAGGGCGCATCGGTGATCGTCACCTCGTCCTCGCCGCCGTCGCGGCGCACGGTACGCCTCGAGGGAAATCTCCTGTTATCTTGCAAAGCTGCGGGCCGTGATCGATGATCGAGATCTTCCTATGTACGAGGCGTTCTACCGGCTGAGCGGGCCGCCGTTCCGGCTCACCCCCGACCCACGGTTTCTCTTTCTCAGCACGCATCACCACGAGGCGCTGAGTCACTTGCTCTTCGGCATCCGCGAGGGTGCCGGCTTCATCGCCGTCACCGGCGAGATCGGCACCGGCAAGACGACGCTCCTCCGCGCCCTCCTCCGCGAGCTCGATCGCGACACCTTCGTCGCCTACATCTTCAACCCAGTCCTCTCCGACCTCGAGCTGCTCCAGGCCATCAACAGCGAGTTCGGTCTGCCGGCGATGTCGGCGAGCAAGAAGGATCTCATCGACGAGCTGAATCGCTTCCTGATGGCGAAAAAGGTCGTCGGGGCGCGCGTGGTCGTCATCGTCGACGAGGCGCAGAACCTCGCGCCGATGGTGCTCGAGCAGCTGCGGCTACTCTCCAACCTCGAGACCGAGACGGAGAAGCTCCTGCAGATCGTCCTCGTCGGCCAGCCGGAGCTGCGCGCCATTCTCGGACGTCCGGATCTGGCGCAGCTGAACCAGCGCATCACCGTGCGTTGGCACCTCGAGCCGCTCGCCCGCAAGGAAACCGCCGAGTACGTACGACACCGCTTGCGCATCGCCGGAGGGACACCCGCGACGACGCTCTTCACCCGCGGTACACAGCGCCTGCTCTACCGATACTCCGGCGGCGTGCCGAGGCTCATCAACATCGTCGCCCACCGCGCGTTGCTCACCGGTTTCACCAAGGAGCAGCGGACGATCGGCACGGCGACCGTACGCCGCGCGATTCGCGAGCTCCGCCGCGACCACGCAGAGCCGCGCCTGCACTCGCCGCTGCTCTGGTCCGCGCTCGGCGCCGGCGTCGCGGCGATCGCAGTCGCGCTCGCGGCCGCGTTCGCAATGGTACCGGTGCGTCAGCGTGAGCTTGCGCCGCCGTTGCCGCTGGCGAACGCGAGCCGAGCGGTCGCGTCCGACCGCATGAGGGAGGTCGGCGCCGCCCTCTTGCGGGGGGGCGCGCCCGCGATCGCGACGCAAGCCACGGTGGAGCAGGTGGTTCCGGCTCCGGCCGCGAACGACGCCGCGCTCGCCGCGGCACCCACGCCAGCGGCGCCTACACCGCTCTCCGGCGCGGCCTCGCCGAGCCCCTCCCCTGTCGCCGATTCGGGAGCGCTTGACGTCGTCGCCGCGGTCGCCGCGCCGGAGCCGAGCGCCCTCCCCACGTCAGGCGTCGACCCGGCGACGTTCTGGGGAACGCTCGGCGCCACCGACAACCGCGCCGCAGCGCTCAACGCGACCGACGATCTCCTCGCCATCTGGAACGCCTCACCACTTTCCGCCGATGAAAGACGTCATGCGAGCGTCGACCTCTGGGCCGTCGCCGAGCGGCGCGGACTGCGCTACCTTCCGGTCAACGGCACGCTCGAGCGCCTCCAGGTGCTGAACCTGCCGGCGATCCTCGAGCTCTCGGTACCAACGTCGCAGCGCCGGCGGTTCGCGGTCGTCACCGCGATCGATACAGATCGGGTGCTGCTTCGGTACGACGGAACGGCGGTGACGCTCAGCCCCGAGGAGATGACTCACGTATGGCTCGGCGAGGCGCACGTGTTCTGGCGTGACTTCCTGAACTTGTCGCCGTACATGGCACCGGGGAGTGTGGGGGAGGATGTGATGAAACTGCAGCAGCTGCTGGTGCGCATCGGCGAGTATCAAGGCACCTTCTCTTCGAGCTACGATCGGCCGACCTCGGAGGCGATCGCGCGGTTCCAACGGTCGCGGCGGCTCGTCGCCGACGGCGTCGTCGGACCGCTCACGAAGATTCTGCTTTACGAGGCGGTCGGCGCCTTCGACCATCCGCGCCTGGGCGACGAGACGTGAGCACGATCCTCGACGCACTGAAGAAGGTCGAGCGTGATCGCGAGTCTCCGCGCGACGAGTCGGTCGAGGAGGTCGGTCTTCCCGCGACGCATCCTCGGCGCGGCATTCCGATGCGTGTGATCATCGCCTGCGCGGGCATCGGCTTCGCGGCTGGGATCGGTCTGGCGTTGTGGCGTGACACGGCTCCTCTGCAGCAAGCTGCCGCCCCCGCGCCGCCGGCCGCGCCGGTGATCGACGTGCCGCCCGCTCCCGTCGCCAAGGCCGCGCCACAGCCGAGAGCCGCGCCGCCGCCCGCTCCCGCCGCCGCGAGTCCCGCCGGCGAGGCCGTGATCGGAGGCAACCCGGCCACGAACGCCGTGCCCGCCGTGATCGCAACCGCCGCGCCTGCCGCCCCCCCCGTCGTCGTCGGCTCCGCCGAGCACGGAGGATCGGCATTGGAGCCGTCGCCCTTCACTGGCGATCGTGAGGTACCCGCTGCGGCTTTCCCCGCGGCGGGCGGAAAGCACGGCGTCCATGGCGCGCGCCGAGCGCAGGGCGCCGGTAGCGCGCGCGGTGCCGCAGAAGACGCGACACCGCCGCGCCCGGTCATCGCGCTCGCTCCGGTGGTGCCGACGGCACCCGTGCTTGCACCGCCGCCACCGGCACCAGAACCGCTGCCCGCACCCGAGCCGCCACCCGCAGCTGGAGCCGAGCCGGCGCAACCGCCTCCAGTCGCAATCGATACCGGGCGCTCGCCGCCGGGATCGCCCCGGGTGGCGCTCACGTTCCTACAGTGGTCTTCGGACCCCGAACGGCGCTTCGCCTTCGTCAGCATCGACGGTGCGCCGGCGCAGCGTGTGCGCGAGGGCGACACTGCGAGTGGGATGACCGTCGCGCAAATCACCCCGACGGGCGTGCAGTTCAAGCGCGAGGGTCAACTGTTCATGATCCGCCCGCGCCACTGAGACGCGCTGGCCTTACTGGCCGCTGCCGACCTCGATGTCGACGTAGTCGGAGTCGCTGTCGCCGGTGCTGTCGGACACTTCGACGGTGGCGCGGAACGTCCCGGTCTTCTCGTAGGTGTGGGTGGGATTGATCGCGGTGCTCGGCGGCGTGTTGTCGCCGAAGTCCCACTTGACCTTGCGATCGCCCTGACCCCCCGAGATGTCCGCCTTCAGTTGCACCGAAAGCGGTGGCGCCCCTTCGTCCGGCTCGACCTCCGCCCAGACCATCAGGATCTCGTCACCCTCTTCCGCCTCGGCAGCCGCCGACGGAGCGGGAGACGCGGCGACCACCGCCGGCGAGACTTGCGCCGTGGCGCCGGCGACCGGCTTCTCGTCCGTGCGCGTGCACGCCGAGATGGTCGCCATCAATAGCATCCCCATGAGGGTCCAGCGGAAAACTCGCATGCGTCCTCCTCGAACAAGTGTGTGCGTCGACGCTTCTCGATTCGATGCGGCGAGAATTGTCGCCAATGGCAGGTAGAGAGTCAAGGTAGATCGGGAGTTTGCGCCGAGTGGCTCCCCGTCCGCGCGGCACCAATGACGGGACGCTGATTCACTCCGTGTGCCGACGTGCATCGGCACGCCGCACGCACGGGCGCGTCGTCAAAAACTCAACCGAAGCTCCACTTGGCCATGGTCCAGACGTCGTGGGGGCTCTCGCCGAGCTTGCGGACGACTGAAGCCTCGAAGCCGCTGTGCATGAGGCAGTTCTGGCAGCGGTGGTCCTGGCGCGATTCCCAGTAGTCCCAGTCGACGCCGTTCCAGAACTCCTCGTAGGTCGGAAAGAACTTCTCGCCGATGAGATAGCATGGGCCCTTCCATCCCTGCGGCGTCCGGGTGACGTTGCCCCACGGCGTACACGGATAGTCGCGCTTGCCCGCCGCGAACTCCAGGAACAGCGGCGTAGAGTAGAACCGATATTTCTTCGAGAGCTCGAGGACGCGCTGGAACTTGGCGTTCACCTCGTGGCGGAAGAGGAAATGCTTCTCGGGCAGGACCTCGTAGTGGTAGCCTGGCGACAGCAGCATGCCGTCGACGCCGATCGAGTCGAGATAGGCGAGCATCAACTCGATCTCTTCCATGTCGGTCTCGCGGAAGATCGTGGTGTTGGTGCACACCCGATACCCGAGAGACTTGCCGAGCTTGATCATCTCGATTGCCTTTTCCCAGACGCCGGGGCGATCGACGACGAAGTCGTGCGTCTTGGCCATGCCGTCGAGGTGGACGTTGATCGACAACCGATCGTGCGGCATGGCCTTCTTGAAGAAGCGGTCGAGCAAAATGCCGTTGGTGCAGAGATAGATGTGCCGTTTGCGAGCGACGAGGCCGTCGATGAGCTCGACGATCTCGGGATAGATCGTCGGCTCGCCGCCGCAGACCGAGACCACCGGCGCCCCGGAGTCGTCGGCCGCGCGGAAGCATTCGTCGAGCGTCATTCGGTCCTTGAGATCGCCGTTGTAGCGCTCGGGGGAGCAGCCGAGGCACGCGAGATTGCAGGTGTGCAACGGCTCCAGCATCAAGACCAGCGGATAGCGTTTCTTGCCGCGCAGCCAGTTCTTCGCCTGCCACGTCAGCATGTCGGTCATGATGTGCGCGGGAAACCGCATGATCCACCCCTCTACCGTTCGGTCAGGCGCGACTATACGGTCCGTTCTCCCAGGGGGCAAGCCGGGACGGTCGGGCGGCGACTGCGCCGAAGCACATCGCTCTCAGGGTGGATCGAGTGCCGGTAGCGACGCGCGCAACGCGCGTGTAAGCGCATCCCCTGCCGTCGATGCGTGGCGATGGAGCGTTCCGAGGAGCGGCCACACCCACGGTGTTGTCGCCAGGCGGGCGCGCGCCGCCCAGCTCGAGTCGAGGTTCGGGGGAAGACCTTCGAGCGAGAGCAGCGCGGGGTCGAGGACGACCCGGAGCGCAAAGAGCGGGACGCCGTGCTGGACGGCGTGCCTCGCCAGCGCCGCCGCCTCCATCTCGACCGCAACCGCGGCGTAGCGTTCGTATGCGGCGCGTTTCGCGTCGACGCCGGCGACGATCGCTTGTGTCGAGAACAACGTACCCGCGCACGGCGGACGCGGCAGGACGGCCGCGAGGACACGCCGCAACGTCTCGAGCAGCGCCGGCGCGACGTCGTACCGGCGCGCGCCGCCTCCTTCGTCCCACACGATCGAGGACGCCACGACGACGTCGCCGGGGGCGAGCCCAGGATCGAGCGCCCCCACGAAGCCGACCGATCCCAGAAGCGTCACGTGCGCGGGCACGGCCGCCGTGGCAGTCGCCGCGGCGTCGCGTCCGACGCCGCCCTGCACGACGACGATCTCGTGCGCGCCCGCACGCCCCACCCAGCTCGGGCGTGGCGCGGGACGGATCCGTCGCGGTCGCGTGAGCGCGGCGAGAACGGCACGCGTCTCGAGACGCAGCGCCGTCACCAGTCCGATGACGCTCACGACGAAAACGGGCGCGCGACCGCGTCGCCACCGATGGGCGCCATTGGAGCGCGCACGCCGCCGATTCCGCTCGGCACCTTCGAGCGCGGGTAGTCGCGCGCGTGTGTCGTCAGATCGTCGGCAGTCGCGCGTCGGCGTGGGTTCAGCGGGTGGCTGAGCACCAGTACGACGATCGGCACGTACAATAAGATACCGATCGTCCCCAGCAGGGGCTCGCCGATCGTGAAGGTCAGAACGAGGTTGAAGAGGAGGATGCCGAGGTAGAGGAGCGGCTCGAGCAGCCCGCCGAGCGGCAGCCGTCGGACGCCCGCGGAGTCCAGTCGCCCGCGCGCGCGCACCTCGACCGCCTGATAGAGCCGGATCGTCGTCAGGCCGACGAGGAACCAACCGGCGAAGTTGCTGAGTGGAACTCCGAAGTACAGACCGCCGCGTGGATAGTAGTAGATCTTCCCGAGGAACCAGCGGTCGCCGAGCACGGTGAGAGGATCGATGACCACGTCGAGCCACGTCATCAATAGAGCGCCGCTGACCGCGACGCGCCACGACGTCGCGACGGCGCGCGTCTCGGCCACTTGGAACACGCGAGGTGCGATCACCAACGGCGCATAGAGCAGCACGCCGAGACGCCATCCGAGGTAGCAGAGAAACGTGAACGAGAACGAGTCCCAGAACGGTACGTTGCCGATCCAGAGCTCGCGGTCGCGCGTGACATCGATGTAGTGGTAGAGCCCGAACGGAAACCCGTTGCGAGTCGACGACAGCTCGGCGGCGAGCGCAACTGCATAGGCGATCCCGGTGAAGCACGCGCTCCGCCGCCAGCCGAGGCGCGTCACCGCGGTGACGAGGTAGATCGCGAAGAAGATGAAGACGTATGGGCGATGAATTACCATGCCGACGATGCGCGCCAGGATATCCATGGTCGCAGTCAGACACCGGGGACGATCGTGACCACGACGCGCCGCTCGGCACGCGGCCCGTCGAGCTCGACGAGAATGATGCCTTGCCAGGTACCGAGCAGCAGGTCGCCGTCACGGATTGCGATCGTCTCGGAAGGCCCGAGAACGGCCGCCTTGATGTGCGCCTGCGCGTTGCCGTCGACGCGGTCGTGCAGCCACCCGGCATGATCGGGGATCGCGCGATCGAGCGCCGTGAGGAGATCGACGCCGATGTTCGGGTCGTCGTTTTCGTTGACGACGATCGCCGCCGTCGCGTGCAGCACGCTCACGTGGCAGAGCCCCTGACGCACGCCGGCTTCGCGCACCACCGCGCGGACCTCCTCGGTGATCTCGAGGCATTGCTTGTGCGCGGTCGTGCGGAACCGAAGCGTCATCGTTGCGCTCCTACCGTGCCGCCAGGCGATCGGCAACCGACGCGCGCCGGGAGGAGCCGATGAGAGTCGTCGTGCAGCGCGTCGCCGCGGCGCGCGTCGTGGTGGCCGGCGAGCCGATCGCGGCGATCGGTCGCGGCTTGCTCCTACTCGTCGGGCTTGCGATCGGCGACAGCGAGGCGGAGATCGCGTGGATGGCGCGCAAGCTTTCCGGTCTGCGCATCTTCGCCGACGCCGCCGGGCTGATGAACGCCGCGCTCGCAGATGTCGGCGGCGCGGTGCTCGCGGTTCCGAACTTCACGCTCCTCGGCGACTGTCGCAAGGGGAAGCGTCCATCGTTCGCAAACGCGCTCGCGCCGGAGATCGCGCAGCCGCTCTTCGCACGCTTCGTCGAACTCCTAACGACGCACGTGGGATCCGTGGCCACCGGCCGATTCGGCGTCGCAATGGACGTGGAGCTCGTGAATGATGGTCCGGTCACGCTCGTCGTCGAGACGTGAGAAGGCGCTTCGCGTCGCAATTGTGGCTTGACAAGCACGGTGCGCGCTTCTCATACACAATGGAGGGCGACGCGTCGCGGGCGCGTTCACTACTCGAGGAGCGGGGAGGGAAGGTATCATGTCGGGTCGCATACACGTGGTGGCGGTCATCGTCGTCGCTGCCACTGTCGGAGTTTCGTGCCCACTGGCGTCCGCCCAGCATCTCTCCGATCCCGCTGCCGCGAAAGCCGCCGACACCTGCCAGAAGGCGATCCTCAAGGCGGGCGGTGCGTTCGCGGCACGAAAGCTGGCACGCCTCGATCGCTGCGTCGACGGCCTGTTCACCTGCGTACAGACGAAGCCCGGTGATCTCGCGTGCCGCGGTAAGGCGGCGAGTCGATGCACGACCGCGCTCGCCGCAATCACACAGGAGGAGATCCGTTTCATCGACACCGTCGCCGCCAAGTGCGGCGTGGTCGCGCCGACCGACCTCCTCGCCATCACCGGCCTCGCCGACGACCGTTTGTCGACGGAGTGTGCCGACACGTTCGCGACGCCCCTCACTGACGCGCTGGACGTGGGCGCCTGCCTCGCTCGCCAGCACGAGTGTCGTATCGAGCAACTCTTCGATGTGGAAGCGCCGCGCAGTCGCGAGCTCCTCGACGTCGCGGGGCTGACGCTCGCACCGACGACGTGTCTGGTCGACCACGCGGGCACCGGCGCCGATGTCGGCGCCACCGACCTCGGCAAGACCGTCACACGCTGCGCAGCGGCGGTGAAGAAGGCCGGACGCGCACTCGCGACCGCGCGGCTCCGCGGCCTCGCCGGCTGCGTGCAGCACCTCTTCACTTGCGTACAGCGGAAGCAAGAGGATCCCGCGTGTCTGGGGAAGGCGGCGGGCGCTTGCACGCGACTGCTCGCGGCGACGGATGGCGTCGCGGCGAAGCTCGCGCCGGCGATCGACAAGCGCTGCGCGGCTGCTGCCGTTGCGTTTTCGACGTTGGGAGCGGACACCGGCCTGAACCTCGCTGCGCTCGCCGGCGAGTGCGCCGCACTCGGTGTCCCCACCCTCGCCTCGATCCCCGACTACGAAACCTGCGTGCTTCGCCAGCATGTCTGTCAGGCGGAGAGCCTCCTGCGCTTCGAGGCGCCGCGCGCGCCCGATTTGCTCAGCGCGGCCGGATTCACGCTGTCGACGGGGTGTCCGACGCCTACGGCGACCGTCACGACCGTTGTCACCCCGACTCCAACATCGACTCCGTCGGCAAGCCCCACAGGGACAGCGAGCGCATCGCCGACCGCGAGCGCAACCGTGACCGCCAGCGCCAGCGCTACCGCCACGGTGACGGTGACAGCGAGCCCGACGGCGACGCCGACACCCACGGCCTCTCTCACCCTGACGCCGACGCCGACCGATACGCCCACACTCACGGCCACCGCGACACCCACCGACACCGCGACGATCACTGCCACGCCGACACCCACGGCCACTCTCACCCCGACGCCAACGCTAACCGATACGCCCACACCCACGGACACCCCGACGCCGACCGACACTCCGACACCGACGGCGACGGCGACGCCACACCCCGACTATCGTGGCCAGGCGGTCGCCTGCTACGACTTCGAGTCGGGCGCGCTCACGACCGACTCATGCGGTGCGAACACACTCACCACCAACACCGGTGTCACCGCCACGGCGGTAGGGGCGCAGTGGGGCAGCTTCGCCGGCAGCTTCGTTGCGGCTTCGAGCCAGTATCTCAGCGCGACCGACGCCGAGGTTCCGAGTCTCGATATCAGTGGCGCAAGCCAGTCCGCGACGTATGCATGTTGGACGCGTCACGCAACGGTCGGCGTCTTTCAGGCCATCATGGTGAAGGGCAGCGACAGCGATCGCTCGATCTATTTCGCGAACTACGACGACGGGAAATACGGCGTCGAGATCCGTGATGCCGGCAATACCACCATCACACTTGCGAAAGCCGACACGGCCGCCATCATCGGCCAAGACTACCATGTCGCTTTCACCTATGACGGCGCGGAGATCTGCCTCTACGTGAATGCTGCGAACGCATTGGCAGGAGGCACCTGCGTCGGCAACGTCGGCGGCATCAACGACAGCGCGGGGAACTTCTACGTCGGGGCATCGGAGGACGTCTTTGGGGTGCAGAAAGACTTCTTCGACGGTACGCTCGACGAGTGCGCGGTCTTCGCGGCGGCGCTGACCGACGCCCAGATCTGCGACATCTGTCGATTTGGAATCGACGGTCAGCACGCCGACCGCGCCGCCGACTGCAACAACTGCTCGGGCATGTGACGCACGCGGGCCGGGCGGCGCTCCGCCCGGCCCGCTTCCGCCCCTCCACCCCTACTTCGCCGCCGCCTCCGTCCCCACGGTGATGTCGGGCCGCAGGGACTCGAGGGTCTTGTCGCCGATCCCCTTCACCTTCTTCAGATCGTCGACGGTCTTGAACGGCTCGGCGGCGCGATACTCAATGATCGCCTTCGCCTTCGACTCGCCGATGCCGGGCAGACTCGCGAGCTCGTCGGCGGAGGCCGAGTTGATGTTGATCGCGTGGTGCGGCTCGGCACCGCGGGCGGGGGGGCCGGCGAGTGCGAGGAGCGCGGCGATCGCGAGAACGTGGAGGATGAGGCGAGACTTCGACTGCATACGGGTTCCCTTCTGCGCGCGTGGAGACCCGGGGGTGGCGTACGATCATGGCTCGTCGAGCGCGCGCGCCGGGTTGAATTCTCCAGCATCCGACTCGAGTGGATGGCAGAGATCGGCGAGCGCGGCCTGCGACGGTCGACGGGTGAGCGACGCGGCGATGCCGAGCCGACTCGACCAGTAACGGAACTTGCGGAGCGCCAGGTTGCGCCGGCTCTCCGTGAGCGGCTTTCCGGGCACGTGCTCCTCGCCCGGGGAGAGATGAAACCCGAGGAGGACGCCTGCGGCCGTCTTGTTACCGGCGGTCGCTTCGTAGGCCTCGAGCAACGCACGACGCTGGATGCGCGCGGTGATCGCGTGAAATCCGAGCCAACGCGAGCGCACCTGGGCATCGGGGTGGCCTTCGGCGACACGATCGAACGCCGCCGTCACATGCGCCTCGCCGTTCGGCGCCGCCGCGGGACCGCTGTCCATCGCCGGCACCGGAGCGACACGCAGCCCCGCCGCAGACGCGCTGTGGACGGCGCCGGTCGGTGCGGCGCCGAATCCGTGTAGGACATGCGTGACCACGTCGGCGGATAGCGTCTCGGGCTCGACGCGTAGCGCGACGCGCAATACCGTATGCAGCTGCCGGACGTTGCCCGGCCAATGATACTCGCACAGCCGCTCAACGGCATCCGGCTCGATCGGTACGTCGCGGCCGTACATCGCGGCGATATAGTGACGCGTCAGCACGCCGACGTCCTCGCGACGTTCGCGGAGCGGCGGGATCAGCAACACTCCGTCACGCACCAAGCGGTAGTAAAGATCTTGGCGAAACGTGCCGCTCGCCGCGAGGCTCGCCAGGTCCTCGTGCGCCGCCGCGATCACGGCGACGTCGACGCTGATCGGTGCGCTGCCGCCGACGCGGCGAAACGCCTTGCCCTCGATGGCGCGCAGGATCTTCGCTTGGTGATCGCGACGCATCGCTGCGATCTCGTCGAAGAAAACGATGCCGCCGTGGGCGCGTTCGAGCGCGCCGCGCTTGTCGATCGCGCCCGGAAAGGCGCCGCGCGCGGTGCCGAAGAGCTCACTCTCGAGATGATCCTCCGGAACAGCGGGGCAGTCGAAGACCTCGTAGAAGCCGTGAGCGCGCGGCGACGAGCGGCGCAGCGCTTCGGTCACGACCTCTTTGCCGACGCCGGACTCGCCCTGCACCAGGACCGTGTGGAAGCCGACGCGTGCGAGCGCGGCGAGCTCGGCACGCAGTCGCACCATGGCGGCCGAGACACCGAGGAGCTCGCTACACGGGCTCGCGAGCGTCATAGCGCCGCTCCCCATGCTTCGTCCCGCTACGTCGAGCACGCCCCGCACAGTGCGCACTCTTGCGATCCGCTTCTGCGGCAGTCAATCATGCCGGCGCATTTCCGCCGAGAGAATGTCGACGCGATCATACTCGCGCCGACGAGCACGGACGGGGGCGAAGTCCGTGACGCCGTCGAACACCGCGCGCCTCCCGGCATGGCGCTCGCGGCGCCAACCGTGTACGCGTATCCCTACGCGCGACGCGCGGTGAAGGAGGCGCGATGACGAGCGAGATTGAGCGCGATCTCGAAAGCCAAATGCAGATGACCCATGATCGCTTCGTGGCGGCGATGAACGCGCGGCTGCCGACGATGCCTCTCGAGCAGAAGGAGCGCTACTTCGCGGTACTCTCCGCGCTGGTGACGAGGCTCGAGACGCCGGCGAAATCGCTGCGTGAGATCCTCCAGGAGATGATGACCGAGGCGGCGACGTACCTCTTCCAGGAAATACGTTGATCGCGCGCTACGCGAACAGTCGCTGCACGCGCTCCAAGGTCAGTCCCGCGAGCGTCGGGACAACGAGGTCGGCGACGTCGCGCAGCTCCGCTGCCGGATAGCTGTTGCTGACGGCGAGTCGACGCATGCCGGCACGCCGCGCCGCCTCGAGTCCTGCCGGCGAGTCCTCGACGACCAGGCACTCGGCGGGAGTGATTGTGTGCCCCGCGCCACCGAGCGCCGCGAGCGCGCGCAGAAATCCCTCGGGATCGGGCTTGCCGGCCTGCACGTCCTCGGCGGCAACGATCACCCGAAACGCGCCGCCGACACCGGCGTGGCAAAGAATGCTCTCGATCTCCTCACGCAACGCGCCCGAGACCACGGCGAGCGGCAGCCCCACGAGCGCGCGTACAAAGTCGACAACGCCGGGGTAGATGGGCGCCTCGCGCTCGAGAACACCCCGAAGGCGGACGGCTTTGGCCGTCATGAGCGCTTCGATCGTTTTCGGATCGATCGCCCGCCCGTGGAGGCGCAACGCTTCGCTGACGACCCCGCGGTCGTCGAAGCCGAGATAGCGTGCGACGTACTCCTCCGGAGTGATCGTGATGCCCAAGGGCGCCAGCACTTCTTGGAACGCACGCAGGTGCACCGGTTCGGAGTCGGCGATCACCCCGTCGCAATCGAAGAGTACTGCGCGCGGGCCGTCAGCCACCATGCGCTCTCGCCGCGTGGGGCCGCACGCCCACCGTATGGACTGCGTCGGACCTCAGACGGCACCCTCGGTGCGCAGCGCGCCGATCGCGGCGGCGTCGTAGCCGAGCTCGCTCAGGACCTCGTCAGTGTGCTGGCCGAAGACGTGCGGAGGCCGGCGCATCGTGGGCGGGGTGTCGGACAGCTTGATCGGTGACCCGAGCGTCCGCACGCGGCCATATTGCGGATGCTCCTCCTCGAGCACCATCCCGCGCGCCCGCAGCTGCGGATCCTCGAGCGCCTCGCCGACGTCGTTCACCGGCCCGAAACAGATGTCCACGGACTCGAGCTCGCGCACCCACTGGTCGCGGGTCTTGCGCTTGAACGCGTCACGGAAGAACGCGAACGCACGCTCGCGGTCCTCGCCTTCCGCGAACTGTAGCGGGATCAGGTCGGGACGGCCGAAGTGCTCGCAGAGGTTTTGCCAGAAGTGACCCTCGAGCGCGCCGACGGTGACGTACTTGCCGTCGGCGGTCTCGTAGATCGCGTAGCACGCATAGCGTCCGGTGAGACGGGTCGCGCCGCGCGCGGTGCTTTGTCCGATCAGGTGCATGAGGACGTGGAAGACGTTCCACGTGAAGGCGCCGTCGAGCATGGCGATGTCGACGAGCTGACCGCGGCCGGTGTGGTCGCGCGCGAGCAGCGCCGCGAGAATCCCGATCACGGCCATCAGGGTGCCGCCGCCGATGTCGGCGATCTGCACGCCCGGGATGATCGGCGGTCCTGCGGCGACGCCGGTCACACCGGCGACGCCCGCATAGCCGATGTAGTTGAGGTCGTGCCCGACCTTGTCGCGGTAGGGACCGTCCTGCCCGTAACCGGAGATGGAGCAGTAGATGACATGCGGATGTTTCGCCGCGAGACTGGGGTAGTCAATGCCGAGCTTGGCGGTGACGCCCGGGCGGAATCCCTCGAGGATCACGTCGGCGCCGGCGACCAGCTTTGCGAACACGGCGCGCCCAGCCTCCGACTTGAGGTTCAGGGTCATGTGGCGCTTGTTGCGCGCCAGGAGCGGGATTCCGACGCCCAGCGGATCGTTCGGCGCCGCGATGGTGAGCACGTCGGCGCCGAGGTCGCCGAGCATCATGGCGCAGAAGGGTCCGGGGAGCTGGCGCGAGAGATCGAGGACGCGAACCTTCGTGAGGGCGGTGGTCACGACAGTCTCCTTGGATCAGGGGGCGCCGAGTGACGCCATGGGCGGGGCGGACGCGTTGGGCTGATCCTACGTGACGATCGACCGGCGCTCAAGCGACGCTGGTGCATGCTTGCGGCCGCGTACGTCGCATGCTGAAAGAACGCGATGCCCGCACCCCGCGTCCTCGTGCTCCAGCACCATCCACTCGAACACCTGGGTGCCTTCGCCGACGCGCTCGGTCGCGGCGGCGCGCGCCTCGAGACCGTTCGTTCGTTCGCCGGCGAGCGCTGCCCGGCGACGCTCGCGCCCTACGACGGCTTGATCGTCATGGGTGGGCCGATGAGCGTCGGCGAGGACGATCTGCATCCATGGTTGCGCGACGAACGCGCGCTCGTCGCGCAAGCGCTCGCCTCCGATACACCCACCCTCGGGGTCTGTCTCGGGTCACAGCTGATCGCCGCCGTCGCCGGCGCGCCCGTGGCGCCCGGTCCGGTGCCGGAGGTCGGGTGGTACCGCATCCACCCGACGGCCGAGGCCGCCCGCGACCCGCTCTTCGCCGATGTCACCCCGTTCGCCGCCCTCGAGTGGCACCGCGACGCCTTTCCGCTGCCCCTTGGCGCCGTCGCGCTTGCCTCGAGTGCGCAATATCCGGTGCAAGCCTTTCGTCTCGGGCGGCGCGTCTACGGACTCCTCTTCCACCTCGAGATCGACGACGCTCTCATCGGTCGCTGGTGCGATGCCTTCGCGGACGGCAACCGCAGCCTCGGGGGTGACGCCGCGCCCGACGTCGTCGCCGCCAATCGCCGCGCGGTCACGATCGTCGAGCGGCTGTTCCTGTCCGCTTGAAGACGGATGCGGCGGGTGCGAGCCAATGTCGGATCGTGCCGACGAGCCTCATCACCGCGCCCCGCTCCGACGGTGCCTCACCGAGCAGCAGCCGGAGCTCGAGGTCAACGCGCTCCGCGGGCTCGCCCAGACATTCGAGCTTGTGCGCACGCAGCTCGGCGCCGAGCCCGGGAGGCAGTCGGCTGGTACCGAGGCGACGGCCGTGGCAGAACGCGGCCCGGGCGAGCACGGTGACGACGCACGCCCCCGCCACGAACAGCACGCCCGTCATTGCGCCGTCCGGAGCGCCGTACCCGATCGCCGCGCGAGCGGTCGGCGCAACGCGAAGAGCTCGCTCCATGCCCAGGCGGGGACGCCAAGCAGCGGCCCGAGTTCGCCCTGGACACGAATATGGTCCTGCCCGAGGCAGTGTGTACGATGCTCGACCAGTTGAAAGATCGGCCGCCAGGGAATCGTCTGACGCATGCCGGTGCGCCGCCCCAGGTGGTACGCCGCAACGACGATCCCCGACCCGACGATGATGAGAAGCATGACGGCAAGCGCGGAAGGCATGGTGCCAAGACGGCGGACGACGCCGCATCTTACGATCGAGCGGCCACCGGCCCGTATGGCTGATCAGACCGCCACCGGCCGACCCGGAGCCGCGGATCCGCTCGTCGCCGCGGTGCTCGCGGGCGCGCCCGACGCACGCGACCGCCTGTTCGAGACGTACGCGCCGGTGGTGCACGCGGCGATCAGTCGCTATCTCGCACTCCGCTGCCGTGGCCGCATCGATCTCGCCGACGACCTCACGCACGAGGTGTTCCTCGCGCTCCTCCACGACGACAACCGCCGGCTCCGGCACTTCGAGGGGCGGAACGGCTGCTCCTTCGCCGGCTGGCTGCGCGTCGTCGCGGTGCGTCTCGTGATCGACGTGCTGCGTCGCGATCGGCGCCTCGTGTCTCTCGACGACGACGGGCCGGCGATGACGAACCTGCGGCGCACCCTGCGCAGCGCCGGCGGCGACCCGGAGCTCGGCCTCCAAGGCTCCGAAGTGGCAGCGCGACTCGCCAGCGCGATCGCGAGCCTCGGCCCGAAAGACCGCTTGCTCGTGGAACTGCACCTGCTGCGCGGCGCCTCGTTGCCGGCGGTCGCGGCGGCGCTCGGCGTCACCGCCAACGCCGCGTACGTGCGGAAGAGCCGGATCCTCGAGCGCCTGCGGCGCAGCGTCGAGGAGACACCATGATCGGCGAACTCCCGAATCGCCACTGTCCGAGCGCCGATGACCTCGGCACCTGGATCGAGGGTCGTAGCGACGCCACCGAGCGCACGTCGATCGAGCATCACGTCGCCTCGTGTGATGCGTGCGCCGATGTCGTCGCGGCCGCGCTCCCGCCGGACGACGGCGCCGTCGTAGCGCGCGCCGCCATCCCGGTCACAACCGTCGGCGCGAAGCGCCGGCGCGTGTCGCGGTGGGCGATCGCGGCAAGCGTCATCGTGACGAGCGCAGCGCTCGCGTACGGTGCGATCGGCATGCTCGTCGGGCGCGCGCGCACCGAGCTCGCGCGCCGCGCCAGCGTCGCGCTCGGCGAGCCGGTCGCGATTGGACGGATGGATCTCGCCCTCGCCCGCGATCTCGTGAGCCTCGAGCTCCGCCTCCATGACGTCCGTATCGGCGACGCCGATGTGACGACGGCGGACGGCATCGCGCTCGTGGTTCCGCTCGCCTCGCTCACCGCGCGTGCGCCGGCGGTGAGTCTGCTGCGTGTGATCGGTTTGGTGGTTCACCTCGGCCCGGAGACGCCGATCATGCGCGGCGGCGTCCGCGCCGGAGGCCACCACAACGCGGTCGCCGCGGTGATCGGGACGACGCCGCTCGAGGTCGTCGAGGGCACGCTCGTCGTCGACGTTCCCGACGCACCACCGCTGCATTTCGATCACCTCGCCGGCACGACGACACCGGTCGACGGCCGTCTCCACCTATCGCTCGACGCCGCGATCGCCAGCGGCGCGGTGCATGCGGAGGGCGCGCTCGCGCTCGACGACACCGGGTCGATCTCGCTGACGATCGCGGGACGACAGCTGACGGTGGCGGCGCTGCCGTACGTGCAGGGTCGTCTCAGCGGGACGGCTGATCTGGACCTGAAAGTGACCGGCACGCTGCGCGCGCCGGCGTTCGCCATCCGCACACTCGTGCGCGATGGTCGGGCCGTCGGGTGGAACCCGCTGCCGGGCCTCCTCGCCGGGATCGAGACCGCCGAGGTGCACGCTGCGACCTCGCCACAGCTCGCCGGCCCCGACCTCGCGTTCGACGAGCTGCGCGTCTCCGCGGCCTCCGACCCGCAAGGCTGGCGCGTACCGCGGCTCTACGTCACGAGTGCCGATCTCGTCGCCGGCGCCAGCCTCGAGATCAGCGCCGCACGGGATCTTCGCGGTGACGGGACGGTGCGCATGCCGGCATCGCTCGTCACGGTGCTCGTCGATGCCAAGCCGGCGCTCGCCACGCTCCGCGATCAGGACCGAACGTTGATCCTTCCGATCGCCATCGCCGGCACGATCGACGCACCACAGATCACGGCCGCGAACGCGCGCGCCACTTCGCCGCCCGCGCCTTGACTCCGCGCGCGCGTTACACCGAGCCCGGGACCTCGTCGAGGTGCCGGATGCTCTTCCCCTTCACGGTGAAGACGATCATCTCGGCGATGTTCGTCGCGTGGTCGGCGATACGTTCGAGGTACTTGGCGATGAAGAGCAGGCGGATGGCGCGCGTGATCGTCTGCGGCGCCTCCACCATGTACGAGATCAGCTCGCGGAAGAGCTGCCCCGTGAGCTGATCGATCGTGTCGTCGTCGCGGCAGACGCTGAGCGCCAAGTCCACGTTTTCGTTCACGAATGCGTCAAGGCTCTGCCGCAGCATCGTCTGCGCGATCTCCGCCATACGCGGGATGTCGATGAACGGCTTGAGCTGCGGCTCCTTGTTCAACTCGAGGGCGCGCTCGCAGATGTTGGCGGCGATGTCACCGATGCGCTCCAAGTCCGTGGTGATTTTGAGACCGGTGGTGATCAGCCGCAGATCCTTCGCGGCCGGCTGGTGGAGCGCGAGCAGGCGGATGCAGAGATCGTCGATCTCGACGTCCATGCGGTTCACGGTGCGATCGCGCTCGATCGTCGTCCGGCAGACGTCGTCGTTGCGCTGGACGAGCCCCGTGATCGCGTGCTCGATCTGCTTCTCCACGAGCCCGCCCATCTCGAGGATCTTGAGATTCAGCTCTTTGAGCTCCGCGTCGTAGTGTCGGTCGGTATGCTGGCGCGCTTCCATCGCCATTCTCCTCAGCCGAAGCGTCCGGTGATGTAGTCTTCGGTCTCTTTCTTTTGCGGTGTGGTGAACAGCCGCTCGGTCGACCCGAACTCGATGAGCTTGCCGAGATACATGAAGACCGTGTAGTCGGACACGCGCGCCGCCTGCTGCATGCTGTGCGTGACGATCACGATCGTGTACTGC
The DNA here is from genome assembly GCA_016200545.1 of Deltaproteobacteria bacterium. GTDB lineage: Bacteria > Desulfobacterota > Binatia > UTPRO1 > UTPRO1 > DP-19. The sequence continues at coordinate 47,208 of JACQEO010000033.1, read as the reverse complement.
GCCTTCAGTTCGTGAATCAGCGCCTCGATCTTGGTGGTGGCGATGGGATCGAGGGCCGAGCACGGCTCGTCCATGAGAATGACCTCGGGCTCGACGGCGAGCGCGCGCGCGATGCAGAGGCGCTGCTGCTGTCCGCCCGAGATACTCACACCCGAAGCGTCGAGTGAGTCTTCCACCTCGTCCCAGAGCGCGGCCTGCCGCAGGCTGTGCTCGACGGCGGCGTCGAGATCGGCGCGCGAGCGCCGCCCGCCGCTGAGGAGCAGACCGGCCGCGGCGTTGTCGTAGATCGACATCGTCGGAAAGGGATTCGGGCGCTGAAACACCATGCCGACCCGCGCGCGTACCTGGACGGGATCGACACCGGGCCGATAGATATCCTCGCCGTCGAGAAGCACCTGGCCGCTCACACGCGCGCCGGGAACGATCTCGTGCATGCGATTGAGGCAGCGGATGAGCGTCGACTTCCCGCAGCCGGAGGGCCCGATGATCGCGGTCGCGGCGCGCTCCGGGATCGCGAGACCGATGTCGTGGAGGGCCTGCGTCGTGCCGAACCACGCGTCGAGCTGCCGCACCTCGAGCTTCGTCCGCGTCGTCGACGTCATCGCACCGTCCGGAAGCGCCCGCGTGTCAGCAGCCGGACACTCAGGCTCGTCGCCGAGATCAGTGTGAGCAACACCAGCGCGCCCGCCCATGCCTGACGGTGCCAGTCGTCGAAGGGCGAGATCGCGTAAGTGTAGATCTGCACCGGCAGGGACGAAATCGGGCCCCCGAGACCGTGATGCCAGAACTGATTGCCGAACGCCGTGAAGAGGAGCGGGGCTGTCTCGCCCGCGACGCGTGCGATCGCGAGCATGCAGCCGGTGATGATGCCGCCGCGCGCCGTCCGGATGATCACACGCATCGTCGTCCGCCACGCCGGGACGCCGAGGGCGAGCGACGCCTCGCGCAAGTTGGCCGGCACGAGTCGCAGCATCTCCTCGGTCGTGCGCGCCACGATGGGCAGCATGATGACGGCGAGCGCGAAGCCACCGGCATACGCCGAGAAGCTCTTCGTCGGCAGGACGATCAGGGTGTAGGCGTAGATGCCGATCACGATCGAGGGTACCCCGTTGAGGACGTCGGCGCAAAAGCGAATGGTCGGTACGAGCCGGCTGTGCGCGTACTCGGCGAGAAACACTCCGGTCCCGAAGCCGATCGGCAGCCCGAGGGCGCACGCCAGCCCGATGAGAACGAGCGTGCCGACGATCGCGTTCGCCATGCCCCCGCCCGACTCCCCGACCGGTTTCGGGAGCTGGGTGAAGAAGTCGAGATTGATGGAGGTCACACCCTTGGCGAGCAGATAGCCGATGATCAGGACGAGCGGCGCCAGCACCGCGGCGGTGCACGCGAGCGTCAGCGCGCGCGCGACGCGATCGACGATGCGGCGTCGCGTCGCACGCATCAGTGCCCTCCACCGGCGGGGGCGGCGACGCGCCACACCAGGAGCCGCGCCAAGACGTTGACGACGACGGTGACGACGAGAAGTACCAGACCCACCTCGACCAACGCCTGGAGGTAGAGATCGTAGGTCGCCTCGGTAAACTCGTTGGCGATGACGCTCGCCATCGTGCTTGCCGGTGCAAAGACCGAGAGCGAGACGTCGGCGCGATTGCCGATTACCATCGTGACCGCCATGGTCTCGCCGATCGCCCGCCCGAGGCCGAGCATCACGGCGCCGATCACACCCGTCCGCCCGTAGGGCAGCACCGCGAGGCGGATCATCTCCCAGCGGGTGGCGCCGAGCGCGAGCGCCGCCTCGCGCTGCGCCGCGGGCACCGCCTGAAACACCTCGTGCGCGACCGAGGTGATGTACGGCACGATCATCACCGCTAGAATCATCGAGGCGGTGAGCATTCCGACCCCATAGTTGGGTCCCGAGAACATCGGCAGGAATCCGAGCGTACCGGAGAGCGCCGGGCCGATGTAGCTGCGCATCCACGGCACAAGGACGAAGATGCCCCAGAGGCCGTAGACGACGCTCGGGATCGTCGCGAGGAGCTCGACGAGAAACGACACCGGCGCCCGCACCCACGACGGTGCCAACTCGCTCAAGAAGAGCGCCGTCCCCACGCTCAGCGGAATCGCTTGCGCGAGCGCCAACAGCGAGGAGACGATCGTCCCGTAGATCAACGGCAGCGCACCGAACTCGCGCGCCACCGGGTCCCACACCGAGGTCGTAAGGAACGCCCAGCGGAACGTGCGGACGGCATCCCGCGATTGGTAGCAGAGGACGAGGAAGATCGACGCCACCACGAGGAGCAATGTCAGCCCGAACGACGCCGTCAGTAGTCGGAAGACCCGGTCGCCGACGTTGCGTCGTCGAGGGACCGTCGAGCGCACCGTGGGGCGCGCGGCCATCCACGGGGCCTCGAGCGATTCGCTGTCCATCTCTCGGGCGCCCGGCGGGTGGGTCCGGTGTGCGGATTCGGTCACGCGCTCGTGCGCGCCGTCCACATCAGTGTCCCGCGAGCGGCGCGCCGTCCGGTCCGGTGACCGCGCGCAGCGCCACCGCCTCCTTGGCTAGGACCTGCGCCGGGAGCGGAGCGTAGTGGAGCACTGCCGCGTGCTGCTGGCCGTCGTGCATCATCCAATCGAGGAAGCGGACGAGCTTCTTCCCCTTCTCGGCATCCTTCTGCTTTTCGTAGACGAGCAGCCACGTCATGCCGGAGATCGGGTAGGCGTTCGCTCCCGGCGCATCGGTGATGGAGACACGGAAGTCGTCGGGCATCGTGTCGGCGAACGCCGCCGCGGCGGCGGTCACCGACTCGAGTGAGGGGCTCACGAAGGCACCCGTCTTGTTCTTCACGTCGGCGAACGGCAGGCTGTTGGACTGCGCGTAGATCAGCTCGACGTATCCCAGCGAGAACGGCGTCTGCTTGACGAGACCGGTGACACCCTCGTTACCTTTGCCACCGAGACCGACCGGCCAGTTGACCGAGGTCCCCTTCCCCACCTTGTTGTTCCACTCGCGACTCACCTTGCTCAAGTAGTCGGTGAAGATGTACGAGGTGCCGCTGCCGTCCGAACGGTGGACGACGACGATGTCGCGCGGCGGCAGTGTGACGCCGGGGTTCGTCGCCGCAAGCGCGGGGTCGTTCCACTTCGTGATCTTCCCGAGGAAGATGCCGGCGATCGCCTCGGGAGTGAGTTTCAGTCCGGTCGCGATCCCCTCGGCGTTGTAGGTCACGACCACCGCTCCCATGACCGTCGGAAAATGCAGGATGCGACCCGGCGCCGCCCGCAGCTGCTCGTCGCTCATGGGACCATCGGTGGCGCCAAAGTCCACGGTCTGCTCGGTGATCTGCTTGATGCCACCGCCGCTCCCGATCGATTGATAGTTGAAGCGTGTGTCGGGGTCCACCTGGATGTAGAGATTGAACCATTTGGAATACATAGGGTACGGGAACGTCGCTCCGGCGCCATTCAGCTGCATTTGCGCGGCGGCGTTACCGCAGAAGACAAGCCCGAGCAAAAGGGCGGCTAACCCTCCTCGTACCATTCGCATCGCGGCCTCCTTTCGTCCGGACCGCTCAGACTGCGAGCTTCCGGTCTCAACGGCTAGTGGGGACGGACTTCCCTCGATGCAATGAGTCCTGGTTCAGAAAATGAGCTGCGCCTGGGTACGCACTCGCCAATCCTGTCGATCGTCGATCTTGCCGGCCGCGTTCTTGACGCCGTCAGACGTGATGGGTCCGAAGTCGGTCTGCAGCTTCAGGTTGTGCGCAGCGAAATAATAGCTCAGCGCGCCGAGAATCTCAGTCTGCCGCGGAGTCTCCGCGCTGCCGTCCGAGCGTGTGACGGTCGCCTTGTCGTTCGGCGTGAGTTTGGAATAGCGGAACGCTAGTTGGAGCTTGCTGGGGATGACGAAGTACCCAACCTGTGCATAGTAGCCCCAGGCATCGAAATGGTGTGACGGGAGACTGAACGGCTTCGCCGTCTCCACCGCAATGTTGCGCTCGTCATTGGATATGAACGCGCGAAAGTACTCGCCTGTGACGCTCAGACCCAACCAACGCAGGGTGAAGTCGGTCTCGAAATTTCTGACTTCCGCGCTCACGTCGTTCAGGTTTGCGAGCGAGTTATAGAAGGGCTGGATGGTACCGAGGACTGGAGGTACCCGCGTCGTCGCTCCGCCGCCCGCGGTGATGATCTTCCCGCCAGGATTGTTGGGATCCGCCGTCGTGGTCGCGGCGGTCGTGAACTCGTCGGCGCGGTACTTCTTGTACCCAAAGCTCGTCCCGACCGCGAAGCGGGGCGTAGACGTGTTCTCGAGATCGGCTTCGGAGTACGGCACGGGACCAAGCGGGTTGGTCGCCAGGCGCCCGATGTACAGGAGGTGAGTATCCGGGTTGAGCGAGTTGTTCCTCCCCGTCCCGTTGTACGCACCGACGTAGTATTCGACCAGCGAGTTCATCGGCGTGCCGAAGAGTTGGACGCCCTTGTCGCGCTCGAAGCGGAGGGCCTGGCAGGCAACGGACCGATCGACGAACTCCTGCCTGCCGGACGACGTGATCTCTTGGCGGCAGAACGGCGTCTTCATCTGGCCTCCCTTGATCGAAAGCCAGTTGTCGTCGAGGAGCTCGTACTCGAGGATCCCATCGCGCAGCACATCTCCGCTGCCGGTGCTCGCGACGTCAATCTGGACCTCGTACTTGAGGCCCGGGAAGAACGCTCGCCCCTTCCACCACAAGCGAGCACGCGGAACGTCGAAGGTCTGGCTATCTTTCGAACGCTTCGCGGAATTCACGAACGCGTCGTCGACGTCGCTGAATGTATGGCGAACCTGCAGCCGGCCGCCCATATCGAGCTCCCAGCGGTTGTCCGGGCTCACGAAGACAAACCCGGTGCCTTCTTTGTACTTCGGGAGTTTCGCGGCCAGCATGTCGCGTCGGGACTCCTCGGCCGCGGCCTTCTGCTTGTCCTCCTCGCGAGCCTGGCGCAGCTCTTCCGGTGTGATCAGCCCCTTCTCGACGAGGATCTCGCCCAAGTCTCTCGCCCAACCGATACCCGCGCTTAACAGCGTCGCGGTGACGGCGGCGATCGCCAGTACACGCTTTCGCATAGCTGTCCTCCTCACCTAAACGTTCGTTGGTGTCAGGGTGAAAAACGCCACGTGAGCAATGTATGAAGTCCGGAAGTTACGAGAAGGTTACGCAAGCGTATAATCCCTGTTGCGAGGACGCGTTACGGAACGGTTACAGACCCGTGGATTTCTCGTCATCGTTCGGTAACGCCCTCCCCACCACGGTACTGCGGCAGGCGATCTGCTCGAGCCCCGGCAACGGAATCACGGGTTCACGGTGCGCGGCGTTGATCGGCGCCGCTCAGGAGGAAGCCGCTTCGCTCTGGCGCGACCAGCTCGGAACCGAAAATTTCACGACCGTCCCGACGTTCAATGTACTGCGGATCTCGAGCTTGCCGCCGTGCGCCTGCACGATGTGCTTCACGATCGCGAGCCCGAGGCCGGTGCCGCCGAGCTCGCGCGAACGCGCCTTATCGACGCGATAGAAACGCTCGGTGAGCCGCGGCAGATCGCTGGTCGGAATCCCGATGCCGTGGTCCTGCACGGCGAGCTCGACCATCGGGTTCGGACCGTCGAGCACCGCGTCGGCGCTGATCCGTACCGTCCCGCCGTTGGCGCTGTACTTGATCGCGTTGTCGGTCAGGTTGATGAGGACCTGCTGCAATCGGTCAGCATCGCCGAGCACGAGCGGCAGCTCGGGGGGGAGGTGCGTCACCAGCCCGACTCCGCCGCGCCGCGCCTTGTCACGCAGCACCTCGACCACCTCCTCGACGAGGGTCTCGAGATGAACCGCTTCCTTCTTGAGGGCCGTCTTGCCGAGCTCGAGGTCGGAGAGCGTCAAGAGATCGTCGATCAGACGACTCAGACGTTCCGAATGTCGATCGATGACCGACAGGAACTGGCGGGCGCGTTCGCGATCCTCGAGCGCACCCGCCAGCAACGTCTCGGCGTATCCCCGAATCGCCGTGAGCGGCGTCCGCAGCTCGTGCGAGACGTTGGCGACGAAATCACGCCGCATCGTCTCGAGCTTCTTCAGATCCGTGATGTCGTGGAACACCATCACGAAGGCCGTCGGGGGTCCCGAGGTCGCGTCGCGAATCGGCGATACGCTGACGGCAAGAAAGCGGCGATCCGCGTCCACGAGTGCAATCTCGCAGGCGGCCGGCTCGGCCTTGTTCCAAGCCGGCAATGACCGCAGCAGCTGCTGCAGCTCGGGGTCGCGGCACATCTCGAGAAGATGCCGACCACGGTAGTCGGGGCCGCTCTCCAGCCCGAAAATCGCCTCCGCACGTTGATTGATGAGGACGACTTGGCCGGTGACGGACACCACGACCACGCCCTCGACCATCGCCCGCAAGATGCCGCCGACCTTCTCGCCTTCCGCGCGAAGCTCGAGAAACGACCCCTGCAACCGGCTGCTCATGTGGTTCAGATTGGCCGCGAGGATGCCGAGCAGGTCGCGTTGCGTGACCGCCAGCTTCGTCGAGAAGTCGCCGGTCGCGACACCACGCGAGAACTCGACCATGCGCTCGAGCCGTCCCCCGATCCGGTTGGCGGCGTAGAGCGCGGGGAGAAAGGCCAGGAGCAGCGTCCCGATGACGCCGAGCAACGCGATCGTCGCCAGCTGTCGATCGGGGCGGGCAACGAATTCCGCCGGAATGGCGACCCGCACGATGCGCGCGTTGCGGCCCTCGCCGGCTCGGATGGCGGCGTAGAGGAGCGGATGATGCACGGTCGCGCTCTTCCGGCGGTCGACTCCCACGCCGGTCGCGAGCGCCGCCTGCACCTCGGGCCGGTCGAGGTGATTCACCATGCGATCGGGATCGGCCTCGCTGTCGCAGAGGACGTCGCCCGAAGCGGCGATGATCGTGAGCCGCGTCGCGCTGCCGCGCACCTCGTCTCGGCAGCGTGCCTCCAGCGCCGCCGCGGACAGGTCCCGTGGGACGTGTGCCGCGATGCTGCGGGCTTGTTGGAGCCCCGCCGCACCCGCGACCTCGACTGCAGCCGACTCGACCGCGTGACGCATGACTAGGTACCCCATCCCCAACAGCGGCAGCACCGTGATCAGGTATGGAACGAGCAGGTAGACGACGAGCCTAGGCGTCGAGCGCGGCATCGTTGAACTTGTAGCCGACACCGCGCAGGGTCACGATCAGCTCCGGACGGGCGTCGTCGCGCTCGATGCGCATGCGCAGGCGCCGGACGTGGACGTCCACGGTGCGGGGCTCGACGTACGTATCCCGACCCCAGACCATGTCGAGAAGCTGGGCACGCTCGAAGACGCGATTGGGATGGCGAACGAAAAACGCGAGCAGCTCGAACTCGCGCAGGCTGAGCTCGACCTCACGGTCGTCGAGAGACACCTGGTAGGTGTCGAAATCTATACGCAAGCGGCCGCGGCGATACACCTCGTGCGGCCGCTCGAGCTCCGGTCCGAGCGCGCGCCGCAACACGGCCTTCACGCGCGCGAGCAGCTCGCGCGGGCTGAAGGGTTTGGTGACATAGTCGTCGGCGCCCATCTCCAGGCCGACGACCTTGTCGACCTCGGCCGCTTTGGCGGTGAGCATCAGGATCGGCAGCCGCGACGTCTCCTCGCCCTGTCGAATGGCGCGGCAGATGTCGAGGCCGGACATGCCGGGGAGCATGATGTCGAGAATCACCAGTGCCGGGCGTTCGCGCTGCACGAGCGCCAACGCCAACTCGCCCTCCTCAGCCTCGAGCACGCTGAAACCCTCCTGCTCGAGGTTGTACCGTACCAGCTCGCGGATATCCTTCTCGTCCTCGACGACGAGAATCTTCTTTTTTTCTTGACCCATCGATGTCGGGCGAAACACACCCGCGTCACCTGCATTCGACACTGCCGTCGCCTGTTTATCGAACGTTATCATGCGCATCGCGTGACGGCCATGTTACGGATTCGTTAACGCCGTTCACCATCATCGGCGCTCATCCCGGCGCACAGCCCGGAAAGCGTGCGGCCCCGCGCATCGGCGGCGGTGACGTCGTCGCAGCGATCGACGGCGTGTACACCCCCCCGCCGATCGCGACGACCGGCACGTCGCGCCCCGGGCGCGCCGTGATTGCCCTTGGGCCGCACCTCGTCGCCACCGTCCTCGGCGAGCACGTAGCCGGGTGCGGCGACCAGCAGCAGATCGTCGGCGCGCGGATGCCCGAGATGCCAGTCGGGATGGACGCGGGTGAGTTGGGACGCGTCGCCACCGTCCTGCGGATTGGGATCGCGATAGAGCGCCTCGGCGACACCCGGAATATCCGACCTCCGACTTCTGCCAAGCCGATCGGGTGGTGAGATCGGCACGGATTCATCTTGTCTCTTCACTGAAATAGACGGAGCCGATCCCGAATATGTTCCCCAAGCACGAACAGTATCCGGTGCTGGCAAGGCGGCGAGGCAATCGTTGGCTGATCTGCGAAGAGCGGGTGAGTGAGCGGAGAGAGGCGCCGGGAGAGTTTACAGCACGCTTTCGTTCAAGAGGCGACGCAGCTCGCCCGCGGGCAACTCGCCCACGAGCAATAGGGCAAGACCACCCGCCGGGCGGCTACAGACGTGAAGGCCGCGCGCCTCTGAGCAACTACCGGTCGTGACCGGGCTGTCGCTGACGAAGAGCGAGAGCGTACGGTTCTCTCGCCGGTAGAAGAGGAGCTCGACGCGTCTGCCCTCGATCCGGCACAGACGCGCGCCGAGAAGCTCGGCACCGGGGACGTTCGGAACTACCGCGGCAAACGGGACGTGCTCGGCGAAGAATCGCATGATCGCGTCACGATCATTAGACGCGATCTCCGCGGGCCGTACCTCGGGCACCGAGCTCAGGTGATCGGCCACGAGGTCATCGGCGAGGCGCGCGGTGCGATGATCGCGGCGAATCGCGACGCCCGTAATGACGAGCACCACCGCAGCCGCTGCCGCGAGGAGTGTCGTGCGACGTCGACCGTGCCGGGGCTTCCAAAGCGGCAACGCTTCCACGTGTGCTCGAACGGCTCCCGGAGGTTCCTCCCGCGATGGCAGCCGCGCGATCGCGTGCTTCAGCGCGCGGAGCGATTCCAGACGGTCGCTACACTCCGCGCACGCGGCCAAATGCGCTTCCAGGTCGGCGCGCTCCGCCGCGAGCGACGGCGCATCGTCGAGATAGGGTGACAATCGCTCTGTGAGCTCGTGGCACTGCATCACGATCCGCGACGCCTTCCGTGCGCGGCAGTCTCGGCTGCGAGCAACGCGACGAGCGCCGCGCGGCCGCGGGCGATCCGCGATTGAACGGTGCCGAGAGGGCAACCCATGATTTCCGCGATCTCGCCGTATGCGAATCCCCACAAGTCGCACAGCAGCACCGTTTCGCGCTGCTCGTCCGGAAGCTGCGTCAGCGCTGCCTCGAGCTGCCGTGCGTCCAGGCGCTCGACGCTCTCCGCCGACACCGTGGGCTGGATCTCCGACGAGTCGGTCCCCGCGACGAGCCAGAGCTCGGGCCGTGCCGCGACGCTCCGGGCGTGGTCGGTCAGAAGGTTGCGGGCGATCCGAAGGAGCCAGGCGCGGCACGACCGCAAGTCGCGGAGCTCGTGCCAATGACCGAACGCGCGGTCATAGGTGTCCTGCACGAGGTCATCCGCGTCCGATCGAGTGCGCGTCAGCCGCCGCGCGTACGCGGTGACGTCGGGCAGGTAACCAACAGCCAGGGTTGCGAACTCCTCGCGGGTCACGGTGTTTTCCACCCTATACGACGGAGGTGGGTGCGGGAATGTTCCCCACCTTGGCAATCAACGGGAACATCTCGCCCCCGGCCTCCGTCTGAATGAATAGATGCGCTACCCGACGATGGGACTCGCGTGAAGCTCGTTCGGTTCGCGTTGGACAACCCCTACACGATCATCGTCGGCGTTCTGGCCGTCGTGGTGTTGGGCGTCACCTGCCTCGTCCGCATGCCCGTCGACATCCTGCCGCAGTTCCAGACGCCGGCGGTGCAGATCGTGACCTTCTACCCGGGGATGCCGGCCGAGGTGATGGAGAAGGACATCACCACCCGGCTCGAGCGCTGGACCGGCCAGTCGGCCGGCATCGCCCGCCAGGAGTCGCGCTCCATGATCGGCGTCTCGATCGTGAAGGACTTCTTTAACGAGGGCATCGACCCCGCGTCCGCGATCGCGCAGGTGAGCTCGTACGCGATGTCGGATCTCTTCTATCTCCCGCCGGGGACGATCCCACCGATGATCATGCCCTTCGACCCGACGGCGACGGTCCCGCTCGCCCTCATTACGGTCTCGAGTTCGCAGTTCGACGAGACCAAGCTCTACGACGTCGCCTACTTCGACCTGCGCAATCGCCTCCAGGGCATCTCGGGCGTGATCGCGCCTGCGGTCTACGGTGGCAAGCTGCGCCGCATTCTCGCCTACGTCGACCGCGACAAGCTCGAGGCGCGCGGCCTCTCCCCCATGGACGTCGTGCAGACGCTCCGCAGCTTCAGCACGCTCATCCCCACCGGCACCGCGAAGCTCGGCGACGTCGACTATCAGGTCATCACCAACGGCATGCCGGCGCACGTCGACGAGATGAACGCGTTTCCGATCCGCATCGAAGATGGCACGCCCGTCCTCATCCGTGACGTCGGTGAGGTCAAGGACTCGCACCAGATCCAGAGCAACATCGTGCGCATCAGCGCGCCGCCCGACATGACGGGCAAGCGGCAGGTGTACATCCCGATCTACCGCCAGCCCGGCGCCAACACGATCGCCGTGGTCGACGGCATTCGCGGCGCGCTGGCGTCGATTCTCGAGCGCCTCCCCAAGGGGATCAACCTCGACGTGGTGATGGACCAGTCGATCTACGTACGGCGCGCCATCCGCAGCCTCGCCGAGGAAGGAGGGCTCGGTGCGGGGCTCGCGGCACTGATGATCCTCCTCTTCATCGGTGACCTGCGCTCGACGCTCATGACGGCGGCGGCGATCCCGCTCTCGATCCTCGCCGCCTTCGTCGGCCTCTACTTCACCGGCAACTCGATCGACGCCATGACGCTCGGCGGCCTTGCGCTCGCGGTCGGCCGCCTCGTCGACGACGCCATCGTGGTGCTGGAGAACACCGATCGCCACCTGGCGCAGGGGACGCCACTCGCGACGGCGGCGCTCGCCGCCGCCGCCGAGGTATCGATGCCCGTCCTCGCCGCGACCGTCACGACGATCGTCGTGTTCTTCCCGGTGGTCTTTCTCACCGGGATCGGCCGCTTCCTGTTCACGCCGCTCGCGCTCGCGGTGGCGTTCTCGATCGGCGCCTCCTACCTGGTCGCGATGACCGTCGTGCCGGTCTACTGCGCGCGCTTCCTCGGACGGCGGACGGGGGGCGACGACCATGAGGGCGCGGACGCGCTTCACCGCCTCCTTGCCGGTGTCGGGCGGCGCTTCGATCGCGTCCGCGACGGCTACGGGCACTGGCTCGCGTGGTCGATGACGCGGCGCGGACCCGTGCTCGCGGGCGTCGGCACGGCGTTCATCGTGTCGCTGGCGCTCGCGCGCTTCGTGGGGACGGATCTCTTTCCCGAGGTCGACGCCGGGCAGTTCTCGGTGCGCGTCCGCGCCGCGAGCGGCACGCGGATCGAGCGCACCGAGGACCTCGTCGCGCGCATCGAGGAGGCGATCAAGGAGACGATTCCGGCGAGCGACCTCACGATGCTGATCGCGAACGCCGGCGTGCTGCTCGATTGGCCGGCGGCCTACACCCCGAACGCCGGTCCGCAGGACGCCTTCATCGACGTGCAGCTCAGCGCCTCGCGCCGCCGCTCGTCCCAGGCATACGCCGACCTCCTGCGCCGTACGCTGCCGGCACACTTCCCGGGGGTCGCGTTCTCGTTCCACGCGGGCGGCATCGTCACGGCGGCGTTGAACGGCGGATTGCCGTCGCCGATCGACGTCCAGGTGTCCGGCAACAAGCTCGATGTCGCCGCCGAGATCGCCGAGCGCATCCGCGCTGCGGTGGCGACGGTCCCCGCTGCGGTCGACGTGCGCGTCCAGCAGCGCCTCGACTACCCCGCCATCAAGGTCGACGTCGATCGCACGAAGGCGGCCTACCTCGGCCTCACGCCGACGCAGGTCGTGAAGAACGTCGTCACCAGCCTCAATTCGTCGATCAACTTCGACCCCGCGTTCTGGATCGACCAGTCCAACGGCAACCACTACTTCCTCGGCGCGCAGTATTCCGAGGAGGCGATCCAGTCGCTCGCGACGCTCGAGAACATTCCCCTCACCGGCCCGGGCGCGACCGGGCTCGGGCCGGTGCCGGTGCGCGGGCTGAGCGACGGCGCGGCCCCGAAGGAAGCGCGGCAGGCGCTGCTGAAGAGCGTGGCCAGCTTCGAGAAGGCCACCGCCCCGACCGAGGTGAACCACTTGAACATCGGCCGCGTGATCGACCTATACGCCAACGTCGTGGGGCGCGACGTCGGGGGCGTGGCGTCCGACGTGGAAGCGAAGCTCGCGCCGATCCGCGCCGCGCTGCCCGCCGGGTACGCCGTCACCGTGCGCGGCGAGGTGCAGAGCATGCGCGAGTCGTTCGCCGACCTCGGTTTCGGCTTCGTGCTGGCGGCGGCGCTCGTCTACCTCATCATGGTGGCACAGTTCCGCTCGTTCCTCGACCCGTTCGTCGTCATGTTCGCGGTGCCGCTCGGCCTGATCGGCGTCGTCGCGATCCTGCTTCTCACCGGCAGCACGCTCAACGTGCAGTCCTTCATGGGGGTGATCTTCATGGTCGGCATCGCCGTCTCCAACTCGGTGCTCCTGGTCGAGTTCGCGAACCGCCTGCGGGCGAGCGGCCGGCCGGTCGCCGACGCCGCGATCGAGGCGGCGCGCATCCGCTTCCGGCCGATCGTGATGACGTCGCTCGCGGGGGTCCTCGGCCTGCTGCCGATGGCGATCGGTCTCGGACACGGTAGCGAGGCGAACGTGCCGCTCGCGCGCGCTGTCGTCGGCGGGCTCGGCGTCTCGACCGTGCTCACGCTCTTCGTCGTCCCGATCCTCTACCGGATGCTGAAGGAGCGCTCGGGGCCCGCGCCCGCGAGCGCCGGGACGGAACGGTCATGAGCGCGAGGGCGTCCGTCAGCGCCGGACGCCACGGCGGCCGTGGCGCGCTCGTGGTCCTGCTCCTCGTGCTCGTCGGCGCCGCGTGCTCGCGCCCGGGAGAGGCGAAGCCCGAGGCGGCCCCGCCGGTGCCGGTCACCGTCATCCGGCCCGAGCGACGCGCGATCGCGCGGACGATCTCGCTCACCGCCGGCATCGAGGCGTACGAGCAAGCGCCGATCTACGCCAAGGTCCCCGGGTACGTCGCCGAGATCGCGGTGGACATCGGCGACCGCGTCGCGGAGGGCCAGCGACTCGCGACGCTCGAGATGCCGGAGATGGCGCAGCAGTACGCGCAGGCGGAGAGCGCGCTCGCCGAGCGCCGCGCGGAGCTCGCGAAGGCGAACGCGGAGACGGCGTTGCAGAAGGTGCAGCTCGCGCGCAGCCGCAATCTGCGCGCGAAGGACGCGATCACCGAGCAGGACCTCGATCAGTCGACCGCCCGCTCCGCGACGGCGGTCGCCGCGGTCGACTTGGCCACGGCGCGGATAGGGAGCGCGGAGGCGCGCCTCGCGGAGCTGCGCGCGCTCATGAGCTACGCGGAGCTGCGGGCGCCCTTTGCCGGCGTCGTCACCCGCCGCTACGTCGATCGTGGCGCGCTCGTGCAGGCGGCGACCTCGAATAACAACGTCCGGCCGGTCGTGATCGTCGCTCGCGTCGACAAGGTCCGGGTCTTCACCGACGTGCCCGAGCCGGACGTACCGTTCATCGGTCGCGACCTCCCGGCCACGCTCGAGGTCGCCGCGACTCCAGGGCGACGCTTCACGGGGCAGATCACGCGCTTTGCCGGCGCGCTCGATCCGAGCTCGTGCACGATGCACACCGAGGTCGACTTCGACAATCCGGACGGCGCGCTCCTTCCCGGCATGTACGGCACCCTCGTGATCGACGTCGAGACGCATCCGGATGCGCTCACGGTTCCCGAGGAGGCGGTGCGCGTCGAGAAGGCGAAGACGGTCGTCTTCGTTGTCGACGGCGATCACGCCGCCGTCCGGGCGGTGAAGACCGGCTTCGCCGCCGAGCATCGCGTCGAGATCCTCGAGGGCCTCGGTGACGGCGAGACGCTGATCGCGTCCGCGTCGGCCGTTGTCGACGGAACGCCCGTGCAAGTGACGCGCACTCCCGAGCAGCCGCGCGCCGGGCGGGGCTCGTGAGCTTCCGAACGGGCGTGCTGGTCGCGCTCGCGGTGCTCGCCGCTGCTACGGGTGCCGCCGCAGCCTACGTCGCGACCGATCACGTGGCCGGCGCGGCCGAGGTCGGTGCCGCGGCCGCGACGTCGAACGTCGAGATCCCCCTTCCCCCGGTCGAGATGCGGCTCATCGAGGAGGGCAAGGCGCTGCCCGTCGACCTCGAGACCGCGCTCGCGATCGCCGCTGCGGGGAACCTCGACCTCCTCGAAGCCCGCGCGCGGCTCGCCGAGGCGCGGGGCGTTCGCAACGAGGCACTGGGAGCGCTCCTCCCGCAGGCGACCGCTTCCTTCACCGCGAAGCGTATTGACGGTGAGATCCAGGCGTCGTTCGGAGACCTCGAGCGCCACGCGTTCAGTACGGTGGTGCCCGCCGGGGGGGTGGAGGTGAGCCTCAATCCCGGCCGTGCACTGTTTGAGGCGATCGCGGCCCACCGCGGCCTCGCGGCGGCGAGCAGCGATGCCGATCAGGTGACTCAGGACGTCCTCGCGAGCGTCGCCCAACGCTATTTCCGGCTCGAGGAGAGCCAGGCGCTCGTCAGCATCGCCGAGCGGGCGCTCGCGGCGTCTCGCGAGCTCGCCCGGCTCGGCCGCGACCGCGAAAGCGAAGGTGCCGGCCTCAAGGTCGACGTGCTGCGCGCCGACGCGCGCGCGGCCGCCGACGAGGTACGGCTCGCGGAAGCGCACAACCGCCTCCGCGACGCCTCGCTCCGGCTCGCCCTCACGCTCAAGCTCGATCCGACGGTGACGCTCGTTCCGCGAGAGAATGTGGTCCGACAGCGGACGCTCATCGACGCGACGCAGCCCCTTCAGGTGCTCACCGAGCGCGCGCGCGGCGGCCGCGCCGAGCTCGCGGCGCAGCGCCGGCGCATCGAGGCCGCGGAGAGCCGCCGCAACGCCACGTGGGCCGATGCCGTCGGTCCGAGCGTCTACGGGACGTTCGAGGAGAGCGCGATCGGTCGGAGTCTCGGCGATCTCGGCAACCGTCAGATCTACGGGGGATTCATCGGGTTGCGGCTCGCGCCCGCCTCGATCGGGCGGGTGCAGACGGCGCAGGCGCGGGTCGAGCAGGTCCGTCTCGTGACGGAGCGTCTCGACCAGCAGATCGCGGCGGAGGTGATCGAGGCGCGTGATCGGGTGCTGACGGCTGCCGAGCAGATCGAGGCCGCGCTGCGGGGCGTGCGGGCCGCCGAGGCGGCCGAAGAGTTGAGCCACGTGCGATTCAAGGACGGGGTCGGCATCGGTCTCGAGGTGCTCGACGCCGACGCGGCGCTCAGCGAGTCGCGCACGAGCGTCGTCTCGGCGATCATCGCCTATGATGCCGCCCAGGTGCAGTTGCTGCGTGCCGTGGGCGCGGTCTCTCCAGCGGCGTTGCTCTACGAGCCGAACGGGCGCAGGGAGGGTGAGTGAACGCCCGCGTCTTTTCGGTGGCGCTCCTCGTCGCGTCTGTCACCACGTGCGCGTCGCGCCGCGGCGACCCGCCTCCGACGCTGGACCATACGCGACACCTCCGTCCCGACGGCTCGCCGCAGTACACCAACCGGCTCATCTTCGAGACCAGCCCGTACCTCCTCCAGCACGCCCACAATCCGGTGAACTGGTACCCCTGGGGCGACGAGGCGTTTGAGACGGCGAAGCGGCTGCAACGACCCGTCCTGCTCTCCGTCGGCTACTCCACGTGCCACTGGTGCCACGTGATGGAGGACTACGTCTGCGAGCAGAAGGTGTGCGCGCTTCCGACGTCCGATCCGCACGTGCTGGCGCGACAGCTCGCCACGGTGCCGCCCCTCGCGACGTTGTGAGGATTCGTTTCGGACGACCGCGTCCACTCGGTCGTGAAGTTCGGGCGCGAGGCGTGAGAGCGGCGCGACGACCTGACCTCGGCGGCTGTTGCTTCAATGGGGCCGCGCTCACGTGAGCGCGGACGCTTGTCCTCGCAGATGTCGTAGCAGACGAGGTAGGTGTTCCGCATGACCGCTCCCCGACTACCCTCACCGGCCGTCGTCGCGACGGCGGCCGTCGCCCCCGGGATCGCGAAGCCACGCTGCGATGCGGTCCCGGATCATCGGGTCGAAATCGGCCCCGTAGGTGCGAAGGAAAAGGCGCGCCGTCATCTCGCGCGAGCGGTCGGTGCCGGAGGGATCGCCCAGGCTGGCTCGGACGAAGGCCCGGGCCGTATCGAACATGCGGCACCCCATCTCCAAGCGTTCTGCGCCGGAGCGGCGCATGAGAAGATCGCGGTACAGTTGCGTCACTTCGTTCGACGTGTCGGTCATGTGCGGACCTCATCCACTGACGCGGGTCGGAATCCAAGCGGGGAACACGCACATTGAGGCGGGAGAAGTGGAGTTGTACAAACCGAGCGAGTCACCAGACCGCCTGCGCGGGTCCAAACACGAGCTCCCCTTTCTCCATGCTGGTGCGGCGTACGCGCATGAGCCGGTAGACGCCACGCCTCCGAGCTGACGGCGGGGCGGTCAGAGGCTCACCACTTGCCTGAAGGGCACCAACGGTTGCAAGAGATGCGGGAACCTCCCAGAGACGCCAGTAGAAATCAATTTCCGCCAACGACTGTCGGCCGGCGCGAATCTGCGCTTCGGAGACAAGCGCCGGCATTTCTACAAATCAAGCGTCGTTCGTTGTGTGGTCACGAGACGTTGCTCACCGTACACGAGACGCTGCGGCCAGCGCTTGCGGTGCTCGGGATCGGGATGCCCGCAACGGTTCCACAGCTACGCCAGCACGGCCGCCGCGGTCTTGCCTGCACCCGTCGGCACGTTGATCGCCAGCGCCTTCGCTGGGATGGCGCCGTCAGCGCTTCGATCGCCCGCCAACCGCCGCTGGTAGTCGTACGGCGCGGGTGGCGGCAGCCCCGTCGCCATGCGGAAGAATTCGCCAAAGCGGACGGTGGTGACGTCAAGTCGAAGAGAGGTCGCCGGCGGGCAGCGAGTTGGAACCAGCTCGTAGCGAGGCTGATGAAGCGGAACTCGCCCCTGCCGTCGCTTCCGAATTTGATGTACGCGGGCCCGAGAAATCTCTCGCCTCCTCGTCCCAGAGCTCCATGTCGGTGATCCGCCACGAGCCCGTGAAGGCGTTCTTCATCGCGAGCGCTTCTCCTCCGGCTCGCGAACTTCGATCTGCGGCGTCTCGTGGACCTCGTCATCCGGGACGAACACGATCCGCATGCCCCAGCCGGCGTGGGTAGTCAGCAGCCGTCCGAACTCCCTCCACGAGAGCTCGTGGTCGTCGATGTGGATCACGGGTTCGCCGTCCCGTCGGGCCCGCCGTCGTCGATCACGCAACGGAGCACGTCCCCGCGCGGCGTCCACTGGTAGCCCTTCTCGAAGTACTCGATCTGGGGCTTCCCCGGGCGGGATCTCGACCGCGATGTGCTCGTACTGCGTAGATCGAGCGCTTCGGCGCGCCGAAGACCCGCCTCATCATCGCCTCGAACGCTTCGAGCGGCATCGCCTCGAGCGTCGGCTGGAACGCGGGGCCGTCGTACCTCTCGCAGCAGAGCGCCGTCTGCTCGAAGCTCGGGTGGCCGCGGAACTGCTCGCGCAGGTTCCGGTCGAGGCCGATGTGGTGGAAGAAGTAGTAGCCCTGGAAGATGCCGTGCTTCTCGACCATCCAGAGGTTCTCTCGGAGACGAACGACGAAAGCTGGATGTTCTTCCCATCGCACGTCGCCTCGACGTCCAAGGTGTCGCCGCAACCGAGCCCGGCAAACGGCTATGCCGTCCGCTTTTCGGCGGCCCGCGGGTTCAACTTCATGATGCGGTGAAGCTCACCCTCATCGATGTGCTGCCGAACGACTTCGGCGAGTCGGTCGTACTCCTCATCTCTCGAAGGAACCGCGCTCGCATCGGAATGCTCTAGACCTCTTCTGGTCCGAAGACCGGCGAGCAGCGACGAGCGTAGCGCGGTATTTTCGAAGATTCCATGAAGCATGGTGCCTACCACCGTGCCCGATTCGTTCACCGCTCCATCGAGACTCGACCCTTCCCGCCCCCTTCCAGCTTCGACCGCAAACGGTGCCGGCGATTGAGCGCGTCTGTCGAGCTGACCCATGTGGATTTCGTACGCGGACAGCTCCTCTCCCTCCGAAATCCCATCAGTCAGGAACGACGGGTGCGCGATCCGAGCGCGGACTTGAGCGGTGGTCTTCTGCCGCGTGAAGCGCGTCTCGAGCGGCAGGAGGCCGAGCCCCGGCACGAGCGGCCGGGTCGACTCGACTGCGTCAGGATCATGAATCCACTCGCCGAGCATCTGGCATCCGCCGCAGATCCCAAGGACGAGGCCCCCGTCGCGCGTACGTTCCTCGATTGCACGGGCGATTCCGCTCTCCCGAAGCCAGTCGAGGTCGCTCGCCGTGCACTTCGACCCCGGAAGAATCACCAAGTCCGCGCCGCGAATCGCCTCTGGAGTTTCGACGAAGCGGACGACCACGCCGGTCTCGTGCTCTAGGGGGTTGAAGTCGTCGTGGTTCGATATGCGAGGTAGCCGAACGACCACGACGTCGAGCTCGCTGGTCGTCGGCGCGCGCCGGCCGGAACGGTCGTCCAGAGAAACGGAATCCTCATCCGCGATGCGAAGACGCGGAATGTAGGGAACGACTCCCAGGACCGGCACTCCGGTCCGGTCCCGCAGGAACTCGAGACCCGGCGTCAGCAGCGCGACGTCGCCACGGAACTTGTTGACGACGAACGCGGCGATCCGACGACGCTCGTCCGGATCGAGAAGCTCCATGGTGCCCACGAACGCGGCGAAGACGCCGCCTCGATCGATGTCACCCACGAGCAGGACCGGAGCGTCGGCAATTCGCGCCACGTACATGTTGACGATGTCCCGATCCTTGAGATTGATCTCGGCGGGGCTCCCCGCTCCCTCGATCACGACGACGTCGGAGCTTTCTCTGAGCTTCGCGAGAGAATCGGCGATCACCCGGCGAAGCTCGGGCTTGTACTCGTGATACTCGATCGCGGTCATGCTCCCGATCGGCTTTCCGAGCACCACGACCTGGGAGCGCGTGTTCCCTTCCGGTTTCAGGAGGACCGGGTTCATCTCGACGCTGGGGGCGATCCTCGCCGCCTCGGCTTGAACGGCCTGCGCACGACCGATCTCTCCACCGTCCGGCGTGACGAAGGAGTTGAGCGCCATGTTCTGCGCCTTGAACGGCGTCACCCGATGGCCGGCGTTGGAGAACAGACGACAGAGAGCGGTGGCGAAGAGGCTCTTTCCCACAGACGAGGCGGTTCCTTGAACCATGACCGTGCGGCCGGCCATCAGCGGAGCTCCTCCGCGAGCGCAGCTTTCAGGCGCTCGACGTCTCTCGATGGCCTGGCGGCGAGACGGATGAATTCGGGCAACCCGAAGGACCTGCAATCGCGCACGAGGATACGGTGGCGCGCGAGCAGCCGGCGACGAAGCCCGCTGCCCTCGTTGATGCGCACGAGAAGGAAGGGGGCGCTCGACGGCACGGGATCGAGCCCGAGAGCACGGAGCGAGGTCGCCAGCCGATCGCGATCGGCGGAGAGCCGCCGCCGGCTCTCCGCGACAAACGGGCCCTCGCGGCAGGCGGCGATTACCGCAGCCTGAGCGGCGGCGCTCGTCGTCCAGGCTGGCCGTGAGAGCTCCATCTTTTGCACGGCGGTAGGCGAGGCGACCAGGTAACCCACCCGGACACCCGGGATTGCGTGGTCTTTCGTCAGGGAGCGAACACAGAAGACGTTCTCGGGTAGCCGGACCTGAGCGTCCGCGAAGCGGTCGCTCAGGCTGATAAAGGATTGGTCGAGGACGACCGCGACGCCCGGCTCCGCGGCGGCGAGCGCTGCGATCTCGCCGACGGGAATCGACACGCCAGTCGGCGTGTTCGGCGCGCACAAGTAAAGGACCCCGGCCCGGTTCCGTTCGAGGAGTCGCGAGACGGTCTTCAGGTCCACCGCGAATCCGTCCGTCGCTTTCGCGCGCCACTCGAGAACGCGGGCGCCAACCGAGAGAGCCGCGCTACGGAACTCCGAGAACGTCGGCTCGACCACGAGCGCTGTCGCGTCTGGTCGAAGGAGGAGCCGGGCGATCGTCCAGAGGAGATCAGCCGCCCCATTACCGAGCAGGATCTCCTCGGCATCGAGCGTATAGGTTCGCGCCAGAGCCTGCCGCGCCGCCCAGGCCGTCGAGTCGGGATATCGTTCGATCGAGGCTTCGCGAATCGCGCACACCACCCCGGGGGACGGCCCGTAGGGGTTCACGTTCACGCTGAAGTCGACGATCTCCGAGAGATCGATCCCGAGAGCTCGGAGCTCCGCATCGCGAGATCCACCGTGCTCGCGCGCAAGGCCGGAGTCCGGCTCCTCCCTAACGAGCGCACGCATGCCGAGCTCCGAGCAGTGCCGCGCAACAGACGACCGCAAAGACCGCGGCAAGCCGCACGAGGTGCCACGCCTCATCGATCTTCGAGACCGCCAGCGGCTCGATCGGATCGCCGAGCGTGTAGTGGCCCTCCTTCTCGAGCTCAACTCCGAGAAGACCGGCCATAGCCGCCATCGGCCGCCCTGCATTGGGACTCTCGGTCTTGAATCCGTCCCGCCGGAGAATCAGCCAGCCGCGTCGCGCGTCCTTGCGAACGAGCGGTGCGGCGGCGAGGAGGAGTACCGCGGTCAAGCGCGCGGGCACGAGGTTCAGGACGTCGTCGAGTCGAGCGGCGGCCTTCCCCAGGTATTCGAATCGGCCGTGGTAGCCGATCATGGCGTCGAGCGTGTTGACGGCGCGGTAGAAGATCGCTCCCGGCAGGCCGAAGAGGCCGTAGTAGAAGAGCGGAGCGACGAAGCTGTCCGAGGCGTTCTCGGCGACCGATTCGACGGTGGCGGCGACGAGCGCGGGTTCGCCGAGGCGAGTCGGGTCACGACTGCAGAGCGCGCGAAGACCGTGACGGCCGCCGCCGAGGTCGCCCCGCTCGAGAGCGTCTCGAACGACGGCGGCAGCCTTCCCGAGCCCGCAAAGGCTGAAAGTCGTCTTCAGGAGAAAGGCGCTCAGCGCAAGCCCGATCATCGACCCTTGGCCGAAGCCGGCGACGATTGCTGAGCTCGTGACGGAGAAGGTCAAGGGAACCGCGCCGGCGATCAACCCGCCGAAGGCGAGCTGCCGGATCGCACCGCTGCCTGGAGCGAGCCTCTGGAGCGCCGATGTGAGCGTTCCCATCCACACGACTGGATGAAGCCGGCTCGTGGGCTCACCGAAGGCGAGGTCCAGACAGACCGCGGCTGCGAGCGCCACCAAGCTCGGCTCGAGGTTCGCCGGCACATTCATCGCGCGTCTCCGGAGCCTTTCTCGCGTCTCTCTGATTTCCAGACGCGCACCCCGTGGCCGATCGCCTCGGTGACCGTTGTGCCGATGAGATGGCCGACGACGGTGTGCTTTCCGGCATATTCGGCCGCTGGGCCCTCCGGAGCCGCCGAGACGACGACGCAGTCCGTCCCGGTGCCGGTCGCCGGAAGACCGCTCATTCGGCTCGGCAGCAATGCGTCGAGAATCGCCGCGGTCCGGGCCTCCGCAGCCAGCGCCAGCGCCTCTACGAGCGCTTCATCGGTGAGCGCTCCGGAGACGGAGCAAAGTAGATTGATCGTGCCGATCGTACCTATCCTGCCGTCCGGCCCCGGCGGATCCCCCGCGCGGAGCGCATTGCTCAACCCGACGGTTGCGATGCAACGCGCCGACCAGGCTCCATAGGTTCTCTGGACGTCGACGTAAGAATCGAGATTCCGACTCGTCAGCAGCCCGACCGCGCCAGCGATCCCTCCCTCTTCCATACGCTGTCGCAAGAATCGCCGCGGGTCGACCGGAGGGCGGAGCTCGCGTTCGTCGACCTCGTACCACGCGACGGCCGAGACTCGCCGCCGCCCACCCCCAACGATCGCCCAGCTCAGAACTTCCCGCGGTTCGGCGAAGTCCACGATGAGCCAGCGACCGCGGCGGATGACTCGATGCCGCGGATCCGCCGAGGCGTCGATCTTGGAAGGGAGGGTCATCGCCCTCTCCCGGCATACCGAGCGCAAGACTCGACGAAGCCTTCGGCAGCCAATGGATTCGATGCCCAGTGAGCGTGAACGTAGGACGCGAGGACGCTGCCCAGCCTGTAGCCCTCGCGAAAGGGACGGTCGCTCCGGCGGCGCCGAACCGAATAGAGGCAATCCAAGTCGCCCGATGAGGGGTGGAGCTCTGAATACCGGAACTCGTGACCCCGAAAGCGGAGCCCCGCAGGACCGAGCAGCGAGGGCATCTGAGTCTCGACTTCGACGTAGCCGAGTGCCTGAAGGCGGTCGCGCATGACCACTTGCCCGGGGATCAGGCCGACCATCGGATGAAGACGATCGTCGAGGGTTCGGATCGCCGCAGTGAGGTACATGAGCCCGCCGCATTCGGCGTAGATCGGTCCTCCGGCTGCGGCGAAGCTTCTCACGGCCTCGTGCATCGATCGGTTGCGAGAGAGAGCCTCGGCATGGGCCTCGGGATAGCCTCCGCCGAGATAGAGGCCATCCACTTGAGGCAAGGAGGCGTCGTGAACCGGCGAGAAACGGACGAGCTCGGCCCCGAGCTGCTCGAGGCGGCGGAGATTGTCTTCGTAGTAGAAGTGAAACGCCTCGTCGAAGGCGAGACCGATGCGGCAGCGTGTTGCGGCCGGCGACGCCTCCTGGAGCGACTCGGCCGAGAGCGGCGCGGTGCAACGGGCGATCGCGAGAATCGTGTCCAGATCCATCCACTCTGCGACGCGAACGCCCCATTCGGCGAGCACCGTTTCGGGAACGCTTCGTTCGTCCGCGTGGACGAGTCCGAGGTGGCGCTCGGGAAACCGGAGGGCCGATTCGTCGGGCAAGCCACCGACGATCGGTGGCTTGGCGAGTGCCTTGCGCAGCAGTTCCAGGTGCCCGCGACTGCCGACGCGATTGCAGATCACGCCCGCGACTTGTAGGTCGTCGTCGAACGCAGCGAAGCCGCCGGCGACCGCCGCGATGCTCCGCGCCATTCCCGAGGCGTCGACGACGAGCAGCACCGGCGCGCCGAGCCACTTCGCGATCTCGGCTGCCGAGCCGGACTCGCCCGTTGGCGAGGCGCCGTCGAAGAGGCCCATGACGCCTTCGATGAGAGCGATGTCGGCATCCCGCGCCGCGCGCGCGAAGGTTGCGAGCACGGCGTCGCGACCCATCATCCAGCCGTCGAGGTTCTGGCAGGGTCGGCCGGCGGCGCGCGCGTGGTACGTCGGATCGAGATAGTCTGGGCCACACTTGAAGACGGCAACGCTGAGGCCCCGCGCCTGGAGCGCGCGGGTCAAGCCCACGACCACGGTCGTCTTGCCGACTCCGCTCGCGGTGCCGGCGATGACGAGGCGGGGAATGCGGTGCGATTCGACCATCAGAAATCGATCCCCGGCTGCGCGCGGACTCCGTGCTCGAAGGGGTGCTTCACGGGCCTCATCTCGGTCACGAGATCGGCGAGCGCGACGAGCTCCTCCGGAGCGTTTCGTCCGGTGACCACGACATGCACGTACGTCGGCCGAGATCGAAGCGAGGTCAGCACTTCTTCGAGAGATATGAAGCCGTAGTGAATGCAGTAGGTGAGCTCGTCGAGAACGACGACGTCGTGCTCGCCTGCACCGATGAAGCTCGCGGCCCTCGCCCAGGCATCGCGCGCCGCCCGCCGGTCGCGGCCGAGATCCTCGCTTTCCCAGGTGAAGCCGCGACCCATCACGTGGAACTCGAGATTCAGGATCTCGGCTGCGAAGAGCCTCTCTCCCGTCTTCCACTTTCCCTTGATGAACTGCACCACCGCCACTCGAAGACCTCGGCCGAGGGCTCGAAAGACGAGGCCGAGCGCCGCTGTGGTCTTCCCTTTGCCGTTGCCGGTATAGACCAAGACCAGCCCTTGGCGGTCATGCTGAGCCCGAGTGCCGTCCTCCGCCTCCGCATTCGGCGCCTCGATCGTGTCTTCGATCCGCAAGGCCTCCGAGAGTCGAGGTGGAGGCGACTCTCCCCAGCGGTTGAAGAACACGAGCTCGGCAAGAGCGAGCCTCGGCAGCCAGCCGGTCGTCTCGAGCATCGGCCGGTCCGGGAACCCGTCCACGTAGCCCAGGCAGAGATAGCCAACCGGTAGCACGTGCTCCGGAACGCCGAGCAAGCGCCTGAGCTCGTCCGGCTCGAGGATGCTCACCCACCCGACGCCGATTCCCTCGGCACGGGCAGCGAGCCAGAGGTTCTGGATCGCGGCGCAGGTGCTGTAGATGTCGGTGTCGCGGATCGTGTTGCGGCCGATCACGGCGGGCCCGAAGCGTTCTCGATCGCAGGTCACACAGAGATTGAGCGGAGCCTCGAGAATCCCCTCCAGCTTGTACGCTCGGTATCGCTCCTTTCGTTCGCCTTCGAAGCCTGCCGCGGCGCGCTCGCGCTCCTTCTCGACGTGGGCTCGGATCTCCGTGCGGATCCGCCTGTCCTCGACGACGATGAAGTTCCACGGCTGCATGAATCCGACCGAGCCTGCTTGCCGGGCGGCGGAGAGGATTCGCGCGAGCACCTCGCTTGGAATCGGGTCGGGGCGAAACGCTCTGATATCGCGCCTCCGGGCGATCGCCTCGTAGACGCCTCGCTTCCAGGCGCTGGGAAACGCGGCCCTCATGATTGGCACTCGTGGCGCTCCGCTCAAGCGATCCGTCGGCGAACATTCACCGCTTCGCCCACGATGACCAGCGCCGGCAGGGACCGGTCGATTGCGGTGATCCTTCCGGAAAGATCGGCGAGCGTCCCGACGATGACCTTCTGCTCGGGGGTCGTCGCCGCGGCGACGTACGCGACCGGTGTCGATGATGCTCGGCCGCTCGCGATCAATCGCTCGAGATTCGCCTCGAGCCTGTGAGCGGCCATGAAGAGCACGATCGTCTCGCCGTCCGAGCCCGGGGAACCCTCGGCGTGATGGCCGGTGACGAAAGTGACCCGTGAAGCGTAGAGCCGATGTGTAAGTGGGATGCCGGCATAGGCCGCAGCGCCGAGCGCCGCCGAGACCCCCGGAACGATCTCGTAGGGGATTCCCGCCTCGGCGAGCTCTTCGGCTTCCTCACCGCCCCTTCCGAAGATCAGCGGATCACCCGACTTCAGGCGGGCCACGACGGCTCCCGCCCGCGCTCGCTCGAGCACGGACGGATGCAGCCGGTACGAAGCCTTCCGGGACCCGTGTCGCCTGCCGACCGGCAGGAGCTCGACCGCTGCCGGGACGCACGCGAGGATCGCCTCCGAAACCAGCTCGTCATGGGCGACGACGTCGGCCGACTGCAGGATCTCGAGCGCCCGCAGCGTCAGCAGCTTCGGATCGCCGGGTCCGGCGCCGACCAGATAGACAAAGCCTCGCCCCGTCATCCGTTTGCCTCATGTGGCGCGACGCGCTTCGTCCGCGACTTGCGAAATCGATGGCTGAAGTCGGGATCGTAGAGGCGCGAGTTCGCAAAGTCGGTCGCTGTCAGGACTCTTCCGACGAGGATCATGGATTGGCTTCGGATCTTCGCAGCCCTCACCTTGGCCGCGATGTCCGCGAGCGTCCCGGTGACGATCTTCTGATCGGGACAAGTCGCCTTGTGGACGACCGCGACCGGACAATCCGCGCCGTAGGAAGGAACGAGCGCGGCGGCGACCTCGTCGAGGAGCGTGATGCTGAGGAACAGCGCAAGCGTGGCGCCGTGCCGCGCGAGGTCTTCGAGCTGCTCGCCCGCCGGCATCGGCGTCCGCCCCTCGGCGCGTGTCAGGATCACGGTTTGGCTGAGCTCGGGGAGGGTGAGCTCCCGTCCCAGCACTGCGGCGGCCGCGGTGAAGGACGAGACTCCGGGCACGATCTCGCACGCGATCCCGAGCGCTTCGAGGCGACGGATCTGCTCGGCCGTCGATCCGAACACGAGCGGGTCCCCGGTATGGACGCGCGCGACGTCCTCGCCGGCGTCGCGGGCGGCGACGATCACCTCGACGATCTCGTCGAGCGTGAGCGCGGAGGAGTCGATGACCTTCGCGTCCGGCCGGGAGCGGGCCACTACCTCGCGCGGCACGAGCGACCCGGTGTAGAGAACGACGCCGCAACTGGAGATCAGCTCTGCCCCCCGGAGCGTGAGGAGCTTCGGGTCTCCGGGCCCCGCACCGATGATGTAGACGCGCATGGCCCGTTATCTCAGAGGCAGCGGAGCACCGCGTCCCGGATGATCCGCCAAACGGGAGCCGGCATCTCGCCGAGCCAGCGGGCATCGATGACGCGATCTCGTGGATCTCCTCCGCTCGCGTCGGGATCGATCACGAGGCGCCAGAGACGATCGCTGACCGAGCCGTTGCGCGCGATCAGAAATCGGTCGGCGAGAAGCTCCGCCAGCGGCTCACCCTCGACCGCGATCGTGAGGCAAGGCGGAGCGATGTCGACGTCGGCTCTCGAGCGGAGCTCGACGAACGGTCGCGCGATGGCATCGATCGTCCCGGGATCTTCGAACCCTCTTGCGCCGAAGTCACAGGGCTCCTTCGGATTCCCGACCAGAAAGAGCCGCCCCTCGGTCTCCGCGAGGACCGCGCCCGCAAGCCGCCCGACGCGAGCCATCAGTCCGTCTCCGGGCCGGCAATCGCCCCGGCAACGACGAGCGACCGTCCCGGCCGCTGGCCGGGCAGCACCTCGCCTTCCAGCGTGTACTTGTTCGTGTATCCGCGCGGCGTGACCATGTAACCCTCGAACACGAAGGTATTGCTCGATCCGACGAGCACCGTCGTGAGCATGCCGATCTCGTAGTCGAGGAAGCGGTCGAGGTCGGTGAGAACGACGCTCTGGAGCTTCCGGTAGGCGCTCTTCACGAGGGCGACCGGGGTCGTTCCGTCGCGGTGGCGGCGAATGATCGCCTGCGCTTCCACGATCTGCCTCGTCCGCCGGCCGCTTGCCGGGTTGTAGAGGCCGATCACGAAGTCGGCGCAGGCCGCCGCCTCGATCCGGCGTGCGATGACTTCCCAAGGAGTGAGCAAATCGGATAGCGAGATCGCGCAGAAGTCGTGAACCAGCGGCGCGCCGACGAGCGAGGCGCACGAGTTGAGGGCGGTGATGCCGGGAATGATACGAAGCTCGGGTGATTCACCTCGCTTCCAGCCGATCTCCCTCAGTACCTGGAAGACGAGGCCCGCCATGCCGTAAACCCCGGCATCGCCCGACGAGATCAGCGCGACTCTAGCGCCCGCGCGCGCCCGGTCGATCGCGGCCCGCGCCCGCCCGATCTCTTCGGTCATACCGGTCCTGATCACCTCCTTGCCTTCGATGAGATGGCGAACGAGCTTGACGTACGTCGTGTAGCCGACGACGAGATCCGCCTCCGAGATCGCGTGAAGTGCCTCGGGAGTCGTGTGGCCATCGGCTCCGGGACCGATCCCCACGACCGAGAGCGTGCCCTTCGCTTCAGACATCGCTCACCCCCAGCGCGCGCTTCTGAAACGGTATCCGTGCCGCGGCAAGCGTCATCGACCGGCCCGCTCCTTCTTCCGTATAGATTTCCTTCGCAACGAGAAGCCTGGCCGCCCCCGCACCGAGCAGCGCGGCGGGCTCGGCGACGCCGCGCGAGCCGACGAAGTACTTTACGGTTTCCGAGGGATTCTCGATTCCCGGCACACGATCGAGTTCGTCCGCGCTGAAAACCTGGAGTTCACAGCCG
Organism: Deltaproteobacteria bacterium; assembly: GCA_016200545.1. Lineage (GTDB taxonomy): Bacteria > Desulfobacterota > Binatia > UTPRO1 > UTPRO1 > DP-19. The sequence goes on along the minus strand of JACQEO010000033.1, from coordinate 19,159 downwards.
AGCCGCTCGGCGAGCGAGAGAAGTGCCGCCTCGTCGCGCTTCTTGTCGATCGTGGCGACCGCCTTCACACACTTCTCTGACAGTCCCCGCTTCTCGAGGATCATGGCGACACCCCGCTCGACCATCTCGGCCGTCGCCCCGCGGTCGCAACCGGTGCCGAGAACTAGGCTCTTCGGCCGATAGATGACGGCCTTCCCCCAATGCCTCGGGTGGGTCTCCCGGAAGTCTCGGTCGGTCGCGACGAGAAGGATCTCGAACGCATCGGGATCGACTTCGTCGAGGCTCGTCTGGTAGCGAACCCCCTCGGGAAGGGGTTCCTCGAGCGGCCACCAGTCGGGCTCGCCGGTCTCCTGCACGAACGCAACCGGCGTGGCGTTCACGACCGCGGCGCAGCCACGCGTGACGTTTCGGTCGGCGTCGTCGAGCGTCCAGCCGAGATCGCGCCCGAGGATGTCGACCGTAAGCGTGCCGATCGCGTCGGAAGCCGTGGTCACGACGGGCTCGGCGCCGAGGATCGCCGCGACCCTCTGCGTGAAGATGTTTCCGCGGCCGACGTGCCCGGACAGCACACAGATCGAAAAGCGTGCCGCGTCGTCGACACATACGACCGCCGGATCGACTTTCTTGTTCTCGAGGAGCGGCGCGATCATGCGGACGACCGCGCCCACACTGATGACGAAGACCTGGCAATCGTACGCCGTGAAGGTCTCGCGAAGGAGCGGTCCCATCGGCAGGGCGAAGGGCTTCGCGTTACCGGGAGCCACGGCGCGAAGTTTCTCGGAGACGTGGAGATCGGCATCCGGGAGCGCCGCGAGAAGACGGCTCGCGATCGCGATCCCGTGCCGAGTGATCGCGTAGATCGCGAAGGGCTTCCGCTCGTGGCTCATTCGTCCACCGCTTCGAGTGCGCGCGCCGCCTGGCCCGCCAGCAAGCCGCTCCGCTCTTTCCGCGAGACGACGATCATCGCAAAGCAATCGCCACGCTCGCCGGCGACTTGGCGGAGATCGCGGACGATCCGCTGGTCCCGCATCGTCGCCTTCGAGACGTAGACTGCGCGATCGAGGAGCCCCTTCGCCTCGAGCAGTGCGACCACGTTTGCCATCTCCGGGCCGATCTTCATGAGAATCGTGGTGTCGAAGGAGTCGAGCACGCACGCCAGGTCGTCGACTCCGTAGTTCGCCGGCAGGATCGCGATCCGCTCGAGGCCGTCGGCGAGCGGAACGCCGGTCACAGCGGGCACCGCGGCGATCGAGGAGACGCCCGGCACCACCTCGACTTCGACGCCGGGCCATCGCCGAGGCGCCTCGCGCTGGAGATAGATGAACGTGCTGTAGAGGGACGGGTCGCCTTCGGTGATGAACGCGACCGAGAGACCCTGCTTGAGCCGCTCGCCGATTGCCGCGAACGCGCGCTCCCACGCCGGCCGGAGACGCTCGGGATCCTTGATCATGGGAAACGTCAGGAAGAGCCGCTCCTGGCCGGGGACGTCTCCGACGACCGGCTCGACGATCCGCCACGCCATCGAGGCGCCGTAGTCCGAGCTCCGCGGCAAGGCGAGCACCAGCGCCGCCTTGAGAACGCTCACCGCGCGGAGGGTCATCAGATCGGGCGCGCCCGGGCCCGCGCCGACGCCGTAGAGCTTTCCGTATGTCATCCAACGCCTCCAACCGCCGCCGGCTTTTCGACGGCGAAGATCTGGATGGGATTCAGCGCTTCGTAGCGCAGGTAGTGGGCGAGCGGCTCGGCGCGCGAGACCTGGAGGAGCGTGACTTCGGGAACAATCCCGCGGCGACGAAACACCTGATACGCCTCGCCCGCATTCTCGAGCGTGATCGCATTCACGACCAACTGTCCGCCCGGCTTCAAACGCTCGAGCGCGACGTCGATGATTTCCTCCATGCTGCCTTTGCTTCCTCCGACGAACACGGCGTCGGGTGCTTCGAGATCGGCGAGCGCTTCAGGGGCACGTCCGAAGACCACCTGCACGTTGTCCACGCCGTGCGCACGCAGGTTCTCGCGGCAGATCTCCACTCCCTCGGGGTCGACCTCGACGGCGTAGATTCGGCCCCGCGGAGAAAGCAACGCCGCCTCGATCGATACCGATCCCGACCCGGCCCCGACGTCCCACAGAATACTGTCGGGGCGGAGGCGGAGCGCCGCCAGGGAGACGAGGCGCACCTCGCGCTTCGTAATCAGCCCCTTCTTCGGCATCCGCTTCGCGAAAGCGTCCTCGTGAAGGAACGGAATCGCCGGCGGCTCTCGCCACGATGGATCCGTCCTCTCGAGGATCAACACGTTGAGGAACCCCACGTCCGCCAGGGACGAGAGCTCGGCCACCGAGCAGCCCCTGACTCGCTCGTCGGGCCCGCCGAGGTTCTCACAGACCCACGCTCGCCAGGCGTTCTCCCCGTGTTCGATCATGCGAGCCCCGAGCCGCCGCGGGGAGTTCTCCTCATCGGTCAGGACCGCCACTTTGGAGTGGCGCTTGAGGCGCGTCACGAACCCGTCGCACGGCCGCCCGTGGAGAGAGACAAAGGCCGCGTCGTCCCACTTGAGGCCGGCGCGCGCGAACGCCCATTGCACGGAGCTCGGCTGGGGAATGACCTGAACGTGCTCGGCGCCAATTCTCCGGATGACGAGACTACCGATGCCGAAGAAGAGCGGATCGCCCGACGCGAGAATGCAGACGTGATGCTCCTCGGCGAGAACGGCCACGCGGTCGAGAACAGGGGCGATACCGTTCTTCAGGATGATCCGCTCGCCGCGGAACTCCGGGACGAACTCGAGCTGCCGTTCGCCGCCGACCAGCACCTCGGCGCGAGCGACCGCGTCGATCCCGCGAGCGGTCAAACCCTTGCACCCGTCGTCACCGATGCCGACGATCGTCACCGCGCGCCGGTGATTCACGAGCGCTCCTCCGCGGCCAAGTAGAGCAGCGCATGGATGATCGCCACGGCGATCGGGCTACCGCCCTTCCGCCCGCGCGCGATGATGAACGGAGTATCGAGCTCGAGCACCGCCTCCTTCGACATCGCCGCCGAGACGAAACCGACCGGCACGCCAAGCACGAGCGCCGGCCGCGCGCCTTCCTCGCGCACCAGGCGCGCGACCTCGAGGAGCGCCGTCGGCGCGTTGCCGATCGCGACCATCGCTCGGTCGAGCTTGCCGAGTCGGTGCGCCTTTCGCATCGACTCGATCGCGCGCGTCGAATTCTCCGCCTTGGCGGCGGCAATCACGTCTTCGTCGGAGATGAGCGAGGTGACCGAGCAACCATAGGCCGCAAGACGGTCTTCGTTCAGGCCCGCGGCGATCATCTTTACATCGACGACGATCGACGAGCCGCCTTTCAGAGCGTCGATGCCCGCGCGCACGGCTTCGGGGTGAAAGCGCAAGAGCGACTTGAACTCGAAGTCGGCCGTCGCGTGAATGACCCGCCTCACCACCTGCCACTCCGCACGACTGAAGTCGTGGGCGCCCGCTTCGGCGTCGATGATCGCGAAGCTCTCGTCCTCGATCGTCCGCCCGAGAGCGGTCAACTGTCGCATGTCGTTCATCGCGGCGCCTCCGCCGGGTACTGGCCGAGCAGTGTCCCGTTGAAATCGACCAGGCAGGCACGCACCGCGAGATCGCCGCGGGCGTGGCGCGTAGCGTGCTCGACGACTTTTCGGCACACCAGCGAGGTGATGCCGACGAGCCCGGACGTGGCGCAGAGTTCGAGGACGTGACGGGCGGTGTTCGCCCGCCGGATCTCGGCGCGGAGATCCTCGCCGGCTCCGAGCTCTGCGGCGAGGTCCGCAAGCAGCGCCATGTTCACCTCGGAGCCAGCGGCATGGGTTTGCATCTTGGCGTCCGCCATCTTCGAGAGCTTGCCGATCATTCCGACGATCGTCGCCCGCGGAACGCCGCGCCGGACGCAGTGCTTGAGCGCGACGCCGACGAAGTCGCCCATTTGGATGAAGGCTTCCTCCGCAACGTCCGGACGGATCCGCATTGCATAGGCCTCGGACTTGCCGCCCGTAGTGAGGACGACCTCCTCATGGCCGCGCTCGCGGGCGACGTCGATCGCCTGCACGACGCTCGCCTTGAAGGCCGCGGTCGAATACGGCTTGACGATTCCGCTGGTACCGAGGATCGAGATGCCGCCGACGAGACCAAGGCGGGCGTTGATCGTCTGCTTCGCCATTTCCTCGCCACCGGGGACGCTGATCGTGACGACTGCGCCACGATACTCGCTTCCATCGAGCTCCTCTTCGACCATCTCGGTGATGTTCCGCCGGGGCACCGGATTGACCGCCGGCTCGCCGACACTGAGGCCGAGGCCCGGCTTGGTGACCGTCGCCACGCCCGCGCCGCCGTGAATCTCCACGCCCGGGTCAGTCTTCAGCTCGACTTCGGCGACCAGCTCCGCTCCGTGAGTGCAGTCCGGGTCGTCACCGGCATCCTTGATCACGCTGGCCAGCGCATGCCGGCCGCGCCGCTCGCAGCGGTGCACGGCGAACGTGACGCGCGTTCGGTTCGGGAGCGTCGTCTCGATCTCGTGAACCTCCATTTCCGTTACCAGGGTTCGGGTTGCCGCTTTGGCCGCGGCCGCGGCGCAAGCTCCGGTCGTGAACCCCGTGCGAAGTCCCCTTTTGTTTCGAGGCTTGACGTCGGCGGCCATGGTGGAGAATTCACGCTCGCTTACCGGTCCGCCGTTCCGACCTGGCCCGGAGCGCTCCCGGCTTGGTGAAACACGTTTTCCTGCACGGGATTGCCGCCGATGAGATGCTCGACAATGATTCGATCGAGCGCCTGCGGAGTCACTTCGCTGTACCAAGTGCCCTCCGGATAGACGACGACGATCGGGCCCTCCTTGCAGACGGCGAAGCAGTTGCAGCGCGAGCGCTTGACGCGAAGCGCGCCAGAGGTGAGCCCGTGCTGCTTGAGCTTTTCGACGAGCGCGTCGAAAAGCGGCTCGGACTCTTCCGGTGCGCAGCGCGGGCCCGTGCAAACGAAGACGTGTCGCCGATAGGGCTGAAGCTTCGCTTCCTTCATTGTGAGACCTCGCTTCGGTCGGGTGAGACGCCGATTCCATCGAGAGTCCTACCGTCCGGGAGCCGGTAGACCCCGACCGTCAACAGGAGCCGGGTATGGGGATCGACTCGGTAAACTTCCTGGACAGTGCCTTTTCCCGCCGTGCGGCTGCCGACGACCTTTGCGCCGGCGTACCAGCGGAGCAACCACGCGAGAACCTCAGCCGAGCTCGCCGTTCTGCCATCGACCAGCACCTCGAGAGGCAACGGGGGTAGCTTCGGCGTATCGTCGCTTCGGAACCGTCGCACACCCGAGCGTTCGACGATCTCGACGAGAGGCGCACCCGCTGGGGTGAATGCCCCGGCGATCTGGAGCGCGCTCTCGAGAATCCCCCCGCGATTTCCGCGAAGATCGACGGAGACCTTCGTGAGCTCGGGAGGCAATGTTTTCAACGCGGCGAGAGTCTCCCGCCCGGTCCGCCGGCCGAATGACGGAATCCTGAGCGTCGCCTGCCCCTCCGGACCGAGGGCCATCTCCGGAGGAGCGGTGTCACTCGATAGTCCTCGAATGAAGTCGAGACTCGGCGCGCCGCTCGTGATGAGCCGGCTATGGGGATCCAACGCCGCAATGGTCTCCTCGAGTGAACACGTGCCGGCGCACGCCGCTCGATCGGGCCGGAAGAAATGCGCCTTCACGATCTCCTGGACGCGCTTCGCCCGGACATTCTCGGCATCGGCGCGAGCGAGCTGGGCCGATGCCGGGAAGAGGATCGACACCAGGAGAACGGTCAAGCCCTTCCGGTAGAATCGGCGGCGAGATGCCATACCGGTGCTCAGTGGCAGTACTGGTACGACGCAAGCATCGTGGTCGCCCACGGTGACTCGCCGACGTTCGGGATTCGCGTGATCTCGTCGGTATCGGTGTGGATCACGTAAACCGAGTTGTTGGTCGACGCCGCGAGATAGATCTTCTTGCCGTCTGGTGTCGTAGACGCCGTCTCGAGGCTGATGTTCGCGCCGAGGCGCTTCCGGCCCGTCTCCCGAAGCGTACGGAGGTCATAAATCAGCACCGTCGCGTATTCGCCGGTGCTGAACGCGTAAGCTTTCGTTCCTTTTCCGTCGAAGTTGATGCCCGTCATCTTCGGTCCGGCCTCCAGCGTGGCGACGACCGACTTCTTGCCGATGTCGATCACGCTGACCGTTTCGTCGCCGTTGTTCGGCACCAGCATCTTGGTTCCATCGGGCGACGGATACGCGCGCCACGGCTCTGCGCCGACGCGGATCGTCTTGACGATCTCGTCCGTAGAGGTGTCGATCACCGCCATCTCTCCGGAGTCGCCGTCCGCGGCGTAGACGAATTTGCCGTCGAGCGTAGGAGTCGGGTTCACGATACCCTTGATCTCCGAGAGGTAATGGTCGGGGTCCAGGCTCGCGAGCACGTGGCTCGATCCGACGGAGAGCCGGCGCGCGACCTGAAGCGTCTCCGGAAGGATTGTCGCAACCTCGTGGGCGCCGATGCTCGAGACGTAAACCTTGGACTGCCCGGGAATGAACGCGAAGCCGTGCGGCTCGGCGAAACCGTCGATTCGCTTGACCTCGGTGCCCTTCACGAGGTCGAGAACCGAAACGGTGCCGTCCTCGATATTCCCCATGAAGGCGAGGTTTCCGTCCTCGGAAATGTCGAAGTGCTCGGGCTCCGTGCCTACAGGAATCCGGTGCGAGACCTTTCGAGAGGCGAGATCGACGATCAGCGCCTGATTACGTTCGGTGCCCGCGACGAGGAGCCGCTTTCCGTCGGGTGTGACCATGGCCATGTGGGCGTTCACGTACTCGCCGAGCGGAATCCGGCCCGTCACCTTGTCGGTCCGTGTGTCGATCATCGCGATGTCGCTCGAGTCCCGATTGGTCACGAAAACCGTGTTCCGCGGATCGATCTCCTCCGCGGAGCAGGGCGCCGAGGTGAGAACGGCAGCGAGTGTGATTCCGCCTGCGATCCATGCTCTTCGTCCAATCACGATGCTTGTCTTCTTCATCACACGTTCTCCTCTATGCGGTTTCGTAGAGTGCAGCCTTCTCTCAGAAGCCGACCTGCACCCGAAGTCCTCCGAGGAAGACCCCGTGCCGTGGCGGCACTTCCTCGTTTCCGGCGAGATCGAATGCGTATTGGCCGATCGGGCTCACGGAAAGGTGATCCGTCAAAAAGAAGCGGTGGTAGACCTCTCCGATGTCCTCGACACGTCCGTTGGGTGCGTGCTCCCAACCGTACGCGATGCCGGTCTCGTCCCGCGGACGAGTCACGAACGGCGAGCGAATCCCGACTCCGATACTCCACGCGTGTCGATCGCGTTGGCTGCCTCCGGTCTGGAAACCGTAGCGGGCGAACCCCCGGACCCAGGCACCGAGCGGCTGATCGATGCTCGTGCCGAGCGCGCCCGAGCGATCGTCGCCGGCATTGCGCCGGCCCCAGATGCGGTAGTTTCCCTGCTGGTCGAGAAGTGGTGTCGAGTAGTCGATCTCGCCGATCACGAAGGGAGTCCTCTCCACCGCCGCGCCTGAGTCGCGAGGCGCCTGCACGCCGATGCCGAAGCGAACGCCGCGAAACGTATCCCAGCCGAGATCGAACCCAGGCGCATTGGCCTGGTGACCGCTTCCCTCGACCGGCTTCCCGAGTAACGGGTTGTTGACGAACATCGCCGAAAGGAACTGCGTCGTCTCGTCGTTCGCGACCGCGTTGCGGTCGAAGTAGTTCGTCAAGTCGATCTTCCCGGCCAAGGCGGAGAGCCGGCCGCCGAATGCGTGCGTCTGGAGCCACGCCTCGCGCACGGTGACGCGGTCGGCCAGGTCCGTGTCCTGGAGCGATCCCGCATCGGCGTTCAGTCCCGAAGCGGACCCGGTGAATCCGTCCGGACCATTTCCGCCGATCGCCTCGAGGTCCGCGAAGAAGACCGTTTCCGATGCCGGACGGGAGATCAACAGAACGTCGAGAGACCCCTCGCCACGCAAGCGATCCGGTCCGGCGCCGGCGGTCTGCTGCACGATGCCGGTCGCGCTGAGGCCGATCGCGACGCGGCGGCGCGACTCCTCCTCGAGCCTCGCTTCGAGTTGCTCCGAGAGACTCTCCCGCCGCGCAAGCCTCACCTTGCGAAGCTGCTCGCGAGCGACAACCGGGGTCTGGTCGTAGGGGCAGCGCTCGCCTTCGGGAGCCGATGAAAATACGTGCCCGCGCTCGCAGACCCACTCAGTCAACTTCTTGATCTCCTCGACCGGCTCCACGGGGACGGCCCTTGCGCTTAGACGTTCGACCTCTTCTCGAAGTGCCTTCACTTGGTCCTTCAGCTGGCTCTCCTCGTCTCCCGGCTTGGCGAGCGCTTCGCGAAGCTCCTCGACCTCGCGCTGAAGCTTTTTCACCATCTCCCGGAGTTCTCTGATTTCGCTCTTGTCGTCTCCGGCCGCCGGACTCGAAGCCGCGAAAAATACGAACGCCACGAGAGCGAAGAGCAACCTACCCCGCCCGGCCCAGCCCTCCGCGCTCTCCATCTGCGTCCTCCTTCGTGATTCTTCGGACTCATCAGTTGTCCTGTTCGGAGACTGGATAGATCTCGTGGATCAGATCGTGGATCTCCTCGAGACCGCGATGGAACTGTTCGAGATCCGCTTGCAGGCGGCGGTAGGTGCCCTCCGCACCCTTCACCGCTACGAGGAGCGTCTTCGTGTAATGGACCTTCGGGTCGTCGGGCAGCATCTCGGCCTGGCGCTGCTCGAGCTCGACGATCGCTCCTTCGAGCTGTTGCTTGGCTTCCTCCAGCGTTCGCGCCGAAGCGAGGCTCTTGATCGGACCCTCATGGCGAAGCGCATCGCCGAGCTCGGCCTCCTCGTGCTGCCGCTCCGCCTCCCGACTGCCGCCGAGGACGTTCATGAGCGCGAGACGCAACGCGCCGATCTCGTCACAGGCCATCGTTGTTTCTCCCTCGCTTCATGGACTAAGGATTTGATCGACCAGCCGCCCGACCGGGCGGTTGGCGCAGAGGTGCTCGTCGATGATCTCTTCGAGATCCCCTGAGGCGACGCGGCGGTACCAGACGCCGTCCGGATAGACGACGAGGAGCGGCCCGTCGCCACAGCGCCTGAGGCAGCTTGTCTTGGTCGTCTGGATGACGAGGTCGAGCTCGCGATCCTTGAGCTTCTGGCGAAGCTCCGCGACGAGTCTCGGGCTTCCTTGAGCGACACACTCCGTGTTGACGCAGACCAGTACGTGCTTTCGAATCGGCGCGTGAGCGTGGCTCTGCGACGGGCTCGCGGTCAGGCTCGCGTGGCGGATGGAGCGGACTAGAGACCTCTCCCCGCCGAGATCGTCCTCGAAGCCGACGAGACGCACCTTGTACTTGCAGAGGTCACAGGTCATCGCCGCCGTGCCGGTCAGGGCTTCTCGGCGACGATCGAGGAGCACCTCGACGAGGCGCGGCTCGATGCCGAGCGGCGGAGCGATCAGCACCTCGATCCACTGGTAACTCCGGCGGAAATCGGCGACGTCGGCTCGCAGTCGCTCTTCGAGCACTCCCGCGAAGAAGAGATAGGGAAGAACGACGATCCTTCTCGGGCGTAGCCGAGCGAGCCGCCGAAGACCGCTGGGGATACGAGGCTCGGTGACGCCGCAGAAGGCGTTGTCGAACGCCGCGAATCCTCGCCCTTCCCAGTAGAGTCTGCCGAGCTTGGCGAGATCCGAGTTGGCATCGGGATCGCTCGAGCCGCGTCCGACCAAGAGAAGAGCCGTATCGCCCTTGGCTCGCTCGGGGGCGCCGCGCATGGCTTCACCCACCCGGCTGTCGAGGATCTCGAGGATCCTCGGATGGAGACCGATCGGCGTCCCGAGCACGAAGCGGATACCGGGGTGCCGTAGACGCGCGGCCTCGATGTGAAGCGGAATGTCCGACTTCACATGACCGGCGGCGAAGAGAATGAAGGGCAGCACGGCGACGTCACGCGCGCCCGATTCCGCGGCTCGTTGCAGCGCTTGGGCGAGCGTCGGCTCCGCGAGCTCGACGAACGCCGGCTCGACGTCGAGGCCGCTCGCCTCACGGAAGACGTGCACGAAGTCGAGGAAGGCTTGATTGGCTGCGGCAACACGACTGCCGTGGCCAACGAGGACGTTCGCCGCTTCCCTCATGAGACCGGCGGCTCCTGTCTCCAGGAGGCGTTACGGTTCGCGACCTCGAGCTTATCGAACTTGGCGAGGCGCTCTGCGGAGAAGGGCTCGCGGGCCCTACATGTCGCCGGCACGTAGCAAGTGATCGCGGGATCGAGGCCAGCATCCAGGAAGCGCACACCGCGGTTCTTCGCCGAACCGGTCAGAAACTCGGCCTTCGCCAGGCCGCCGCGGCGGAGGTGTGCGTGACTCGGGCCGTCGTCAAACTCGATCGTCAGCCACTCGACGCTCCGCCGCAGTCTCGCCCGACCGCGAAGCTCGGCCGTAGCGGTCCCGTTCTTGATGACGACGTGGACCTCGCCGGAGCCGAGAAGCGCCTTGAGAAGGATTTCGAGCGGATTCGGCGGCCGCTCCGCGCGCGCAGGCGAGTCTTCGGGCTGCATCATTCGAGCGCCCTCCGATCCTGCAGTCGGCGAAGGAGTGCCTCGCCAGCCTCTCCGACACCCCAGTTGTCGAAGTAGATGGCTTCGCGGACATCGAGGTCGATCTCGCGCCCGGGCGTCTGCGCAGTAGGCCCGGGGTATCCGAGGCATAGATAGGCGAGCGGCATCACGCTGCTCGGTATTCCGAGGATGGGCCGGAGCGATTCCGCTCTGGGCATCGCTACCCACGTGACGCCGAGGCCCTCGGCACGAGTCGCGAGGAAGAGGTTCTGGACGACACTGCAAACGCCGAAGAGGTCTTGCAGGAGGTCTTGGCCCTTACCGATCACGCCGTCCTGCGGAGGGACACTGGCGATGCAAAGGTGGACGGGCGACTCGCGAATGGATTCGGTCGGAGCCTCGTCCGACACGCTCGGTGATGACTGGCGGCGTTGATTCAACGCCGAACATAGCCGTTGCCTCGTCTTCGGATCTCGAACGACGATGATCCTCCATCGAGCGACGTGGCCCGGAAGAGGACCATGCTGCGCCGCGCGAAGCAGGCGCTCGAGAACGGATTCGGGTACCGGCGTCGCGCTGAGCGATCCGACTCCCCGGCGGCTGGCGATCGCCCGGTAGACTCCGTGACGCTCCTTGGGAGGAAAAGCTTTCACCGCGCGACTCCCCCGAGGCGCGGCTCGACCACGAAGGACCAAACGCAGAGACGACGAGGGGAAGCCCATCGAGCACGCGGCGACTCCGACGAATCTCCACGAAGGATCGGCGATCGCGCGCCGGCCCCTGTTGCCTCGGTAGCTAAAGCTCGTTGCTCAGGATGTGTACGTGCCGCAACGACGATGGAACGCCCCACGCGTTTCCCCCACTCGCTTCTTCAGCGGTGGAACTTCCCGTGGAATCGAGGGGCGAGGAGACGATGCGCCGAGCGAAAATCCGAGCCGTATCAGAGGACTACGACGACGGAGAGATCCCCTTTAGCATCCTCTTCCCGTCCCACCATCCCGTGGGACCGCTGAAGATCTTCGCTGGGGGTAGGTCTCCTGACTCCCGGCTCGTCCGCTTTCGCGGTTCTCCTACTCGCGGCGCCTTCCCACCCTATGTCTCTCGGGCAGTGGCATTTTGCCGCTTTCGTTCCGGTTACAGTGGCGGGGGCCGTGCCGGTCTTGCACCGGACTTCCCTTGACCACCAACGAACGGGGCACGGCTACATCAAGGTAGCAATCGATGTCAAGCGTCGCGGATCAGTGAATCGGCATCACGATCCACTGAAGCTTGGGAGTTCATCCCGCCCGCCCCGACATCGTCGTCGACGATAGCTGTTAGTTGCCGCGGATCAGGATTCAGCGACTCGTCGCTTCCGGGCAGCTTCTGTGCAAACGGCACGAAGCTCGAGCCGATCTTCGCCCAGTCCTCGGACGTCGAGCCTTCCATTGCCGTGAACGTCGCGCGCGGTTCGGTGTCGTGCATGGGGTGATCCTGCCGCCGGCGCTGCCCTCGATCAAGCGTTGGATGTATCGCTCGTCGTCTTCGCTTGCTGCTGCCGTAGCCCCCGGAGGCCCCTCGGTCAGCTGGTCGGGAGGCCGAGCGCCCGATCGAGCTCCGCGAGCTTCGCGCCGGGCAGCTCGGCGACGAATCCCGTGAGCTTGGCCTTGAACATCAGCGTCAGGAAGTCGCAGCGTACCGCCGATCTACGCGGCAGGCCGCTTTCCGAGCCGACGACCCCCTCGGTCGAAAGGCCGAGAACCTCGCCGTAAACGGGAGCGCAGACGACCGTCGCGACGTCTTCGTTGGCGGCGATGAAATCGCGCGAAACGACGACGTAGAACCCCGGCTTGTGACCTCGTTCGGCGACGCGTTCTCGGGTGCGGTAGATCTCTCCGCGCCTCACGGTCGCGCCTGGCTCGCCGTCAGCGCCCGCGCCTCGCGTAGCAAACGGCCGCGATGCTTCCGGACGATACGGCTCTCGCATTCCTCTTCGAGACGCCGGCGTTCGCGCTCCGCGAACTCGCGAAGCGCCTTGCGCACCAACGACGACCGATTGCGCGGGTGCGAGCCGCCGGCCTGGAGCCCTTCGAGGAGCCGTTCCGTCGCCTCGTCAGAGGAGCCGTTCCGTCACCTCGTCAATGGTAACGGCAATGGTCTTCATAAGTGCGATTACAATATCAGCTAGATCGCAGTTCGCCAACTCGGAAGCTCCAATAGCGGGATTTCGCCTCACGTCTCGCGCCGGTAGCCGAACAGATACTGCGCGACTCGTCGCATCTGGATCTCCTCCGAGCCCTCGGTGATGCGGTAGCGGCGGTGGTGGCGGTAGATGTGCTCGAAGGGCTTGTGCCGCGAGTAGCCGATCGCGCCGTGCACCTGCATCGCGCGGTCCGCCGCCTCGCAGACGAGGCGGTTCGCGCGGTAGTTGCGCATCGAGACCTTGTCCGAGAGCCTCCGAGCCACGTCCGGCTTCGCCATGCGGTCCATCTCCCACGCCGTCTTGTGGATCAGCGTGCGGAGCATCGCGGCCTCCGTGCGTACTCCGCGGCGACCTGCTCCTGGGCCAGCACGCACTCGTTCCACCGGTCGAGGATCTCCTCGTCGGTCATGCGCTGCACCGCGGGGCCGAGCTTCAAGTGGGCCGTCCAGACCTTCTCGTCGGCGTACTCGATGATGGCCTCGTCGCCGTGGCGCGTGATTCTCACCTCGTCGAGCGAGGCCACGTGCGGACGTTTTCTTCGCATGGGATATCCTCCTCAGGCCAGGTCTGGGATGAGCCCCCGGCGCCGCGCCTCCTCCTGGATCTCCGGCGGCATCGTCCGGGACTCCACGATGAGGCCGTCGACCTCGATCAGCCAGGCGAGGGGGTTCTGCGGGAGCAACTCACGGCGGCAAAGCTCCGGCTCCATTGGCCGGATGCCCAGGAGGTCGCAGATGAGCTTCGCCTTGGCGCGGAGCGTGCTCTTCGGCACGCCGGTCAGCCGACTGATCGAGTCGGCGCTCAAGTGTGGCTTCTGAGTGGGGTCGAACAGGAAGTTCACATTGCCGACGTCATGGATGACCGCGGCCGCCCAGATGCGCAGGTCGTCGCGCAGGAGGGGCGATGGGCGCTTGCGGCCGAGCTTGCCGATCAGCTTCCGGCACAACGCCGCATACTCTTCGTCCAGATGCTCCGCAGAGAAGCCGTCAGTCAGCCGGATGACTTCTTCGGCCCGAGCAGCGACCGACGCCGGCAGTCGCATCGGTGCACTCTCTCTCATTCGCTTCATCTGACCCTCCGGCCGGCGATCACCTACGCGCCGCGCGCTCGATGAGGTCCGCCCAATCGGGGACCTGATCGACGAAGACCCGCGGCAGCCGCCACCGGCGGCGGTGCTTCGCGGCGCCCCCGCGCGCGAGCGTCGCCACTGCGTGCCCGGCGGTCTCCGCCGGGAAGTCCTCGGCCCAGCCGAACACCCCGTCCGAAGCTTTGTCGCGGCAGCGGTAGAGCCCCAACACGATCCCCTGACACGCGCCCACCGCCGCCGGCTCGAAGCCGAGCTCGATGTGGCGCTTCATATCGCCCAGGAACGGATCGAGCGCCTCGCCGAGGAGTTCCCAGGCTGCTTCCGTGGGTTCGATGTAGCCCCAGCTCGTGCGGCCGGCACGCGCGTTCAGGTCCTCGAGGTCGAGGTCCAGGACGGCGTGCTCGACCTCATCGGCTATCGCCTCCGCATCGACGTCGGTCACCACCGCCTGGGCGAGCTCCTCGACCTCGGGGACGAGATCCGGATGCCGTTCCAGCAGGGAGCGCAGCACGCGAGCCGCCTCCTCCGGCTGAAGTCGGTCCTTCCTCTTCGCACTCCCGGCCCCACCCGCACCTCCCGACGTTCGCTTCGCTCGGTCACCCACCGGGAGGCCTCGCCCAGCGCGCCTTTGCTCGCTCGAGAAACGAGGGCTTCGCGCGCGCTCGCGCACCGGTGACGAGCTCGTCGAATCCGGCCATGAACCCGACCTTGCGACGGTGCTCGGCGCGAACCGCGCGCACGAGATCTTCCCACTGGGTTCCAAGTCCGGCTCGCTCGTAGCAACGCCTGGCCTCCTCGAGATGGGACAGGGCGGCCTCGTAGTACCTGCTCTTCTTCTCCTTGACGAGACGCACGCCGAGAGCACGATAGACCTTGGCCGCCACATCGGGATGGGTTTCGGCGAGCGCCTTGGCCGCCGGCTCGGTGGCGTAGGAGACGAACCTCCCAGGCTGCAACGCCGCCTCGATGGCCTGCTCGCCGCGGTCGGCTCGCCTCGTCTCACGCGTCGGCATTGTGGGTCGCTACACAACAATTTTACCACTTACGGTTGGCGGGGCCCAACCTGGCGTCGCAAGGAAGCGGCGCTTGCTCGGATCCCTCCAAGGCGAGAGCCGGCACCGGATACGCACCAACCAGGACCCGGGACGCCCAGTCGTTACTCGTCTCGCCCGGTGCCGCCAGCTTCCGAACGGATCGCGCCCCCGGCGCCTCGAGCCAATCGTTCCACGGCCCCGCGTCCGGATCGTTCTCGGACGTTGGGCATTCCATCCCCGATTTTTTGTGAAGCCCGAGCGCGTGTTCCGTGCCGCCGATTGCGATCGTCAGCGCGCCGGAAAGGACGAAGAAGAACTGGTGGCTTCGGCCGTGCGCGTGTCGGCGCGTCGTTCGTGCCGCAGTTCGCCGTTGCGGGCCTGCTCGTCGGACTGATCTACGGGCAGGAGGTTCCGCGACGCTGGACGCAAGCGGTCACCGATCGAGCCGGAGCTGCGCGCGCTCGTCACCGTGCGCGTCTCGCAGATCAACTGGTGCGAATTCTGCGTCGATCTCAACTCGGCGACGGCGATGGCCCGGGGCGCGTCGGACGGCAAGCTCGACGCGCTGGCGACGTTCCGCGACTCGCCGCTTTTCTCCGCGCGCGAGCGAGCGGCCCTCGAGCTCGCCGAGGCGATGACCTACACCGGCCGGCGCGTAGAGGGCGAGTTCCTGGCACGGCTCAAGGCCGAGTTCGACGACGATGCGCTCGTCGAGCTCGCCGCCCTGATCGCGTTCCAGAACCTGTCGAGCAAGTTCAACTCCGCGCTCGACGTACCGGCGCAGGGATTTTGCCGGGCGCCGGCGGCGGGCAGGTAGCCGAACCTCGACGCAGACCAACACGCCCTCTTGACCGTGTACTGAGGTTACAGGGTGTAGGCTCTGAAGCCGAGGAGAACCACCCGATGCATGAGCTCACCAGAGGCGATGTTGCCGAGCAAGCCGCGGTGCACGTCGAGACGCTTCGCTATTACGAGCGCCGCGGCCTGATCCCGAAGCCGAGACGCACGGCGACGAACTATCGCATCTACTCGCCGGACACGATTCGGCTCGTACGCTTCGTCAAGCATGCCCAGGAGCTCGGGTTCGCGCTCGATGAAATCAAGGAGCTGCTCTCTCTCAGGGCGACGCCGAACGCCCGCTGCGTGGACATTCGCCGCCGGGCCGAGGCCAAGATGCAGGACATCGATGAGAAAATGCGGGCGCTTCGGCGCATGCGCCGCGCCCTCTCCACCTTGATCGACGAATGTGGCGGGGAGAGGCCGATTTCGGACTGTCCGATTCTCGAGGCCCTCGCAACGGAGCGCGTCCGATGAACCCGCGCGTCGAGCTGATCTACGATGCGAGCTGCCCGAACGTCGACGCGGCCCGCGCGGCGCTCAGGGACGCGTTCACGCGGGCCGGGCGCGTGCCGATATGGACCGAGTGGGAGAGCAAGGCAGGCGATTGTCCTCCCTACGCTCGGGGTTTCGGCTCGCCGACGATTCTCGTGGACGGCAGAGACGTCGCCGGAGCGGAGCCGAACGACGGTGCCGACTGTTGTCGCGTCTACGCCGACGGCGATGACGGCTTCCGCCGCGCGCCATCGATGGGACAGATCGGCGCGGCGCTGTCGGCGTCCGAGCGGAGCGCCGTGATCGAGCGCGGTGCGCGCTCCGCATGGGGCGGCCTGCTGGCCGTGCTTCCCGGAATCGGCGCGTCATTCCTCCCCGTCGGTTTCTGCCCGGCGTGCTGGCCGGCGTATGCGGGCGTGCTCAGCGCGCTCGGCATTGGGTTCTTGCTCGATGCGCACTACCTTCTTCCGTTGACGCTGCTGCTGCTGACGTCGGCCCTGATATCGCTCGCATGGCGCGCACCGTCACGTCGCGGATATCGGCCGCTTCTCGTCGGAGCCTTCGGCGCCGGGTGCGTCATTGCCGGCAAGTTCGCCTGGTCCTCCGACGCGCTCCTCTACCTGGGTGCGCTGACACTCGTTCTTTCTTCCCTCTGGCACAGTTGGCCGCTGCGGGCGGCGACTCCGGGCTCGTGTGCTGCGTGCGCTCCGCCGAGCCAAGCGAGAGACCAACGAGCGCCCACAATGTGAGGTGGTGTTATGACGACGAAGCGAAGAGTCGAGGTGTTTTCCGCTGGCTGTCCCGTGTGTGACGAGACGACCGCTCTCGTGAAGCGAATCGCGTGTCCGTCGTGTGACGTGACTGTCCTCGACATGAACGACGCGAGCGTGGCCGCTCGGGCGAAGTCGCTCGGGGTTCGGGTGGTCCCTGCGGTCGCCATCGATGGCAGGCTCGCCGACTGCTGCGCGGGTCATGGGCCGGATGAGACGACGCTCCGTGCCGCGGGGGTCGGGAGGCAAATCTGAGCGACAAATGCACCGCGTCCCCTTCGGGATCCACGCAATCCCGCACACGGGGTCGACACGCTAGGGCTCATTCGGTCCTTCTGCATTCCGTAATGCGCATGACCGGCTGATGCCTCTCGCCCAGCGCGGTCGCGCTAGGAAGATCGCTGTCGCGCCTCGATCGGCGTCCGCCCCACACCCGCTTCACGCTCGGCGAGCTTGCGCTGCCGCTCGCGATCCCGGGCTTCTCCGGCTCGCTCGGCGCCACTACTCGGACGGACCTGCTACCACCACGGGGTTTGATCACGGCCGTCGCAGGCGGGGATCGAAATGCGTTCGGGCAGCTGTACGCACGGCACAAGAGCTAATGATGTTCAACCATTTCCTTTGCACTAAAGGTTCGCGGGATCTGGCGCGTCCGAGGAGAACCATTGGCATGGCTATTCCTGTTTCAGCCTCGGGAGTTCAACTGATCACCGCCGCGCTCGTGATCCTGAGCTCGCCGCTTCCGCCCGTGCGGCCTGCCACTGCCGGACCGATCACCTTCAACACCGCTTTGCCGATTTCGAAGGGGCAAGGGATTGTGCGCGGCCAAGCGCGGGTCGTACGCGGGACCGCGGGCACGATGGACCAAGAACTGACTGCGGTCGCCGCTCCGGCGGCGCTGGCCTACGGTCTCACGCGCGATCTCGCGCTCTTTGCCGTCCTGCCTTTGTTCGTGCACAAGTCCCTGGATCTGACCACGCCGATGGGGCGGATTGGCCGGGGATCAAACGGCTTCGGCGACGTGCGCTTTCTGGCACGATACACGCTGCTTCAGCTCGACCATCCGGGCTCGACTCTTCGCGTGGCGCCGTTTGCCGGCCTTCAGGTGCCGACCGGAGACCACGACCGCTCGGACCGCTTTGGGACGATCCCGCGCCCGCTCCAGCCCGGATCTGGCGCTTGGGATCCACTGGGCGGCACCGTCTTGACTTACCAGACGCTCGACTGGGAATTCGACACCGACGCCGGTTACAAGTTCAACACGACGGCCGACCAGTTCAGCTTCGGTGACGAGGCATTTACCGACCAATCAATTCAGTACCGCGTTTGGCCGCGCGTGCTTGGGCCCGGGGTGCCCGGGTTCCTCTACGCCGTGCTGGAAAGCAACCTGATATGGACCGGGAAAAACCGAATGAATGGCCGCGTGGACCCGGACTCCGGCGGGCTCATCTGGTACTTGGATCCCGGTGTTCAGTACGTCACCGAACGTTACGTGCTCGAGGCCGCTGTCCAGCTTCCCGCGGTCACCTCTCTCAACGGAGCGGGTCTGGGCAAGAACGGGCTGGGAAACGACTTTCAGCTCGTAGCAGGTTTCCGCTGGAATTTCTTCGTCCCCTATCACTTCTGACCGCATGAGGTAATTGCGAAGTAATTGCGAGGTAATTGAGATGTCTGCCAAGCTTCAAACATTACGAGGCATGTTGCCTCTTCTGCTCGGGGTCATCCTTCTCGCTCCACCGCTTGCCGCGACGCCGCCAGCTTTGGCGGCTGACGATGCCGCGCACAGCCAGGCAGTCGTCACGGTGAGTGGCATGGCCTGTCCATTTTGCGCGTACGGCCTGAAGAAGCACCTGATCGCGCTGCCCGGGGTGAAAGACGTGCACGTCGACCTCGGGAAGTCGCAAGTGACGATTGAGTTCACGGGCGGCAGCCACGCCAGCGACGCCCAAATTCAGCAGGCAGTTCGTGACGCCGGGTTCACTCCGGGGGAGATCACATGGCAGGCAGCGGGAGCACTGTTGGTGATCACCGAGAAGCGGAGGAATCTGGCCTTCGGGTCGTGATCCTGAGCTGACCAGACTTTCGTGAGGGAGAGGACTGCGGTAGAGCGCGCAGTCACTTGAGGCCCAACGAGTGAGGGCCCGGAGCCGCAAACT
>JACQEO010000037.1 GCA_016200545.1 Deltaproteobacteria bacterium | reverse complement strand
TTCAACCGGCGGCCGACCGTCCCTCAACAGGGCGATGGCCCGCTGTCGTCGCCGCTCCAATTGCCGTGCATTCCCCATAGGCCGCATCCCGCACCCCCACCGGCCCTGAGGATAGGACATTACTTACGCAGGAATCAATAATATGCGTACAGGACGATATGTAGAAGACAATGGCAATGGCATATCTATCATGTACTTAGTGCGCACCTCCACAATTGACGCTGAGACGACGTGAGGAGTATCACGCACGCATGGCACGACGAGCTGCTGGAAGTGAGGTCCCGATCGACGTGCCGGGAAAGGAGAATGGACATGTCGAATAGTACGCCGAAGAGAGGCTGCATGATCGAAGATCTCGAGATGCCGGGCGCGAGTCGCGGCCTCGAGACTGCAGCCGCCGGGACGTGTACATGCACCTGTACGTGTACGGCGACGGCGCAGTGCGACTGAGGGCGTGCGCGGTCTGGAGACGCTTGCCGGGGCTCGGATGCTCGAGCCCGAACGGACGGGTTTGACCCAGTACCCGCCGGCGGATGCCGACGGACGCCGGCGCCTGCCAAGAGCGCGTCTCGATGCGACGGCGGGGAGCCTGCCAGGCGGAGGCTCCTCGCCGGTTCGCGGAGGGTGTGATGAGGATCAGTGGTGATTGGAAGCTCAGGCTGAGGCCTGAATTCGAAATCATCCCCCTCGCGGGTAGCAAGGTGCTGTTGCGGTCGCCCAACCAGGGGGTGCGCGTGAGCGTCGACGGCCTCGGCGCTCGTGGGCTGGCGGCGCTCATTCGCGCGATGGACGGCAGTCGGACGGTCGCCGCGCTCCTTGATGAGTACGGATTGAGCGGCACGGTCGAGTCGCTTCTGGACGGCCTCGTTACCCGCGACATTTTGGATGTCGACGGGCAAGTGCTTCCGAGCTCGGACGACGCCCGCTTCTTTGCGCAGTTTCACGAGGACCCGGCGGGCTGCTCGCGACGTCTTGCGGAAAGTCGGGTGGTCGTCATGGGGGTGGGGTCGCTCGCAGAATGCGTGACACGGAGTTTGCGTATCGCGGGCGTCGCCGAGGTGACGCGAGTGCCGGCCGTGTCGAAGAACGGTGATGGTACGGAAACAGTGGGCGATATGTCCGATCGACCCGTGCTCGCCCGCGCATGTCGAGGGGCCGACCTTGCGGTGGCGTGTTCGGAGCGGGGCGGTCGTTCCGCCTGTGAGACGTTGATGAACGAGGTCGCGCTGGACCTGGCGCTAACCTGGCTTCCGGTTCGGATATTCGCGGGGGAAGGGTTCGTCGGGCCGCTTTTCGTCAGCGGCGAAGGCCCGTGCCACGCGTGCTTGCTCGCCCGTGAGGAAGCGAACTGGGTCGACCCGGACCTGATGCGCGTCTATCTCGAGCGCATCGCCGAGAACCCATCGACGTTGGAAGCGTACGGACGGTTGCCGGCGTTCGTCGCGTTGACGAGTCAATGGGTCGTCCTCGAGGCGACGAAGTACTTGTCACGATTCACCGTGCCGGCGCTGCTGGGACACGTGCTTCGGATCGATTTCATTGGTTGCCGTACACAGCTCCATCGAGTGCTCCGACTCCCGAGGTGCGCGCAGTGCTCACCTGCTGCGCACCGGCCAGGGGTCAATGGGCTACTCTACGCGCGGCCCGAATGAGCGACGCGGTCGAAGTGGAGCACGCGCTCCGACGTGCGAGCCGGCTGGTCGACGACCGAGTTGGAATCGTGCGCCAAGTCGTCGTGCACGAAGTCGGACCCTGCGATCCGCTGCTCTTCTTTTCGACGGCGCAGCTCGCCTCGACGCGTCCGTTCTCCGATGCGTCTGCGAGCAGCTTGAACGGCGGTGCCGGAATCGATCGAGCGTCGGCAATTATGGGTGCTCTGGGGGAGGCGATCGAGCGCTACAGCATCGGCATCTATCGAGAGACGGAGTTGGTACGCGGCTCGTTTCGCGAGATGGAGACGAGCGCAATGGATCCACGGCACCTCATATTCTTCGCCGAAAACCAATATGGATGGACCGGATTTCCATACGTACCGTTCGACGCTGCGACTCCGATCAGCTGGGTTGCGGGCGTCTCGTTGCTCGATTCGCGCGAGCGTTTGGTGCCGGCGTTTCGTGTCTACACGCCCTATCGAGCACCGCGACCGTCTGAGCGGATACTTCAATCGACCAGCACAGGCGCGGCGTCTCACGTCGACTGTTCGCGGGCGGTCCTTGCCGGGCTCTACGAGTGTATCGAGCGCGACGCGCTCATGATCGCCTGGCTCAATCGGCTCGCGCTTCCGATCATTGATCCCACGACCATCGATCGCCCGGTAATCGAGGTGGCGCTCGACCGGCTGGAACGCCGCGGGCTCAGCGTGCGACTGTTCGACGCCACCTCCGACCTCGGCATCCCCACGGTGCTGTCCATCGTGATGGGACCTCCGGGTACTGTGCCCTCACTCGCGGTCGGTGCCGCGACGCGTGCGACCATTGGGGCGGCGGCGGAGAAGGCCATCATCGAGAGCGCGCATACGCTCTTCTGGATCCACACGCGTTGTCGAGAGGACGGTCTCCCCGTGCTTCGTGAAGACTATGACGACGTGACGTCGCTGGACGTGCACTCGTTGCTCTACGGCGACCCGCGCATGCGAGACAAAGTAGCGTTCCTCTCGGGCGACGTGCCGGCGCAGGTACGGTGGTGCAAGGCCGCGGCGCACGCCTGTGATCCGGTTGGGCGACAGGAGTCCGTGGAAGCGGAGCTCGAACGATGCGTCGCGAGGCTTCACCATGCCGAGATCGAAGCGGTAGCAGTCGACGTGACACCGCGCGACATTCGAGACTCCGGATTTGTCGTCGTTCGAGTCGTCGCGGCGGATCTCCATCCACTATGGGGCGGTCATCACGTTCGCTGCCTCGGCGGTCGTCGCGTCCGCGAGGTTCCGGTGAGACTCGGCTACCTCGAGCGGCCGCTCGCGATCGACGAACTGAATACCGATCCGCACCCGATGCCATGACCTCCATGAGAAACGCGGCGACGGTGTCCGATCCGCCACAGATACCTCCGGTGGCCCTCGACGAGCTGTACCACTGCAACTCTAAACACGGTGCCGTGCGTCTCGCATTCATCAGTGGTCGGCAGATGAGGCGCCGGGACCGTACGGTTCATGCTCTCTACGAAGCGAGCAAGAACCGATTCAAGGCGTATACGGCGGCAGCGCGCGTCGATCTTCCGCGTGACTGCATCCCGTTGGACCTGAACCTCGGTAGCGCCATCCTCGGACGACGATCACGACGCGAGTTCACGAGCGGATCGCCGTCACCGTCCGAGCTCGGGACGTTGCTGGCCCGGAGCTATGGAATCTGCGGCGTGCGGCACGAGGTGACCGCTCGCGCGGTGCCCTCCGGCGGCGGGCTCTACCCGCTCGACGTTTACGTGCTGCAATTTCCCGACGGCGGGATCGACGAAGGTGTGTATCACTACCATGTCGGTGGTCACAGATTGCAGCGGGTGAGCTCGCGGTGCGATCGCCGAATCCTCGAACTGGCATCAATCTATCCGGAGATCATCGCCCGCGCGGCACTCCTCCTTGCGGTGGTGGCGGACATGCCCAGAACCCGCGCAAAATATGGCGAGCGCGCATATCGTTTGGCGCTTCTGGAAGCTGGCCACGTGAGTCAGAACCTCTACCTGGTCGCCCAGGCGCTCGGGCTCGGCCTGGTCGCGCTCGATGGCTTTTACGACGACAAGGTGCATGCGGTCCTCGATCTCGACGGTGTCAGCGAGATCGTTCTCCTGCTCTTCGCCGTCGGACGAGTGCATGACTGAAGAATATGCCCTGTTCCGGGCACGTCTCGGAGCAGCCTTGCGGTCCTTGCCGTCCGAGCTGAGTTGGCGCCGACGCGAGCGCATATGCATGGAGCGATATGCTTCCCCGGAGGTTCTCGTTCTCGCGACTCAGCTCGAGCGGTGTACCCCGGGGCTGGCGCTGATGATGCAGCTCCGCGCTCGGTTGTTCGAGCAGGTCGCGTGTGCGGCGCACGAACGTGGCTTCGATCAAGTTGTCACGGTGGGGTGGGGATTTGCGCGCTGTCGTATCCGACAAGCAGAAGGCGGACGTCCGCGCTTCGTCGCGATCGAGCATCCCGCCGTACTCGGCACCAATGCGGGTATCGTCGACGCGTCACCACGCGACAACATCCATGCCCCAGCGATCGACTTCGAGCGCGGAGCGTGGGCGGCGTTGACGGAGCACGCGTGCTGCCGTCGCGATCGCAAGACGCTCCTTCTCGTGCAGGGACTCAGCCTCTGGGGGAGCCCGGACGCGCTTGCGTATTGGCTGCGCAAAATCGTCGAGGGAACGGCGCCGGGAAGCGAGATGCTCCTGAACCTGCTCGATGAGAGCGGAGCCGACCGGGCACGCCACGCGACGAATGGCGTGGTCGCTTTTGGCGCGGCAAACCGCCCGTTGATCCGATTTGGAGTTGATGGCTCGCGGCTCACCGCTGAGATCAACGCGCGAGGTCTCGAGCTCCTGCACCTCTTCGACTCTCGCCAGATCCAGAGCATGTATTTCGGCGTCGAGGATTTGCTCGTTCGAGAGCTGTACGCGTGGGTCAGAGTTCCAGAAGGAGCCACCGGAGCCACCGCCGTGCCTGCACTCCGCGACCTAGTGCTACCGCCTGAGGCTCTTCGCTTCAGGGAGCTACCGTCTTCCTTTCGGCCGCGTCTGCGTCCCGGCGTGCAGCTTCGGGATGACGGCGCCGCCGCGGTGACATTCACTCTTCCGGTAACGATGCTTCGTGGCTGCCCGATCTCGCTGTCTCGGCGTGAGCTCGCGGCGATCAGCCTGTTCGACGGTGCATCGAGTATCGCGGATATCGCAACGGCCCTGACGCAGCGAGGGTTGGCGTATTGCAGTCGTGCCGTCTCGACCCTCGCGAACACCCTCCGGGCGCACGGATTCTTGGCGCACGATCCTATTGTGGGTCCGGATCTCACCGTGCTCCAGGAGCAAGCGTTCGTCGCCCTTCGACAGCGGGATGCGTCGCTCGCGCGCCGCGTGTCTCGTCTGCTTGCGGCGTCGTCGATCAATCCGGCAGTGGTTCATTTGCGTGCGGCGTTGCGAATCGCTCGCTCGATCGTATTCGACCACGAGGGCGAGGTGGCGGTGATCGCTGGATCGATGACCTCGCGTAGCGAAGCGCGTGCGATCCTGGCGACGGCTCGAAAGACCCTGTGGGCGATCTCTCGCGTTCTCGGTGTGCGCCTCGGCGGTCAGGTGCTGATCGACGTCTCGTCGAGTCGCGCTGCCGTCCCCGTCACGATGATCGCTGATGCCGAACCGTACACGTTGGTGTGGATTCCGCTGCCGACCTACTCGCGATCGATGCTGTGCCACGAGCTCACGCACGTCCTCGCGATGTCCGGCTCGGTCTGGCTATCGGAAGGACTGGCTGTCTGGATGCAACGGCTGATCGCGCCGGGGCCATGCTTTCCGGATGATGCAGCTGCAGAATCGCCAGGTTCGTATGGCCGGTCGCTGGAGGAGCAACTGTTCGGCGTATCGCAGCCGAACGTACCGCGGTGGAACGCATGGCTGGAACGAGCCGCGTATCGTGAGGCGGCTGCGTTTGTAGACTGGATGGTGCGTCGCAGCGGCTTCGCCGGATTCGCCGGCTTGTTCGTCGCCTGTCGCTCTCACGATGCGGTCGCCGACGTCGAGGCTGCTTGCCGGTCGATCGGAATTCGGTCGCTCGGTGACCTCGACGCCGAATGGCGGAGGTGTCAGTGACACGCGCGGCCGATCCTCTCCTCACGCTCGCTGGGTTGTTGAGCTTCGAGCGGGCACTTCTCGTGGCGACCGCCGATCGCATTGCGCGTGCCCCCTCCCTGCCGGCGAAGATGTTTCTCTGTCGGTGGGTATGGAAAAGTGCCTGCCGGATCCGTGCCCTGCGTCGGGCACTGCCGCGTGACCTCGCGACTACGGCCAGCGACTCACTCCCGGATCCGAGTACTCAGCGGATCATCGACGCATTGACCACGATCGTGAACGAGCCGGCATTCCTCGTCGGTCTCCGTCGAATCATCGCTCCGTTCGCCGCGACCGCGTACGGCGCGACGCGAGTTCCGGCGGATGCGACGACAGCCAGAGGACTCTTACGGGCGGCGCGGCAATACCAACGCTTGGCGATCGGGCGATCCAGGTGGCTCGATCGCCGTGTGCGATCGTGCGATTTCAAACGCGATCTACGCGAGCTCGCCGACCTCACCGCCCACCACGAGATCGGACTTGGCGAGCCTACGCCATGCAGTAGCCGTACGCGCACCGCGCCGCCGTTGAGCGAGCCGGAACGCGAGCGCGCCATTCGTGCCCTTCGCTGTGGAGAAGCACATGAAGAGATGTGGTTCGTCTCCGAGGCCGCGGAATATCAACAATATCTGCATCAGCTCATCGCATTCGAGATCAATACCTTCGAGGCGGTGAGCCGCCATATCGCAGAGTTCGCCTGGATGCCGTGGGAATTCCACTGGGACATGGCCTGTCAGATCCGTGACGAGCTCCAGCATCTCGAGATGTGGCTCGACCGACTGCCTTGCGCAGGTGGACGTCTAGGGCAATGGCCCCTCAGTGTGCACGAGTTCGCGGTCTGCGCGGGACACGAGTTGCCGGGTCGGATCGCCCTGTTGGAGCGACTGATCGAATCGTCAGCGCTCGACAGCCTCGACCTCAATGTATGTCTTTGGGAGACACGCGGTGACCGGACGATGGTCGCCTACCTCAGTCGCGTCCAAATCGACGAGATCGGCCATGTCCGCCAGGGAAACAAATGGTTGCGACGCCTGTGCGCCGACGATCACGAGATCGTCGCACTCGTGAATCATGCCGAGGCAGCGAGTCGGGAACGCATGCTCGTCGCGGCGCGCGGCCTCGAGCGTAGCGGGATCGTGGCGCCGGGCAATGCCGAGCTGGTGCGTAGGAAGTTCGATGATCTTTTGATCCTGGAAGTAAACCGCTCCGTGCGCGAGCAAGCAGGGTTCTCGGACGTCGAGATCGCGGATGAGATTGACCGTCGACGCCGTACGCTCCTCGCCGGCGCCGCCCGGGACGAGGAGCTGCGCTTATGATCACGTTCCGCGACGCCATGTCGCTGCTGTGCCTCTGTGCAATTGTGATGAGCCTCATTCCCTCCTGGGCGCCCTGCGAAACCCTCGAAGAGGGTATCGAGGCGTTGAAGGCGGGGTACGACACGATGGCGTTGCCGAAGTTGCAAGAGGCCATTCGGATTCTCCAAGTGCAGGCCGCCGGACCCGACGAGGAAGGTTCGGCGCATTATCACCTCGCACGCGCTTTCGAAGGGTTGGCGATCTACCATACGAATCAGGGTGGGCACGACGAGGCGCTCCATTGTCTGGAAGATGGCATCGCGGATGCGAAGATCGCGATCGAGCGTACACCGACCGCATCCCGCTACCATACGGTCCTTGGAAACTTATTCGGCGAGCTCGCGGCGCAGAGCGGAATCATCGGCAAGATCCGCAATGGTCGTCTTGCCGCTGCGTCGTACGCGCGCGCGCTCGAACTCGATCCGCGGAACGCTCTCGCCCACGTCGGTGCAGGGATCGGCAAGCTGGAGACGCCCGCGGCGTTCGGGGGGAGCTTCGCGGATGCGCTGATCGAATTCCGGACGGCACAGGCGCTCGACTCGGCGTGCGACGAAGCGTGGACCTGGGAGGGAATAGCCTTGCGGCGACACGGGTCCATTGCCGAGGCCCGCCACGCTTTCACGAAGGCGCTCGAGGTGAACCCGCGGAGCGATCACGCACAACGAGAGCTCGCCGCACTCGAGGAGGACTTCTAGTGCCGTTGATCGCCGTTCGGGATCTTTACAAGCAATATGCGACGCCGCAGCGCGTGGTCCGAGCGTTGAGCGGGATCTCATTCGTGCTTGCGGAGGGCGGGCTGTGTGCGATTGTCGGGCCGTCCGGGAGCGGCAAGAGCACACTCCTCGGTCTCTTGGGTGGCCTCGACTCGCCGACGTCGGGTGAGGTCCATGTCGGCCCGTTCGCTCTCCATCGAATGTCTCCGGCACAGCGGACCCGCTTCCGTGCCGCTCGGGTCGGGTTCGTGTTTCAATCCAGCAACCTGGTGCCGGTGTTGACGGCGGCAGAGAACGTGGCGCTGCCCCTCACGCTCTTGCGGCTCTCCGCGCGCGAACGGTCGCTGAAGGTCGACACGCTCCTCCATGAGCTCGGCCTGCGCGAGGTCGCGCACCACCGGCCGGCCGAGCTCAGCGGTGGACAGCAACAGCGGGTCGGGATCGCGCGGGCGCTCGTGACAGCGCCCGCGCTTGTCTTGGCCGACGAGCCGACGGCACATCTCGATTCGCGTACCGGTCGCGACGTCATGGACGTGCTGCAATCGATGCATCGCGGCCGCAGCACCACCTTCATATTTTCCACCCATGATCCTGCGGTCGAGTCCATTGCGGACGAGCGCATCGCGCTTCGCGACGGCATGATCATGCCGACATCGAGAGGGTGCAAGAATCATGGCGACACTCCTCAGCATCTCGGTCCGTAATGTTCTTCGACATCCCCGCCGCACCGGGATCACCTCCGCCGCCGTCGCCTTGGGCGTCGTATTTATGACTGTGGCGTCCGGATTCCTCGACTTCACGTTTTGGGGACTACGTCAGAGCATCGTGTATGACGGCCTCGGGCATCTTCAGATTCTACCGGTCAGTCTGGATGCGCGCGTGCGGTTGCGATCCGATCTCGTCGAGGATGCACGCACGCTGTTGCGCGGGGATCCAGCTGTCGAGTTCGTGGCGGCGCGTCTCGAGTTTCAAGGTCTCGTGACCTCCGGCGCGCGAACTTTGACGTTCTCCGGAGTCGGCGTCGAGGCCGACAACGAGTCGAAGATCCGCGCGCTGATGATGGTCACCGCGGGCCGATGGTTTACGGGCCGTGAACGCGTTCCACAGGCGCTTGTCGGAAGCGGTCTTGCGAGCCGCTTGCAAGTGCGGCCGCGCGACGTCGTGTCGCTCATTGTGTACTCGGATCGTGGCAGCATGAGCGCCGTCGACGTTCGGGTCGCCGGGATCTTCGAAAGCGGCGTAATCGAATACGATGCGCGTGCGTTGCTAGTCCCGCTCGCGACCGCACGCGAGCTGATGGCGAGCACCGGTGCCAGCGGTCTCGCGGTCACCCTCCTCGATGCGGCAGCGACGCGTGGAGTCGTGAGCCGGTTGGAGCGGTGGCTCGGGGCGAGGGGAGAAGCGGCACGCGTGGCGCGATGGGACCAGCTCTCGCCTATCTACGCCGGCGTCGTCAAGCTGTATCAGTGGATTCTCGACGTCTTCTTGGTGATCGTGACGATGGTGGTGGTGCTTGGGATCACGAATACGATGTCCATGGCCGTCTTGGAGCGTTTGCCGGAGGTCGGTGTGCTCCGGGCGCTCGGCTTCGGCGCGCTGCGCATCGTCCTGATGTTCCTTTTAGAGGCGGCGACGATCGGCGCGACCGGAGGCGTCGCCGGCGTCGTCCTAGGCGTCGTCGCGTGTCTCGCGATCTCGTCGATGGGGATCGAGATGCCGCCGCCTCCCGGTCACAGTCAAGGCTATATCGCCGAGGTCCATATCGTTCTGAATGCGTTCGTACGGGCGGCTGCGATCGCGATGGGTTCGGCTTTCGTGGCGGCCATCGGGCCGTCCATACGCGCCATACGACGGGAGGTGTCGGATGTCCTACGAGCTACGTGAGCTGCGGGGCACTGTTCGCGTCTTGAGTTTTCTCATACTCGCGACAGGAACCGTGCGGGTAGCCGCTGCGGATCTGTCAGCGGACGAGATCGCCCGCCGTGCCGAGCAGCAGCGCGGGCTCCCGAACGCACATACGTTTCGCGCGCGCATCACACTCGCGCGAGACGATACTCGAGCCTCGGGTGGGGATGAGTCCGTGTCCCGAGCCACGGTCGTCGAGGTGCGATCGAACGGGTTCGCGCAGCAACTCGTCTTTGTCCTCGCGCCTGATCGCGGCGATGTGATGCTGTCGACGCCGGACGTCGTCTGGATTCGGCCACGACACCTCCATCGGCTCGCGCGTATCCCTCCTGACTTGCGCATGTTCAACAGTGCGAGCGTTGCCGACGTGACGTCTATCGACGTTCTCGCCAGCTATGCGGCGACGTTGCTCGAACAGGACGACGGGCAGTCCGAAGAATATCGATTGAGTCTCACCGCGATCAAAGAAGGGATGCGTTACCCGCACGCCACATATCGGGTACGTCGCGAGGATTTCAGGCCGGTCCAGATCGATTTCATGACGGCATCCGGCAAGATTCTCAAGACGATCGTGTACGCCGAGTTCGCAGGAGTGCTCGGCCGCACCATTCCTACGAAGCTGATCGTCCGCGATCACGTTTATCGCGACAGCTCGATCGTGCGCATGTCCGATTTCCGAGTGTTGTCGCCGGTCGATCCAGCCATGTTCACACCTGACTACCTGCTCACCATTCCGGATCCGACGTGACGACGCGCATCGCCGTCGATGTCCAGAGCTTGAGCAAGCGCTACGGTGATACTATCGCCGCCGCCGACGTGTCTTTCGAGGTCCGCCAAGGCGAGATCTTCGGTGTGCTCGGTCCGAACGGTGCCGGCAAGACGACGGTGATCGAATGCCTGGCGACGCTCCGTCGTCCGGATCGCGGCCGTGTTCGGGTGCTCGGGCTCGATCCCCAGCGCGATGCGCGCGCGCTGCGACCACGCATCGGCGTACAGCTGCAGAGTGCGGCATTGCAGGAGCGGATCAAATTGTGGGAAGCGCTCGATCTGTTCGCCTCGTTCTATCGACGCGCCCGCGACTGGAGGGCCTTGCTGACGCAACTCGGACTCGCCGAGAGCGCGGACATCCCATTCGGACGGCTGTCCGGCGGCCAGAAACAACGAGCGTTCATCGGGCTCGCGCTCATTAATCAACCCGAGGTCGTGTTTCTTGACGAACTCACCACGTCGCTCGATCCGCACGCGCGGCACGCGATCTGGAATCTGGTCCAAGAAATTCGCGAGCAAGGAGTCACGGTGTTTCTGACGACGCACGTCATGGAAGAGGCGGAGCGATTGTGCGATCGCGTCGCGATCTTGAGCCGCGGGCGGATCGTCGCGTTGGATTCACCCCAACATCTCGTCCGGGTCTTCGGCGTAGGATGTCGCATCAG
Source organism: Deltaproteobacteria bacterium (assembly GCA_016200545.1). GTDB lineage: Bacteria > Desulfobacterota > Binatia > UTPRO1 > UTPRO1 > DP-19. The sequence goes on along the minus strand of JACQEO010000037.1, from coordinate 11,442 downwards.
CTTCAGCGCTCCCGAGCCGTTCGATGTGAGAGATCTCGCCGCCGTCGCCGGGGTCGATCGAGTGGAGCGGGTCGGGGAACGGGTGATCGTCCAAGGCCGCAGCGACGGTCTCGTGGCTGACATCGTCGGCTCGCTCACGGCGATGGGCGTCCGATGCATGGATCTCCGGGCGGAGCAGGCGACCCTCGAGGACGTGTTCATCGAGCTGACGGGCGAAACGCTGCGCGAAACCCGAACGGAGGAAGAATGCGAGGCATTGCGAAGCTGACATGGGTGGAGGCGAAGCTGTTCTGTCGGGAGCCGCTGGCCGCGTTCTTCACGTTGGTGTTTCCCGTCATCCTCCTGCTCGTGTTCGGAAGCATATTCGGCAACGCTCCGGTACCGGACTACGAGGGATTCGGATTCGTCGACGCCTCCATTCCCGGATATGCCGCTCTCATCATCGCGACCAGCGGCTTGCTCTCCTTGAGCACCGCCGTGGCGGGGTACCGCGAGCAGGGCGTGTTGCGACGGCTTCACGTCACCCCATTGCATCCCGGTGCCGTCTTGCTTGCCCAGATCGTAGTGATGTTCGCGATGACGACGATCGGGATGGGGTTGTTGGTCGCTATCGGTAGAGCGATCTTTGCCCTCAAATGCCCCGGCAGCGTGCCACTCATCTGTGTGGGCTTCGTTTTTTCTTGTCTATGTTTCTTTGCGTTGGGAATAGCGCTCGCGAGCGCGGTGTCGAGCGTGCGGACCGCGCAAGCGGTAGGAATGGCGGTCTTCTATCCGATGATCTTTCTGTCCGGCGCCGCGATCCCACGCGAGCTATTGCCGGATGGAGTGCAACGCGCCGCTGCGGTTCTCCCGCTCACGCACGTCGTGACATTGCTGCGCGCTTTGTGGATCGGAGAGGCGTGGACGGCGCACCTCGGCGTCATCGGGCTACTTACGGCCGTGGCGGCAGCCTCGAGTGCGATAGCGGTCCGCAGTTTTCGCTGGGAGTGAGTAACGTTGTAGACTCCGCACGGATCCCAAGGCGGGCCGAGACAGCTACGACTGCTGAGGCCTACGTCCCCAACTGCCGGATCCGCGCCTCCGCGTCCGCGAGGCTCCCGAGGCTCGCCGTCTCCGCTTCGCGTCCGAGCAGCACTTCGAGCGGATCGCGGAGATCATCGACGTAGCCGAGCGCGTAGGCGCCACGCGCGTAGCCCATCAAGCGCAGCAATGGCTCCGGCAACGTCCGCGCGATGTCCGCGGGCACTGAGAGGTATTGATTCTCTTCTTGCCGCACCCAGCTCACCGCGTAGGTGATGTTGACGCCGGCGCGTACGCCGTCGGAGCGGTTGGCGCCGGCGCCGTGGTAGAGCTTGCCGGTGTAGAAGAGGACGGAGCCGGCCGGCATCTCCGCGGCGACGGTCTGCTCGGCGGTGAGCTCGAGGCGATCTTCGAAGCGGTGGCTGCCGGGGACGAGGCGCGTGGCGCCGTTCTGGTCGGTGAAGTCGGTCATCGCCCAGATGGTGTTGCACTGCACGTCGTAGTCGGGCGGGAAGGGGAAGAAGTCGAACGCCCACTGGTCGCGGTGGATCGTCTGCGCGGGCTCGCCGGGGCCGATCGCGATCACTTGCGTCAGATGGAGCTGAAAGCTCGTCACGTGGCCGAGGACGCTGCCGACGGCGTCGAGGATGAGCGGGTGCGTGATGAGGTCGCGGCAGGTGGCGGAGCGCCCGATGAGGCCGCCGGTGCGACGCGTGCGGCGGCCGGCGAAGTCGTCGCTGCCGGCGGGTGTGGCGTCGAGATACGGTTGCAGCTCGGCTCTGACCTGCGCGAGAAGCGCGGGCGGAACGACGCGTTCGACGATGGCACAGCCTTCGGCGGCAAGGGCGGCGGCGACGTCGGGGCCGCTCGCCGTAGCGGCAAGACGGGGGATCGGCATGCGTCTCAGTACCGCCGTCGCGCGACGACCGTCAAGCCGAATGACTGGCGACGGAGAGTCGCGGCCGGGTTGTAGGCCGCTTCTTCAAGACCATTGACCCGGTTTCCCTGAGCGTGCGACAAGCCACGCACCTTACCGGGGAGAGTCCCGTTGCTGGGCAACACACACCTAAGGAGGAATTCCGATGAGAAAATTGCTGATGCTCGTCATTCTGGCGGTCCCGCTCTCCGCGAGCGCCGAGTACGTCGACGTGATTCAGGCGACGTACACCTCGCCTACCAGCGCTACGGCGCCGGACCGGACGTGGTCCTCATTCCGCCGCTGGTCTCGAACGTCGAGCTCGGCTGGGAGCAGGAGGTCTACCGCCGGGCGCGCGAGCACAACGGTCGCTACGTGCGCGTGCTCGAGTTCGACAAGCGCGGCATCGGCAGCTCGGATCGCTTCACGCAGCACCCGACGCTGGAGGAGCGGATCGGCGACATCACGGCCGTGATGGACGCCGAGGGTGTCGAGCGCGCCAGCCTGCTCGGTCTCTCGGAAGGTGGTTTGATGGCGCAGCTCTTCGCTGCCCGGCATCCGGAGCGAGTCGACCGGCTGGTCCTCTTCAACTCCGCGTACGGCGGCTCGGCCTATCGCGAGCTGCAGGCGTACAGCGACACCCCGATTTACTCGCGTGGCGACGTGATCGGGAAGCTCCGCCGGCTCGCGGAGACCTGGGGGCGCGATCCGCAGTACATGGTCGACCTGATGGTCCCGAGTCAGAGCGGCAACCCGGCGTTCGTGCGCTGGATGGCGCGCTTCCAGCGCCAGTCGGCGAGCCCGGCGGATTTCCAGCGCCAGCTCGAAAGCATCCTCGTACTCGACGCGGGGAGCACCTCGCCAACATCACGGCGCCGACCTTGGTAGTGAACGTCACGGGCGATCGTGTCATCCACCCGGCGTCGGGACGCTACCTGGCGGACAAGATCCCCGGGGCGCGATTCGTGGAATTCCCGGGTGAGGATCACTTCGCCTGGATCATGCCGAGCTGGCGCCGGCTGATGGACTGCTGGCTCGAGTTCGTGACCGGCGCGGCCCCCGCTGCGCGCAGCGAGCGGCGCTTCGCGACGGTCCTCTTCACCGACATCGTCGGGTCGACGACCGAGGCGGCTCGCGTCGGCGACGCCGTCTGGCGAACGACCATGGAGGGCCACGATCGGGTCGCCTGGCAGGCCGTCGGCGCGCATGGCGGCAAGCTCGTCAAGAACACCGGCGACGGGTTGTTGGTGACGTTCGACAGCCCTTCCGAAGCGATCGCCTGCACGTAGGAGCTCACCCGCGAGCTGGCCGGCCTCGGCCTCACGATTCGCGCCGGGCTGCATGCGGGCGAGGTCGAGGTGCGCGAAGACGGCGACGTGGCGGGGCTCGCCGTGAACCTCGCCGCCCGCGTCGAACAGGCCGCCAAAGACGGCTCGACGTACGTCTCTTCGACAGTGCGCGATCTATTGCTCGGCGGGAATCAGTCGTTCGAGGATCGCGGCGAGCACGCGCTCAAAGGCATCGCAGGCGCCTGGCGCCTCTACGAGCTCGCCGGCTAACACGCCTTACTACTACTTTGGAGGCTCACATGAAGAGGAATACCGTGGTGCTCGGTGCGATGCTGATCGCGATCGCATCGCTCGCTGTCGCTCGCATTGGTTTCGCCGCAGGCGAGGACAAGAACGCCAAGGAGCTGATCGCAGTCGACGACGATTGGTCGAATGCAGCGGTCGCCAAGGACGTCGACCGCGTGGCGTCGTTCTATGCACAGGACGCCGTCGCATTTCCGCCTGACGAGCCGATTGCGGTCGGGAATGTCGCTGCGCGAAAGGTGTGGGCGAACTACTTCGCCGACCCGAGCTACCAGATCTCCTGGAAGACGACCTCGGCCGGGGTCGTGAAAGACACGGGGTGGACGGCTGGGACTTTTCAAGACTCGTCCAAGGGTTCCGATGGGAAGACGGTCGCCAAGAACGGGAAGTACGTTTGTGTGTGGCGGAAGGGCGCCGACGGCAAGTGGAAGGCCATCCGCGACATCTGGAACTACGACAGCAAGTAACCAGCTCACGACGACGCACGCTTAGACTTTTCGCGAGACAAACGTGGGTGACCCGCTCGAAACCTTGAAGGCTGAGCTCGAGCACTTCGGCGAGGCAAACGATGCCGCGACGAACGAGCGCCCGCGTCGCATGCTCAACATCACCCGCGACACCGGCGAATTCTTGGCCGTGCTCGTGCGCGCGACCGCCGCGCGGCGGGTGCTGGAGATCGGCACGTCCAACGGGTACTCCACCCTCTGGCTTGCCGACGCTGCACGGGGGATCGGCGGCTCAGTCACTACGCTGGAGTTCGCGGAATACAAGATCGGGCTCGCTTCGGCCAACTTCGCGCGCTCCGGGCTTTCGCCGTTCATCACACTGGTTCACGACGACGCGGGTCGCTTCCTGCAGCGAAGTGATCCGAGCGCATACGACTTGATCTTCCTCGATTCCGAGCGCCCGGAGTATCCCGGCTGGTGGCCTCACCTGCGGCACGTTCTACGCCCGGGAGGTTTGTTGATCGTGGATAACGCGACGTCTCACGTGGAACAGATGGCTCCTTTCGTCGCACTGGTAACGGCTGATCCCGAGTTTGCAACCTGCCTCGTTCCAGTGGGCAACGGCGAGTTTCTTGCCGTGAAAACGTCGTCGTGAGCCTGCCGTACCGTTAGGGCGCGGCGGGGAGCTGGTCCGTGCGGGACACCCTTCGTCTCTACTTCCTTGGATTCTACGCGATCAGTCTTTTCGTGTTCCTGATCAAGATTATTCCGGCCAGCTTGCGAGTACCGCGTGTTGAGCGTCGCGCACACGGCCTCGCACGGCTCTTAGCCCCGGGCCTAGTGCTCTTCGACTTCGTCTTGCCACCGGCGATCGTTCTCGCGCGAGTCGGTGAACTCGACGTTCGGTGGATCCCACTCCGCGCGCTGGGCTTCTTCTCGAGCCTCTATGCGGCCGTCATGTTGTTGTGGGCGTCGGCAACGCTCGGCCGGTTCCTCGTTCCCCAGGCCGTAGTCCTTGCGGACCACGACTTGGTTACTCGCGGTCCTTACCGCTTGCTACGCCACCCGGCATATTCCGGCGACCTCGCTCTGTGGCTCGGTGTGGCGTTGGGAACCGTGAACCTGCTTCTGCTTGCTCTCTGGCCCGTCTCCGCCCTCGGCACCTATTGTCAGACGCGTCAGGAGGAGGAGCTGCTCGGTTCCAAGTTCGGCGCTGCCTACGAACGCTACGCGACGCAAACCGGCCGCTTGGTGCCGCGGTTCAATCTCCGCTCTGTGTACACGCGCGGCCAGGCCGCGAGCCTGGCAGCAGTTCGGTGAATCCAGGATGATCGCGCGCGATGTCACGCCTCTACGCGCTCTTCGCCAGCGGTGTCGCTGCCTGGGCGCTCGCGATCGGCCTCCACCAGGTGCTGTTTGCGTGGCTCGTCGTGGGGGTGCTCCGCGAGGCGCCAGCGTGGATCGGCACGGCACAGATGTTCCAGATGCTTCCTTCGTTCCTATTTCTGCTGGTTGGCGGTGTGACCGCCGACCGCCTCGACCGCCGTCGACTCCTCATCGCGCTGCACGCCGCGGCGGCCTGCGCCGCCATCGCGCTGGCGATCGCGACGGCCGCCGGGCACTTGAGCCTGCGCGTAGTCGTGACCTACGCGCTCGTCTGGGGGACGATCTGGACCTTCGCGCTTCCCGCCCGCGACGCGCTTCTGTCCGAGGTCGCCGGCACCGACATGCTCCGCGCCGTGACGGGCGTGACGCTCGCGCAGTTCAGCGGTCAGACGCTCGGGACGCGTCTCGCCGGGGTCGCCGGCTGGGTCGGCAACGGCGGGGCGCTCGCGTTGCTCGCCGCGGTGACGCTCGTCAGCGCGCTACCGATCACCCTGCTGCCGCACGCACCGCAGAAGCCGCGGACGGGGCAAAGGGCTCATCCTCTCGTTGCCATTCGGGAGGGTCTGCGCGAGGTATGGCGGTCGCCGATCCGCCCGATCGCCCTGCTGGTCACCGCCGACGGTCTCTTCTTCATGGGACCGTATCTCGTGCTCTGCCCGCTCCTCGTGCGCGACCTCTACCGAGGCGACGTCGGAAGGCTCTCACTCGCGATGATGGCGCTCACGATCGGCACCATGGCCGGTTCGATCTTCGTGCTCTGGCGCGGCGGCGTCCGGCACAAAGGCCGCGCCTTCCTCCTCGCGCTCTTCACCGTCGCGTCCTCGCTGCTCGCGCTCGCGCTCCGCCCGCCGTTCGCGGGCTTCCTGGCCCTGCTCTTCACGTGGGGGATCGGACATTCGTTCTTCTTCAATACGAGCCGGACGCTCTTCCAGGAATCGGCGCCCGCGAGTCACCGCGCGCGGGTGCTGTCCGTGCACTCCCTCGGCCTGCTCGGCATGGCTCCCCTCAGCAACCTCGGCGCCGGCCTGGTCGCCGGCCTCGTCGGCGCGCCCGTCGCGTGCGCGTTCGCGGGGGGCGCCATGATCGTCCTCACGACTCTGGCCTGGGTGTTCACACGCGTGGCCTATCTGGAGTAGCGTGCGCTCCCTCCAAGGAGGCGTAGACCATGTGCGGTATCGTCGCGATGTTCTCGAACGAGCAGCCGGTTTCCCCCGACGCGCTCGCGCGCGCCACCGCCGCGCTCCACCATCGCGGTCCGGACGGACAGCGGCAGTGGATCGCGCCACATGGCCGGGTCGGGCTCGGCCACGCGCGACTCAGCATCATCGACCTCACAACCGGCGACCAGCCGATCGCCAACGAGGACGAGACGCTGCACGTCGTCGTGAACGGTGAGTTCTACGACTACCAGCGCTATCAGCGCGCGCTCACCGACCGCGGCCATCGCCTGCGCACGCGCTCGGACAGCGAGATCCTCCTCCATCTCTACGAGGAGGAGGGGACACATTGCCTGCGACACCTGCGCGGCGAGTTCGCCTTCGTGCTCTGGGACGAGCGGAACGGGCTCCTCTTCGCCGCACGCGATCGCTTCGGGATCAAGCCCCTCTACTACGCGCGCCGGGGCGATACGCTCTACTTCGCCTCCGAAGCGAAGGCGCTCTTTGCGGCGGGCGTGCCGGCCCGCTGGGACCACGAGAGCGTCTACCAGCAGGTGCACGGCGTCATGGATGGCGACCGCTCGCTGTTCGCCGGGGTCAACCAGGTGCCGCCCGGCCACTATCTGCTCGCGAGCCGCCATCACACGCAGGTCCTGCGCTACTGGGACCTGAACTACCCCACGCTCGACGCGCCGTCGCCGGTGCGATCGGAGGCCGAGCACATCGAGCGCATGCGCGAGGAGCTACGCGAAGCGATCCGGCTCCGGCTCCGCGCCGACGTACCGGTCGGATGCTACGTGAGCGGTGGCCTCGATTCGTGTGCCATTCTCGGGATCGCGGCCGATCTCCGCGACGATCCGATCGAGGCCTTTACCATCGCGTTCGAGGAGGGCCCCTTCGACGAGGGCCCGATCGCGGAGGAGATGGCAAGACACGTGGGCGCCAGGTTCCACCGCTTCCACATGCCCGAGGAGATGCTCGCGCAGCACTACCCCGACGCGGTCGCGCACTGCGAGATGATCGCGGGCAACGCCAACTGCGTCGCGAAGTACCTCTTGAGTCGGCACGTACGCGACTTCGGCTTCAAGGTGGTGATGACCGGCGAGGGGTCGGACGAGATCCTCGCCGGCTACCCGTTTTTTCGCCGCGACATGCTGCAGCACGATGCCGGCACCGACACCGTGACTACCGCGCTGCGCCTCGTCGCCCTCGGCGAGGCCAACAAGATCTACGGTGGGTTCGCGGGAACCGCCGGCCTGACGCTCCCGCTCGACGGCGTCGCCCAGACGCTCGGCTTCGTGCCCTCGATCCTGGCGAACTTCGGCGAGCGCGGTCACCGTATTCGGCCGGTCCTCAGCGCCGACTTCCGCGCGGAGTTCGCGGACCGCGACCCCTACCGCGTCCTCCTGAACCGTCTCGACGTCACCGGCCAGATGCAGGGGCGCGCCGCCGTCCACCAGGCGATGTACCTGTGGACCAAGACGATGCTCCCGAACATCCTGCTCAACTACCTCGGCGATCGCATGGAGATGGCGCACTCGATCGAGGGCCGCACCCCGTTCCTCGATCACCATCTCGTCGAGGCGGTGGTCGCGATGCCGGCGGACATGAAGGTTCACGCCACGACCGAGAAGTACGTGCTGCGCGAGGCGGCGCAGCCGTACCTCACGCAGACGGTCTACCGACGTCAGAAGCATCCCTTCATGGCGCCGATCGAGCTCGAAGGAGGCCTGCAGGAGCTAGTGCAGGACACGCTCCGGGGCCGTACCCTCGCGAGCGCCCCGTTCTTCAACCAGCGGGCGGTCGTCGAGGTCCTGGACAGCCTGCCCGGCATCGAGGACCGGGAGACGCGCGATCGCGTCTTTCCAATGCTGCTGGCTCTGACCAGCAGCTGCATCCTCCAGGAGCGTTACCGTCTGTGACCGTGCCCGCGCGCGGGGTGCGGCCGCCGAATAGGCCTTTGGGGGCGCGGCCGTGTCGGAGTTCGTCCGCATCTCGGACAACGCGTCCGAATCTCCCCGAATGAGTCGCCTCGAGAAGGCCCCTTGTCGGATATCCTATATCTGGGATAGAACCGACATTGGTGGTGGGGATGCGGTCGATCAGATTCGTTCGCTGGGTTGGGAGCAGTAGAAGGGATCTCCGGGCGCTGCCCAAGAGAGTCCGGCAGAAAGTGGGATTCGCGCTCTATTTCGCGCAACATGGGCAAAAGTACCTACCGTGCGGTCTATACGGTGCGCTTCTCTGAGGCCGTGTACGTGCTCCACGTCTTTCAGAAGAAGGCCAAGCAGGGAATCGCGACGCCTATGCGCGACCTGGAGCTGATCCGCGCGCGTCTTCAACAGGCCACGCGGCTGCACGCCGAGCACGAAGGAGAGTAGAGGATGCCGAGCAAACGCCGACGGATTCGCGTGACCGAAGGGAGCGGCAACGTATTCGCCGATGCCGGGATCGAACAACCCTGAGGAGTACCTCGCCAAGGCTGAGCTCGCGCGGCAGATCATCGGCGTGCTCGACGCCCGGCAGCTGACGCAGACCGAAGCTGCGCGCATCCTCGGTGCGAGTCAGCCGAAGATCTCTGCCCTCCAGAACGGCCGCCTCGACGGGTTCTCGACGGAGCGGTTGATCCGGTTCCTCAATATCCTCGGCCGCGACGTCCGGATCATTGTGAGCGAGAAGCCCCGCTCGCGACGCCGCGCGCGGGTTACAGTGATGGCAACGTAGCAATGCGAGCGAAGCTCCGCTCAGTTGCCCCGCCAACGCCAAAAGCCCAGGAAGCCAGCGTGAATGTGCGCTACTTCGCGACGCGCACCGACGGCTGGCGAGCCTCGCCGCTGGTACACCTGGCCTGCGCTGGGATCATCTGACCCCGGATGGCCGCAGCGAGAGGTGGCGGAGCCGACACTGCCAAGCTCAGCTTCGCTCAACTGCCTCGATGCGGAGGTTTCCGAAGCGGTCCGCTTTCGTCCTTCGTCCCAATTTCAGCCACGGTGACCACATCCCTCGAAAAATCCCGTTGACGGCGACGTCAGCGTTGTCGGATGATTCGGGCCCTCAACTCACCGCGCCGCTGCCAACGGTCCCGTCATGAACGAGGTCCGAATTCAGCAGATGTTCGCCGTGCCGCCCGCGCGGCTGTTCGCGGTCGTCACCGACCACCGTAACCTCGGGAAGTACATGACGGGCGCCGAGGTCACAATCGAGCGAGAGGGCAAGCCGCCGCCAAACGGGCTGGGCACGGTTCGCAAGGTGAAGGCGCGCGGCCTCGCCATCTACGAAGAGGTGGTGCGCTGGGAAGAGCCCAAGGCGATGGACTACCGGGTCATCCGAGGCGCGCCACTACGCAACCACCTGGGCGAGATCCGGCTGACACCGACCCCGGACGGTGGCACGCAGGTCGACTACAGGATTCAGTTCAGCGTGCCCTGGTACTTCGGCGGCGGCCTTCTCGGGTCCTATCTCGCGCGCGAGTTCGAGAGCACGATCGGCAAATGCCTCGCGATGATGGCGGCGGAGGTGCGGGGCGCCGCCTAGCGTTGGGGCTGCCGCAAGACAGGATGGAAGTGTGCGAAGCTACATAGGGTCTCGTGGCCGGTTGCGTCCCATTTGCGGCCAAGGTGTCCGCTTCCACCGATTCCTGCTCGACGGACGGTTCGCTGCTCACGAGTTCCGGCGATCGCGTCGGTCGTGGTAGGCACCCCACGCGAGACGATACGCGATGCGCTGCCCGTCCTGTGACCATGACAACCGTGCCGAACCATGGAGACTCGAAGCGGAGCGCTGATCGCGGTGGCCTCTATCGGACGAGGCTCTTCGACCGCTTGTCGTCGCGCCGAGTGAGCTGGACGATCGGGATCCTTCGACCCGCGTTGGCCGCGTCGTATCGATAGCTCGCGAACGCTGGGAAGACACGGTCAGCGAGCACCCACAACCGCTCGCGTTCGGCCTCGTCGTTCACCGCCGTCGCCCGCATCGGGATCCCACCGAGGGTGACGTCTGGGTGCGCTGACAGGTTGTGGTACCAGGCTGGGTGTTTCGAGCTGCCGGCATTCGATGCGACGATGATGACCCGGTCGCCGTCATGGAAGTAGATGATCGCGTTTCGTCGTCGAGCGCCGCTCCTCGCACCACGGGTCTCGAGCAGTGCGGTGGGGAAGACGAGCGTCGTGGCCACGCGGCCGCGCGTGACTCGCAGGAGCAGTGGATCGATCTTCCAGTTGATGTGGCGGGAGATGAACTTGGCGAAGCGGCCGGCGGCGAACGCGGCATAGGAGCGGGCGAAGAGGCCAGGCGTACGGGTCGGATCGACGTATCTGAGCTTCGCGGCCAACGCGACGGCCCTCCTCTGAAGTTGTACCTCGGTAGTAATCAATAGATTACCCTGCGAGTGTGACAGGGCCCTCACCGACACGCCAACCGTGCAAGCCGTGCTGGCGGCGCCCATCCATCGGCTGGGGGAGCGGGAGAAGCAGGTGCTGCAGACCGCCGCGGTCATCGGCAAGACGTTCGGCGAGGCGCCGCTGCGGCGCGTCCTCGCGACTATCGCACGATCGGCACCACCGGCCACGCCGCGCGCGCCTCGCACGGGAGACTCGCCGCGTGAGGTGCGCGACGACCCGAATGCGCTGCTCGACGACTTGGCGTAGAAGTTCGTCTTCCGCATCGATACGCCTCTGTCCGAATGCAGATATTCGGCCACAAGGGCGAGTCTCGCTTGACGACGCTCGCGCGCAAGCACACGAATTTCGGATAGGGCGAAAGAGTTTCGGACATTCCGTCTTGATCCTGACGGAGAACGAAGCCGCTGACGCGGGGTTTCGGAGGGAGGAGCTATTCCCGCACCGTCGTGATCGACGCGCGACCCTCGGCTGTGCGTGAAGTCGTGACCATCACACTGCGCGGCGGCGTGGCCCATGGCGCCACGA
>JACQEO010000032.1 GCA_016200545.1 Deltaproteobacteria bacterium | reverse complement strand
TTTTCTTCGTCGCATTGGGAATGGCCTTTCGTTGTTGGTGGATGTCGGTTGCTCGCAACACCCGCTCTACCACAACGAAGGGCCTTCTCAGTGCCCGGCGCCGCGCGGCCCGTCAGTTTTTCTGTCTCATCGAGGCTAGCTGAGCGACGATTCCGAGGTCAAGCGAAGTGGCGGATTTTTCTTGACTTCGCGGACGGAGTCTTTCATACGCGAAGGGCAACTCTCATCGCGCAGACGTGGGGTGGTGGATGAAGATGATGGGCGCGCAGGACGCCGCACGGCGGTGTTCCTCCCGTAGCGAGCGAGTAAGTACTCCGGCGAAGTGCGGCGGCGAATCGCGATCGGCGCGTTTCCGCGGCGGAGCGCCGGCCTGGAGAGGCGACAGCGCGGGCTTCAGAGTGCCACGGCCGCGATGCTCGATCGCGGCCGTGGCGGAGACGCGGGTAGGAGTCGGGGGATGGAGCGTCGTGGGAGGTGGAGGTGCCCGCGTCTCGTCTCCGATCGAGCAAGGGCGGTGCCACCGCGACCGCGGGTGTCGCCGCAGCCGCGACCGCGCGATGCGCGAGCGCCGGCGATCCGCCTCGAATGCGCGCCGATACTGCGGTTTCCGACGGCGGGCGGCCTGTGTCGAAGAGCGCAAGGCGCACAGGCTCAGCGGTGGCGCTCGCCCGCTCGCAGCGGTCGTGCACGCTGGCGACGGCAGCGCGATTCTTTGCGCGCCTGCACGGCTGCCGTCGCCCGCGCCCGCGCCCGCGCGGCATACGCGGGGCGCACGCTGATGGGGGCGATCGCGGGGGTTCTGCCGCGTTCCACCGCGGTCGATCGTGAGACGCTCGCGACGGCGCTCGCGGGCTACCGCGATGCCATGCGACGCCGCGCTCCGATCGAGGGTGGTATGGCGATCGCGTACGACGCGTCCATCGGCCTCGCCCACAGCGCCAGCGAAGGACCCGGCGGGGAAGCGGTTCTCCAGCCGCTCCGCAACGAGACGGGAACGCTCTGGCTCGTCGCCGACGGTGAGCCGTCGAATGCGGCAGACCTGCGTCTCGAGCTGATCGGCTCCGGACACCGGTTTCAATCCGCCTGCGGCAGCGAGGTGATCCTGCACCTCTACGAGCACGAGGGTGTGAGCGCGTTCACGCGACTGACGGGTGCCTTCGCGTTCGCCCTCTGGGATCGGGAGCAGCGGCAGCTCGTGCTCGGGCGCGATCGCTTCGGCGAGAAGCCGCTCTTCGTTCTCGACGGACCCGAGCGCTTCGCGTTCGCCTCGGAGGTGCACGCGCTGGTTCCCGGCGCGGCGCTCGCGCCGGCCGCGGTGACGGCCTTTCTCGCGCTCGGCTACCTCCCCGAGCCATTGACCGTCACGCCTGCCGTCCGCGCGCTGCCTCCCGGCACGTTCGTGCGCGTGCGTGGCTCCCGATCGCGGCGCGAGAGCTTCTGGGACCACGCCAGCGCGCAGCCGAGCGGCGATGCCGCGGCCGATCGCGCCGCGCTCGGGCGCCTGGTGCGGGAAAGCGTGCAAACGGCGGTCGCGGGAGAGGAGGACGTCGGCATCGTCCTCGATGGCAGCTTGACGCGGGCCGCGCTCCTCGCGCTCGTGAGCCCGACGCTGGCGCGCGGACTGCGGACGCACACCCTGGTCTTCGACGCCGCGACGCGTCCCGCCGCCGCCACGCGCACGGAGCACGCGATCGCCGCCACGACGCGGACGATGGCGGCGTGGTTTCATAGCGAGCACTGCGAGCATCGCGTCGGGCCGTCCGAATTCGCGGCGGCATTCGAGGCCGCCGCCTCCGGCGACCAACCGTCGACCGGCGCGACCCTCGCGCACCTCACGGCCGCGTACCTGAGCGCAAGTGGCGACCAGGTTCTCCTCTCGGGTCTCGGCGGCTCCGAACTCGTCGGCCTCGCGCCCGGTCGTTGGTCGCCGTGGGTGTGGCGCGCCGGTCGGCGTGCGTCGGCGCGCATGCTGGCGCGCGCGGCCTCGCGGCTTGCCGTCCGCGTGCGTCCGTTCGGCCGGGCGGGTCGCGTCGTCGACGCGCTCGCGGGTGCGGACGCCGTCGTCGCGGCCCACCTCGTCGCACGTGGCCTTCTCGGCTCGCCGGCGCTGGCGCGCGTGCTGCGTGCCGACGTGCTCGGGGAGGGGCAGGCGGGGTTCGACGCCCTCGCGTACGTGCGAGCGCTCGCGCTACGGGTGCCCGAGTCGGCGTTTCTGCCGGCGACGCGTTCGGCGGGCGACGCGGCGGTTCGCGTCGCCGCCGCCCTCGAGCGCGGCGGACGTCTCACCTTCGGCCGGTTGCGCGAGACCGAGAGCGCGACGGCCGCGCTCGGTCTCGCGCTACGCACCCCGTACCTCGATCATCGCCTCTGCGATTGGCTCGACGCCGCGACGAGCCCGCAGAGCGGCATGGCGCTCCTCGCCGAGGTCCTCGGCGGCACGCTCCCCCCACCGTTCCGCCGGCGCATCCGGCCGACGCCGCCGCCGATCGCGGCCTGGCTCCGCGCCGAGCTCCGCCCCCTCGTCGAGGGCCATCTCTTCGGCGACGATCCCGAGAACTTGTTTCTGCGTCCCGGCCTCGAGGAGCTGTGGCGCGGTTTTCTCACCGCGCGTGTCGGCTGGCGCGAGGTGTGGCCAGTCGCCGTCCTACGCGCCTGGATCGCCGCCCACCGCGACTGCGCCCCCACCCGCGCTCCCACCAACCTCCGCGACCAACACGCCGCGTAAAATCACCCCGCGAGGGCTGAGGTGGGAGTTTGAGAAGGTGGGGAGTACCCGGGATTTACTCACGGGTGCGACGCCCATCGCGAGCGCAGCGAGCGGGGGCGAAATCAAATGCCCGGGGGGCGAAATCAATGAACAAGCCGTGCCCAGTCGTCGAGGGCGGACTCGTGTCCCGGGACGAGTTGGAACGCCAGCTGCCGGTACCCCGCTTTCTCGAGCACGCCGATACGCTCGCGGAGCTCGTCGACGGTGCCGGTGAAAGTCGTCGTGCGAATGAGGTCGGGCGTCACGAAGTGCTCCTCCTCCTCCGGGCGCACCAACATGAGGTGACCGGCATGCATCTGGAGGTAGCGCGCGTCGGTGGGTTCGTAGGTTTCATACTGGGCGCGGTACGCCGCGACGGCGTCGCGGAGCACGGGCGGCAGGCGGCCTGCATTTCGGCGATCTCGTGGAGCGCACGCGGAAGGATCGAAAGGAAGGTGATCCAGCCGTCGGCGACCTCGGCGGTGAGCGCCCGCGCCATCGGTGCGAAGGCCGAGACGTGCAGGGGGATGGGATCGCGAACGTTGATCAATCCCGCCTCCGGGTTGAGAAACCGGATCGAGTGCGGCGCGCTCTCGAAGTCCCATCGGACCGTCTCGCCGGCGAGGAGGGTGCGTACCACGCGGACGTACTCGCGCAGCTCGCGGAGCGGCATCGGGCCGAGGCCCATGGTGTTGCGCGCGGTGAACCCGGTGCCGACGCCGAAGACGATGCGGCCGGGCGCGAGCGCGTTCAACGAAGCTAGCGCGTTCGCCGTAACCGGCGCGATGCGGTTTGTCGGCACCACGACACCGGTGCCGAGGACGATGCGCGAGGTGCGCGCCGCCGCGAGCGCCATGGCGACGAACACGTCGGCGCAGAGCATCTGCGTGTCGTAAAACCAGGCATGGGAGAAGCCGAGCCGCTCGGCGCGCTCGACGACCTTCCACGCGTCGACGCCGGGCGCGAGCGCGATGCCAAACTCCACGCGACCGCCCCGCTCAGACGCGGCGCCCAGCCGCGCGCCGCTCCGCTTCGGCCTTGAACTCGAGGACGGATTGCCGGAGCGCGGTCGCCTCGAGCGCGCGCCGCACGATTCCCGGCACCCAGAGGCCGAGCACGACCGCCTGCGAGCACGTCGCGTTCGTACGCCGCGCGTCGAGCGGGTCGAAAGCGTAGCTGCCGACGATGTTCTCGAGGTCCCCTTCGGCGTACGTCCACGCGAGGCGGTGCGGCGGCGACCAGGTGTACTCGAGGACGTAGCGCACGATGCGCAGCTTCATGTCGAGCGAGAACTCGACGCGGCGGGCAAAGCCGTCGGGGTGACGATCGAGCACCGCGATCCGGGTGATCGGCGACGACCACGACGGATAGGCGTCGAAGTCGGCGATCGCGGCGTAACACAGGTCCGCCGGCGCCTCGATCAGCGTCGAGAAGCTCTGCTGGACGTCCGCCATGCGCGGCACCGTAGGGAACGCGTCGTCGCGCTGTCAAGCGCGAGCGCCGACTCGCCGCGCGTCGCGACCGCCTTCTTGTCGCCGAGAACACCGCCGGTTATGGTCGCGGTCGATGAGCGCCGAGCGTCCACGAGGCCGGAATCGAGCGACGCGCGGACGGGTCGTTGCGATCACCGGCGTGCACGGCGTGCCCGGCGCCCGACTCCTCCGTCGCCTCGACGAGGACGAACAGGTGAGCCGGGTCGTCCTTCTCGACCGGTACGCCCCGGCGTTGCCGCTGCGCAAGGGCGTCGGCGTCGTCGTCGACCTCACGGCGACCTTCGCCGATGCGACGATCGCCGAGGCGCTGGCGCGTGAGCACGTGCAGGTTGTCGTGCACGCGGCCTTTCACGCGGCGCCGGTTCACGGCTTCGAGGCGGCGCACGAGCTCGAGGTGATCGGCACGCGCACGCTCCTGCGCGCCGTTGCCGACAACGTGCGCCACACCGGGACGGTCGAGGCCCTCGTTGTTCTCGGCAGCACCATGAGCTACGGCGCGCTACCCGACAATCCGCAGTACCTCACCGAGGAGGCGCCGCTGCGCGGCGGAGCCGACTATCCATTCGTCGCCGACAAGATCGCGGCCGAGCGCGAGGTGGCGGCGTTCCGCCGCCGCACCAACCTTCCGACGAGCGTGCTGCGCGCGTGTTGGACGGTCGGTGAGCTCGAGACCCTCGCCGGACGCTTGCTCGTACCCGCGATCGTGCCCGCCGTACTCGGTGCGGATCCGCTGGTGCAGCTCGTCCACGTCGACGACCTCGTCGACGCCGCGCGGCTCGCGGTTCATGCGGGGCGGGACGGCACGTACAACGTCGCCGGCGACGGCGTGCTGCCGCTCTCGACCGTCATCAAGCTCGTCGGTCGCCTGCGCGGGGCCGCGCCCGAGTCCGCCGTCCGCGCTACGCTGCAAGCGCTCTGGATCGCCGGCGTCGGCACGGTGCCGGGGGCGCATACGATGTATCTCCGCGACACGTTCGTCGCCGACACGTCGCGCGCCGCCGACGTCTTGGGCTTCCGTCCACGCTACGCGATCCAAGATGCGCTCGCGTACCACGTCGCCATGCGCCGCGGTAACGCGCGCCCGGCGGCGTGACGGCCGAGGCGATGTTTTCCCCTGTCACGTCGGTGTCTGCGTGGTATAGTCCGAACCTGCAGCTCAATCTCTGAAGAGGTGGTAACTTCCATGCAGCAACCGCGACGAACGCGCGTCCGTACGATCGAGTGGAACAACGGACGCGTGGTCATGATCGATCAGCGCCTCCTTCCAACCCGCGAGGTCTACCGCGTCTACGGCACCTACCGAGAGGTGGCGCGCGCCATCAAAGAGATGGTGATCCGCGGCGCGCCGGCGATCGGTGTGGCGGCCGCGATGGGCATCGCCCTCGGGGTCCGTTCGCTCCGCCGCGAGGAGCTCCACCGCGAGTTTGACCGCATCTGCCGGACGTTCGCGGCGACACGGCCGACGGCGGTGAACCTCTTCTGGGCGATCGAGCGCATGCGCCGGGTGTACGCGGAGAACCAGAATCGCGACGTCGAGACGCTTCGCCTTGTGCTCGAGCGCGAGGCGCGCGCGATCCACGAGGAAGACATCGCGGCCAACCGCGCCCTGGGCGCGCACGGAGCCGCGCTCCTCGAGGACGGCACCAGCGTGCTCACGCACTGCAACGCGGGCGCGCTCGCCACCGCCGGGTACGGGACGGCGCTCGGCGTGATCCGCGCCGCGATCGAGGCGGGCAAACGGATCAGCGTCTATTGCACGGAGACACGTCCATTCCTTCAGGGCGCGCGACTCACCGCGTGGGAGCTGAAGAAAGACCAGATCCCGGCGACGCTCCTCACCGACAGCATGGTGGGCCATTTCATGAAAGAGGGCGCGATCGACTGCGTCGTCGTCGGCACCGACCGCACCGCGGCGAACGGCGACGTCGCCAACAAGATCGGCACCTATACGGTCGCGGTGTTGGCGCACCGCCACGGCATTCCGTTCTACGTCGCCGCGCCCACGTCCTCGATCGACCTCGGCTGTCCGCGCGGCGGCAAGATCCCGATCGAGGAGCGCGACAGCCGCGAGGTGACGCACATCTTCGACCGCCAGATCGCGCCCTCGGGCATCAAGATCGCCAACCCCGCGTTCGACGTCACGCCGCACGACTTGGTGACGGCCATCATCACCGAGCGCGGTATCGCGCGTCCGCCGTATTGGCGGAGCCTGCCGCGCGTCGTGAAGGGGGAGGCCGTCCGCGCCGAACCGAAGTCACGGGCGAAGAGCTCGGGCAAGCGCGAGGGACACGAGAAGGCGCGCCGCCCGGCGCGCTGAGACTCCGCCGAGTCCGGCGCGGCAGCGATCTCCGCGTCGCGCTCAGGTGCGCAGGCTCGCGTCGAGTCGCGCATGCGCACGCGCGCCGATCACGGAGATCGGCACCGCTCGACGGCGGCGGGTGCGCCAGCGCGCGAGCGCTACGACTCTCCGATGCGCGGCCGCGATGTGGCGCTCGGGGAGGCGTCCATCCGCGACCGCGCGCTCGACGGCGGCGATGGCGATGCGAAGGTCGTCCTGGCAGTGGCAGTAGAGCAGGAGATCGGCGCCCGCGGCGAGGGCGGCGACCGCGGCTTCGCCCGGCCCGTAGTGGTCGGCGATCGCGCGCATCTCGAGGTCGTCGCTGCAGATGACGCCACGGAACCCGAGCCGCCGCCGCAAGAGATCGGTCAAGATCGCGCGCGAGAGCGTCGCCGGCCGCTTGGGATCGAGCGCGGCGTAGAGCACGTGCGCCGTCATCAGCATCGGGATCCCCGCGGTGATGGCACGACGGAACGGTACGAGCTCCGTCCGCGCCAGGTCGCGCCGGCTCTTGTCGACGATCGGCAGTTCGAGGTGTGAGTCGGCCGTGGTGTCGCCGTGACCCGGGAAGTGCTTACCGCAGGTGAGGAGCCCTACGGCGCGCGTGGCGCGGAACGCGGTGAGGGCGAGCGACGCCACGCGCTCCGGGTCGGCTGCGAACGCGCGATCGCCGATCACGGGATTCGCCGGGTTGCTGGCGACGTCGAGAACGGGTGCGAAGGTCAGGTCGACGCCGATCGCGGCGAGTTCGTGCGCCATCGCCGTCGCGACCGCGCGCACGGCGCGCGCTCCATGCGCGGCAACCGCCGCCGCCGCCGGGAAATGCGTGAACGGGGCGCTCAGCCGATGGACGCGCCCGCCCTCGTGATCGATTGCCACCAGGGGAGGCAGTCGGCGATCGAGCCGATGGATCGCCGCCGCGAGCGCGCGCATCGTATGCGGCTCGGCGGCGTTGCGCCGAAAGAGGACGACGCCGCCGAATGGTGCGTCGGCGTGCAACGCGCGTGTCCCGTCGTCGAGCGTGGTCTCGGGGATGCCGGCGACGAAGAGGCGCGAAATCGCCGCACGCAGCGCAGGCACGCGTGCCCGCCCGGAGGTCTGCCTACTCATGACGCCGCCGCAGCGTCTACCAAGCGCCGCGACGCGGCTCAAACGGGGTGATCGCTCGACACCGCCGGTGCGCGCGTGGTAGCGCGGGCGCGTGCAGGAGAGCCGGTACATCGTCGTCGAGGGTCCGATCGGCGTCGGCAAGACGAGCCTCGCACGCCGGCTCGCCGACGCCTTCGCGTGTACGCTCATCGAGGAACTCGCGGACACCAACGCGTTCCTCGGACGCTTCTACGACGACCCGCCGCGCTGGAGCCTGCAGACGCAGCTCGCGTTCCTGCTCACGCGCTATCGCCAGCAGCGCAGTCTCGCAGCCGCGCCCCGCGACCGCGGGGCGGTTGCCGACTATCTCTTCGCCAAGGATCGGATATTCGCCGAGATGAACCTCCAGGGCGACGAGCTCACCCTCTATAGAGAGGTCCACGGCCTCCTCACCGAGCCGGTGCCGGCGCCGGACCTCGTCATTTACTTAGAGGCGCGGCCTGAGGTATTGTTGCGCCGTTTGCGGAAGCGCAACCGGGACTTCGAGCGGCGCATCACACCGCAGTACCTCGAAGGGCTGATCGAAGCGTACCGGACGTTCTTCCATGAGTACTCGGAGGCCCCGCTTCTCGTGGTCAACTGCTCGGCGATTGATTTCGTCGAGCAGGGCAGCGACCTCGCTGACCTGATCCGCGAAATTCGGGGCGTGAAGAAGGGAGTGCAGCACTACATACCGCTTGGATCTCAGTAGTCGGCCGCGAGCCGACGAAAAAGAGACCGAGACGGAGAGCGAGGTGCGCTGGAGACGGCGCGCTGCAACCCGCGACGAGGCCGACCGTAGCGGCCATCGTGGCAGGCGGGTGGCGAGCGAGCGCCCATCTGGAGCCTTCGAGCCTTCCGACTCGGTCCGGGAGGCTTTTTTTATGGAGCGGAAAGTGACGGTGCCCGACCTCCAGCGCATGAAGGAGGCGGGAACGAAGATCACGGCGCTCACCGCCTACGACTACTCGTTTGGTCGTATCGTCGACGGGGCGGGGATCGACGTCATCCTGGTCGGTGACTCGCTCGGGATGGTGGTGCAGGGGCTCGACACCACCCTGCCGGTCACGCTCGAGGAGACGATCTACCACTGCCGCATGGTGGCGCGCGCCCGCCGCCGTGCGCTCCTCGTCGCCGACCTGCCGTTCCTCACCTACCAGGTGAGCGTGCAGGACGCGCTCCGCAACGCCGGCCGTCTCCTCAAGGAGGGGGGCGCCGAGGCGGTGAAGCTCGAGGGTGGGGTCGCCATGGCTGACACCATCGCGGCGCTGACGGCGGTCGACATGCCGGTCATGGGACACGTCGGTCTCACGCCGCAGTCGGTGCATCGCATGGGTGGCCACCGTGTCCAGGGGCGGCGACGCGGGCGCGCGCCCGGCGACCGCGAGCGCGTCATTGCCGATGCCATCGCGGTCGCGGAGGCGGGCGCGTTCGCGGTCGTGCTGGAAGGCATCCCCCCCGATCTCGCCGAGGAGATCACCGCGCAGATTCCGATCCCGACGATCGGCATCGGCGCCGGCCGCCACTGTGGCGGCCAGATCCTGGTCCTCCACGACGTGCTCGGGCTCTTCGACGAGTTCACGCCGAAGTTCGCGAAGCGCTTCGCCGAGCTCGGACACGCGGCGTCGGACGCCGTTGCGCGCTACGCCGGCGAGGTGCGGGGTGGGGTGTTTCCCGACGAGGCGCACTCGTTCCTGCTGCGTGCCGAGCAGCCGAGCGCCGCGGTGCTCGACGTCACACCGACGATCAGCATCGAGCACACCCCGGCTGCGCCCGTCGGCGGCGAGCCGGCACGCGCCCGGCGCCGTCGCGCGGTCGGCTGAGACGAACCCAGGCGGAGCCCGGCGATGCGGACGATCGAACAGGTGAGCGCCATGCAGGCGTGGAGCCACGAGGTGCGCGGCCGCGCGCGCGTCGCCCTCGTACCGACGATGGGTGCGCTGCACGCCGGGCACCTGTCGCTGGTCGAGATCGCACGCCGGCACGCCGACAAGGTGGTCGCGTCGGTCTTCGTCAATCCGACGCAGTTCGACCGCGCCGACGACTTCGCGCGTTACCCGTGCGACCTCGAGCGTGACGGCGGGCTGCTCGCCACCGCCGGCGTCGACCTGCTCTTCGCGCCGCAGGCCTCCGACATGTACCCGGTGGGCGCACAGACGACGGTGACGGTGGAGCAGCTTGCGGAGCCACTGTGCGGCGCGCATCGGCCCGGATACTTCCGAGGCGTCGCGACCGTCGTCCTCAAGCTCTTCCTCGCCGTTCGGCCGCACGTCGCGGTCTTCGGCGAGAAGGACTATCAGCAGCTCGCGCTCATCCGGCGCATGGTGCGCGACCTACACCTCGAGATCGACGTCGTCGGCGCCCCGATCGTCCGCGAGGAGGACGGCCTGGCGATGAGCTCACGCAATCGCCATCTCGATGCCGCCGAGCGCGCTGCCGCGACGTGCTTGGCGCGTGCCCTCGCCGTCGCGGAGGAGCGCGTCGCCGCCGGCGAGCGCGACGCGGCGGCGCTCGTCGCCGCGGCGACCGCGGAGCTCGGACGCGAGCCGCGGGCGCGGATCGAGTATGCCGCCGTCGTGCACCCCGAGACGTTGTCGCCCCTCGCGCGCCTCTGCGACCGAGACTCATCCGCGGCCGCGCCGGCGTCCGACGTCGCCGACCGAGCGCTCCTCGCGCTCGCCGTCTGGATCGGCGGCACGCGTCTCATCGACAATCGATTGCTCACTGTGCCGGCCGCGAGCCGGGAGAGGAGAAGCGCATGACCCGCAACATGCTGAAGTCGAAGATTCACCGTGCCACAGTCACCGACGCCGATCTGAACTACGACGGCAGCATCACCGTCGACGTCGGCCTGATGGAGGCCGCCGACATGATTTCCCACGAGCTCGTCCACGTGTGGAACGTCAACAACGGGGAGCGCTTCGAGACCTACGTCATCCCCGGCGATCGCGGCTCCGGCACCGTCTGCGTGAACGGCTCGGCGGCGCGGCGCGTCCACCGCGGCGACCTCCTCATCATCGCGAGCTTCACCTGGCTCGACGAGGCCGAGGCGCTGCGGTACGAGCCCGCGGTCGTGCTCGTGGATCAGCAGAATCACATCCGCAAGAAAAACGGCGTCGCCGTCGAGGCCGCGTGAGCGAGCCGCATACGATAGCCGTCAACCGCAAGGCGCGTCACGACTACTTCATCGACGAGACCATCGAGGCGGGTCTCGTGCTCTCCGGGAGCGAGGTCAAGTCGCTGCGCGACGGCCGCGCCAACTTGCGGGACAGCTTCGCCCGCATGAGCGGCGGCGAGGCGATTCTAATGAACGTCCACATCAGCCCCTACGATCCCGCGGCGCGCGAGAATCACGAGCCGACGCGCGGCCGGAAGCTCCTGCTCCATCGCCGTGAACTCGATCGGCTCGGAGGAAAACTTCGCCAAAAGGGCTTGACGTTGATTCCGCTTCGCCTCTATTTCAACGCACGCGGGCGCGCCAAGGTCGAGCTCGGGCTCGCGCACGGCAAGCGCCAGTACGACAAGCGACAGACGATCAAGGAACGTGAGGCGCGCCGCGAGACCGCGCGCGCGCTGCGCAGCGCCGACCGGCGATAGCCGCGCGGGCGACCGTTTCCGGAAACGTCCTCATCGGTGACGGCGTGGCGAAGTCCTGCGAGCTGCAAAACGGGGTTCGATGGCTGGCATCCGATCGGCGAGGTGCAGCTACCGGGGAGCTTCTTCCTTCCGTAGCCCTCATTCCTCGTCGGGCGGCGGCTCGTCCGGGGGTAACTGCTCGGTTGCGGCGCGCGGAGACCACTCTTATAATGACACAATCTTGCTGCTCGGCTCACGCGAGCAGGTTGCCATGGGGGCGATCTGGGTTCGACGGAGGCTGGGAAGCCAGAGTCGCATGCCGGGGTTCCGCAGGCCCCGTCAACAAAAGCGGACTGCTATAAACGCAGACGAACCACTAGCACTGGCTGCTTAATGCGGTCACGTCTTACCACCCTGCGCCCGTAGGGGTGGATAAGGCGACACACTTCGGGCTAGGTCGCCGCCCTCGCCGGTAAGACGGCGGCCGAAACTCTTCTCCGGATGGCGCCGAGGATCCTGCCCGTGGGAGCCGACCGCGCGACATTAATTCACGGGCTACGCATGTAGTGGCTCTCGGTGGACCACCTTCGGACGGGGGTTCGATTCCCCCCGCCTCCATCCTTTAAAACGTTTCGGAAACGTTCCAGCGCCTGCTTCGTCATGAAGGTGCGCTCCAGGCGCAACTGTTCAAAGCCCCACATGAGCTCGAACGTGTTCAGCGGATGCGAGCTGGCGAGCCCCTGCCTCCGCGGCTCCACATGCAGGTAGAAACGACGGAATGACGGCAACATCAGTGGGTTCGTTTCGCGCTTTCCCGTCCTGCTGGCACGTTGTCCGCACGGCCTTTTCACCGATGCTCGCTGCTGGTGGGTGAGATGCCGTTCACTCTTGAGCTCGCTGAACGGTCTCTCCGTAGCCGCTGGTGCCCTTCGACAAGCTCAGGGTGAACGGTTATCAGCGAGCGCGTGGCCCGTCGTCTCCCCCTGTTCGCCACCACCGCACGTGGCACCGAGGATCTCCTCGCCGAGGAGCTCACCGAGCTGGGCGCGAGCAAAGTCCGTCAGGACCGCGGCGGTGTTCGCTTCTCCGCCAATCTCGACGAGGCCCTGCGCATCTGCCTCTGGACCCGCATCGCGATGCGGGTGCTCTATCCACTGGGTGAGTTCGAATCGAAGGGGGCCGAGGGTCTCTACGAAGCGGCTGCGAGCGTGCCGTGGGAGGAGCACTTCACTTCCGACTCGACCTTCATGGTGGAAGCGACGCTTCGGAACACCGAGCACACACACTCGGGGTTCGTCGGGCTCAAGATCAAGGACGCCATCGCGGATCGGCTGCGCGCAAAGCTGGGCTCCCGCCCCAATGTCGACACGAAAGATCCCGTCTTCCGGGTGGTGGCGCACCTGGCCAAGGAGAAGCTTTCACTCTCCCTCGATCTCTGCGGGGAACCGTTAAACCGCCGGGGGTACCGGGTCAGCCCCATCGTTACGCCGCTCAAGGAAACGCTCGCCGCGGCCATCTTGCGCGCGGCGAAGTACACCGGCGAGGAGCCTCTCCTGGATCCAATGTGCGGCTCAGGCACGCTCGCCATCGAAGCCGGGCTGATCGC
This sequence comes from Deltaproteobacteria bacterium, assembly GCA_016200545.1. Taxonomy (GTDB): domain Bacteria; phylum Desulfobacterota; class Binatia; order UTPRO1; family UTPRO1; genus DP-19. The sequence continues at coordinate 958 of JACQEO010000032.1, read as the reverse complement.
GGTGCGCCGCGCACCTGGAATCACGCGTAAGTTCGCGGTCGAACGCTGGCCGCAACTGGGCGCGGAGGCGAAGCGCAAGATCGAAGATCTCCGCCGCGACGCTCGCGCCAATGAACGCAAAGCCCCTTGCCCCATCTACGGGCTCGATCGGGAAGAGAAAGCATCAGACGCAGCAACAAAGAATGTCGCCGCGGCGAACCTGATGCAGGAAGTGCAAATCATCCAGGCGGACGCCACCAGGTCCCTGCCGATCCCCACCAATCCCCCCGGGCTACTCGTCACCAACCCTCCGTACGGAGACCGGCTCAAAGCAGGTGGACAGAAAGGGATGAAGACCTTCTACTTCCAGATCGGTGAGAACTTCCGGTGTCTCAAAGGCTGGAGGATGGCAATCCTCTCAGGGAACGAGGCATTCGAAAGCGCGTTCCACATGCGCCCGTCTGGCAAGCGCGAACTTTGGAACGGGCCCATTGCGTGTGAGCTGTTGACCTATCACGCGGTCCTTTGTCGATAGGTTCGTGGACACCTCGCATCACTCGGCGCCATCGAAGCTCGCAGAGCGACTCGCGGTTGACGTCGCGACGTTGCCGCCGTTCTCGAACCATCGCGTGGTCTGCGCCGGGTGCGGTGCTCGCTGCGAGATCCGCGTGCACTTCGACCGCGGCTGCACCCTCGCGCATGGCGGCGATCACTTCCATCGGATCTGTCGTTGTGGCGAGGAGTGGCTGGAGCGGTTCGATAGCGGACCCTGCGACGAGTTCACGCGGTGATCGTCTGACGTGGCGACGAGCGGGTCGCAGCGATCATCAGGTGTTCACCCTAGTGTCCTGTTCCGGAAGTTCGTTGACAAAAGCGTGCCAAGGAATTGAGGATCTCGTCGGCCGTTTTGGTCCAGACGAAGGGTTTGGGATGTTGGTTGTTGAGACGCAGATAGTCTCGGATCGCGCCTTCCAGTTCG
>JACQEO010000028.1 GCA_016200545.1 Deltaproteobacteria bacterium | reverse complement strand
CGTACCTCGATCACGCGTCCGCCGCGCTCGTGAAGCGCCACCTCGTGCAGCGCCTTGAACGACTGGGCTACCGAGTCCAGCTCGAACCGGTCGTGGTCGCGGCATGAGTTCCCATAACCGCCGGCGGGATTTTCGTGGCAGAGCCGTCCCCCCTTCACTGCGCGGTTGACGTGCAGCCGGAGTTAGGAGATTACTCTCGATAATAGATCTTCTCGAAAGTGAAGATGGCCATCGAATCGCCCACTTCCACGCTGCCCACCGGGCTTCCGAGCCCGGACGCCACGGCGCTCGTTATGGCCGAGGTGGCGTACGCCCGCGGCTTCGCCGAGGCCGCCCACGCACCCGCGACCCGGCGCGCGTACGCCGCTGACTGGCGCGTCTTTGCGGCGTGGTGCGCGGCACGCGGCGTCCTCGCATGCCCCGCGACGCCCGAGGTCCTCGCGACCTTCCTCGCCGCCGAAGCGACTGCGGGGCTCGGGGCCACAACGCTCGGGCGACGTCTCGCCGCGATCGCCTACGCGCACAAAGCCCACGGCATCGAAGCTCCGACCCGTGCGACGGTCGTGCAGGCGACGCTCCGAGGGATCCGGCGAACGCTCGGCACCGCGGTCCGCCAAAAGACGCCGCTCACCGCCGACCGGCTCCTTCTCGTGCTCGCGGCGCTTCCGCCCACGCTCCAGGGCTGCCGGGACCGCGCGCTCCTCCTCCTCGGCTTCGCGGGCGCGCTGCGCCGTTCGGAGCTCGCCGCGCTGTGCGTGGAGGATCTCGAAACGGTGCCCGAGGGCCTGCGCGTCACGATCCGGCGGTCGAAGGGCGATCAGGAAGCCGCGGGACAGACGATTGCTGTGATCCGCGGCGCGCGCGCTTGCCCGGTCGCGGCCGTGGACGCGTGGCTCACCGCCGCAGCGATCACCGAAGGCCCGATCTTTCGCCGCATGGCCAAGGGGGAGCGCGTCTTGCCGGGGGCGCTCACGCCCCACAGCGTCGGCGCGATCGTCAAGGCCGCCGCAGCCCGTGCGGGACTGACCGCGGCGGACTTCGGCGGGCATTCGCTTCGGGCGGGCTTTGCGACCTCCGCGGCGATTGCGGGGCGGTCGCTCTTCCGGATCATGGATGTAACGCGCCACAAGCGCACGGAGACGCTGCGAGGCTACGTGCGACGGGCGGACGAGTTCCGGGATCACGCCGGCGCAGGGCTATTGTAGACGGCGGTATCATGAGTCGTGGGGAGGTGGGGATGGAAGAGGACGAGCAAGCAATCGACGCGAGCCCGCCCGACGCCGTGGAGAAGGCCCGCCGGGGCCGACCGACGAAGCTCTCTCCCGAGCTCGGCGCGAGCATCATCGCCGCGCTCCGGCGCGGGAACTTCCTCGAGACGGCCGCGGCGCTCGCCGGCGTGGACGCCGCGACGGTGCGCCGGTGGCTGAAGCGCGGCGTCGCCGAACCCGAGTCGCCCTTCGGTACGTTTGCGACCGCGGCGCGGGTCGCGCTGGCGGAGGCGGAGGATCACGACCTGGCAGCCATCGGACGAGCGGCAGACACAGGGGCCTGGCAGGCGCGGGCGTGGCGGCTCGAGCGGCGGTTCCCCGATCGTTGGGCGCGGCGCGCACGCTACGAACACACCGGGCCCGGAGGCGGGCCGATTCGGCACGAGCACGTCGGGGTGCTGCTCACGGCGGTGGTGGAGGTGATGGGACGCTATGTCACAGACGATCGATTCGATGCCGCCGTCGCCGAGCTCGGCGAGCTCATGGACGTCCGCGCTCCAGCAACGGGCGACGACCTATAAGGCCCGGCAAGCGCCGACGGCCTTCGCGCGGAAGGCCACCTTCCTCGAGTGGGTCACGAGCGGGCACTTCACCGCCGACCGCGAGCCGGTCGATTTTCGGGTGTGGAAGTATCTGCAGCCGATCTACGCGGCCGTGCCCCGTGATCTCACTGAGTTCGATTGGGTCATCAAGAAGTCCGCGCAGGGCGGCGCCTCGATCTTCGCCATGCTCTTCGCGCTGCATCTCGCGCTCAAAGGACGGGTGCAGATCGCGTACTTCTTGCCGACCGCGCGGAAAGCCTCCGAGTTCTCCGCGAACCGCTTCATCCGGCTCGCGCGCGAGAACCCGCCGATCCATGCGCTCTTTGGCGATCCCGATACGCCGCACAGCCGGCGCGTCGTCGATGAAGGCTCGATCAGTATGCGCCGGATCCTCCACTCGATTCTCTACTTCACCTCGCTCGAGGGGAAGGTGTCGACCGAGTCGAGTCCCCTCGATGCCCTCGTGCTCGACGAGGTCCAAGAAATGTTGCTGACCACGATCGAGAAGGCGCAAGAGCGGCTCTCGGCCTCGCCGCTGAAGGCGCAGCTCATGGTGTCGACTGCGAACTTTGTCGGGGCCGACATCGACTATTTCTACGAGCGTTCGGATCAACGCGCGTTTTTCACGCGCTGCCGCTGCGCAGAGGGCGTGAATCTCGCCGAGCAGTGGGATCCCCGCCTCGGACCCCTCTGTATCGATCGCGGGAACGGCACGACGCCGGGTGTCCCGACGGAGCACTTCTTTTTCTGCCCACGCTGCGGCGCCGTGATTGCCGACCCACAAGACGGCGCGTTCCGCGCCCGGAATCCCGGCGCGCGCCGCGTCGGATGGCACTTCGCCCAGATGCTCTCTCCGCGCCAAAGCGCCCGCTCGATCTGGGACAAGTGGGACAATCGGGTGGACACCCGAAACTTTTACAATCGCATCCTCGGACTCGCATACACCGATCCCGACACGCAGCCCGTGAGCGAGGCCGCGCTGCGTGCGGCCCAGAACTCGGATCTGCGCTGGGGGGCCACCCCAGCGTGCCGACGTCGACGCGGTCTACATGGGGATCGATCAGATGGGCCACGACAACCACGTTGTCGTGAAGGCGCTCACGAAAAGCGGGAAGCAGCGCCTTCTCCACCTCGAGATCATTCAGGACGCGAATCCCTGGCAGCGCGCGGCCGACCTCATGCGCGAGTACCACGTGAAGTACTGCGCCGTGGAGGCACTCCCGAATTTCAACCAGGCCCACGAGTTCGCCCGCGCGTTCGACGGCCGCGTTTTCGTCGTGAACTACCGGGACCATGCGGACGAGATCCTCACATGGGGCGACCGTCCGACGGACAAGATGACCGTCCGCCCCAGCACGGACGAGTTCAAAGCGCTCTACACCGCCTCCGTCGACCAATACAAAATGATGTCCCTCGCGCTCCAACGCTGGGCGGCGGGGGAGGTCGAAACGCCCGACGCGCGTACGCTCAACCCCCGGATTCGGACCGATACGGGAATCCGAACGGTCATGATTTGTCAGGAGATCTTTTGGCTGCATCTCCAGCGCGTGGCACTCGTGACCGAGTTCCCCGAGGGTCATGAGGACGAACGGAAGCCGCGGCGGAAGGTGAAAAAGATCGGCATCGATCCGCACTTCGCCTACGCCTGGATGTTGTCGGAGGTCGCGTTTGCGCGCGCCTACGGCACGGCGTTCATGCTCGGAACCGAACGGCCGCCGATCTCCTCCGTCGAAGGCGCTCCGCCTGAGAAGCGCGGTCGCGAGGAGCGTCTCGGCGACGTGCTGCGGCGACAGCACCCCGGCCTCCTACCCGATCCCGAGGATACGCCTCTGTCGTGCGGCGACTGCGAGAACTTCGACGTGGGAAGGAATTACTGCACCCTCCGGAAGCTCTCCGTGACACCCGAGCTCCCGGAGTGCGCGTTCTTCATCCCCACACAAGAAGACGAAGATGAATGGGACTGAGGGGTCCACTGGGCGCTCGGTATCCACGTCCTCAACACCGCGTTTCGCGTACGCGGTCGTGCCGCAGCTTATCCGGTAACCGATGACCATTGTCGGTGACACTCTTTCGGTCGTCCGGAGGTGGCGAGCGCATCGACCGTCGCTCTCGGGCAATCGCTCGAGCGGAGAGCGTACCTACTGAGCATAGTCGCCCAGCCGGGGAGCAGTTCGCGGAGACGAGGGAGATGCCTCGTTGTCCCGAATCGGAGCCCCCGGAATCGACGGGTACGGATTCCTCTCACGCTCCTGCCGGCGCCACTCCTCGATGACAGGGCCGGCGATGCCGCTCTCCTGCTCGAGCAGACCGACAGGTGCGTCTCGCCAGTGCTGTTCCGTGAGCGGCACGACGTCGCCGGCGCGCGCCCTTGGGGAAACGGTGCAGACGGCGAGTCCGATCCCAAGCATGAAGAAGATGACAGCAGGTCGCACGGTGAACCAAACCATCGCTCCGTAAGCGCTGGGAGGCAAGCGGGCTGGTGACGGCACTCCGTGATCTCCTCCTCAGCGGCACCGTGGAAATGGACTTGACCGACCTAACGCGCCTCCTTACCGTGAGATCACGTAGGTGAAGGCGAACGCGGTGCGAACCATGACGATCGAGGGACGTACCGTCGCGCCGATCGAAACCGTAAGGAAGATGTGCGGCATCTTCATCGACATCCACGAGCGCTGCGTGCTCGCGTGAGACTACGGCACCGTACGCGAGCCGACGCGCGGCGAGATCCTGCGCCAGCCCTAGCACGAGAGCGCCGGCCGGCTCTGACCGGATGATGGTACGTGCGACTGCACCGCAGTGTTCCAGCGAGTGTTCGCGAGGCCGAAGAAGAGTAGGTGCGCCGGGTTCGGACTCGCGGGCGCGATCGAGGAGGTCAGCGGTGCGGTCCGCCGGACGGCCAACGCGTGTTGACGGATCGCTCGATCGGGGAGAGGGTGCTCGCATGAACGAACACGAGTACGACGCCGAAGAGGCGTACCATCAAGAGCTGCTCCTCACTGCGCTCTGCAACGAGATTCGCGGGTATTTTGGGGAGGAAGTGGAGAACGCTGAGGTTCGTGCGCCAGGCGACCTCGATTCGCTGCGCATCTTCGGCCCGCTGACGCAGGCGATCGACGTGCGGATCGGGCGCGGCAATCACCTGCTCGTCCTCACGCCGAGCGTGCTCGACCTCGGCGCGACCCGCGATACGATGATCAAGTTCATCCACGTTCTCCAGCACCCGCTCGGCGACTTGCTGCACGCTGGCCATGCGATCCTCACATGGGACGCAGACGCAGAGGAGTTTCACGCGGAGCCGTACGATCCTCGGGCGACGCGGTAACCCGGCCCGAACGGCCGCCATCCACTAGCGCGGGGTGCTTCACGGCGGGCGTAGGCGGCGAATCGCCGTCGCGGATCGCGGACGTGGCGATGAGGAGAGCCGAGCATGGAGCATCGCGAGGTGGAGCGACGGGTAGCGGAGGCGCTCGACGCCTTCGAGCGCGAGGACAGCTACCTGCTCGCGCATGACCTCAACGAGCGGTGCATCGCCGGCCGCATCGCCTTCCATCTCCAGCTCGCGTTCCCGGAGTGGTCCGTGGACGTCGAGTACAACCGCGACGGTGCTGAGCCCAAGCGCCTCGAGCTCTCGGACGACTGCGCCAACGTGACCGACGACGACGGCCGTGCGCTCGTCGTCCCGGACATCATCGTTCACCAGCGCGGTCGGGACGGGCCGAACCTCATGGGCATCGAGATCAAGAAAGCGGGCGACCGCCGAGGCGTCGACTGCGATCGCGCGCGCATTCATGCACTCCAGTCAGTCCTGCGCTATCGCTACGGCGCGCTAGTCGAGTGCGAGACGCGGCCCGGGCGTGCGCACACTGTCGAGGTGCGGGAGTGGTTCTCGTGAAGCGCTTACGGGTTGAGGAGCCGCCGAATCGCCCGCCCGATGCCGTCGGGCGGCAAGCACCCCGCGCCTTGTGGACGGTTTTGCGCGGCATTTTGCTTCGGGCCACGCGGCCCGTTCGCGTCAGTCGGAATCTGCAGGAACGCAATGTCCTCGCACGCTTCGTCGATCATGCGACACAGCGCTCCGACCTCCAGCACGTGACCGACGCGGAGAAGGATCACCGCGGCGTTGAGGGTGCTCGCGAGGCGCACCGCCTTGAGGAACGCGGCGACCCGCACGTCCTGCGTCTGATGCGTGAAGCGCCCTGTGGCATCGAGCGCGGGCGCTTCGATGTCACACGCCAGCGCCTGCACCCACCGCTCGACTTCACGGACGTAGCGTTCGAGCGACACCGGCGCGCTGGTCGGCATGGCGCAGTGTGAAGACGCGGCGTCGAGGGGTCAACCGCGCGGTGCGGGCAGGGCGAGGTGCTGGCGCGCGAGGTCCGCGAAGCAAGAGGAGCGGGCCGGCTCGTCGCGTTGTCAAGCCGCGAAGCCGCGGCTCCAGACGCCGCACGTGAGGAAGTCGCGAAACTCCTGCTCGACGAGGTGCTACTGCGCCGCCTCTTTACCACGGCGCGGCGGATGCGTCCTCTACGCGGACCACGTGAACGGCGCCGGGTGCGACCTGTTCGCCGCCGTCTGCGATCGCGATCTTGAGGGTATCGTCGCGAAATGGACGCGCGGCGCGTACACAGAGCCGTCTACGTGGGTGAAGATCAAGAATCGGAACTATACAGGGGCGCGCGATCGACACGAGTTAATGCGCTGACATGCAACGCGTTCGCTTCTCTTCTCCGGCACGCTCAAGCAGCGAATCGGCACAGCCCCGAAGATGATCGTCAGGTTGACTCAGATCCCTTGCGGCCAGTCAGGATCTTCCATCCGGCAGCGATGAGCGTACCTAAGATCAGTACGCCCTTGCCGATATTACCGAACGCTCGTCCCGCCTCGGCATAGCAACCAGGACACATGTCCTCCTCACCGGGTTGAAGAGGCCGCCCGCACTCTGAGCACTTACGCTGATCTGTCATCGACCAGTTCCTCCTTGTGCGCCTCGATCTCAATTTCGCAGTGAAGAGATTGAGGAATGCGTAGGCGTTCCAGTGATACCGCTTCTAATCGGTCGACGGCCCATAGATTTTCGGGCAGCGGTCCATTCGAGTCCCAAGGGATGAGTCTCGCCGCCGCCCGAGCATGCTCGGCATGATTCTTCCACCACTCGATTACGTCATTGCACGCGTGCTCCGCAGCCGTGACCGCCCCGAGCTGTGTGTACGCTTCGCACATGCACTGCGTTGCTTCTAACGCCCATCGGACCGATTCTCCGGCCTCATCTAGATGTCGTCTCGCTTGCGCCGGGACGTTCTTTCCCTTGATAACGGTCTCGAAATCAAGCGCTCCGCCGCTCCGGGGGAGTCGGTACGCATTCGCGATGTCGTTCTCGGCCTGAGCGAGCAGTTGGCGCCGTCCCACTGTCAGCGTCTGCACGGCGTTCAACAACTGACTTCGGCGAGCGTCTGGTGATTGCAGGCAGAGCGCGTGTCGATACTGATCAAGTCCGGCCTGGATCATTCCTCTACGATCGGCCACTTGACCTTGACGAACTTCTTCGATGGCCGCTTGGACCTCGCGAATCCCTTGCTCGATACGGGCCATGCCTTGCAGCAGCAGAAGGCTCGTAACGGCCGCAGCAACATCGCCAGGGATGGGTTCGAGACGTGCTTGCTTCACGAACTCACCCTTCTCGCCGTACACAGTCGGCAGCACGCCTCCTGCTTGATTATCGACCTTCCAGTGTGCCCTGTGCTCCCGCAGCGCCTGCCAGATGTTCGGCGGCAACCTGATCTTGCAGATGGCGCCGTCGTTCAGTGCGCGTACGATCGACATGAAACCGGGAGCCTGCCGAAGGAGTCTGAGGATTGCCTCCCGATTCGCGTGCCACCGAGCCTGCCTCTCTTCCGGTGTGGTAGTTGCGTCACCCTCGACCGGCAGAGCAGATCCGATCTGGACGATCGCTCGATCCTCGCTCACGATCTACTCCTCCTCGAACTCGTGCGTCGTAAACTTGAGCGTGTTGCAGTTCTCGGTGACCGTCCGCACGACGTGATCCGGCGCTCCGTTCGGGACATCGGCGTGGATCTCCAGCACGACCTCGACTGTTGATCCGACGAGCCCCGAGAGGTGCGCGATGACGTTGTCGGCGACCTGCCCCGCGTCGCGGCCGACGCGATCGGGGTCAAGATGCACGCTGCCGTGGAAGCGACGCCGTAGACGCGGCGCCGCGGGGGCAATTCCCTCCGACACCTGTCCGTCGGGCCGGCTCGGCTGCGCGGGGTACTCACCTACGGGTTGGTTCGTAAGCTGAGCAGCACGATCGCCCTCAATCTGTCGCGCGGCGATCTCCGACTTCACGACGACACCCTCACCATCAAGCGCGATCGTTCCGACGCGACCTGCTTGAAGTGCGCGATAGCGGCCTGCCGCTTCGTCCCATCGCTCCGCGTAGGCGAAGGTGTCGCTTTTCCAGGTGATCTGCGTCACGCCGTCACGCACTGAGGCAAGAAGCACGTCGGTGTCGCGCAACCGCGGAAGATAGACATACTGCGCGAAGTCATCGGCGAGCTGCCGCACGAGAACGTGATCGCCGCGCCACAGTGGAACCCGATCGAGTTCGAGGCGCAGCAGCGTTCCGCCGAGTTGGGTGAGGAGCAGACCGTCGTTCTTGAGCTTGCGAGAGGCGCGCGCGGCGAGCGTGTCCTGGCCTTGAAGGCGGGGAAGCTCCTGCCACTCGACTGCCGCGGTGGCGTCAGCTTGAGTGGGAAGCAGTAGCCAACAGTACGTTTCGGGAATGCGGCCCTCGATCGCCTCCTCGGCCTGCTGCCGCTTCGTCCGGGCCTGGTTTCGCTGGAACTCGTCGAGGTTCCGCACCTCCTTCTCATCGTCGATCGTCTTCCAGGCGAGGAACTGGCGCACAGCCTGTTCCAGCTCGCCAAGCCGCGTGCGGTCGGCGGCGAGGAAGACGAGGCTGTTGCGGTAGCGCCGAGGACTCGTCCCTCGCTGCTCCATCATCGCTGCGGCCTCGATGCGCGCGGCGCTGTCGGCGGACTTCGCGATGTGGGACTTCTCGGGAGAGAGAATGACGAGGCGCGCCTCGCGATCATCAGGCACCTCACCACTCGATTCAGGGCAGGCGTGCACCTTCGCGAAATCGCCGCGGCTCCGCTGTGCGTCGCGGAGCCGTCGGGTAATCTCTTCCACGACAACATCGCGATCGAAGCGGGCGGCCAGGTCTTGCGCGGCGCGCGTGACGCTCTCCTGCGTCGAGTACCAGTACCTCTTATTGTCGACGTAGAGATGGGTCGCGCGGTCGGTCAGCCGCCGGAGGGCATCGCCGAAGGTCGCAACGCTCTCGCCTGGCTGCACGCATCCGAGCTTGATCTGCTGATCCTCGATGCCGCGATTGGCGGTCTCCGCGGTCGGTGCCGAGCCGAGATAGATCGTCCGGGCAACTCTCCGCGACGCGGAATATCGGCCGAGGTTCGGATTCTCACGATCGAGCTGGAGAGGCAACGAGTTCGCACCGTCGACATCGCGCTCGATGACCGGCACCCACGGCTCGGGGAGGTAGCGCGTCAGCTCGAACTGCACGTTGCCGTCATCGACGGGGACGCTTGCGGGCATGATGAGCAATCCGCCGTCCTGGCGCTCCCAGAGGGCGTGAATGACCGCCGCCATGAGCCGCAACACGCCACGTGTTCGCTGGAACTTGTCGAGGCTCGACCAGTCCTCATACAGACGGTCGAATAGCTCGGGGTGAACGGGGTACGCCGCCTGGATGCGCCGCTCGTATTTCCCTTCGCGGCAGGCCGAGGGAAACTCCTGTGCTTGCGTGCGGTAGAGATCGGCGAAGGCGCGGGCGACGACATCGCGATCGCGGACCAGTGCCGGATCTTGGATCGGTTCGAAGAGCCGCCGACGGACGATCTCGAAGCTCTCCTCGGCGCTCGCGGGACGCCACGGCGACTCGACACGGGCGAAGGTGTTCTTCAGGCGATCAAGCGCCGCCTGGCCGCCCTCGCCGCCGATCTCGATGTCAGAAGCCGGGATGCTGGCGACGACGAACGTCGTTGCGGCCGCACGCGCAGCTTCCGTCAGCGCCTGCGCGAAGGTCAGGTTCGCGTCGAACGAGCCCGCGGGCAGGTTGTCCTTCCCGTAGAGCTGTCGCGCGTAAGCGATCCACTCGTCGATCAATACGAGCGTCGGTCCACTCTGCGTGAAGAGGTTGCGGAGCACATCTGAGCCAGGGCTCACGCCCGAGGTATCCGCGTCCGCGACGAGCTTGTAGCCCTTTTTCCCGAGGAGCTGCCACGCGAGGTCACCCCAGAAGGTATGCACCACGGTGCCATCGGACTTCTGGTGCGCCTGCCCCGGCGAGACTGCTGTGCCGACGATCACGGCGCGCCGCGCCGCTATCGGCTGCGTGACACCGGCTTGCACGAGCCGCTCGTCGTGCAGGACGCCGTCGATTCCGGGCAGCTCGCCACCCGATACGCCCGCGACGAGATGGTAGAGGGCGAGCATCGAGTGGGTCTTGCCGCCGCCGAAGTTCGTCTGGAGATCGACGACCGGATCGCCGCCCTTGCCGCTCAGACGAAGGAGCGCGTTCACCAGCAGGTGCCGGAGCCCGTCGGTAAGGAACGTGCGTCGGAAGAACTCGGTCGGGTTGCGGTATTCGTCGGCGCCCTCGCCGCGGTGGACCTGGCCCAAGTCGGCGGCGAACTCCGCTTGTTGGTAGCGCCCTGAGGCTACGTCGCGATGCGGTGTCACGATCTCTCGCCACGGCTTCAGCCCGCCGGAGGGCTGGCCGGCAACCGCAGCCTCAGCGACCTTCCGGTGCTCGCGCCGCGTCTGCTCTTCGTAGCGGACGCGGAGGAGATCCTGCTTCTGGCGCTCCACTTCGACGGCCTCGTCGGCTGAGACCGCCTGAAGCAAGCGCTGCACGCTGTCGAGCACGCGGTAGGCATCGTCGGTCGAAAACGGCTCCTGATGCGCCCATCGGTTACGCACCTCGCGCAGCTCGCTGACGAGCGAGCGTTCGGCACGACCAAGGGTCTTGCCGAAGACGAGGGTCCACTGATTCCACAGAACGCCGAGGAGAGCGTGTGCGTCCCAATGGAACGTCTTGTCCTTCGTCTTCGGTGCGCCGCGATCTTCACGGATAGTGGCGCGCGCTTCCACCTCCCACTTCTCACCATGATGCGCGCGAAGTTCGCGTTCCACGAAGGGCCGCAAGCCCGTCGTCAGCAGATCGAGAGCCTTGCCGACCCGCTCGTGATTGCTCACTGCCATCGGAAAGACCCTCCGTGGCGACGCCTCACAGCAATCGGTCCTGCTGTGGACTCTTCGCGGCCGTCGTGAGTCGCATAATCTCGGGCCAGCTCTGGACGAGTCCGTTGTACGCGAGCGCCTCTGGCGCGCGCTTGGTGCGCTCGCAGAGGTTGTAGAGCCTATACGCCAGCTCGCGTGCGACCTCGGCACGAACCCCGAACTTCGACACAAGCTCCGCTGCCATCGTCTCGCCGCTGACATCCAGCACACGGATCAGGTGGTGGACCATCTCCCACACCGTCAGGCGGGGGTCCGTTGCCGGATTCCACGAAGCCGGCAGCTCGCTCCATCGGAGAAGCCTCACCTTGCCGCCCTTCGACACCAACAGCCCCGCGTCGACCATCCCTTGAACACTTGTGTTCTTCGCCTTCGAGAGTGTCTCGGCGACGCCGTATTCGCCTTGAGCGAAGCCGAACTGCTCGAACCAGGCGAGCGCCCACCGCGTGTCGGCGTCGAAGTCACCTTCCTGCTCGGCGAGGATCTCGTCGAGCGTCTGATTGATGAGCGCGAGCGCCGCGCCGACGCGCATAGGAGCGCCGTCGGCTTCAAGGACGCGGCTATACCGCGTGAACACTGCCATGCCAGGACCGATCGCGGACTGTTGCAGGTCCACCGGGGCGATGTTGCTGTGCTGGAGATGTGTAAGCGCGTCGGGTAGCTCGCGCTTCAGAGCGACGACGAACTCGCGGCGCGTCACGGCGGGCGCGTCGGCTACGCGCTGCCGACACACGAGCACAATACTGGAAGCAAGCATGTTCGCCCTGCCGCCAATTACCTTATTGTGCAGCTCGGTCCGAATTGGCCACGTTCCAGTGACTGCGAAGCCGGCGCGGATCACCGCATCGAGAAACGTGTCCCAACCCGTGCTGGCGGCGCCCTCGGGTCCATCGTGCTCCGCCTGCTTAAAAGCGTAGTAGATGGTGACCGGGAAGGCCGGGTGTGCCTGCTCGGCCAGGCGGTGCATTGCCTGCGTCATGCCGTCAAGGAAGAACGCCTCCGCCTTTTCCTTGCTGCCGTGGCGGTAGGGCGTTGCAACCAGTTCCTCGGCCTTGGGCACGGCGAGTGTAGCGAAGAGATCGGGAAAGACGGTCTTCAGAGATCGGCGTAGCCACACATAAAAGAAGTCCGATAGGTCAGCGTAGCCGATATTGTCGTAGTACGGGGGATCGGTCGAGACGACCTTGCCGAGAGAGGTGTGCTGACGGGCAGCGTCGAGCTGTCCCGCCGAACCCGGATAACACATTCGATGACGAGCCGTCGCTTCTAGATTGTCTGCGGTATACTTCACGGCGTTCTTCCAGCATATGGCGGAGCTGGCCAATACGTTGGACTCCGGGAAATCCCAAGTCATTGGCAAGGCTTGCCGCTTGTATGTCTGCATTACCTGCTCTCCGGAGGGTTTCCATGTCGCGAGCGAGCTGTTGTAGTCGGCCAGTCGATCAATAGCGAACGCCAAATACACACTCACCGCATCGGCATAGGCGTTAGCGCCGGCGCCGCCGGCGGCGAGCCGGTCGCCATCGGGGAGGCCCGCTGCCAGCGCATCGCACTTCACGCGCTCGCGCGCGTCGTGCACCAAGTCGGAGAAGGTGTCTAGGGCAACAAGTTGCCGACGGGTGAAGAGATCACCATATCTAGTCAGCCCGTAGATCTGCGTCTTGATGTCGCGGGGGTGATAGTTGATCTCCAGTTCGGGACTCCACGAGGGTTGAGCTTCGCCCGCAGTCGCCTCGTTCGCATGCGTCGGCGAGATGTAGATTCGTCCGCGGGCACCTTCAGCAATAACCCCCATTAAACGGCTTCCCATCCGACCGGCGGTGGCTTCAGCACGGATGTACTCATAGGTGATTGGCACATCCGACATGAGACAGCGGAAGGCACTCCACTTTCCGGCTGAAGTCCCCCGCTTCGCCGCGTCGGCGTTCTTCGGCTTTCCCACCTTCACATTGAAGCGGTAGCTGCCGCTCTCGATCACCGGGGCGACGTATGCCTCCTTTCCGGCCTTCGTCGAGAGCATAAACGTCGAAGCGAGCGGCACGTCCACCTGCGCGAACGCCGGGTTCGGGCTCTTCACCGTGCGCACCCAGAGCCAGGCGATGACGGTGAGCTTCTTCCCCAGGAGCGGTTTCAGGTCCGAGCGCTCCTTCGCCAGCTCGGGCGTGATCTCGATCTGCGGGTAGAGATGCCCGATGCGCTTTTCAGCCTCGCCCCTCATCCACTGGCCGTAGTAGCGCACGTCCTCGGCCAACCCCTGCGCGCCGTGCCAGGTTTTCTTGAAGAGGTCTTTGTCTTTCCGGGAGTCGGGGTTCATCGGCGGCCGTTCCGCGAACTTCGCCGGAATCTCGATCATCGCCTTATTTATCAAGGCCGCGACCGGGTTCAGATCAGTTGCGAAGGCTTCGAGCCCGAGCCGCTGTGCCTCCAGCGGGAGCGCCCCACCACCCGCGAAGGGGTCGTGGAATGCCGGCAGCTTCTCGGCATCGAACAACTCCTTGGCGCGCGGATGGTTCGAGTTCGCGGCGCAGGTGGCGCGCCAGCTCTTGCAGATCTCCTCCCGCGCCCGTTGGAGTACGGCCTCATTCGTGCTGTTCTCCCACCTCACCAGCTCCTCGATGAGGCGGAAGAGGCGGTGCCGTTCCGTTTCCTGTGCTTCTTCGCTCGGAAACTGCTCCGGGTGCCCTGATGGATCGTCCACCATCTGCGCGAAGATCACGGCCCTCGCCGCCGCCAGCGGCCGCCGCGCCCACCACAGGTGCAGGCCGCGCGGATGCGCGCCGATGCCGGGCTGCTTCTCGTGCGCCGACGCCTTGTTGATCGCCTCCAGTGGGAGGGCGACCTCGATGAGCTTCTTGGGTCGGCCGACCCCCGCCGTCACCGTCGGCGTCATTGCGGTGGTGCCCCACGATTGAACGCCCGCAACACTTCCATCGTTCGACCCTGCGCTGCCGAGCAGCCGACGAGCACCGTTCGACCACTCGCCAGAAGAGTGTCGAGACACTGGATCACGGCATCTGCGCTGTCTTGAGTGACGCCTTCGTGATCCGTCGTCGGAAAATGATGCACGCGGAACTCGACGCGACCGGCCCCGAGCTGATTTAGAAACGCTTCGAACGTCGGAGCATCCCCGCCGTCGAGTGGTCCACGCGCGGGGTAGAAGTCAGCGATCTCCGATTGCCCCCTCGGTTTCCGTCCGAGCAGGCAGACGTAGTCGACCGCGAAAGGTCCAGAGTGACCGAGCGCCGTGGTGAGGCGCGTGCTGATCCTGTCAATCCACTGCGCGACCACCGACGGGGGCACCTTGCCGTTGGCGCCGCATGTGGCGCGTCCGGGCCGCGCAACGCGGAATAGGCGCCCGCTGCTCAGCACGTCGACCTCCTCGAACGTGTAGGGCTCGCTCACGGACACGATGATTCCGACGACGTGGCCCGGAGACGTTCCACAACTTGTGCGAGCAGTGGTTCGAGTTGAGCGACGCATGCCTCATACACCGGCATGCCACGCCGGAACGGATCAGCGATGACTTCCGTGCCTCCGGCATACTCTGCGAGGGTGCACATCTTGTTCGCTGCCTCGGGAAAGCGTCGGCGAAGTGTGTCGAGATGATCGGGCGTCATCGTCAAGATCAGCTCCGCGCCGCGGACGGCCTCCCCGTCAATCGAGCGAGCACGGTGCGCGTCCAGGTCGAGGCCGCGCCGACGCATCAGCGCGATGGCATCCGGCGCGGCCGGGTCACCGGCGGATGCTGCGATGCCGGCCGATTCGATCCGGGTGTCTGCCAGGGCAGGCTCGCGCTCGACGAGTTGCCGTAGCAGGGCCGCCGCCATTGGACTCCGACACGTGTTGCCGGTGCAGACGACCACAACACGACGTGCCAGCGTCGATGTCACGCGGGTGTAGCCGCCCGCGCCAGCAGCTCGGCGAGTCGATAGTTCACGCTCGTAACTGCGAAGTCTGGCTCGCGCTGAAACGGCTCTCGGACGTACCGCGGCTCAGCGATGTCGCCATCGACTGTGACGAGTGCCAAGATAAAGTCGTCGGGCTTGTTGAGGGCGGTGAGGATCTCGTTCTTCGTCACCGTAACCGTGTCGGCGCCACGGACGCGCCCCTTCACCTCGATGAAGCGCAGCTGCCCCGTCGCTGAGATACGCGACTCGATGTCGTAGCCGCACTTGTCGGCGCTGACATCTCGCGGCTCGAAGCCGAGCCCGCGCTCCGCGGCGATGACCGCATCCATGGCGATCTTCTCGACGCGCGCCGTGTCGCGCGCCACCGCGTCGGATTCCTGCGTCGTTCCTCCCTTGAGCTTCGTGAGGAGTCCCTGTGGCACGATCACTGCGCCGCCGACGACGGTCGGCGGTAGCGCCGAGAGCTGGCGCTCCTGTTCCAGTTCCTGGAGACGCTTCTGGAGGCGTGCTTGAAGCCCGTCCGCTCGCTCCTGCGCCTTCAGCCAGTTCATCCGCGGCTGCTTCCCGGCCTGCTCCTGCGCCTTCAGCGTCTGCGCGCGGTGATCCCAATAGTTGATCTCCTTGGTGAGCCGGTCCTTCACCGCCGCCAACGCTTTCGCGACGAACTCCTCTTTCCGTGCGCGCACCTCGTTGGTGTGTTGCGGGACCAAGTGCTCGATGGCGTAGGAAACGGCGCAGCCTTCAAGGTCACCGCGCAGCCAGTCGGCGGTGAGTGTCGCGGCGATGAGATGCCGCTCGTCGTCCGTGATCGGTGCATAGTCGAGATACGGCGCCGGACCGCCAGGCCGCACGGTGCCGTGCGCGTCGATCTCGACGAACTGGAATTCCCGCGACACCACACGCCGGTTACCGCCCCGATCGGTACGAGCGTCCTGGATCGCGTGTTGGAGATAGGCAAGCACGCGCACGTCTTCGCCAGGATCGTCCTCATCGACGAGGACCGCACCGCGCTTCAGGAGGTCACGATAGCGTTCGACAATGAGGTCGATCGTCGCGCCGAGGAGCGGGTGACCGGGACAGACGAAGGCCGCGAGCGGCTTGCCGGGCACCGCGATCAGATCCTTGTGAAAGGTGATGCGCTCATAGCGAGCGAGCACGACCTCGCGCGCGCCGATCGCGCGATCGCGTGCGCGGATCGCGGCGGGCACATGCGTGATCTCGTAACGGTGTGGCTCGCGCTCGCGGATGCTGCCCCCAAGATGCTGGAACGCTTCTAGGAAGAACGATGCGATGAAGTGAGGTTGCAGCCGGCGAGCCTCCGCGCGCTCCATCGCTTCGCGGATCGCGCGGACCTTCGTCACGTCCATCTGGTCGTGCGCCAGGGCGCGCTCTTCGAGGAGCGCGCGTATGTGGTCCCGATCGAGGGCGTTCTCGACCTGCTGATTCAAGCGGGCACGCACCTCCGGCTGCTCACCGTAGCGAATGGCGTCGAGCAGGAGATGACGGAGCGACTGGCCCTCGAACACCTTGCCGAGGACATCGAACACCGCTCCGCCTAGTGCCGCGCGCTCGACATCGAGCTTTTCGAAGAGGCGGCGGAACACGTCACCCTCGCGCGTCTCCCCCGCAACGAGGTTCCACAGATGGCAGACCTCGGTCTGGCCGATGCGATGGATGCGGCCGAAGCGCTGTTCCAAGCGGTTCGGGTTCCACGGGAGATCGTAGTTCACCATCAGGTGCGCCCGCTGGAGGTTGACCCCCTCAGCCGCTGCGTCCGTCGCGACCAGGATCTCGGTCGTCTTGTCCTGCGTGAACGCCTCCTGCGCCTTCTTCCGGTCCTCGCGGCCCATGCCGCCGTGAATCGTGACAACGGCCTCGGCGCGGCCGAGGAGCGTTCGGATGCGTTCGACGAGGTAATTCAGCGTGTCGCGGTGCTCGGTGAAGATGATGAGCTTGCGGCGGTGGCCGTGCGCGTCGAACATCTCGGCCTGGTTCTGGAGGAGATCGCGCAACTCCTCCCACTTCTTGTCGGTGCCGCTACGACGCACGGTAGCGGCCTGCTGCTCCAGACGTTGGAGGATCGCGATCTCGGCCTCCAGCTCGGCGATCGTCTGACTCGCCGTGGCCGAGTCGAGCACCGCCTCCTGCGTCTCTTCGCGCTCCGCATCGGGAAGGTCTTCGAGATCGTCCCAATCCTGATCGTCCTGGAGATCGAGCACCGGGCCGACATCCGTGAGTTGCGCGCCCGCGCCACGCTTCGCGATCTTCTCCTCGCGCAGACGCTTCTCCAGCCGTTCTCGGCGACGGCGGAGCGACTGATAGATGGCCTCAGGCGACGAGGCGAGCCGTCGCTGCAAGCTCGTCAGCGCGAAGCCGACCGTGCCCTTGCGCTTGTCGCTCGCAAGCGCATCGGCGCGGTTGAACTCCTCGCGCACGTACTCGGTCACCGCCGCATAGAGCGCGGCCTCGGCCGGCGAGAGCTGGTAGGTGACGGTGTAGGCGCGACGCTCGGGGAAGAGCGGGCGGCCGTCGAAGCGCAGAAGCTGCTCCTTCACGAGCCGACGCATCAGATCCGAGGGATCGGCGACATGCACGCCGTCGCGGAAACGACCCTCGAAGCGGTCGCCGTCGAGGAGCGCCATGAAGAGCTGGAAATCCTCTTCCTTGCCGTTGTGGGGTGTCGCGGTCATCAGGAGGAAGTGCCGCGTCAACCCTGAGAGCAGGCGACCCAAGTGATACCGCTTGGTGTACTTGACCTCGCTCCCGAAGAACGTCGCCGACATCTTGTGCGCTTCGTCGCAGACGATGAGATCCCAATCCGTCTGCTGGAGCTTCGCCTGCACATCCTCATCGCGACTCAGCTTGTCGAGCCGACAGATGACGAGCGGGTTCTCCTGGAACCAGTTCCCCGTGCGCGCCGATTCGAGCTTGTCATTCGTCATGATCTCGAACGGCAGGGCGAACTTCTCCGACAGCTCGTCCTGCCACTGCTCCGCGAGCATGCCGGGGCAGACGATCATGCACCGTTGCAGATCACCGCGCGCGATCAGCTCCTTGATGAGGAGTCCGGCCATGATTGTCTTGCCCGCCCCAGGATCGTCGGCGAGCAGGAACCGCAGCGGCTGTCGCGGCAGCATCCGTTCGTAGACGGCCGTGATCTGATGCGGGAGCGGCTCGACGACCGACGTGTGGATCGCGAGCCAGGGGTCGAAGAGGTAGGCGAGCCCAATCCGCTGCGCCTCCGACACGAGCCGGAAGCGCGCGCCGTCGGCGTCGAAGCTCCACGCGCGTCCCGCCTCGATGATCTCCAGCGTCGGCTCGCGGTCGCGGTAGAGCAGCTCCTGCGCGACGCGACCGGCGGCGTCGCGGTAGGTCAGCTCGACGACGGCGGACCCGTGCCAATGCACATCGACGACCGTGACGGTCTGGTCGGGGTGGACCCCCTTCACGGAGGCTCCCTTGGTCAGGTCTTCCAGGCGGGCCATCTACATCCTTCGAGGGCGAAGGAGAGCCTTAGCTCAGCCTGCCACCGATTTCGAGAACGCGAGCGTTTTTAGACCGGGGAGACACAAAATCAGACCGCCAGCCGTCAAGGCTGTGCTGCTCGACCGTCATCTCCCTTCGGAGCCCCTGCGCACCTACTAAGCGGTGGTTTCCGCCTCTCCAACCAGTTTCGAGAGACGAATCCCGAGCCCCTTAGCCAGCCGCTGCGCGACCTCGAGCGTCGGCACCTTCTTCGAGGTCTCGACCATGGAGACATAGGTCGGGTGCACCCCGGCGCGTTCCGCGAGGCGCTCCTGGGTGAGTCCCGCCCGGAGCCGCTGTCGACGAAGCGTCCGGGCAAAGGCAATCGCGAAACGAGACCGCGCCATGGCGATCCGTCACATGCTCGCGCTTGCCGACGGCTCTCCATAGTCGATAGTCTATGGCGCGTCGGCAGCTCCGGCTCTTCGGTGACGCGTAGGAGGGAGCTCTTCGCGATGACGCCAACTGACGCATCCGCCTCGCGTTCGGATCTCTACGACTGCGTCACGCGCCTCGCGTCGCCAGATCCGAAGACGCGCTCGGATGCGATGCGCACGCTTGTCCTGGCGGATAGTCGGAAGTACGACCCCGCGATTGTAGAGGGCCTCGTCACGGCACTCGACCACAACGACTACGAAATTCAAGAGTGGGCGACCGTTGCGCTCCGAGGACTCCGCGGTAATCCCGAAGCGATCGACGCCCTCTGGGACTGCTTCCGAACGGACAGTCGCCATAGCGTGCGGTCGTGCGCGCTGATCGCGCTCGGTCACCTGGGGAAGGGCCTCGGGCCAGACGAGCTCCGCGCCCTCTACGGCGAGCGGAAAGATCACCCGAAAGATCTCGTGCTCGAGTCCGCCATTCGGTGGGCGGGTCGGACGACAGGGACGCCGGAGATGCTGCTAGCGCTGCGGGGGATCCAGATGGCCGAGGTCGCGCGCGTGCGCCGGGAGCCCCGCTTGCAGGCAACCATTCTTGCGGCCCTCGCACGCTGCGCCCGCGGTGGTCTGGCTGGTGGAACGCTGACAAAACCGTGGCTCAAGGAACGCGGGTTCGATGACCTCCTCGGGAAGCTCGGCGAGACGCGGATCGCGCGATTGATCGCTGAGGAAGCCGCCCGGAACGCACAGCCTGCTCTCGAAGGGCTCGAAGCGGACGATCACACCGAGTCGTTGGTGCCCGGCATGCCGCTGGATGACGCGGTGGAGGCTCAGCACATCCAGGATCTCGCCGAGTACGCGAACGTCCGCCTTCGTGAGCAGCGGACGTTTGTACGGGACCGTGCGCTGGCGCTGGAGGCAAAGCGCCGCGCACAGTTTCGCTGCGAAGTGTGCGGTGACTCGCTGGGAGATACGGAAGCAGCTCGTCGGTACGTACAAGCGCATCACGTGGAGCCGCTCTCGGTGTTCGGCCCGGACGTACAGCAAAACCTCGTCGTGCTCTGTCCGAGTTGCCACGCCAAGATGCACGCGGGCGTCATGACGTTGGAGCGAAGCGCGGATGGCGTACGCGTTGTGCGTCGCGAAGAGGCCACGGCCGGCTCTCGGGAGGCGTCCAGTCCCGTCACCCAAGACTCGGTGCGGGATCGTCTGCTCGCTCTGTTCCGCGAGCTCGACGCCGACACCCAGGAGACCGTCATCCGCGAGCTTCTCGCGATCGCCGCAGCCCCCTGATCCCTGTGATGTGGAATCGGATTGCGGAGGGCCGTGATCAGCGCCGGCGGCGCGACGGGTTGCACGGTCGACCTCCGATGTCGGCTCCGTTCTCGCAACCGGCTCCGCACGCCCGGCCCGCCCGCACCAATGCGAAGCTCCCTTGAGTGCAGCCGCTCGTTGCGGTCCGACACTCCACAAACAAGCGTCGAGGTCGGACTTTCCCCGCAGTCCGTGAACGCTTTCTTTCGCCCAGGAAGGGCGCCGCGCCGGTGTTGCTGCGAATCAGATCAGCCGGCCGGCCTCGTTCCGATTCTTCGTGTCTTGCGCCTCGCGGCGAAGTACCCGCTCGCGACACGACGCTCGTTGTGGAACTGCGTCGAACATCGCTCGGAACAGAAGCGCCTTAGATGCCGTTTCCGGGCTAGGAAGAACGTTCGGCAGTGGTCGCAGCGCCCGATCCGGCTGGCGACCGTGAGGGTCTGAGCAACGGCCCACAGCGCGGCTTGCCGCGGGTTAGTTGGCGTCGCTGGCTCCCACGAGATCCGCCAATCCGCTCGGACGGGCCCCGCACGAAAAGGCTCGCCAACGGGCCGGCGCGCGTCGAGCTGATAGCGATATTCAGCAGCGCGATTGATCTTGTTGATGAGCGGCCACAGGTTCGTGCCCTCGACAATGTGACGTAGGGATTCGCGGACCTCGCGCTGGAGCCGTCGCACCTCCGGCAAGCGGGGGCAGCGGAGGCGCGCTCCCCGCGGCAGGTCGCGCGAGGAGGGCTTGGTCCACCTCGTGACCACCAGCCAATAGAGATCGCCTCCCGGCTCCACAAGTGTCTGCCAGGAATCCGCACGAATGGAGCGGTTCGCGAACACGATCAGGGCAGCCGCACAGTCATCCGCCGTCCGCAGGCCCGCGCCGAATATGCGATTGGGTGCATGCCGATGAGTTACCGACTCTCGCACAGGGCTGGAGCCGGGTCGCGGCGAGTTCCTCTGTGACACAAGATAACTCTATCTTGCTCTGTACAGCCCACGCAACGTGTGCTTCGCTTGCTTGGCGGCAGGGTCTGGACCGCACCTGACGGCAAACGGAGGAACGCAACACATGAGGAAAGAGGCGACGATGCGGATCGGCAAGGCCGCCGAGCGAGTTGGCATCCACGTGAGCACGGTTCGACGACTAGAAGGGCGAGGACTCATCCAACCCCGAAGGGATTGGGCGGGACACCGGCGTTTTACCGAGGCGGATGTGGAACGGTTGCGGCAGCTCGTAGGCGTGGACCAGAAGCCGCGTCGCGACGCTGATGACGTGGGATGCGGTGGAAGGGCGATAACATGATCGCGCCCGATCAGCGAGAGCGCATACTCGTGGCAACGGCCTCGTCGAGCTCGCTTGGTATCTCGGCCTGGAACTGCACGATGCGTAGTGATTCGGTGATCGACGATTGCGTCGCGCTCGCCCTCGCCGATGAACTGCGGCGGATCGTGCGCGTTCTCGGGGTCTCGACGCGGTCGCTCGATAGCTTGTTCGAGGCGAACACGGCGGACGTCTGAAAACAAGAAGGGCCGGCGACCGTATCCGCGGCGCCGACCCTCAAACGGCAGTGAAGCACTCAATATCCATCTACCCCATACGTCGCAATGCAACAACGCCGCGGGAACAGCTCTCGCCTCTCACGGACACGGAGTCTGTTACCCAGAGAAACAGGAGAGCCAGAGAGTCAGAGACCCAGGAGCCCCAGGAAAAGAAAGAGACCCAAGAAACCAGGGAGAAGAAGGGATCGACTTCGTCGATCCGCACGACATTTCGCGACCAGGCAGTCGAGAGTGCGATGGACGCCGCTGAGGAGTTTCTGAACAACCTCGATGTGGGACCCGAAAGCGGGAGCGTCCAAGAATGGCAGTTGATGTTCCGCCTAGCGCGCCGCCTGTCCGCGCTTCCGGGCGCCGCGAACGCGGTGCTCTCGGACTATCGCCCAGCCGTGGAGGCGTTCTGCGAAGTGCTGAGGGAGAGCGGTGAGATCGGGCGCTTCGTCGACATCTCGGAGGAGGCCATCGAGGACAGGTGGATCGAGTTCGTGGCCGACTTACACAAGGTGCGTTTCCCGGAGGGAATGGGGCCCCTCGAAGTCGCCTTCGAGGAGGCGAAGCGAGCCCCGATCACGCCGGAGCCGGCTGCGATCGGGCCTGACTACGTTCTCGCGGCCTCGACCGCGTTCTACCTTCAGATCCGCCAGGGCAAGGAGGAACTGATCTTCCTACCCGTCGAGCGCGTCGGGCGTCTCTTCGGTAAGGACAAGATGCACGGCTCCCGTCTCGTAGAGTTGCTTGTACGCTACGGGATCATCGAGATTGTCAACGCAGACTTCAGCTACACCGAGCACAAGGCGAAGACGTACAGGTTCATCTTCGACAGCGGCCGCTACCGTGGCCCGGAGTTGCCCTCGTGATGACTCCCGCTCGGACGGGACACCCTGCCGACGGTGTCGCCGGTCGGCATCGCTACGCCGCCGGCGATGCGCGTCGTGTTCGTGACGCAGTCGACGGTGACGATCGCGATCGGCATCTACGGCGGCATCACCATCGGACTACCGGCTCACCGTCGAGATCCCATCACGACAGGCTGAACGGTCCGAACGTAGAATGGGTGGCGGCGTGAGCGTCCCGCGCGTAGACGCCGATCACACCGTCGCCGCGGTGCTCCCGCCGATCGAGGCGGTGGACACGCTCGCGCCCGAGGTGCTCGTGGACTTCGCGACGCAGACCGCGGCGTTGCACGCTCGGGCAATGGCGCGGCTCACAACTATGGGACGCAGCGCTGCTCGTGGGGTGGTCGATGACGAGTGCTTGACCGCGGAGGAGGTTGCGACGCACCTCCAAGTGAGCCCGGAGTGGGTATACAAGCAGGCAGCGAAGTGGAGCTTCGCAATGAAGCTCGCGCCGAAAGTACTTCGTATCCAGCGGGCAGGGTTGCTCCGCTGGATGGCGCAACGACGTCGGTAAGAGCCTCGCGCTCTCACAGGTTGAAGCTCGCGGAACGTATGGGCGTCGGTGAACACAATCTACCGATGGGAAGCGGATGCGATCGCAGTGCCGCCGCCCGTCGCGGTCTTGCTGCGGATTCGTCGAGCGAACAAAGGAGGAAATACGCTCATGAAAGAGAAGAAGGAGAAGAAGCGATCTTACGGAAAGGGCCGCATCTATCGGCGCGGCAAGACGTGGTCGATTTCGTACTGTCAGGACGGCGTTGAGCAGCGCGAGAGCAGCAAATCGACGGCCTATGCGGTTGCACTCGATCTCTTGCGCAAGCGTCTTGGCGAACAAGAGGCCGGAACCCTGATTTCCAAAGAGGCTCGCAAGTTGACCGTACGCGAGGCGCTCGCGCTACTGGTCGGAGATTACGAGCGTCGAGGATGCCGAAGCCTTCGGGCGCTGAAGGGTCACGTTGCTACGTGGGATGTCGCCATGGGCGATCTTGAGGTGGCGAAACTAGACTTCCCTCTGCTCGACGCCCAGGCACGAGACTGGCTCAACGAAGGCGGTGCCTCCGCCGCGACGATCAATCGGCGAATGGCGTCGCTGCGGAAGGCGGTTCGCCTGGCGATCCGTCACA
Organism: Deltaproteobacteria bacterium; assembly: GCA_016200545.1. Classification (GTDB taxonomy): domain Bacteria; phylum Desulfobacterota; class Binatia; order UTPRO1; family UTPRO1; genus DP-19. The sequence continues at coordinate 60,905 of JACQEO010000028.1, read as the reverse complement.
AGCTGGCGGCGACACGGCTGGAGGTGCCGCACCTCGACGAGCGGGCACCCCGCGATGGCTTCCTGACGCCGGCCGACTTCTCAGCGCTGGCTTCGCATCTCCCCGATGATGGCCTGCGTCTGTTCGTCCGGTTCCTCTATGCGACCGGCATGCGCGTCGGTGAGGCCAGGCAGCTCGAATGGCGAGACGTGGATGGCACGGTCCTACGCATCCGTGGCGCCACTACCAAGAACGGCGCGGCTCGTACCCTCCCGATTGCCGGCGTCGTGGCGGAGATCCTCGCCGAGGCACGCCAACGGCGTTGCCTACAGTGTCTCACGATCTTCCACCGGAAGCGTGGGCCCATCGGGCTCTTTCGGAAGACGTGGGCGGCTGCAACGAAGGCGGCAGGTCACGAGGGTCTGCTTGTCCATGATCTTCGCCGCAGTGCCGTGCGCAACCTGATCCGCAGCGGCGTTCCAGAGCGCATCGCAATGGGCGTCACTGGTCACAAGACGCGGGCGGTCTTCGATCGCTACAATATCGTGAGCGCAGCCGATCTCGACGCGGGTCTCCAAACGCTCGGCGCCTACTTGGCGAGCGCCTCGAAGACACCCACCGTCGAGCTACTTCCGCCACACGATTCGCACAAAGTGTGCGAATCAGGGGCGGATGTGGCGGCGAGTCGGTAGAGGAGCGGACTGTAAATGCGTGGAACTGCTCAGCGGCAAAAGTGGGCAGGGGCAGAATTGAACTGCCGACACGCAGATTTTCAGTCTGCTGCTCTACCGACTGAGCTACCTGCCCGCGACCCGGTGGGCCCGACCGCTGGCGCGGCCGTGAAGACCGGCGAACCCTAACAAATGCGGCTCACCTCTTCAACTCGGCGACCTTGCGCTCGACGAGATCGATGACGCGCGCCTCGATGGTGATGCCGTCGAGGCGATCGATCTCTTGGATGCCGGTGGGGCTGGTGACGTTCACCTCGGTGAGGAAGTCGCCGATGATGTCGAGGCCGACGAGCCAGAGGCCGTCGGCGCGCAGGCGCGACGCGACGCGGTCGCAGATGCGGCGCTCGCGCGCGCCGAGTGTGACCTTGCGGGCGGTGCCGCCGACGTGGAGGTTGCTGCGGTGCTCGTCCTCGCGCGGGATGCGGGCGACGGCGCCCATGGGCTCGCCGTTGACGAGGATGACGCGCTCGTCGCCGGTGTCGCGCACGGCTTTGACGTACTCCTGCGCCATGACGAGCTTGTGGCCGTTGTCGGTCATCATCTCGAGGATGGCGTTGAGGTTCCGGTCCTGGGCGTGGACGTGGAAGATGCCGAGGCCGCCCCAGCCGTGCGGCGGCTTGACGATCATCTCGCCGCCGAGCTCCGCCAAGAACTCCTTCAAGAGCGTGAGATCGCGGGCGACGAGCGTCCGCGGGATCACATCGGGGAAGTTGAGGGCGTAGAGCTTCTCGTTGGCGTCGCGGAGGGCGGCGGGGCGGTTGAGCACGAAGACGCCCTGCGCCTCGACGAGCGAGAGGAGGTGCGTGGCGTAGAGGTAGTCGTCGTCGACGGGCGGGTCGCTGCGCATCAACACCGCATCGAAACTCGCGAGCGGCGCGACCGTCGATTCGTGGAACGTGAAGTGCGACTCGCCGGGCTTGCTCGGACGGCGCAGCTCGACGCGACGGGCGACGGCACGCACCTCTTGCCCGCGGGCGAAGAGCTCGCGATGCTCGATCGCGAAAACGGCGTGGCCGCGGCGCTGCGCCTCGAGCATGAGGACGAAGGTCGTATCCTTGTCGGGGAGGAAGCGCGCGACGGGATCGGCGACGACGGCGATGCGCAGCGCCATCACACCTCCTCGGGGGCGAGGTGCACGACGCACGTGCCCGCCAGGTAATCGTGCCAGCCGCGTTTGCGCGGGCCGAGGATGACGCTGAGGAAGCCGAGGAAGAAGACCGCCGTCGAGAGGGCGTAGCCGACGACCCGGATGAGGCTCCGGACGATGCCGATGCCGGCGAGGTCGCGGGCGCGGCGGACGGCGATGCCGAGGACGGCCTTGCCGATCGTCTGGCCGGTCTTGCGGTGCAGCGTGGTGAAGTAGATCGTCGCCATCGCGAGCCACGCGAGACCGAGCAGGCGGCCGAGCGCCTCCTCGGTCTCGAGGAAGCCGACGTCGGTGCCGCTCGCGACGAGGCCGGCCTTGACGCCGTAGATTGCGGCGATGCCGAGCGGCACGGTGAAGGCGGTGAGAATGAGCGCGTCGATGACGAATGCGACGGCGCGGATGACGAAGCCCGCGTAGTGCGCGGGTCGCGTCCCCGCGGCGCGCTCCGCGGCGGCGAGGGTTGCGGACACCGCGCGCGCGCGCGTCATGCGCTCGGCGATGCTCCGGAAAGCCTCCACCTCGCTCTTGAGTGGTGCAGCGTCGGGAAAGCTCAGGTCGTCGGGATCACGGAACGTCTCACCGGGATGGACGAGGATGTCGGCGATGGGAAGGGGCTTGCCGCAGCTCGCGCAGGCTTCCGCGGCGACCGCGTTCACGTGCCCGCACGCCGGGCAATGCGTCGCATCCACCATGGCGCGGGCGCGATGCTATGCCGCGTCCCCCGGCGACACAAGGCGACGGCGCCTGCCGCGGCACGCGCCGGTCGCCGTCAGGCGTCGCGGTGCGAGTGCGCGGCGCCGAGGTCGCCCCAGCGCGCTTGCACCAGTGTGGCGGCGACGAGCGCCGCGGTCTCGGTGCGGAGGATGCGCGGTCCCATGTCGACGAGCGCGAACCCGGCGTCGCGCGCGGCGGCGGTCTCGTCGCGGCTGAAGCCGCCTTCGGGACCGATCGCGATCGCCGCCGATTGCGGCGGCGTCGCCGGCTCCGGCAGCGCGACGAACGGCACCGTCCCCGTGCCTTCGAAGAAGAGCAGGCGGAGATCGTGCGCCGCCGCCGCGTCCACGACCTCGGTGAACGCGATCGGCGCCGCGATCGCCGGCACGCTGGTGCGGCCCGACTGCTTCGCAGCGGCGACGGCGATGCGCTGCCAGCGCTCGCGCTTTGCTCCAGCGCCGGCGCCGGCGCCGAGCGAGAACGCGGAGTGGAAGGGCACGATCGTCTGCACGCCGAGCTCGGTCGCCTTCTCGACGACGAGATCCATCTTCCGGCCCTTCGGGATGCCCTGGTAGAGCGTGAGCGCGAGCGGCGACTCGCGTCGCGGCATCGTCGACGCGGTGACCCGCACCAACGCGACGCGTGGCGAGAGGCTCACGACGACGCCCGCGTGCTCCGTGCCGGCGTCGTCGAAGAGCGTCACGTGGTCGCCCTCGCGCAGGCGCAGCACGCGTTGCAGGTGGCGGAACTCGCTGCCGCGCACCGACGCCGTACCGTCGGCGATGTCGCTCGCGGGGACGAAGAAGCGCGGCACGTCAGCCCTCGCGCCTGAAGACGCTGGTGACCCAGGCGCCACGCCGGATCGCGCTCACCAGGCGCCAGCGCGGCATGGCGAAGGCCGTGCGCAGGCGGTGCTGCTGCGCGCGCAGCACGCCGGAGGTGACGAGCGCGCCGCCGGGCGCGACCACGGCCGCGAGCGTCGGCGCGAGCGCGAGCAGCGCGTCGACGTAGAGATTGGCGACGACGAGCGGAAACTGTGACGTTGCCGGCGGCGGCACGGCGTCGAGCGCCGTGCTCGACAGCCGGATGCGCGCCGCGAGGCCGTTCCGGCGCACGTTGGCGCGCGCGGCGGTGAGCGCCTGCGGGTCGGTGTCGACGGCGCGCACGCGGCGGACGCCGAGCTTGGCGAGCGCAATTGCGAGGACGCCGGTTCCGGTGCCGACGTCGAGCGCGCGCGCCGGGGGTGGGCTCGCGAGGCGCTCGAGCACCTCGAGGCAGGAGAGCGTCGTTGCATGCTGTCCGGTGCCGAACGCCATGCCGGGATGAATGACGATGCGGCGCCGGTCGCCGAAGCGCTCGCGGTTCCACGGCGGCACGACGACGAGCGAGCGGCCGGCGACGACCGGCTGGAAGTGCTCCCGCCAGTCCATCTCCCAGAGCCGCGCGTCGAGCTCGCGCCAGGCGACGCGCGCACGCGCGAGCGCGGGCTCGGCGGTGCGGCTCAAGGCGGCGCGCACCGCGAGCCGCGCCCGCACCGGCTCGGCGGCGGGAAAGAAGCCGCGCACCGTCTCATAGCGTCGCGCACGCGGCCCGTGCGCGAGCTCGCGCACGCCGGTCACGACGCCGTGCGAGCCGGCCTCGACGAGGAGCGTGCCGACGCGCTCGGCGACGTCGACGGGCACGCGCACGGCAGCCTCGAGCCAGGTGGCGCGTGCGCGCGTGCGTGGCGCCGACGCTCTGCGTGCTCTCGTCGCCATCGCGTGCGCGTGTATGCCACGCACGTGCGCGCGCCGGCAACTCGCTACGGGGCGAGGGCGCGGTCGATCAGGTGGATGAGCGTGTCCGCCGGAGTCGCGATCTGACACTGCGCCCCGCCGTGCACCAGACCGACGACGCGCCCGCCGGCGTCGATGACAGGAGCGCCCGAGTCGCCGGGGACGCCGTCGACGGTGGTGAAGAGGGCGTTCGGCAGGCCCGGCAGCGACGGGCAGCGACCGGTGTGATCGAGTCGCGCCTCCTGGAAGCGCGGCGCGCGCGGATTGCCCTCGAAGTAGAGGATGGTGCCGGAGATCGGGATCGTGCGCACGAGTGCCAGCGGCTCTACCGGCACCGGGTCTTCGAGGAGGAGGACGGCTTGATCGGCGACGTCGTCCGTCGCCGCCACCCAAGCGGTGCGCACCAGGCCGTTCGTGAAGCGGATCTCGAGCGAGTCGCGATCGGTGACGCAGTGGCGGGCGGTGACGACGAGGTCGCGACCGTCGGTGAGGACGCCGGAGCAGCCGTCGCCGACGTTGACGCTCGCCGCGTGCAGGCGTTGCCGTACGTCGGCGAGCGAATCCGCGGACGCGGCGCGCGCGACCAGGAGCAGTGCGAGCATAAGCAGGACTCGGGAGCGCACGAGCCATTCTCGTCCGCGACCGCAGCGGATTGAAGCCCCCCTGGGATCCCGTGAAATCCCCGTGCGTGGGAGGTCCCGATCACGCCGCCGTGAAGACGAGCACGTACTGATACGGCAGGATCGCCGGCTCCGCGGTCAGGCGGTAACCCGCCGCCTGCATCTCGGCGATGACGTCGGCGCGCGCGATCTTGTGTTCCATGGGCGGTCCGACCGGGAGCTCCGTCGCCTGCCAATCGACGATGGCGACACGGCCGCGCGGCTTCAGCACACGCCGCAGTCGCGTGAGGTATTCGAGGCGCCGATCGAGATGGTGAAAGGTGTCGACGATCAGCACGACGTCGACGGCGCCCGCCGGCAGGCGCGAATCGTCGAACGACGCGAGGATGGGCGTGACGTTCGCCGTCTGCTCCTGCTCCGCGCGCTCGCGCAGCCGTGCCAGCAGATTCGGCTCGGTCTCGACGGCGAAGACGGTGCCGGTCTCACCGACCGCCGCTGACAGATAGCGGCTGAAGTAGCCGGTGCCGGCGCCGAGGTCGGCGACGGTCATCCCCGGTCGCAGGCCGAGCGCGCCGACGACGTCGCGCGGCTTCTGCCACACATCGCGCGCCGGATCGTCGAAGACCGACGCCCAATGCGCGACGTCGTCGAACGGATGCCGGCTCGTCGCCGCGAACGGCACATGCGTGGGCGACGGCACGGGCGATGAGATTGCGAGGACGCCGGCCGCCCAGGCCATCACGCCGCCGACGAGCGCGGCGGCGGCGGTCGCGACGAGGATCGGGCGTGCGCGCGGGCTCCGCATCGGCGATGCTCTACGTCAGATCCCGCGGCTTGTGAACGGCGCCCGACGTCGTTACGAAAGGGCATGACGTCCGCCGCTACGGCGACGATTCGCGCCCGCTCGGCAGCGGGCGAGTTGCTGCGCATCGCCCATCGCGGTGCCTCCGGCCGCGTGCCCGAGAACACCTGCGCCGCGTTCGCCGCCGCGCTCGCGCTCGGCGTCGACGCGATCGAGCTCGATTGCCAGCTCTCCGCCGACGGCGTGCCGGTCGTGATCCACGACGAGACGCTCGAGCGGACGACGAGCGGGATCGGCCCGGTTGCGGTGAAGCGCTGGGACGAGCTCGCGGCACTCGATGCCGGCGCTTGGCGCGGGCCGACGTTTCGCGGCGAGCGCATTCCCCGGCTCGCGGACGTGCTGGCGCAGCTCGACGGCCGCGTCGTCCTGAACGTCGAGATCAAGAGCGCTCGCGACGTCGGCGCGATCGAGGCGCCGCTGGTCGCGCTCGTTGCCGCGCACGACGCGCTCTCGTGGGTGCTCTTCTCGTCGTTCCACGAGGCGGCGGTGCGGAACGTTCGCGCCGCCTCGACCGACGCCGCCATCGGCGTTCTCTGGGACCGGCGGCCCGCCACCGGCGCGCTCGCGCTCGCCGACGAGCTCCATGCCCGTTGCATCGTGCCGAGCCGCCGCCTGGTGACACCCGAGCTGATCGCGGCCGCGCACGCGCGTGACCTCGGCGTCTGGGTGTGGACGGTGAACGATGTCGCCGAGATGCGCCGGCTGGTCGCGGCCGGCGTCGACGCGCTCTTCAGCGACTATCCGGAGCGCTTCGCGGAGCTCTGAGCGCGTCCGTTCGCGCCCGAGCGCTTGCTGGAGCTCTCGGCGCGCCCGTTGGGGCGCTCGCGCATGTCCGCCTGGCCGCGCGGGCCGACGACGGCGAGCGTGTACGCGCTGAGATTGAAGTAGCCGCGCGCCGCCGCCTGCACCGCCGCGGGTGTGACCTTCGCGAGCGCCTCGCGGTAGCGATCGCCGCCGTCGATGCCGAGACCGTAGAGCTCGTTGAAGGCGAGCTCGTCGCCTTGCGCGGTGTTCGTCTGCAGCGAGATCTCGTAGCTGCCCAGCAGGTATTTGCGCGCCTGCTCGAGCTCGGTGGCGCTGATCGACTCGTCGCGCAGGCGCGTGAGCTCGGTGAGCACGCCGGCCACGGCGCGCTCGACGACGCTCGGATCGCACGCGAAGTAGATGCCGAAGACGCCGGGATCGACGCCTTCGGAGGCGAACGCGGAGACCGAGTAGGCGAGGCCCTGGCGGTCGCGGAGCTCGAGGAAGAGCCGCCCGCCCTGGCGCGACAGCACCGCCTCGAGCACTTTGAGGACGGCGCGGTCCGAGTCGGTGACGCGTCCACCGCGCATCCCGAGCACGAAGTGCGTCTGCTGGCGCTCGAGGTGGCGGGTGACCCGCCGCATGCGCGACGGCGGCGGCGCCGCGAGCGGACGGGGAAGCGGGCGCGGCATCGGCAGATCGCCGAGCGCTGCCTCGAGACGGTCGAGCGTCCAGCCGGCGTCGAGATCGCCGACGGCGGAGACGACGAGACGGCTCGGCGCGAGCAGGCGGCGGTAGTAGGTGACGAGTGCGGCGCGCGTGAAGCCGCTGATCGTCGGACGCGTCCCGAGCACCGTCAGGCCGTAGGGATGCTGCGGGAAATGCGCGGCGTAGAAGAGCTCGAGCGCACGCTGCGCCGGCTCGTCGTCGCGGTTGGCGATCGCGACCAGGAGCTCGCGCCGGCGCTTCTCGACCTCTTCGGCGGGAAACGTCGGATGCCGCAGCACCTCGAGGAAGAGCTCCATGCCCTCCTCGGCGTGGCGCGCGATGAACTGACCGCGCAGCCCGAAGGAGTTGCGTCCGGAGAAGCCGTCGAGGTTGCCGGCGAGCGACTCGACGGCGCGCGCGAGGCTCTCGCGCGAGTGATGCCGGCTGCCGCGCGTGACCAGGCCGGCGAGGAAGTTGTTGATGCCGTTGGTCTCCGCGCGCTCGAGGAGGAGGCCGCCCAGCACCGCGGCGCGCAGCGCGACGAGCGGCGCCGCGTGGTGCTCCTTCACGACCAGGCGCACGCCGTTCTCGAGCGTGCGCGTGTGGATTCCGGGTCGCGGGTTGGCGCGCGGACGCGCCGCCGAGGCGGCGCGCGACCCCCGCGTCGCCGCCGCAGCCGGTGCCGGCGCGGCCAACGCGGCGGCGAGCGCGTGCGGCGTCGGCGCCAGGCGTGCGGCGTCGGGTCCGACGACGACCGCGACCAGGTTCTGCTCTTGCAGATACGAGTGTGCCACCCGCTGAATGTCCTCGCGCGTCACCGCCGCGAGCTTACCGAGGTAGCGGGTCTCGTAGTCGGGATCGCCGAACACGCACTGCGAGTAGCCGAGGAGGCGCGCCTGTCCTTGCATCGTTTCCTTGCGATACACGAACTCGCTCTCGAGATTGCTGCGGGCGCGCGTCAGCTCGGCGCGGCCCACCAGGTCGGTGCGCAACGGGACGAGCGCGCTCAGGAGCTCGCGCGTCGCGGCCGCGATCTTCTTCCGCTCGAGCGAGGCGAGGAGGACGAAAAGTCCCGGATCCTGTGGCGTGTAGGCGAACGCGGAGACCGAGTTGACGAGCTCCTTTTGCGCCTCCAGGGTGCTCACCAAGCGCGTGCTCTCGCCGCCCGCGAGGACGTAGGCGAGGAGATCGAGCGCGACCGCGTCGGGGTCGTGCGCCGACGGGACGCGGAAGCCGAGAAGGAGATGGTGCTCCTGCACCGCCATGTCGATGGCGGTGGTGCGCATCTCGAGCTGCGGCGGCTCGACGGGTCGCGCGCGCGCCGGAAGCGGCGCCGCCTGCCAGCCGTCGAAGGCGGTATTGACGTGTCTGCGGACGGCGTCGAGGCTGACGTCGCCGACGACCACCAGCACGACGTTGTTCGGGCGGTACCAGCGCTGGAAGAAGTCGAGGACACGGCCGCGGTCGAGCGCCGCGATGGTGTGGCGCCAGCCGATCACCGGACGGCCGTAGGGGTGGTTCTTGAAGGTCAACCGGAAGAGGTCGGTGTAGGCGCGCGACACCGGCATGTCCTCCGACCGCTTCCACTCCTCGAGGACGACGTTCAGCTCGCGCGCGAGCTCGTCGGCGTCGAAGGTGGAGTTGCGGAGCGCGTCGGCGAGGATGTCGAGGCCGGTCGCAAAATACCGCCCGGCGAGCACCAGGTGGTAGACCGTGTGATCGGCGGTGGTGAACGCGTTGATGAGCCCGCCCGACGACTCCACCTCGGCCGCGATCTGACCGACGCCGCGTCGCGCGGTGCCCTTGAAGAGCATGTGCTCGTGGACGTGCGCGACGCCCGCCTCGGCCTCGTGCTCGTCGGCAGCGCCGATTTTCACCCACGCTTGCAGCGCGACGACCGGCGCGAAGTGATCCTCGCGCACGATCACCTGCATGCCGTTCGCGAGTGTAAAGCTCTCGGTGCCGGCGGCGCCCGGCCCACCGGAGTGTCGCGCGACGACGACGGGCCGCGTGCGTTCGGATTTTCTTGACTCCATGGCGATTTTATCTAAGAGTGACCGCCGCGTTCCGCAAACCACTCCAAGCATCAGCGGAGGGGGGTGAACTATTGCATGGCCGGAGTCAGGGTCAAGGACAACGAGCCTATAGAAAGCGCCATCCGGCGTTTCAAGAAGCAATGTGAGAAGGCGGGCATCCTCGCCGAGCTACGCAAGCGAGAGCACTACGAGAAGCCGAGCGTGAAGCGAAAGAAGAAGGCGCTCGCCGCGAAGAAGCGCGCGCTCCGGCGCGCCAGTCGAACACAGCACGCGTGAGTATCACGGGCCGGCGGCGGCGTTCGGCCGCGCCGGCCCGTCGCAGTGGCACTGTCGAAATCTGAACGTTGGACGAGCGGGTGGGGTGGATGCGGAGGCGGATGACCTACTGGAACGGGGCGTGCGGGTGTGAATCGGATCGACGTGGTCCTCGCGATCGTCCTCACCGTCTTCGCCGCGCGTGGCTTCTGGCGCGGGTTTTCCCGTGAGTTTTTCGGGTTCGTCGGCCTGATCGGCGGTCTCGCCGTCGCCGCGGCGAGCTATGCGGCCGCGGTGCCGTACCTCCCGGATGCCATACCCGAGCGCATCCGCCCGATCGTCGCTTTTGCGGCGGTCTTTTTCGCCATCGACTTCCTCGCCAACGTCGTCGGCGCGCTGCTGCACCGGCTCCTCGGGATACTCTTCCTCTCGCCGGTGAACCGCGTCGCGGGCGCGCTGTTCGGCGTCGCCAAGGGCGCGGCGATGACGATGATCGCGCTCCTCCTCATCCGCGCTTACACGCCGATGCCGGCGTTCGTGAGCGAGCTCGAGCAGTCGCGCATCGCCGGACGCCTGCTCGGTCTCGCCGGCGAGCTGCGTGATGATCATCTTCCGCGCGAGCGCGTGCTCCGCCTCGAGGAAGAGGGCGGTGCCCCGGTGCGACGGCGCGGCGCCCCCGGATCGGTCGAGGAGTGGTGAGCGTGCGCGGGCGAATTCCCGAGGACGTCCTCCTCCAGGTGCGCGAACGCGCCAACATCGTCGAGGTCGTCGGTGCGCACGTCGGTCTCCGGCGCGTCGGACGCAATCACGTCGGGCTCTGTCCGTTTCACGCCGAGAAGACGCCGTCGTTCACCGTCAACGAGGATCGCGGCATCTTCCATTGCTTCGGGTGCGGCGCCGGCGGCAACGTGTTCTCCTTTTTGACGCGTCTCGAGGCGCTGCCGTTTCCTGAGATCGTCGAGCGGCTCGCCCGCCGCTACGGCGTCACGCTGCCCGAGCGTGACGAAGACGATCCGGCCCTGCGCCAGCGTGAAGGACTCTTTCGCCTGAACGAGCAGGCAGCGCGCTTCTTCCAGCGCGTGCTCTGGGACTCCACCGCGGCGGCGCCGGCACGCGCCTATCTCGAGGAGCGCGGGATCGGCCGCGAGGTCAGCGAGCGGTTTCTCCTCGGCTACGCGCCCGCGGGGTCGGACGTCCTGGTGCGCAAGCTGCGCGCCGGCGGTCGCTTCCTCGAGTCGGCGGTGCAACTCGGGCTCGTCGCCGAGCGACGTGACAAGGGCGGCCACTACGACCGTTTTCGCGCCCGCCTGATGTTTCCGATCACCGACTCGTCGGGACGCGTCGTCGGCTTCGGCAGTCGCAGCGTGCCCGGGACGCCGAGCGCCGGCGGCGACCTGCCGAAGTACATCAACTCGCCCGAAACGCCGCTCTACCGCAAGGGCGCGCACCTCTACGGTCTCGCGCTCGCGCGCGACGCCATTCGCCGCGCCGACCGCGCGCTCGTCGTCGAGGGATACTTCGACGTGCTGGCACTCGCGCAGGCGGGGATCGGGCACGTGGTCGCGTCGCTCGGCACGGCGCTCACGCTCGCGCAGCTCCAGGTCCTGAAACGCTTCACCCGCAACGTCATCGCCTTCTTCGACGGCGACGCCGCCGGGCAAGCGGCCGCGGAGAAAAGCCTGCCGACCTTTCTCGAGGCGGGACTCTGGGGTCACGCCGCATTCCTCCCCGCCGGCGACGACCCCGACACGTTCGTGCGACGCGAGGGGCAGGACGCCGCGCTCGCGCTCCTCGCGCGCGCGACGCCGCTCCTCGAATTCTACCTCGATCGCGCCGTCGTGCCGACGAGCACGCCCGCCGAGCGCGCGCAGGTCGCGCAGCGCGTGGCGGGCTGGCTCGGCAAGATCGGCGATCCCTTCGAGTACGACATCACCGTCCGCCGCGCCGCCGAGCATCTCGGCCTCGGCGAGGAGATGCTGCGCCGTCAGCCCGTGCGGGCGGCGGGGAGGCCGGCGACACCGGCGACCACCAAAGCCCCGGGTCCCGAGGCGCTCCTCGTCGAGCTGATGCTGGCGAACCCGGCCGCGATCGCGCGCGTCGACGCCGGCGACGGCGTTGCGCTCTTCACGGATCCGCTCTTCCGCTCACTCGCCGACGAGATCGTCGCAACCGCGCGGCGCGGCGATCCCGTCGATCCCGCGACGCTGCTGTCGCGGCTCGACGACGCGACCGCGGCGCGCATCGCCGGGCGGTTGCTCGAGGACACCACGACCGACGGCGACGGCCGCGACGTGACGCTGACGAAGCTCGTCGACGACTGTCTCGCCAAGCTGCGGGCCGACGCGACGCTTCCGGTTCGCCAGGCGCTGCTGCGCCGCATTCGTGTCGCCGAGATGGACGGCGACGTCGCCGCTGTCGAAGAAGCGCAGCGCGAGCTCGAGCAGGTCAAACGGAGCGCGGCGCGCTAGGACGGCGATGGAGCTCCGTGAGCACAAGGAGATGCAGCAGCTCATCGCCGTCGGCAAGGCGAAGGGCTTCGTCACGCTCGAGGACGTGAGCCGCCACCTGTCGGCCGACTTCCTGTCGCGCGAGCGCATCGATCACGTGCTGGCGCTGTTCGGCGAGCTCGAGATCACGGTCGTCGAGGAAGAGGAAGCCGACGTCGAGCCGCTGGTCGAAGCGGTGGTCGATCACGCCGAGGCGCTCGATGCGGTGGATGACGAGGTGGGGAAGGATGTCGAGACGCTCGACGACGTCCTCCCGGCGAGCGCCGATCCGGTGCGACGCTATCTGCACGACATCGGGCGCATCCCGCTGCTCGGCCGCGAGGGCGAGGTCGAGCTCGCGCAACGGGTCGAGGAGGGTACGGCGCAGGTGCGGAACGCGGCGTTCGCGTCGCCGTTGGCGGTCGCCTACGTCTGCGACCTCGCGGACCGGCTCGAGCGCGGTGAGATCACGATCGATGCCGTCCTCGGAGAGACCGAGGACGAACACGAGGACGCGGTCGCGGTCCTCGAGCGCACGCGGCGATTTCTCGTCGACGTCGCGCGGGTGCGGCTCGCGTCGAGCGGCGGACGCGCGGCGACGCAGACGGCGCGCGCGCCGCGCGAGCGCTGCGTCGAGGCGGTGGCGGCGCTCGGTCTCGGGCGCCGGCACTTCGCGGCGATCGTCGGCTCGATTCGCTCCGCTGCGGCGGCGGCTGAGCGCTGCCATGCGCTGTTGCGACGCTATGAAGACCGTTACCAATGCCCGGCGATCGACTTGGCGCGCTTCGCGCACGCGATCGAGCTCGAGCGCCGCGGCGGTCGCCCCTCTCCTCGGCTGCGCGACGCGCAGCGGTTCTTCGCGCGCCATCGGGTCGCGGCGACGGACGTTGCGACGCTCGCCGTGGAGATCAAACAAGCGCTGCGCGAGCTGCGCGTGGTGGAGCGCAGCGCCGGCGTGTCGGCGCGCGAGCTCGCGCGTGTGGTCGGCGTCATCCGCGAGGGCGAGCGGCGCGCCGAGGAGGCGAAGACGCGGCTCGTGGAGGCGAACCTCCGGCTCGTCGTGAGCGTCGCCAAGCGCTACGCGCAACGCGGCTTGCCCTTCCTGGACCTCATTCAGGAGGGGAACATCGGCCTCATGCGCGCCGTGGAGAAGTTCGACTACCGGCTCGGGTACCGCTTCTCCACCTACGCGACGTGGTGGATCCGCCAAGCGGTGACCCGTGCGATCGCCGATCAGGCGCGGACGATCCGCGTTCCCGTCCATATGATCGAGGCGCTCAACAAGCTGACGCGCACGATGCGCATCATGGTGCAGGAGAGCGGTCGCGAGCCGAGCGAAGAGGATCTCGCGGCGCGGCTCGGCCTCCCGATCGAGAAGGTGCAGCGCATCATCCGCATCGTGCAGGATCCGATCTCGCTCGAGACCCCGCTCGGCGCCGACGGCGACAGCCGTCTCGGCGATCTCGTCGCCGATCCCCATGCCGTCTCGCCCGCCGACGCGGTCGCGAACATCCACCTGCGCAATCAGGCGGCGCGCGCGCTGTCGTCGCTGTCGCCGCGCGAGGAGCGCATCCTCCGCATGCGCTTCGGCATCGGCGAGGGCGTGGATCACACGCTCGAGGAGGTCGGGCAGGCGTTCGCCGTCACACGCGAGCGCGTTCGCCAGATCGAGTCGAAAGCCCTCCGCAAGCTACGCCATCCAATGCGACGCCATCATCTCCGCGACTTCTACGGCGACTGAGCGGCGCCATCGCGCCGACCGTATCCCGCATGTTTTGACGCGCGCGGCTGCGTTTAGTATGCAGCAGGAAGTTGCGTGCCGTGTGGACCACACCGCTGTGATCACCGGCGGGCCCATAGCTCAGCTGGTTAGAGCGACCGGCTCATAACCGGTTGGTCCCAGGTTCGAGTCCTGGTGGGCCCACTTCAGAGGGACCGAGGAGACCGCTTGGGGAATCAAGTCGAGCTGCTGGTTAACCTGCAAGTCGTCGACCAGCAGCTCCGTGAGCGCACAGAGGCGATCGAGGCCCTTCGTCAAGGGCTCGCCGAGATCGAGAGGGAGTTCGCCGGACAGCGGACGTTGCTCGAGACGTGCCGCGCCGAGCGCGCCGAGTTCGAGGCCCGCCGGCGCGACCTCGAAGGCACGCTGAACGACGAAGAGAGCAAGATGAAAGACCGGCGGATGCGGTTGAACCGCATTCGCAACGAGAAGGAAGCCTCGGCCGTTCGCCGCGAGATCGAGGTCGGCAAGGAAGGCAACCAGAAGATCGAGGAGGATCTGATGGTCGTCTTCGAGGCCCTCGACGTCGTCAACGCCCGCGAGAGCGAGCTGCAGCGCGACTACGACGCGATCGAAGCGCGCCGTGCCGAGCAGCAGGTGAAGGTCGACTCCGAGATCGCGACGCTCTCCGCCGGCCTCGACGAGGCGCGCCGGCGCCGCGACGAGCTCGCCGCCGACATCGACGCCGGCCTGCGCCGCCAATACGAGGCGATTTTCATCCGTCGCCGCGGCCTCGCCGTCGTCGAGGTGCGCGGCGGCACCTGCCAAGGCTGCCACATACGCGTCGCCCCCCAACTCTCCAACGAAATCCAACGCAACCAGCGCGTCATCGTCTGTCCCAACTGTCACCGAATCCTGTTCGCCCGAAACGAGACAAGCGCCACCGCGTGATGCCGGCGGTCGAGCGGGGCCCATCTGCTGCGTTGCTCCCTCGTTCGCTTGTGCGGCGTAGCTAGCGCTACGCCTCCGCGCTCACTCAGTCGCGCCTTGCATCTGGACCCCGCTCGACCGCCGGCTGGGCCGTCTTGCTGACTGTCGTGGGGGTGCGCGGCGCTTCGCGCGCGCACTACAGTGAATGCGCGGCGCGTCCCGCGCCGCGCCACCTTTGCTTCTCCGACGCAGTTTAGACGGAGCGGCCGCCCGTGCGACGTGCAACCGGCCCAAAGGGCCGGAGAGTGTGCTACGACGGACGGACCGTGATACGAGCGGTCACGGTAGACTGTCGGCTGCCGAGCGTGCCCCAGATGCGAGGCGCGAGGAAGCGAACGCGGAGGCGTAGCGATAGCTACGCCGCACAAGTGAGCGACCGAGCAACGACGCAGATGGGGTACGATCGGCAGCCGACACCAGACCGGATCGGGCGGTCGCGCCTCCATGACCGGAGGCGAGGAAAGTCCGGACTCCGTAGGGCAGAGTGGCCGTTAACGGCGGCCCGTCGTGAGGCGGGGAAAGTGCCACAGAAAGCAGACGGCCGGCGCTTCGGTGTCGGTCAAGGTGAAACGGTGAGGTAAGAGCTCACCAGGTCCCGGGGTGACCCAGGATGCTCGGCAAACCCCACTCGGAGCAAGACCAAATAAGAGGGTTGGGCGGCCCGCCTCAAGACCCTCGGGTATGGTCGCTGGAGCCGTCCAGTAATGGACGGCCTAGAGGAATGACCGTCGCCTCCTTTTGGGAGGGACAGAATCCGGCTTACAGATCCGGTCTGGATCGCGCTTCCATTTTCCGCCGCTCTGGGCAGCGTTTTCGCCGGCCGCAGAGAAATTTCGGGCGGATGAAAATTTTCCTTGACACGTTGGAAACCGTCGCCTATACGCCCTGTGGGCTTAGGTGGGATGAAGTGGGAAATAAGAGTTTGAGAACGTCGACGAGTGGGACTCTCCAGTGTTTTTCGGGCGCTTTGACCACACGATCGACGCCAAGGGTCGGATCAGCATCCCGGCCCAGTTCCGTGACGTGTTGCTCGGGGATCCGCGGTTGGTGGTCGCGCCCTACACGGTCTACGGACACCGCTGCCTCGATCTCTATCCCCAGGGGGAGTGGCAGAAGCTGCTCGATAAGTTCTCCGCGCTGCCGCGCTTCGGCGCCGACGCGGTCAAGTTCGAGATGGGGTACCTGGCCCGATCGCATCGTTGCGAGCTCGACGCCGCCGGCCGCATTCTGCTGCCGCCGGTGCTTCGACAACACGCGGCGCTCAAGAAGGACGTCGTCTTTCTCGGGGTGCATTCACGATTTCGGCTGATGGATCAGGAGAGTTGGGTGAAGGTTGAGGGTGAGCACGACGCCGAGGCCGCCGCGAATCCGGCGATGTACCAAGACCTCGGGATCTGACCTTGCCCGTCGATGTGGTGGTGGCGGAGGGGTGGTGGAGGAAGAGGGGCGCGCCCGGAGTAGCGGACCGGGGGGTCACCGGGCGCGCCTTTCTATTCCAAGGTGAGTCGACGTGTCGAGCCAACTTCGGCCGTTCCCCGCGTGGGGCTCGGATGGGGGGATGCCGGAAAGTCGGCGACATGTGTCGGTACTGGCGCACGAGGTCCTCGCGTATCTACGCGTACGGCCGCGCGCGCGCTACGTGGATGGAACCCTCGGTGACGGCGGCCACACGCAGCGGTTGTTCGAGGCCGAACCGACCCTCGAGGTCTTGGGAGTCGATCGCGACTCGCTGACGCTTGCTGCCACCGCCGAGCGGCTCTCGATCTTCGGCGGACGATTCCGTACCTATCACGGGAACTTCGACGAGCTGGGCGCGGCGCTGGCGCAGGTGGGCTGGGACCGCGTCGACGGCATCCTTCTGGACCTCGGTGTCTCCTCTCGCCAGCTCGACGACCCTACCCGCGGCTTCGGCTTTCGCGCCGGCGGTCCACTCGACATGCGCATGACGCCCGGCGAAGGGCCGTCCGCGGCCGACGTGCTGGCGACGTCCGATGAGCGCGCGCTCACGGAGCTCTTGTGGCGCTACGGTGAGGAGCCGTCGGCGCGACGCATCGCGCGCGCCATCGTCGCCGAGCGCGTGCGCCGACCGATCACCGACACCGTGGCTCTCGCCGACCTCGTCGCGCGCGTGGCCCCTCGTCGTGGCTCCCTCCATCCCGCGACCCGGGTGTTCCAGGCTTTGCGCATCGTTGTCAATGGTGAGCTCGACCACCTCGACGCCTTCCTCGGGGAGGCCCTCGAGTGGCTACGTCCGGGTGCGCGGCTCGTGATCATTGCGTATCATTCGCTCGAGGATCGCCGGGTGAAGCGCGCATTCCAAGAGTGGGCGTCGTCCTGCCGGTGCCCCCCGGCGCTGCCGCGCTGCGGGTGCGGCGCGCGGGCGCGCGTCCGCCTGCTGACGCGCAAGGTGGTGACGCCGTCGACGGAGGAGGTGGCGGAGAATCGTCGTGCGCGCAGCGCCCGCTTGCGTGCCGTCGAGGTGCTGGAGTCCGCCGCATGAGCGCGGTCGGCGCCCCGACGAGCTGGATTAGCCACGTTGCCGCGGCGCCGCGTGGGGCGCGTGGCGGCGTCGCCGCGGTCCGCCGGCGTGTGACCGCGCTGGAGCGCCGGCTCGGGCGTCAGCTCGGACTCGGGGCCCTCGCGGCGTTGGCCGTCGCGCTGGCGCTCGTCTGGGTGCGCCTGCAGCTGGTCCACACGGGATACGACCTCTCGACGGCGCGCCAGATCGAGCGCCGACTCGAGCAGGAGCAGCGCGAGCTGCAGATCGAGATCGCGACGCGTACCTCGCCGCGCCGCCTCGAAGAGGTGGCGCACGGTCGCCTCGGGATGGGGCCGCCCGCGCCGGGCCAGATCGTGACCAGACCATGAGCGGCGGCCGATGAAGACGCGCATCATCGCCGTCGCCGGCGGCATCGCGGTACTGCTCGTCATGGTCGCGGTGCGTATCGTGCACCTCACGCTGACGGACAGTCCGGGGCTCGCGCGCATGGCGCGGCAACAGCAGCGCGAGCAGGTGCAGATCTCCGCGCACCGCGGCGCGATCCTCGACCGCCACGGCGAGACCCTTGCCTCGAGCGTCGACCGCCCGTCGATCTTCCTGCGCCCGCGGCGTGTCACCGATCGCGCTCGCGTGCAGAGCGCACTCGCGACGCTCGGCCTCCGCCCGCAACAGATCGCGGCGAAGCTCGGCAGCGACGCCCCGTTCGTGTGGCTGAAGCGCGCCGCGAGCCCCCGTCAGCGTGACCTCGTCGAGGCGCTGAAGCTCGAGGGCGTCGGCGACTTGACCGAGGCGCGGCGCTTCTATCCCCACGAGTCGGCGGCAGCGCATGTCATCGGGATCGCCGGCGTCGACCTCCAGGGCCTCGAAGGTGTCGAGCGCTACTACGAGCGCGATCTCCGCGGCGAGCCCCGGACGCTCGAGGTCGAGCGCGACGCACGCGGGCGCGAGATCCTCACCGACGGCGTCGAGGCGCCGCAGGAGATGCAAGGCGCAAGCGTGCAGGTGACTCTCGACCTCGGCATCCAGGACGTCGCCGAACGCGCCCTCGAGCGCGGCGTGCGCGAGTCGCGCGCGCGCGCCGGGACCGCGATCGTCCTCGACCCGTCGACCGGCGAGCTGCTCGCGCTCGCCAACGCACCCAGCTTCGACCCCAACCATCGCGCGACGGCGAGCTTCTCGCGGCGTCGCAATCGCGCCGTGACCGACTTCTATGAGCCCGGTTCCACGTTCAAGCCGCTGCTCGCGGCGGCGGCGATCGAGCACGGCGTCGTGCGGCCCGCCGAGATGGTCTTCTGCGAGAACGGCCACTATTCCGTGGGCAAGTGGATCATCCACGACCACGGCAGTCACGGCTGGCTCTCGGTCGCGGAAGTCCTGCAAGTCTCGAGCAACATCGGCGCCGCGAAGATCGGCGAGCGGCTCGGCCGCGAGCGCTTCTTCGACTTCCTGACCGCGCTCGAGATCGGCCGGCCGACCGGCATCGACCTCCCCGGCGAGGTCGGCGGCATGCTGCGGCCGCTGAGCGACTGGTCGCACATCGCCCTCATCACGACGAGCTTCGGACAGGGGGTCGCGGTGACCCCGCTGCAGATGGCGCGTGCCTTCGCCGCGATCGCCAACGGCGGGTTGCTCATGAAGCCCTACGTCGGCATGCGCGCGGTCGCACCCGACGGCGAAGTGGTGTGGGAGCATCGCCCCACCGTCGTACGGCGCGTAATGCGTCCCGAAACGGCGGCGACGGTGACGACGATGCTCGAGCGAGTCCTGGACGAAGGCGGCACCGGCATGCGGGCGCGCGTCGCGGGATTCCGCGTCGCCGGCAAGACCGGTACCGCGCAGAAGATCGAGGCGGGGACCGGTCGCTACTCAGCGCACGCGCGCATCGCGTCCTTCGTCGGATTTCTTCCCGCGGAGGCGCCGCGGGTCGTGATCTTGGCGCTCCTCGACGAGCCGGAGACGTCGTCCTATGGCGGTATCGTCGCCGCGCCGGTCTTCGCTGAGATTGCCACGGCGGCGATGGAGCGCCTGGGCGTCAGCGCCTCGCCACCACCCCCCGAGATCCAGGAGGCGAGCGTGGCCGTGCCGGCGCCGGAACCGCCACCGAGCGCGCCCGCCGGCATGCCGTCCTTCATCGGTCTCAGCATGCGGTCGGCGCTGGAGCGCGCCCGCGATCTCGGATGGGCGGTGCGGGTCGTCGGCAGCGGCTACGTCGCCAGCCAGACGCCGCCACCGGGCGCGTCGGCGGCGCCGGGAAAGGCCCTGACGCTGAACCTCGCACCGACGAGCGGCGTACTATGACGGCCGCCGCGCTCGCCGCCGCGCCCGGGGTGACGCTCGGCGAGCTTCTACAGAATTTGGGAGACGTGCGGGCTACGGTCCACGGCGACCGCGACGTCGTCGTGCGCGGCATCAGCACCGATTCGCGCACGGTGACGGCGGGCGATCTCTTTGTCGCCCTCCCGGGCACACGCACCACCGGCGCGCGCTACCTCGCCGAGGCGCGCGCCCGCGGTGCCGTCGCCGTCGTGGTGGATAGCAGCGGTGCGCCCGAAGTCGGGATCTGGGTCGAGACGTCCGAGCCGGCGCGTCTGCTGGCACGCGCTGCGGCGCGGTTCCACGGCGATCCGGCCCGCGACCTCACGATGGTCGGCATCACCGGGACGAACGGCAAGACCACCGTCAGCTATCTCCTCGAAGCGATGTGGCAAGTCGCCGGCCTCCGGCCCGGCGTCCTCGGCACGATCAGCTACCGGTTCGGCGGTGAGGCCGAGCCCGCGCCGCTCACCACGCCGGCGGCGCCCGAGCTCTTCGCGCGACTCGCGACCATGCGCGCGCGCGGCGGCACGCACGTTGCGATGGAGGTGTCCTCGCACGCGTTGGTGCAGGACCGCGTCGACGGAATCGCGTGGGACGCGGCGGTCTTCACCAATCTCGGCCGCGATCACCTCGACTTCCATCGCGACACCGACGACTACTTTCGCGCCAAGGCCCGGCTCTTCCGCGCGCTCGAGGCGAGCCCCAAGGTAGGCCGGATGGCGGTGTTGAACGCCGCCGATGCACGCGTACGCGCGCTGCGCGACAGCCTCACGGTCCCGGCACGCACCTTCGGCGAGGGCGGCGACGTCCGCGCCGAGCGGCTCACGATGACGCTCGACGGCTCGACGTTCGAGCTCGTGCTCGGTGACGAGCGCATCCCTATCCGGAGCCCGCTGATCGGCGCGGGTCACGTCGAGAACGTCCTCGCGGCGGCGGCGACGGCGCACGCGCTCGGCACGCCGGTCGCGGCAATCGCGCGCGCGGTCGAGACCTTTCCCGGCGTGCCGGGACGGCTCGAGCCGGTGCACGCCGGCCAGCGCTTCACGGTGCTCGTCGACTTCGCGCACACGCCGGAGGCGCTCGCCGGCGTGCTCGGGTCCCTGCGGCCGATGGTCACGGGCCGCCTCCTCTGCGTGTTCGGATGCGGCGGCGACCGCGACCGTGGCAAGCGTCCGCTCATGGGGGAAGCGGTGGCGCGTGCCGTCGACCTTGCCGTCCTCACGTCCGACAACCCCCGTACCGAGGATCCACTCGCGATCATCGCCGACGCCGAGCCCGGGCTCGGCGCCGGCGGCCTCGCGCGTCTCACGGCGATCACCGACGCGCGTCGCGGCTACGTCGTCGAGCCCGCGCGCGCGCGCGCGATCGCGGCCGTGATCGGCGCGGCGCGCGCGGGGGATTGCGTCGTCATCGCCGGGAAAGGGCACGAGGACTACCAGATCGTCGGCACGACCAAGCTCCCGTTCGACGACGGCACCGAAGCGCGGCGCGCGCTCGCGGAGACGCGCGCGTGATCTGGCGCCTCGCCGACGTGGTGCGGGCGACCGGCGCCGACGTGCACCGCCGCGGGCGCCCCGCCACGTTTCCGTGTGTCGCGACCGACTCGCGGCGGCTCGTCCCCGGCGCGCTCTTCGTGGCGTTGCGCGGCGAGCGCTTCGACGCCCATCATTTCGTCGCCGAGGCGGCGGGCGCCGGTGCCGCGGGTGTCGTCGTCGAGCGCGTGCCGGCGGACCTGGAGGCGCTCGACGATCTCACCGTCCTGGTCGTGCCCGACACGTTGCGCGCCCTTCAGGACCTGGCGGCCGATCTGCGCCATCGCCTCGCGCCCTGCGTGCTCGCCGTCACCGGCTCGAACGGCAAGACGACGACGAAGGAGATGCTGGCGGAGATCCTCGCCGCGGCGGGAGGTGCCGCCGGCGTGCTGAAGACGCAAGTGAATCTCAACAACCTGATCGGGGTGCCGCTGACGCTCTTACGGCTCGCCGGCGGCGAGCATCACGCCGTCGTCGAGATGGGGATGAACGCCCCGGGAGAGATCTGGCGGCTCGCCGAGATCGCCGACCCCGACGTCGGCGTGATCACCAACGTCGCACCCGCCCATCTCGAGGGCCTGGGCTCAATCGCCGGTGTGGCCCGTGCCAAGGGCGAGCTGTTCGCGCGCATGCGCCGCGACGCGGTCGCGATCGTCAACGCCGACGATCCACACGTCGCGGCACTCGGCGACGCGTTTCCCGGCCGCGTCGTCCGCTTCGCCGTCGCGGGCGACACCGCCGCGACCGAGGTGTGCGCCGAGGACGTCCGCGTCGACGCGCACGGTATCGCCGCTTTTCGGTTGCGCGCGGGACGCGCCACGGCGGAGGTGCAGCTGCGGATCGCCGGCCGCCACAACGTCGCCAACGCCCTCGCTGCCGCGGCGGCGGCGCATGCCGTCGGCGTCGGCATCGAGGCGATCGTGGTCGGGCTCGGTGCGGCGCTGCCGGTCGGTAGCCGCATGCGCGTCCGCGTGCTCGCGAACGGCGTCACCGTCGTCGACGACAGCTACAACGCCAACCCGGCGTCGGTGACCGCGGCGCTGCGCAGCTTGCGCGAGGCGCCGGCGCGCCGCCGCCTCGCGGTCCTCGGCGACATGCTCGAGCTCGGCGCCGCCAGCACGGAGCTGCATCGGGCGATCGGACGCCTCGTCGCCGAGCTCGGGATCGACGCGCTCTATCTCTTCGGGGAGCACGCCGGCGCGACCGCCGAGGGCGCGCTGGCGGCCGCAGCCGGCCTTGCGACGGACGCCGTGCAGGTGCTGCCGACGCACGCCGCGCTCGCAGCGGCCGTCACCGACGCCGCGCGTGCCGGCGACTGGGTGCTCGTCAAAGGCTCGCGCGGTCAACGAATGGAGGAAGTGGTGCGTCTCCTCGGCGCCGCGGAGTGACATGCTCTACCATGCCCTGTACTCGCTGCACACGACCTACACGATCTTCAACGTCTTCCGCTACACCACCTTTCGGAGTCTGCTCGCGGCGCTGATGGCGCTCTCGATCTCGTTCCTGCTCGGCCCGGGGCTCATCCGCCGCCTCAGCGCGAATCAGGTCGGCCAGCCGATTCGCAGCGACGGGCCCGAGCGTCACAAGGTGAAGGCGGGCACGCCGACGATGGGCGGGACGTTGATCCTCTTCTCCCTCGTCCTCGCGACCGTGCTGCTTGCCGACCTCGCCAACCCGTACATCTGGCTGGTACTCCTCGTGACGCTCGGCTTCGGCGCGATCGGCTTCGTCGACGACTATCGGAAGTTCCGCTACGGCAGCTCGGCGGGCCTCGCGGCGCGCGACAAGTTCCTCGCCCAGTGCGCGGTCGCGACGCTCGGTGCCGTGCTGCTGTTCCTCGTGCCGGACTTCCAGCCGACGGTGGCGATGCCGTTCTTCAAAAACGTCAAGGTCGACCTCGGCTTCTTCTACCTCCCGTTCGCCGCGCTCGTGGTGGTCGGTGCCTCGAACGCGGTGAACCTGACCGACGGCCTCGACGGCCTCGCCATCGGCCCGGTGATGATCGCGGCCGGCACGTATACGGTGTTCGCGTTCGTCACCGGCAACGTCAAGCTCGCCGAGTACCTCCAGATCCCGTTCGTCGCCGGCGCCGGCGAGCTGACGGTGTTCTGCAGCGCGCTCGCCGCTGCGGGCCTCGGCTTCCTTTGGTTCAACGCCTATCCGGCGCAGATGTTCATGGGCGACGTCGGCTCGCTGCCGCTCGGGGCCGCGCTCGCGATGGTGGCGCTGATCACCAAGCACGAGCTCGTGCTGGTGATCGTCGGGGCCATCTTCGTCGTCGAGGCGCTGTCGGTGATCGCGCAGGTGGCGTACTTCAAGTGGACGGGCGGCAAGCGTATCTTCCGCATGGCACCCATCCATCACCACTACGAGCTCAAGGGGTGGCCCGAGCCGCTCATCATCGTGCGCTTCTGGATCGTGTCGATCATCTGCGCGCTCGTGGCCCTCAGCACGTTGAAGCTCCGCTGACGATGCCCGACGCCGACGACTACCGCGATCGCACCGTCCTCGTGATCGGCTACGGCCGCACCGGCGCCGCCGTCACGAGCTTCCTCCTCGGCGCGGGGGCGCGGGTGCGTGTCAGCGACCGGCGGCCGGCGGCGGAGCTCGGCGACGTGCCCACGGATCCCCGTCTCGAGCAGCGCTGCGGCGGCGAAGACCTCGCCGACCTCACCGACGTCGCGCTCGTGGTGCCGAGCCCGGGGGTCGCCGCCGACGCGCCGCTCCTGCGCGCGGCCGTGCGGCGCGGCATCCCGATACGTGCCGAGATCGAGGTGGCCGCACGCGCGCTCGCGATCCCGCTCCTCGCCGTGACCGGCACCAACGGCAAGAGCACCACCACGACGCTCCTCGGTGAGATGCTGCGCGCCGGCGGCGAGCGTCCGTTCGTCGGCGGCAACCTCGGTACCCCGCTCATCACCGCCGTCGGCGGGCGTCACTCGATGGCGGTCGTCGAGGTGTCGAGCTTCCAGCTCGAATGGGTCGAGCGCTTCCGGCCGCGCGTCGGCGTCCTCTTGAACGTCACCGAGGACCACCTCGACCGCTACGCTGACCTCGACGCCTACGGCGCGATCAAGCTCCGCCTCTTCGCGCGGCAAACGGCCGAGGACGTCGCGATCGTGAACGGCGGCGACCCGTGGATCCGCCGGCACGCGACCGCGCTCCACGCCGCGACGCTCTGGTTCGGCGCCGGCGAGGGTGTCGCGCTGCGCGCCGACGCCGCCGCGATCCGCATGCGCCTCGACGGACGCGAGGAAGTCTATCCACTCGCCCGGGTGGCGCTCACCGGGGCACACAACCGCGAGAACATGATGGCGGCGATCGCTGCTGCGCGTGCGGTCGGCATCGCGCCGGCGGCGGTGCAGGAGGCGCTGGAGGCGTTCCACGGCCTGCCGCATCGCATCGAGTTGGTGCGCGAGCACGACGGGGTGCGCTGGATCGACGACTCTAAAGGGACGAACGTCGGCGCCCTGATCAAGTCGCTCGAGGGCCACAATCGCAGCGTCGTCCTCCTCGCCGGCGGCATCGACAAGGGCGGCGACTACGGCCTGCTGACCGAGCCGGTGCGGCGCGCCGTGAAGCGCGCCATCCTCTTCGGCGCCGCGCGCGAGATGCTCGCGCGTACGCTCGGCGGCGCCACCGCGGTCGAGCTCGTCGACAGTCTGGCGGAGGCGGTGACACGCGCGGCGGCGACCGCGTCGGCGGGCGACACCGTGCTGCTCTCGCCCGCCTGCGCGAGCTTCGACATGTTCCGCGACTACGCCGACCGTGGATGCCAGTTCCAAGCGCTGGTGCACGCCCTATGACTACGCGCGCGCTGACGACGACGCTCGGCGGCATGCCCTACCGGCTCACCCGGCGCCACGCGCCGCGCGCCGTCCGTCCGGTGAGCATCGTCGCCCACGGCCCCGATCGCTGGATCATGCTGACGGTGGCGCTGCTCGTCGGCCTCAGCATCGTCATGGTCTTCAACACCAGTTACTTCTTCGCCGGCGAGCGCTTCGGCGATCCGTACTACGTGTTCCGCAAGCACCTGGCGTCGATCGCGCTCGGAATCTGCGTGTGCGC
This sequence comes from Deltaproteobacteria bacterium, assembly GCA_016200545.1. Taxonomy (GTDB): domain Bacteria; phylum Desulfobacterota; class Binatia; order UTPRO1; family UTPRO1; genus DP-19. The sequence continues at coordinate 35,722 of JACQEO010000028.1, read as the reverse complement.
GCTGGCGTCGCGGCTACGCGCAGGCACCTACGAGCGTATGGCGTACGCGGTCCTCGCCGTCGTCGTGGTCGCACTCGTCGCCGTGCTCGTCCCCGGGCTCGGGATCGTCCGCGGCGGCGCGCGCCGCTGGATCGGTCTCGGCGCGATCAACCTCCAGCCGTCGGAGCTCGCGAAGATCGCGGTCGTGCTCTACCTGGCGCGCTCGATCGTACGTAAAGGCGCGCGCATCGCGACCTTCAGCGTCGGCCTCGTGCCGCACGTAATCGTCGTCGGGGTGCTCGCAGTGCTCGTGGTCGTCGAGCCCGATTTCGGCACCGCGACGCTGATCAGCGTGTTGCTGGCGGCGATGCTCTTCGTCGGTGGCGTGCGCATCCGCCATCTCGCCGTACCGCTCCTGCCGGCGCTGCCGCTCGCGGTCTACGCGATCCACAGTAGCCCGTACCGACTGCGTCGGGTGATGGTCTTCCTCGATCCGTGGCAGCATCCGCGCGACGCCGGGTTCCAGCTGGTGCAGTCGTTCATCGCCTTCGGCTCGGGCGGCGCCCTCGGGAGCGGCCTCGGCGAGAGCAAGCAGAAGATGTTCTACCTTCCCGAGGCGCACACCGACTTCATCTTCTCGGTGATCGGCGAGGAGCTCGGACTCATCGGCGCGCTCCTCGTGGTGGCGCTTTTCGCCGCCCTTGCGGTGCGCGGCTTCCGCGTCGCGCTCCGCCATCCGACGCCGTTCGGGCGGCTGGTTGCGTTCGGTGTCACCGTCCTGCTGGTCGCGCAGGCGGGCGTGAACATGGCCGTCGTGCTCGGGCTTCTGCCGACGAAGGGGCTGGCGCTGCCGTTCGTGAGCTACGGCGGCTCGGCGATGATCGGCGCACTCGCGAGCGTCGGCGTCCTTCTCGCGCTCTCGCGGGAGTCCGGGTGAGGTCGTGCGGCTCATGATCGCGGGCGGCGGCACGGGCGGGCACCTCTTTCCCGGTATCGCCGTCGCCGAAGCGGCGCGGCGCCGCGATCCGCAGGTCGCGATCCTTTTCGTCGGCAGCGAACGCGGCCTCGAAGCACGTATCCTGCCGGAGAGCGGTTTCGCGCTCGAGACGCTGCCGATCGCGCCGCTCCGCGGCCGCGGCTCGCGGGAGCGGCTCAACGCCCTCGGCGCCCTCGCCGCGAGCGTTCGGCGCGCGCGCGTGCTGGTGCGCGGCTTCGCCCCCGACGCGATCGTCGGCCTCGGCGGCTACGCGTCGGCGCCGGCGGTAGTGGCCGGACGGCTCGCGGGCACGCCGATCGTGCTGCTCGAGCAGAACGCGCGCCCGGGGCTGACCACGCGTCTCCTCGCCCGCCTCGCCGATCGCGTGTGCGTCAGCTTTCCGGAGAGCGCCGCCAGCTTCGCCCCCGGCAAGGCGGTTGTGACCGGCAATCCGGTGCGCTGGTCGGGTGCGTCCACGACCGACGTCGCGACATCACCTCCCGAGACGACGACATCAGGGGGCGGCCTCACGCTCCTCCTCTTCGGCGGCAGCGCCGGAGCGCGCACGTTGAACCAGGCAGGGCCGGCATTGGGCGCGGCGCTCGCGGACGTTCCGGGTGTGCATATCGTCCATCAGACCGGCGCAGAGGCGGAGGCGTCGGTGCGCGCCGCGTATGCCGTGGCGGGGATCGACGCCGACGTGCGGCCCTTCATCACCGACATGCGAGCCGCCTACGCGGCCGCGGATCTCGTCGTCTGTCGCGCCGGCGCGACGACGATCGCCGAGCTCGCGGCGCTCGGCAAGCCCGCCATCCTGGTGCCGTACCCGTATGCGGCGGACGAGCACCAGCGCGCCAACGCCGAGAGCCTGGTGCGCGCCGGCGCGGCGCGCATGGTGCTCGACCTCGAGGCGACCGGCGCGCGCCTGGCGTCCGAGGTCCGCGCCATGCTGGCGGCGGATGTCCGCGCGACCATGGCGGCCCGGGTGCGCGCGCTCGCGCGCTCCTATGCCGCCGAGCGTGTGCTCGACGCGGTCGAGGAGCTGATCGGGTGAGCGCCCAGGCGCGATTCGTGCTCGTCCGCGTGCTCGTCTATGCTCGCGGTGACGCCCGCACGCGGAGGGTGGCATGGAGCTGACGAGTAAACAGCGACACATTCATTTCGTCGGAATCGGCGGCATCGGCATGAGCGGCATCGCCGAGGTGCTCCTCACTCTCGGCTTCACCGTCAGCGGCTCCGATCTCGCGGCGAGCGACGCGACGGAGCGCCTCGGGCGCCTCGGCGCGACGATCGCGCTCGGGCACCACGCCGACCGCGTCGGGCCGACGGTCGACGTCGTCGTTATCTCGTCGGCGGTGAAGTTCTCCAATCCCGAGGTGGTGCGCGCACGCGAGCTCAAGATCCCGGTGATCCCGCGCGCCGAGATGCTCGCCGAGCTCATGCGGATGAAGACCGCCCTCGCCGTCGCCGGCACGCATGGCAAGACGACGACGACGTCGATGCTGGGGCACGTGCTCGCCCAGGCCGACCTCGACCCGACCTTGGTGATCGGCGGCAAGGTGAAGGGGCTCGGCTCCAACGCGCGTCTCGGGCAGAGCCGGTTCCTCGTCGCCGAGGCGGACGAGAGCGACGGCAGCTTCCTCCTCCTCACGCCGACGCACGCGGTGGTCACCAACATCGACCCGGAGCACCTCGACCACTACGGTTCGATCGAGCGTATGCACGAGGCCTACCTCCAATTCATCAACCGCGTGCCGTTCTACGGCCTCGCCGTGCTGTGCCTCGACAGCGTTGCGGTGCGAGCACTGCTGCCGCGTGTCCGCAAACGGTTCCTCACCTACGGGCTCGCCAGCGACGCCGATCTGCAAGCGGTGCACACGCGCGTCAGTGCCGACGGCACGCGCTTCGACGTGCTCGAGCGCGGCCGCTGGATCGGCGAGATCGCGCTGCGCATGCCCGGACGCCACAATGCGCAGAACGCCCTCGCCGTCATCGCCGTCGCGTGCGAGCTCGGGATCGCCTTCGAAACGATCGCGCGGGCGCTCGCCTCGTTCGAGGGTATCCATCGCCGCTTCGAGGTGAAGGGCGAGATCGGCGGCGTCACAGTCGTCGACGACTATGGGCATCATCCCGAGGAGGTGAAGGCGACCTTGCGCGCGGCGCGCGAGGGCTTCGGGCGCCGCCTGGTCGCGATCTTCCAACCGCATCGCTACACGCGCACCCGCGATCTCTTCTCCGACTTCCTCGGCGCCTTCGACGACGCCGACCTCCTGGTCCTGACGGAGATCTATCCGGCCGGCGAGGATCGCATCGAGGGCGTGAGCGGCGAGGCACTGTATGAGGCGTTGCGCCGCCGCGGGCACGCCGATGTGCGCTTCGTGTCGTCACGCGCCGCGGTCGTCGAGGCGCTGCTCCCGGATCTACGGGGCGGCGACATGGTCGTCACCCTCGGCGCCGGCGACGTGCACAAGGTCGGCGACGAGCTCCTGCATGCGCTCGCCCGCGAGCGTCCCGCGGCTTTGCAATGAGCGCACCGCGCCCGAGCATGGTGCCGACGACGCCGATGGCGATCGCGCCCCCGGCCGCGTCCGCGTCGTCGGCGGCGCGCGCGGTGCCCGAGGCGGTACGCGACGCCGTCGCCGCCGCGCTCGCCGCGGCCGGCACGCGCGTGCGTCGCGACGAGCCGCTCGCCCGTCATACGAGCTTCCGCATCGGCGGCCCGGCGGATTTGTTCGTCGCGGCGATGAGCGTGCCCGAGCTGCAAGCTGTGCTGCGCGCCGCGCACGCGTACGGCTACCCGGTCTTCTTTCTCGGCGGTGGCACCAATCTCCTGGTGAGCGATCGTGGCGTGCGCGGTCTCGTCGTGGCGCTCGCGAAGCCCTTCGACTTCGTCGAATGGGAGCTCGGCGGCGACGGCGGGGCGCTGCGCGTCGGCGCCGCGGTCCCGTTCAAGCGGCTGGTCTCGCAGACGGTCGCCGCCGGCCTCGCCGGCCTCGAGTTCGGCGAGGGCATTCCGGGCACGATCGGCGGCGGTCTGCTCATGAACGCCGGCGCGTTCGGCGGCGAGATCGGACGCGTCGTGACGGCGCTCGAGGCTGTCGACGAAGGCGGCGAGCGTGTTCTCCTACCGCGCGAGCGCTTGGGCTTCGCCTATCGTCGGATGGCGCTGCCGACGCGTGCGGTCATCACCGCCGTGTGTCTCCGCCTCGCGCGTGGCGACGCAGCCGTGCTCGCCGCCGCGGTCGCGGATGCCAAGGCGCGCCGCGACCGCCACCAACCGAAGGGTCATCCCAACGCCGGCTCGATTTTCAAGAACCCGCCGGGCGCCTTCGCCGGCCGGCTGATCGAGGAGGCCGGGCTCAAGGGTGCGCGCCTCGGAGAGGCGATGTTCTCCGAGCGTCACGCCAACTTCATCGTGAATCTCGGACGCGCGCGCGCCGCCGACGTGCAGGGGTTGATCGATCTCGCGACGCGCGCCGTGCGGCGGCAACGGGGCATCGAGCTCGAGCCCGAGGTACGGTTCGTGGGCGAGTGGTGAGGAGGCGGTCGTGGGGCGGGGGCGGTATCGCGGCAAGCGCGTGGCGGTGTTGCTCGGCGGGCTCTCGTGCGAGCGCGAGATCTCCGAGCAGTCCGGTCGGAAGGTCGCCGCGGCGCTGCGCGGCCTCGGCTACCGCGTGACGCTCGTGCCGGTTGGCCGCGACCTGCCGGCGCGCCTCGCGCGCCTGCGACCGGACGTCGCCTTCAACGCGCTCCATGGCGCCTACGGCGAGGACGGCTGCGTGCAGGGCCTGCTCGAGCTGATGGCGATCCCCTACACGGGTGCGAGCGTCCTCTCGAGCGCGCTCGCCATGCACAAGGCGACGTCGAAGGCGCTGTGGCGCGCCGCCGGCCTCCCGACGCCGCGCTGGACGGTCGTGCCCGCCGCCGCCGGCCGGCGCGTGGTCGCGCCGCCACGGCTACCGGCGCCGTTGCCGGTCGTCGTGAAGCCGAATCGTGAAGGGTCGAGCGTCGGGGTGTCGATCGTCCGTCGTCGCGCCGACCTCGCGCGCGCCATCCGCGCCGCGGCGCGCTTCGGCGGCGACGTCGTGATCGAAGAATACATTCCCGGGCGTGAGGTGACGGTCGGCGTCCTCGACGGGCGTGCGCTCGGCGCCCTCGAGGTCGTGGCGAAGGGCGAGTTCCACACCTACGCCGTCAAGTACACCGCCGGTCTGGAGGAGTTTCACATGCCGGCGCGCCTCGACCGGGCAACGACGCGGCGTGTGCTGGCGCTCGCCGAGGCGGCGCACGCCGCGCTCGCCTGTGACGCCTACAGCCGCGTCGACTTTCGCGTCGACGGCCGCCGGCCGTTCCTGATCGAGCTCAACACGCTCCCCGGCCTGCACGCGCTCGCCTACTTGCCGCGGATCGTCGCGCCCGCCGGCATCGATTTCTCGGCACTCTGCGAGCGCATCCTGGACGGCGCCGCCCTGCGCGTGCGGGAGTCGCGGCGATGAGGCGGGTTCGCCGCGTGCATCGCGCGGTCGCGCGCGGGCTGACGCCGGCGTGGCGTACGGCGCGCGCCGTCGCGGGCGCGACGCGCCGTCGCTGGCGATCCGCGAGCGCGCTCGTCGCGCTGCTTGCGCTCGCCGCCACGGTCGTCGCCGAACGCGGGGTGATCAGCGCCTGGGCGCTCCAGCATCCGTACTTCGCGGTCAGCGAGATCGTCGTGTTTCCGACGCACCGGGTGCGCGAGGGTGCCCTTCTCCAGTGGATGGGTCTCCGCCCCGGCATGAGTATCTGGAGTCTCGAGCCGCGCGCTCTCGAGCGCCGCCTCGAAGAGCATCCATGGATTCGGCGCGCCCGCGTCCGGCGCGAATACCCCCGCCGACTGACCGTACAGGTCGTCGAGCGCGAGGCCGCCGCGGCCCTGCTCATCGACCAGCTCTACTACGTCGATCGGACGGGGGCGGTCTTCGCGCCCGTCGGCGCCGGGGACGCGCTCGATCTGCCGTTCGTCACCGGCATCGAGGCGGCGGTCTTGAACGGCGAGCGGCCCTACCCACGGCACGCCATGCGCCAGGCGCTCAAGCTGGTGAAGCTCATCGTGACGTCGGGGCTTCCATTTCGCGTCTCGGAGGTGCATATCGAACGAGACCAGGGCATCACGGTCTTCCCGGTCAAGCCGGAAGTGGCGCTCGAGTTCGGTTGGGGGCGGTTTCCCGAGAAGCTCGCGCGTCTCGGCGAGGTTCTCGGCGGCTTCGCGGGACGAGAGAGCCAGCTGCGGGAGATCGATCTCACGTACGAGTCTCAGGCGGTGATTCGGTTGCGGCAGGGTGGTGGTGGCGGGCGGCGCGCTCGAGTGTGAGCTCCGCCGCGCGGGGGCGCGGATGGGCATGGGGATGACGAAGCGGACGTTGGTGGCGGGCCTCGACCTCGGGACGTCGAAGACGACCGTGCTGGTCGGAAGCGTCGGCGAGCGCGGGATCGAGATCGTCGGCCTCGGGACCGCGCCGTCACGAGGGTTGCGGAAGAGCGTCATCGTCCACCTCGAGTCGACGGTCGCCGCCATCCGCAAGGCGGTCGCCGAAGCCGAGGCGATGGCCGGCTGCGAGATCCGGCAGGTCGTAACCAGCATCTCGGGCGCGCACGTGCGAGGCGTCACCAGTCACGGCGTGGTGGCGGTCCGCAACGGCGAGGTCTCGGCCGGTGACATCGACCGTGTCCTCGATGCCGCCCGCGCCGTGGCCCTTCCGTCCGACCGCGAGGTGCTGCACGTCCTTCCGCAGGAGTTCATCATCGACGACCAGGAGGGCATCAGGGAGCCTCTCGGCATGGCCGGTGTGCGCCTCGAGGCCAAGGTCCACATCGTCACCGCCCACGCCTCGGCGTCGCAGAACATCCTCAAGTGCTGCAAGAAGGCGGGCCTGATCGTCGATGACATCGTGCTCGAGCCACTCGCGGCCGCCGACGCCGCGCTCACCCCAGAGGAAAAGGACCTGGGCGTGGCGCTGGTCGACGTCGGCTGCGGCACCACCGACGTCGTCCTCTTCCACGGCGGCGCGGTCCGGCACACCGCGGTCCTGCCGCTCGGCGGCGCGCACCTGACCAACGACATCGCCGCCGGCCTCCGGACCCCGACCCTCGAAGCGGAGAAAATCAAGCAACGCTTTGGCTGCGCACGCGCCAAAAAGGTGGCGCGGCACACCTCGATCGAGGTGCCGAGCGTCGCCGATCGCGAGCCGCGCGTGCTCTCGCGCCACATCCTCTGCGAGATCATCGAGCCGCGGGTCGAGGAGATCTTCACACTGGTGAGCCGCGAGATCATTCGCTCCGGTTTCGAGGGCAGCCTTGCCTCCGGCGTCGTACTGACCGGCGGCACGGCACTCCTCGACAGCGTCACGGAAGTAGCGGAGCAGGCGCTGCGGCTGCCGGTGCGTATTGGCGTCCCGCAACACGTCACCGCGCTTGCGGACCTGGTGTGCAGCCCGCTCTACGCCGGCGTCGTCGGCCTCGTTCTCGCGGGCGCGGGCAGCGGCGGGGTGGGACGCGTCACCTCGATGCGGGATCAGGGTGTCATTGGACGGGTACGTGAACGTATGACCGATTGGCTCCGGGTATTTTTTTAAAAAGCGCAGCATGATCGCGGGAAAATAGGTGACAGCGATGGTGAATTGCGCTACAGGAGGTGCGGGATGAGGAGGCGGCATGGACGCGGGGCAGGGGGAAGCCACAGTGGCCGCTCACCTATGAGCGAGAGCCCGGTGGCGAGGCAGGTTGAAGGAGGAGGGGCGATGAGCAAAGTGTCCGATGGCGATCAGCCGAGCGCCCGAATCAAAGTCGTCGGAGTCGGTGGCGGAGGTGGCAACGCGGTCAACACCATGATCGCGGCCGGGCTCCAGGGCATCGACTTCATCAGCGCCAACACCGATGCGCAGGCGCTCGCCGCCAATCTCGCTCCGGCGAAGCTACAGCTCGGCTCGCAGGTGACGAAGGGTCTCGGCGCCGGCGGCAATCCCGAGATAGGCCGCAAGGCTGCGACCGAAGACCTCGAGCGCATCCGTGAGTACCTGACCGGCGCCGACATGGTGTTCATCACGGCTGGCATGGGCGGCGGTACCGGCACGGGCGGCGCGCCCATCGTCGCGCGGGTCGCCAAGGAGATGGGCGCCCTCACCGTCGGCGTCGTCACGAAGCCGTTCCTCTTCGAAGGGAAGAAACGCGGCAAGCAGGCCGAAGAGGGTATGCGCGAGCTCAAGGCCAACGTCGACACGTTGATCGCCATTCCCAATCAACGCCTCCTCGCCGTCGCCGGCCGCAACACCTCCATCCTCGAGACCTTCAAGAAGGCGGACGACGTGCTCCTGCAAGCGGTTCGCGGCATCTCCGAACTCATCACCGTCCACGGCCTCATCAACCTCGACTTCAACGACGTGCGCACGATCATGTCCGAGATGGGTATGGCGCTCATGGGCGCGGCGAGCGCGAGCGGGGAGAACCGCGCCGTCGAGGCCGCGCAGAGGGCGATCTCGAGTCCTCTCCTCGAAGACGTCTCGATCCAAGGCGCGCGCGGCGTCCTCATCAACATCACCGGTGGCCTCGACCTCGGGCTGCACGAGGTAAACGAGGCGGCGACACTGATCCAAGAGGAGGCCGACGACGAAGCCAACATCATTTTCGGCGCCGTCATCGACGAGAGCATGAAGGATCAGATCCGCATCACCGTCATCGCGACCGGCTTCGGCGAGCCACGCGAAGAGACGAAACGGCCGCCGACGACCGCCGCCCCCTCGCAGCATGCGGCGGCGCGTGTCGCCTACAACCGCGAGCCGGCGCGCGACCCCGTCCGTGAAGCCGCGGCGTCCGCCGCGCAGCGCCGCGTCGTGCGCGTCGGCGTCATCGACGACATCGAGGGCACGATGTGGCGTCGCTCGGGCAACAACAACGGCGACCGCAGCGAGCCGATCGACCTCACCGTCCCGGACGAGGACGACAGCCTCGACATCCCGACGTTCCTGCGCAAGCAGGCGGACTGATCACCTCACTCGCGGCGCGCGCTCTCCATGAGAGCGCGCGTCCTGCGGGCCTCTTCCGTCACGCTTGAGGCGCGCGCTCGCGGCTGTCTATAATCGTCAAGTCGCGAGTTCGAGCGACGACCCTTCACGATGCGGCAACGGCCACGGGAACGAGCGCGCCAGCGGCTCGCGCAGGAGCGGATGCTCTTCGAGCCGACGGTGGGCGGGGACGTTGCCGTCTGCCTGGTCTACCCGAACACCTATCCGGTCGGGATGGCGAACCTCGGGTTTCAGGCGGTGTTCGAGATCCTCTCGTGTCACCCGCGTGTGCGCTGCGAGCGCGCGTTCCTTCCCGACCGCGACGACCAGGATCGCGAGGTGGTGTCGTTCGAGTCGGGACGGCCGCTCCGCGACTTCGAGCTGGTGGCGTTCTCGATCTCGTTCGAGTCGGACTACCTCCACGTCGTCGAGATACTCGTGGGCGCAGGCATCACGCCGCTGCGCGACGGGCGCACCGGCGGTCCGCTGCTCGTCGCCGGCGGTCCCGCCACCTTCCTCAACCCCGAGCCGATCGCCGACTTCTTCGACCTCTTCCTGATCGGCGAGGGCGAGGAGATGATTCCGGAGTTCCTCGCGCGCTACGTCGGCGCGCGCGACGCCGGCGGTGGACGCGCCGGTGTCCTCGACGCGGCGGCCGAGGTCGCGGGCGCGTACCGTCCGGATCGCTACACGATCGACTATGCCGCCGACGGCACGATCCAATCGGTCAGCTACCGCGGCCCCGGTGCCGGCGTGGTGCAGCGTCGCCTCATCGCCGACCTCGATCGCTTCCCGACGGCGTCGAAGGTCTTGGCGCCCGAGGCGGTCTTCGGCGACATGTACCTCGTCGAGGCGAGCCGTGGCTGTGAGTGGGGCTGCCGCTTCTGCGCCGCCGGATACATGTACCGACCGATCCGTAGCCGCAGCGTCGAGACCTTGCGGGCCGCGGCCGCCGAAGGGCTCGCCGTGCGTCCGACGATCGGCCTCGTCGGCGCCGAGATGGCGAGCGTGCCGGGCGTCGCCGAGCTCTGCGAGTTCATCGCCGACCGCGGCGGCCGACCGTCGCCGTCGTCGCTCAAGGCCGACGTCATCAGCCGTCGCCTCGCGACCGCCCTCGGCCGCAGCGCCACGCACAGCGTGACGGTCGCGCCCGAGGCGGGCTCCGAGCGCATGCGGCGAGTCATCAACAAAAACTTGACCGAGCCCGAGATCCTGCGTGCCGCGGACTGGCTCGTCGGCTCCGGCGTGCGCGCGATGAAACTCTACTTCATGATCGGGCTGCCGACCGAGACGCACGAGGACGTCGTCGGGATCGTCGAGTTGACGAAGAAAATCCGCGCACGTTTTCAGCGTGACGGCCGCGTTCAGCGCCTGACGCTCTCGATCAACCCCTTCGGCCCCAAGCCGTGGACGCCGCTCCAGTGGGAGCCGATGGAGGATCTGAGGTCGCTGAAGGGCAAGATCGAATACCTGCGCCGTGAGATCGGGCGACTCCCGAGGGTCACGTGCGACGTCGAATCACCGCGCGAGGCCTACTACGCGACGTTGCTCTCGCGCGGCGACCGTCGCGTCGCACGCCTGCTGCTCGCGATCCATGCGGCGGACGGCGACTGGTGGCGTGTCGTCCAGGATCGGCGCCGCAACGCCGGCGACGGCGGCGTCGATCCCGACTTCTACGTGGGTCGTGCCTACGCTGTCGACGAGATCCTGCCGTGGGACTTCATCGACCACGCGCTCCACAAGCGGTTCCTGTGGGTCGAGCGCACCCGCGCCTACGAGGAGAGGCAGACGGCGCCCTGTGACGTCACCACCTGCCGCCTCTGCGGCGCCTGCTGAGGCGCGCGGTGAAGTCGCGGTGAGCATCGTCGGCACCGGCGTCGACCTCGCCGAGGTGACGCGTGTGCGCGCCGCGATCGAGCATCCGCGGACGGGCGCACGCTTCCTGGCGCGCGTGTTCACCGACCGCGAGCGCGCGTACGCCGAGAGCCGCGGCCACGGCCGCTTCGAGAGCTATGCCGCCCGTTTCGCCGCGAAGGAGGCGACGATGAAGGCGCTCGGCGTCGGCTGGGGTCGCCACGCGACCTGGCTCGACATCGAGGTCGTGCGCCCAAGCGACGGGCGCCCCGCGATCGTCCTGCGCGGGCGGACCGCGCTCACGGCGGCCGCCGCCGGGATCGTCCGCCTGCACCTCGCGCTGACGCACACCGCGGCGCTCGCGCTCGCGCAGGTGATCGCCGAGCGGTGAGGAGCGGCCGGGATTGACTCCCGGGCGCGAGCCCATCGCGCCGCGCAGCGGCGCGGGGGCGTCATCAAGGGCTCAAGGGCTCACGCGCCGCGAAAGCGCGGCGCGCGCTTCTCGAGAAACGCACGCACGCCCTCGGCGTAGTCGGCGCTCTCGAAGCACGCGGCGATGAGTGCACGTACCGCCTCCGGATCGCGGCGCGCCGGGTCGCGTTGCACCTCGAGGATCGCGCGCTTGGCGGCGCGCAGGGTCAGCGGCGCGTTGGCGGCGATGGCGCCCGCGTACTGAGCGGTGAACGCCTCGAGGTCGGCCTTCGCAACCACCTGGTTTACGAGCCCGATGCGGAGCGCCTCGGCGGCGTCGCAGCGCCGCGCTGAGAAGAAGAGATCCGCGGCCGCCGACGGGCCGAGGAGGCGCACCAAACGCTCGACCCCATTCAGGTGGTAGCCAAGGCCGAGACGGGCGGCGGGAACTGCGAAGCTTGTGTCGTCGGCCGAGATGCGCAGGTCCGCGCTCGCCGCGAGCGCCAGACCGCCGCCGATACAGACGCCGTGGATCATCGCCACGAGCGGCTTCGCGAACGCCGTGAGGGCGTCGAACGCCTGCGCCGTCGTGTGCTCGTACGCCGCCGCCGAGCCGGCATCCCGGCGATGTGTCGTGAACTCGGAGATGTCGGCGCCGGAGGCGAACGCCTCGGTGCCGTCGCCGCGCATGACGACGACGCGTACGGCGGGATCGCCCTCGAGTGCGCCCATCAGCGCCGGGATCGCCTGCCACATTTCGAGGCGCACCGCGTTCAGGCGCTCGGGATTGCGCAACACGAGCCACGCGACACCCTCCGCCTCGCGGCGGACGTCGACGCCGAAGGCGGTCATCGCGCGACTCCGCAGCGACGGCGCGCGGCGCGCGCAGCGGACCATTGACGAGGGCGCGCATTGCCACGTATGCAGCGCGCGTGTTCGTCGGTCACCTCGCCGCGGGTTTTGCCTTGAAGGCACGCGTCCGCGAGGCGCCGCTCGGGCCCTTGCTCGCGGGGACGGCCTTTCTCGACTTCCTCTTCGGCGTGTTCGTGATGATCGGCCTCGAGCGCGTCGTGGTGCACGACCCGCCGGTCTTCCGCAACTGGGAGTTGCACATCGGGTACTCGCATTCGCTCCTCGTGTCGGTGCTCTACAGCGTCGCGCTCGGATGGTTGGCGGGTCGCGTGTGGCGGTCGACGAGCGTCGGCGTCGCACTCGGTCTCGCCGTCTTCTCGCACTTCGTCCTCGACGTCGTGAGCCACCGCGCGGACATGCCGCTCGTCGGCCTCGGCATGAACCACGACGTGCTGCTCGGAACGGGACTGGCGACGCACCCGCTCGCGTTCTTCCTCGTCGAGCTCGGATGGTGCTTGCTCGCGTGGCGCTGGTACGACGGCGGCAACCACCGGCTGCTGCTCATGTTCCTCGTCCTCATGGCGATCTGGGCCAACAACGTCTTCGGGTTCGTGCCGCAACCCGCGCTCTCGTCCAGCGGCCAGGCGGCCTTCACGATCTTCGGCTTCGTCATTGCCGGGGCGCTGCTGTGGTGGGCGGCGCGACCGACCGAGGAGCGTGCCCTGCGGACGTCGCCCTGATGTAGCGCAGGCCCGAACCCCTCGCCACCCGGCGACGCTGGCGATCGCAGCGGTGGCTGACGTACAATGCCACGGTGGAGGGGAAGGGGATGATGCATCGCTTTCGGGCGAGTCGGTGGTCGCCGGGCAATCGCCTGTTTCCGACGGTTCTCGAGGTGAGCGACCGGCACGTGACGCGCGTCAAGTCCTCGCTCATCGGTCGGCTCGAGGAGAGCATCAGCATCCGGCAGGTATCGTCAGTCACGATCGCACGCGGCGCGCTGTGGTCGGAGATCGTCGTGCACTCGTCGGGCGGTACCGATCCGCTGCGCAGCCGCGGGCACGCGAACCCGGATGCGGAGCGCCTGAAGGAGCTGATCGAAGAGTACCAGTCGAATCTGGCGCGCATCGGCGTCGCCGACACCAGCGGTCTGCGCGCGTGCCCGCGTTGCGCCGAGCTGGTGAAGCTGGCGGCGCGGGTGTGCCGCTTCTGCGCCGCCGAGATTCCGATCGACCTCACGGAAGAGGCGGACGAGAACGACGAGACGAGCACCGCCCGCAAGGATTGGACCTGGGACTAGCCTTCATGGAGAGGGTGGAGCAGGCGACGCGTCCCCATGCCGCCGCGCGCGCCGCGTAGCGGCGATGGTCGCGGCGCACCGTGACGTGATCAGGCGCCGTAGCGCGACATGGCGAGCTCGACGATCTCGCCGATCAGCTGGCAGTGCTGGTGGCCCGACTTCTTGGCGGCCTTCGCGAATTCCGCGCTCGATAGCAGCCACGGGTTGGGGTTCACCTCGATGACGTGGGCGTTTCCCTGCGCGTCGAGGCGAATGTCGATGCGGCCGTAGTCGCGGAGCTTGAGCGCCTGGTAGGCGGCGCACGCCGTCTCCTTGAGGCGGCGTTCCGTCTCCTCGTCGAGGTCGTCGGGGAAGAAGGGCTGCGTGTTGCGGTAGGCGGCCGTGCCTTGCTCCCATTTGACCTCGGTGCCGGCGATCCGCGGCGTTCCCTCCGGTAGCTGCGAGAGATCGAGCTCGACGATCGGCAGCGCTTCGGGATCGCGGTTACCGAGCACAGCGACGTAGATCTCACGGCCCTCGATGTACTCCTCGATGAGCACCGGCGCGTCGAACTGCGCGTGCACACCGTCGATGCGCTCCATCAGCTCTTTCAAGCTGCCGACGACTGCGCTGAAGCGGATCCCGATCGAACCATCTTCGAGTGCCGGCTTGACGATGACGGGAAAGTGAATGTCGTGCGCCCAATCGAGGCGGCCGCGGTATCCGGTCATGAAATACGGCGTGCGGATGCCGTGAAACGCAAAGATTTTCTTCGCCAGCGCCTTGTCCTGCGCGAGGTAGAGCCCGTGCGATCCGGTGCCGGTGAAGCGCCGGCCGAGCAGCTCCAAGTATGCGGCGACGTTCATCTCTTTGGTGTCGTCGCCGGCGTACGACTCCGCGAGATTGAAGTAGAGGTCGGCGCGCTGATCAGCGAGTGCGTGCAGGGTCACCGCTCGGCCGTCGAGGACGTGATAGAAGGGGTCGTGGCCCAGTTTCTTCAGGGCCTCGTGCACCTCTTCATGATCCGCTTTTTCGCGGCGACGTTTGCGACGCGGGGTTTTGTCCTCCGCTGCGCCCTCCGCCTCGTCGTCCCACCCGTCGTACAATATGCCCACTCGCAGCTTCGGCATCGTCACAAGGATAGCATCAAGCAATGTCGCAAAAGAAGAACAAAATGCAGCGTACGCGGTGATGAAAAATTCGAGACCGCGGCGCTCGTTGTTCAGTGCGCGCCGTGCTCGAAACCGCCGTTGGTGACGGAATGCATCGCGAGGGTGGTGCCGAACGCGGTGAGGGGCACCAGATACTCCGCCTCATGCCCCTGGGTGCCGAAGAGATCGAGCTCGCGCGCGCGCCGCGCCATGCGCCGCAGGAGCCGTCGCACGAGCGGGCGGTGGGCGCCGGTCCAATACGCGAGCGTATCAGTGAGCGCGACGCGATGCTGCTCGATGATCTCGGCCGCGGGCTTCAACGCCGTTCGCCGCCGGCCCTTGCGGAAGAAGATCTGTTCGAGGTCGGCGTCAATGGCGATCGTCTCGACGGCGCGCGTCTCTTCGAGTCCGCGCGCGTAGAACTCCGCGAGCGTCAGGTGCATGTTGTCGACGGTGACGTCGAAGTCGCCCTTGCGGACGATCGGATCTTGGTCGGTGATGCGCCGCGCGGTGCGCTCGACGTAGCGCAGCTTGCGCATCGCCGGCCAGTCGCGGTAGCGCCGCCGCCAGTTCGAGCGCGGAGCCAGCCAGACCGCGAAGGTCTCGGCGAAATCTTCGTCGGGATGCTTCTGCGCGTACCAGCCGGGGAGGTGGCGCACGAACTCCCGGCTGAAGGGGACCGGGCGATAGCGATCGCGATAGGGACGATTGAAGGGGCCGAAGAGCCGCCGCCACAGCGGCTCGCGATAGAAACGGTAGGCGTAATTGATCGCGTGACCGGCCTCGTGACGCAAATAGGACAGGATCTCACGTTCGTCCTCGAGGTCGTTGACCTCGCGCTCGAGCCGCGCGAGGCGCGGGTCGGCGAGGTAGAAGGGAATGCCGATCACCGGTGCGCCCGAAGGGCATCCCCACTCATCGGACAGATAGCAGATGGGTCGGAAGCGCTGGAGGCCCTTACGGGCGAGCTCGCGATAGAGCTGCTCGATGCAGCGCTCGACGGGCGAGCCCTCGAGGCGAAGCCCGAGCTGGCTGATGCGGGTACGCAGGAGATCGCGGACCTCGGCCGGCGCCTGCTCGAGGTCCGTGGGCGAGGCGGCGTCGCTCGCCTGTGTGGCGCACCCGGTCGTCGACGACGCTCCGATGTGGCACGCCATCGTCAGCGCCCGCTCTCGGCGCGCTTCGGCAGCAAGATACACACCGCCACCGCCCAGATGCCGAACACGAGTCCGAGCGCGGTCCACAGACGCGGCGGGTAGCCGTTGTTGCGGGCGACGAGCCGGCACATGATGGCGTCGCAGGTGTTCACGACTGCACCGGTCGCGAGCACACTCGGCAGGTCGAGCGGGTACGGTGCGAGGAATCGTAGGCCGGTGAGATAGCCGAGCGCGAGTGCAAGCTCCATGTGCGGCGTGGTGAAGCGCGCCGCGCGCGTCTCACCTTGACCCTCCGAGAGCGCGTCACTATAGTCGCCGTCTTTTCGACTGTAAACGCGGGAACCACGTGGCGCGACGCGACCGAACGATGCTCACCTGGATCGTCGAGATGGGCGAGGCGAGGCTTGTCCAGCTGGCGGAGGAAATCCTCGCCAATCCGCGCATGGCGGAGACGTTCTCGGGGGCGCTGCAGCGTGCGGCGCGCACCAAGGGACAGGTAGACCGAAACATGCAGATGCTGCTCGGGCTCCTGAACGTGCCGTCGAAGGCGGACTACAATCGGCTGCTCTCGAAGATCGAGTCGCTCCAGGGCAGCCTCGTGAACCTCAACATCAAGCTCGACCGCCTCATGGCGGCGCGCGACCGTCCGAAGCGACGTCGCGCCGCGAAGCCGCACGCGGCGTCCGCAGGATCGTAACCCGCCTTCGCGCCGCTCGGCGACGCCTCGCGACGGGTATCGGCGCGCGAAGGGCATTCGCGCGCTGACGCATCCTCAGCCGTCGAGCGCGGCGGCGATGCGCGCCAGGCTCTGCAACGAGGTCGGCTCCTCGATCTGGAGCGGGATCTCGATGAGAGGGACCCCGGGTGCGGCGCGCTCGAGCTGCGCGATCTCGGCGCGCTCCGCCTCGACCAGGCCGCCGAAGTGCTGGTGGACAGCGGCGAGCTTGCGCGCGAGTGCGGCGTCGCGTCCTTCCTCGCGAGCCGGGTCGGGCGGCGGTTCGCGGACGAGATCCGCCGGTAGCACGCGATTCACGATGAAGCCGCCGAAGGGCAGCCCGGCACGCGCGAGCTCCTGGTGAAACGCCAGCGTCTCACCGACGCGCGCGGGTTCCGGCGTCGTCACCAGGAGAAACGCGGTGTCCCGCTCGCGCAGGAAGGCCGCCACCTCCGCCGCGCGTGACTGAAAGCCGCTCGAGAACCCTTCGATGCCGGCGACGAATTCGCCGACGTCACGCAAGAGCTCGAAGCCGGTGAAACGCTCGAGGCCGCGCAGCACCGCGGCGAGCGCGGCCTGCGCCAAGCGCGAGCTCTCGCGCGAGAGGATCAACGTCGGATTTTGCAGAATGGCTGCCGCGCGCGACGACAGGAGCGCCGTCAACCGTTCCGGCGCCTCCAGGAAGTCGAGCGCGTGATGTGTCGGCGGCGTGTCCACGACGAGCAGATCGTACCGGCCCTCGGAAGCGATCGCGTGCAGGCGCTCCATCGCCATGTACTCCTGCGAGCCGGCGAGCGCAGTCGAGATACTGTGGTAGATTCGATTTCCGAGGACGCGCTCCGCCGCCCCTTCGGAGATCGCGTAGCGCCGGATGAGCGCGTCGAAGGTGTGCTTGGCGTCGAGGAGCATCGCGTCGAGCGAGCCGCCGTGCGCCTCGCCGAGATCTTCGAGCGGGACGCGATGTGGCTCGCCGCCGAGGGCGTCGATGCCGAGGCTGTCTTTCAGCCGCCGTGCCGGGTCGATCGTCAGCACCGCGGCCTGGCGACCGCGGCGTGCCGCCAAGAGTCCGAGCGTGGCGGCGGTCGTCGTCTTGCCGACGCCGCCGCTGCCGACGCAGAGAAGCAGCCGCTGGCGGTCGACGAGCGCTACGAAGGGCGCGCGCGCCGCGCTCTCGTCACGGCTGCTCCGCACCGGCGAGCGTCGCGATTCGGTCATGCCGCGCCTCCGACCCTCTGCCGGCGGATACGGGCGTGCTCGAGCGCGTCGGCGAGCTGTTCGATCGCGGGCAGCGCGAACCGCCGCGCCGGTACGAAGGGCAAGCGGACGGACGCGGTGGCCAATGCGTGTCCGAGACGGCGGGTCTCGCGCTCCGCGGTCCGCTGGCGCGCGGCGCTGAAGCGTCCCGCGGCGGCGTGCAGATGTAGACTCGCGGGCACGTCAGGCGGCTCCGCGAGCAGGCGGCGGATTTCCTCGCGTGAGAAGCGGAGCGGCGTCACGGCGTTCACGATCGGCGGCAAGAGCGGCACCCCGAGTCGCATGATCGCCGCCGCGAGCTCCAGCGTCTCGTTCACCGCCATCTCCTCGGCACGCGTCACCACCGCGATCGCCGTGCGTCCGGGGTCGCTCAGGAGGAGCGCCAGCGCGCGTGCCGTTCCCGCGAGCGGTCCGAACGGCAGCATCTTGAGAAGCGTGCCGGGCGTAGCGAGGAGCGGTACCGAGTGCCCCGTCGCGGGTGCGTCCACGAGCACGAGATCGAAGCGATGGCGCCGTCGCTGTAGGCCGCTGCGCGCGTCCTCCCAGCCGGCGATCCGTACCAAGGTGAGGAAGTCCTCGATCCCGGGCGCCGCGGCGGCGACGACGCGGAAGGTCTGACTCTCGAGAAGCCGCCGCGCGAGCGCGCGGATGCGGAGGATGCGAAGCGCGAACTCTTCCATGATGATCGCCGGCACGATGCTCGCGACGGACACGCCGGGCGCGACCTCGCTCGGCTCCGGGCCGAGCGTGACGCCGCCGAAATACTCGCCGACCCGGCCGTGCGGATTCACCTCGACCACGAGCACCCGCCGCCGCGAGCGCGCCGCCGCGAGCGCGAGCGCGAGCGTCACCGCCGTCTTGCCGACGCCGCCCTTGCCGGTGACGAAGACGAGTCGGCGTTGCAGGACTTCGGCGAGCATCGAAGTCGGTTCTAGATGCGCGTCCGGGTGAAGGTCAATTGATTTCGCCCCCGCGAGGCTGCGCCTCGCGATGGGCGTCGGTGCGCGAAGGGAATTCGCGCACCTCCGGTGCTCGGCTGCGCCTCGCGGGGGGCGTCGGTGCGCGAAGGGAATTCGCGCACCTCCGGTGCTCGGCTGCGCCTCGCGATCGGTGTTGCGGCTGGGCTCGTGACAATGATGCGGGGCGCTGATGCGCCTCGCGTAAGTGGTGTGAGGACGACGTTGACTTGCTCGGAGGGCTTGTTAGCGTGCGGCCTCGCATGGCGCGTCGAGTGTTGCATTTGCGGCCGCAGGCGCGGCGGCGTCCGGACGGGGCGGAGGGCGAGGCGCCGCGGGAGGGTGGCGCTGAGAAGGCGACGGACGCAGTCGCGAAGGCGGTGGGCGACGGGGCGACGACCGCCGACGCCGCGTCGTCGCCGCCCGTCGACGGCGCGACCCGTGCGCGCGAAGCGAAGGCGTCGCGACCGAAGCGGCGTGCGCCGCGCGTCACCCGGGATCCGGCCGCCGATCCGTTCACTGAGCGCCTGCGCGCGCTCGAGCGTGAGATCGACGAGGTGCTGGCGGGCGTCGGACCGTCCGCGGAGCGTGGGGTCGTGACCGTCACGCGCGACGCGGCCGAGGAACTGCTCGCGTTCTATGCGGATCTCGCGCGCGCGTTTCGCCGCGGCGGCGTGGGAGAGGTGATCATCCGGTTGCGCATGATCGGTACCGCCGATCATGTCGATGACTTCGGCTACGATGCCGCCTTCGCGGCGCGCGTCGCGCCCGTGCTTGAGTTCCTCTACGACCAATGGTGGCGCGTCGAGCTCTCCGGTGCCGAGCACGTCCCCACGAAGGGCCGCGTGCTGCTCGTCGGCAACCACTCGGGCGGCTTCTTTCCGTACGACGGTCTCATCATGGCGCACGGCCTGCGGACGCGGCATGGACGCGAGGTCCGGCCGCTGATCGAGGACTTTGCCTATCATTTTCCGGGGATCGGTCCGCTGCTCGCGCGCCTCGGCGCGGTGCGTGCGTCGGCGGAAAACGCCGCGCGGCTGCTCGCGCGCGAGCACGCGATCGCCGTCTTTCCCGAGGGTGCGAAGGGCGTCGGCAAGTACTACCGGGAGCGCTACCGGCTGCAACGCTTCGCGCGCGGCGGCTTCGTGACCCTCGCGCTCCGGACCGGCGCGCCGCTCGTGCCGGTCACGATCATCGGCGGCGAGGAGATCCACCCGGTGATTGCCAAGTGGCAGGGGCTCGCGCGCATCCTGAGGGTGCCGTACTTCCCGGTGACACCGACGTTTCCATGGCTCGGCCTCCTCGGCCTCGTACCGCTGCCGACGAAATGGCGGATCGTCTTCGGGGCGCCCCTCGACCTCGCGGCCGAGCACGGACGCGACGCGGCCGACGACGATCTGCTGGTAAATCGCTTGAAGGAGCGTGTGCGGGAGCACATCCAACGCATGATCGTCGAGGCGCTGCGCACGCGCGACTCAGTGTTCGCCGGTTGATACGACGGCGGCCGGACGCTTCCTCGCGGAGCCGTCCGGCCGCTGTCGGTCCGGCGCGCGTCTCTCCTACGCCGCCGGACCCCCCCACCTCACATCGCCCCGGCCCGAAGAACCTTCCTGACCGTGCGCCCGAGATCTTTCAGGTCGATCGGCTTCGCAATGAACGCTGCGGCGCCGAGACGTACGGCGAAACGCTTGGTCTCGGGATCGCTCTGGCCCGAGATGACGATCACCGGGAGGCCCGGCCGGGCCATGTCGGGGTGCTGGTGTGCATCCTTCAAGCGACGCAGCACTTCCCACCCGTTCATGCCCGGCATCCGGAGATCGAGGATCACGAGGTTGACCTCGGGTGCCTGCAGTGCAGGCCAGAGCAGCTGGCCGTCCGCGATCGTCTCGACGGCGTAGCCGCTGCGCTCGAGCGCGTGCCCGAGCACGATCCGCGTCGCATCGTCATTGTCTGCGATGACGATCATCGACATCCGCTTCAGAGGGCGGCCGCACCTCGCTCACCGGTCCGGATGCGTACCGCATCGTCGACGGGAAGGATGAAGATCTTGCCGTCGCCGATGCGGCCGGTCTTCGCCGTCTGCGCAATCGTCTCCGCCGCGACCGCCGCATCCTCGTCCGCCACCAGGAGTTCCACCTTGATCTTCGGCAAGAAGTCCACGACGTACTCGGCGCCGCGATAAAGCTCGGTGTGTCCCTTCTGGCGTCCGAAGCCCTTCACCTCGGAGACCGTCATGTCCTAGAACACGTAGGACAGCTCGGCAGCGATCGTGTGCTGGTCTTCCTGCGTGCCACCGACGTTGCGCAGGAAGACGGGGTGCTTGGCGTTGTCGTAGCGGTACTCGGCGCGCGCCATCAGGCCCTCGGCGAGGACGAGCTTGAAGGTCGAGGTGACCTCCCAGTCGTGCTGGTCCTGGCCGAAGGTGCCGCCGAGGCGGGTGCTGTTGCTGTCGTCGAAATACTCGCCGCGGAGCGCGAACCCGACGGGCAGCGCGAAGGTGTCAGGCAGGTCGTAGGTGACCGTAGTCGTAGTTCAAGATCAAGGCCAGGTTGTCGACCGGCTTGACCGTGGCGACGACGTCGATGATGCCGCGCTTCGAGTCGCCGCGATTCGGCTGCTCGGCCCCGTACGTGCCGTTCAGGGCGAGGCTGAACTGATCGACGGGGGTGAAGGCGACGCTGCCCATGAACGTCTTCCCGTCATTGGAGTCGATGACGTTGTCCCAACCGTTCACGACCCCCCCGATCACCTTCACCTCGGGCGAAATCGCGTAGCTCATGAGGAGCCCGGTGTGGGTGAATGGGATCGAGAAGCTGAACGCCAGCGAGCGGCTGATGTTGGGATTGCTCGGCGACTCGATCACCTCGGCGCCGAGCAGCGTGACGAACTTGCCGCCCTTGAGTTGGAGGTCGGGGAGGCCCGGGAAGTTGTACGTGATGTACGCCTCCTCGAGCTCGATCGAGTTTTGCTCCTCGGCGACGTTGCCGACGGTGCCGTCACCGTCCCAGTCCGCGGCCATGCGCTCGGCGGTCTTGCCGAAGTTCACCTTGGTGACGAAGCCGACGCCGTTCTCACCGGGCGCCCGCGAGATCTGCAACTGGAAGAGATCCAGCGAGAACGTGTTGTGGTCCTTGTCGAAGCCGCGCAGGCCGACGCTGTTGCTGTTCGCCTGCGGGTCGTTCAGGTCGTAGAGATACGAGCCGACGACCATGCCGCCGACGGTGAGCCCGAAGGGCGGCTTCTTGATCGCGGCCTCGAGTGCATCGAGGCGCGCTTGCAACCCCGACGTGTCGGTCGCCGCCGCGGGCATCTCGCCGCGCCGCTCGAGCCGCTGCACCCGCTCCTCGAGCGTCAGGCCGCCTTCGGCGCGTGCGTGCGTCCTGCACGCGAGCGTCGCCATCATGGCCGCCATCACGGCGACCCCGAATCTCCATCGCGTCGTCATCCTCATGGGGTTCCTCCTAAAAAAGTTCGTCCACGTTCGGCCCACGCACCGAGACCCGGCGGGAACGTGTGAGCATGAGGGAGCAAGCGAGGTGCCACCGCGCAACGCCTTGCGTGCCCGGTGTGTCGCCGGGTTTCGTGCGTGCGTGTGCCCGCGGATTAGGCGCTGATCGGAAGATGAGCAGCGGGCGGCACGAGGTCCACTCGTCGGGCGCGGCGGCGTGTGCTAAGCGACGCGGATCTCGCGGAGGGGGGAGGGGGCGTGGGTATCTTCTGGATCACGATCGCGCTAGGGGTGATCGAGGGCATCACCGAGTACGTCCCGGTCTCGTCGACTGGGCACCTGATCCTCGCCGGGCGCTGGCTGGCGTTCCCGGAGGAAAAGGCGGCGAGCTTCGAGATCTTCATCCAGCTCGGAGCGGTCTTCGCGGTCGTGTGGTTCTATCGCGAGAAGCTGCTCGCGATCGCCGCGCGCCTCTCTGACGACGCAGAGGCGCGCGCGTTCGTCGGCAAGGTACTGATCGCGTTCGTGCCGGCGGCGATCGTCGGGCTGCTCTTCCACCACTGGATCGTGCGCGTCCTCTTCGGCCCGCTTCCGGTCGCCGCCGCGCTCGCCGTCGGCGGCGCGCTGCTCATCGCCATCGACCGTCCCGGACGAGGGCGGTCCGACATCGGGACGGTCGAGAGCGTCACGTGGGCACAGGCGCTCGTCGTCGGCTTGGTGCAGATCACCGCCCTCTGGCCCGGCACGTCGCGCTCGGGCGCGACGATCATCGGCGGTTTGCTCGCGGGACTCTCGCGCCGCGTCGCCCTCGAATTCTCGTTCTTCCTCGCGATTCCGACGCTCGGCGCCGCCTCGGTGTTCGCGCTCTGGGAGGCGCGCAAGGTCCTCGACGCGAGCGACGCGCCGATCTTCGCGCTCGGCTTCGGCGTCTCGTTCGCCGTCTCCCTCGCCGTCATCGCCGCGCTCCTCCACTACGTTCGCGATCACGACCTCCGCCCCTTCGGCTGGTACCGCATCGCCCTCGCCGCCCTCGTCGCCGTTGTGTACTGAGGCAATGCCGCCGACCCCTCTCACCAAGGTGCCGTGATGTTGGGAGCACCGCGGGTTCACCCCGCGGTGCGACGCCCAGCGCGAGCGCAGCGAGCGGGGGCGAAATTGAGTTAAAAAAACACTCTGATGCGGCGCAGGCGCTCGACGTCGAGTAGGCGTTGCACCTCGAGGCGGACGTACTCGGCGCGTTCGTGCAGGACCTGCTCGCGCGCGTTGCGCCGTCCCGAAGTGATCGGGAGCACCGGCGGTCCGAAGCGGATGCGCCACTTGGTCGGGAGCGGCAGGAGACCGAGTGGTCCGAGGACCGGGAACAAGCTCGGTACGGGGATGAACGGCACACGAAAGATGTTCGGGAGCTGCGCGATGCGGAAGAGCGCGCGGCTCGTTTCCTCGGCGCCGATCACCGCGACCGGAACGACGGGCGCCTGCGTGCGGGTGCTGAGGTGCGCGACGCCGGTACGGAAGGGACGCAGGCAATACGCTTGATGGTACGGCTTTCCGAGGGCCTCCTCACCCTCGGGGAAAATGCCGACTGCCTCACCACGTTTGAGGAGAGTGGTGCCATTGGCGGTCGACGCTTGGACGCCGCCGAGGCGGCTGAAAAGCGTCCCGATCATGGGAAGGTCGGTCACGAACTTGGCGTAGAGCATCCGCACCACGCGGTGAGCCGGGTGCTCGTCCTCGACGGCGAGCGAGATCATCGCGGCGTCGAAGGGCAATGTGCCGGAGTGATTGGCGGCGAGCAGCACCGGCCCGTCCGCGGGCACATGCTCGAGGCCTTCGACCTCGACGCGCCAGTAATACTTGTAGAGGAAACGGAAGAAGGGTTTGACGCGCGCGCGTAGCTGCGGATCGAAGCCGAACGGATCCTTCCGTTTCAGCGATCCTCGACAGCTGGGCTGCTCCATCCGCCCTCCTCCTCACCAAACAGACGAGTGCTGAGTAGCACATCAGAATCAGACTGTCTCGGAATTTGTGTGCAGGTCTCTGCTTTTGTCTGCGGCGACGACGCGTGCGTTGCCGCGGTGCGGCGGAAGTCGCGTGGCAGTTCCGATTGCGCTATCGGAAGGGCATGGGACGTGCCCTCCTCATCGAGCAGCCCGCACCGATCGCCGCGGCACCGCTTCGACTCGTGGAACGACCCGTGCCCTCGGTCGGCGCGGGGGCGTTGCTCGTCGAGGTGGAGGTCTGCGGCGTCTGCCGTACTGACCTTCACGTGGTCGAGGGCGATCTGGCGCCACGGCGGATGGTCGTGCCGGGTCACGAGGTCGTCGGACGTGTAGCGCGCTGCGGAGCGGACGTCACCGGGTTCGCGGCCGGCGACCGCGTCGGGGTCGCATGGCTGCATGCGACGTGCGGCCGCTGCCGCTTCTGCCTCCTCGGACGGGAGAATCTCTGTGTTGCGCCGCGCTTCACCGGCTACGACGTCGACGGGGGCTATGCCGACCACGTCGTCGTTCCCGCGGCGTTCGCGTATCGTCTACCGGAGTCGGTGCCCGCCGCCACCTTGGCGCCGCTTCTCTGTGCCGGCATCATCGGTTACCGGGCGTACGAGCGGAGCCGCATCCGCAAGGGGCAGCGCCTCGGGCTCTACGGGTTCGGCGCCTCGGCGCACATCGTCATCCAGATCGCCCGCTTCCACGGCTGCGCCGTCTACGTCGCGACGCGCGGCCCGCGCCATCAGGCGCTCGCGCGTCGCATGGGCGCGGTCTGGGTCGGCGATGCCGCGGCGACGCCGCCCGAGCCGCTCGACGCGGCGATTCTCTTCGCTCCGGCCGGGGACCTCGTCCTCCCCGCGCTCGCGGCGCTCGATCGCGGCGGTACGCTCGCGATCGCCGGCATTCATCTGAGCGCGATTCCGCCACTCGACTACGCGGCGCATCTCTTCCACGAACGCGAGGTGCGCAGTGTGACCGCCAACACTCGCGCCGACGGTCGCGCGCTCCTGCGACTCGCGGCGGAGATTCCGCTCCAGGCGTCGGTCGAGGAATTTCCACTCGAGGCCGCGAACGCGGCGCTACGCCGCTTGAAGGACGACGAGATCGAAGGTGCCGCCGTCCTGCGGGTCGCAGGCTGAGAATGTCGCCCCGCGGGTCGGCGGCGGTGCCGCCGGCCTGGGCTTGGCCGGACGCTCCGCTATACTAGAAGGTATTCACCGGGGCCGCCCGTCCCGGCAGCCACCACGGAAAGAGGAGGGATCGTCATGGAAGCAACCCAGCAGCGGCCGCTCGTTCGCTTGAACGAGCCGGCCCCTGATTTCGAGGCCAACACCACACAAGGGCCGATCAAGCTCTCCGACTTCAAGGGAAAGAAGTGGGTGGTGCTCTTCTCGCATCCCGCCGACTTCACGCCCGTCTGCACCACCGAGTTTATCGGCTTCTCCAATCTCCACGACGAGTTCGTGAAGCGCAGTGTGCAATTGATCGGGCTCTCGATCGATTCGATCTACGCCCACCTCGGCTGGCTGCAGAACATCGAGCAGAACTTCAACGTGAAGGTGCCGTTCCCGGTGATTGCCGACCTCGACATGAAGGTGGCGAGTCTCTACGGAATGATCCACCCGGGTGCGAGCTCGACGGCGACGGTGCGTGCCGTCTTCATCATCGACGACAAGGGGATGCTGCGCGCAATGGTCTACTATCCGCTCACGACCGGGCGGAACATGGACGAGATCCTGCGCGTCGTTGACGCCTTGCAGCTGAACGACAAGCACGGTGTCGCGACGCCGGCCAACTGGAAGCGGGGCGAGAAGGTGATCGTGCCGCCGCCGACGAGTGTCGCGCAGGTCGAGGAGCGGAAGAAAGCCGGCTACGAGATGACCGACTGGTACTTCTCGAAAAAGAGCCTCTGAGCCCGTTTCCGAGATCGATCGTTGTCGGCGGGAAGGTGCGTTCTCCGGCCCGCCGACGACGGATCGGCTTGACCGGAACGCATCCGCGAGATACGCCTTTTCCACTTCATGGCGAAGTTTTTCAGGGGCGACAAGCGCCGGCGGGAGATGGATCGCAAGCGCCGCTCCGAGGAGAAGCAGCGCCGCCTCCAGATGCGCCGCGACATGCGAGCGCGCGGTCTCGACCCCGACATGGTGGACGCCGACGGCAATCCGCTCCCGCCCCGTGAGGGCGATGAAGAGGCGGAGTCGGAGAACGGCGACGACACGGGCGAGACCGCCTGATCGTAGGTTGCGGCTCCGCTCGGTCGCTCAGCGATTCCCCGTCTCTCCCGTAACCTCGACCGAGCTCAAGACGAGCGTCCCGGTTGCAGGTCGATACACTCCGAATGCCACGACCTTCTCCGTCGTGGGGGCTTCAACGAAACGGCGGATCATGTCGTCGTGACCGAGGAGGCGCAGGCTCGGTTGCAGACCGGAGTGGCGGAGCACCTGCACGCCTTCCTCTTCGGGTTTGTAGGCTTGCAGTGCGGTGACGCCGAACGTGCCTCGCGGGCCGCCGCGATTGCTCGAGATCGCGATGCCGTCGAGGACGCCGGGCGCGCGACGGTCGCGACCCCAGTAGCCTTCGATGCGGATCGGACGGATGGGCGCGACGTCTTCCGCGGACTCCGCTCGCGCCGGTTCCGGACACGTGAGCAGCGCACCGCCGGTCGGCGGCATCGTCAGCGTGAAGGCGGCGACGATGAACAGCGCGCGTCGTTTCAGTGGAGGCCTTCTCACGAGGGGCACCTCCTCTCTCTCCTCCATTACGGGGCGCGACACGCTCGTGCGCAAGCCCCCCGGTTGACCGTCCGCCGGCACGCCGCTACTGTCCCACGCTTCAGGGCGGACATGTCGTCGAACGTTCGAATCGAAGCCGGGCGCGTGACGACGGGGTCCCGTCCCGCGGCGCGTGCGCGGATCGTCGCACTGGCGTTGATCGTGTCGCTCGCCGGCGGGTGCGATCGCGGTGAGCGATCGGCGTCGCCGGCCCCGGGCCCTGCAGCGAGTGGAGGAACGATGGGCGCGAAGACCGAAACGACGGCGAGCGGCCTGCAGTACGTCGACGTGAAGCCCAGCCTCGGCGCGTTGCCGCAGAAAGGCCAAACGGTGACTGTCCAGTACACCGGTTGGCTCGTCGACGGCACCAAGTTCGACAGTTCGCGTGATCGCAATCAACCGTTCTCGTTCCGACTCGGTCAGGGACAGGTCATCAAGGGTTGGGACGAGGGCGTCGCGACGATGAAAATCGGGGGTGTGCGGAAGCTCATCATTCCGCCGGAGCTGGCGTACGGTGCGCGCGGCGCGGGCGGGGTGATTCCGCCGAACGCCACCTTGACCTTCGAGGTCGAGCTACTGTCCGCGCAGTAGCGCGAGCGAGCCCTCGCGTGTCGCCGCCCGAGCCCGCTCCGCTCCAGGTGGTCGCGTTCGAGAGCCGACGCGCGTCCGAGATCGCGACGCTCATCAGCCGCCACGGGGGCGTTGCTATCGTCGCACCGTCGATGCGTGAGGTGCCGCTCGCCGATCAGCATGAGGCGCTGGCGTTCGCGCGCGAGCTCGACGGCGGCGCGGTCGATGTCGTCCTGCTCTTGACCGGCGTGGGCACGCGCGCCCTAGTCGCCGCCGTCGCCCCGGTCTTGCCGCGCGAGCGTCTTGTCGCGGCGCTCGGCCGCGTGGTGCTCGTCGCCCGCGGCCCGAAGCCGGTGGCGGCGCTGCGCGAGCTCGGACTGGCGCCGGCGCTCGCCGTTCCCGAGCCCAATACTTGGCGCGAGCTGCTGTGCGCGCTCGACGCGCACGTGCCGGTCGCCGGTCGGCGCGTCGCGGTGCAGGAGTACGGGATCGCGAATCCGGAGCTGCTCGACGGACTCGCCGCGCGCGGCGCCTCGGTGCTGCGCGTGCCCGTCTATCGGTGGGCGCTTCCCGAGGATCTCGGGCCGTTGCGCGCCGCGATCGCGCGGCTCACCGCGACCGACGCCGACGTCGCGCTCTTCACCAGCGCGACGCAGGTCGAGCACCTCGTACGCGTGGCGGCGGAGGAGGGCGCGGCCGACGCGCTGCGCGCCGGGATGGCACGCGTTGTCGTCGGCTCGGTGGGGCCGGTGTGTAGCGAGGCGCTGCGGCGTGCCGGCATCGCCGTCGACGTCGAGCCGACGCACCCGAAGATGGGGCCGCTTGTCGCCGAGACCTTGCGCGCCGCGCCCGCGATCCTAGCCACTCGACGCGCTCCCCTCCGCCTGGCATAGCTGTCGAGTGTCCGACGTCCCGGCGCGGTTTCTCCGTGCGTGCCGCCGCGAGCCCACCGACTGCACGCCCGTCTGGCTCATGCGCCAGGCCGGCCGCTTCCTTCCGGAGTATCGCGCGTTGCGGGCGCGGCACGGCTTCCTCGAGCTCTGCAAGACGCCGCCGCTCGCTGCCGAGGTGACGCTGCTCCCCATCCGCCGTTTCGCCGTCGATGCGGCGATCCTGTTCGCCGACATCCTGCTCATCCTCGAGCCGATGGGCGTCGGCCTCGAGTTCGCAAAAGGCGACGGGCCGGTGATCCATCGGCCGGTTCGAACGCGCGCCGACGTCGAGCGGCTGGCGCGCGTGCCGGCGAGCGTGGCATTGCCGTTCGTCCTCGAGGCGATCCACCTGGTGCGTGCCGAGCTCGGCGACCGCGTGCCGCTCATCGGCTTCGCCGGCGCGCCGTTCACGCTCGCGTCGTACCTGATCGAGGGACGCGGTTCGCGCCACTACGTCCACACGAAGACGCTCATGTACCGCGAGCCGCAGGCGTGGCACGCGCTCATGGAGCGCCTCGTCGAGGCGACGGTCGACTACGTGCGGGCGCAGGTCGCGGCGGGAGTCGAGGCGGTGCAGCTCTTCGACAGCTGGGTCGGTTGCCTCGGCCCCGACGATTACCGCACGTACGTTCTGCCGCACATGCGCGCCGCGCTCGGCGCGATCGTGCAGACCGGCGTCCCGGTCATCCACTTCGGTACCGGCACCGGTGCCCTACTGGAGCTGATGCGGGCGGCGGGGGGAGACGTCATCGGCCTCGACTGGCGCGTCGACCTTGCCGAGGCCTGGGGCCGCCTCGGTGCCGATGTCGGTGTGCAGGGCAACCTCGATCCGGTGGCGCTCTTCGCACCGCCCGACGAGATTCACCGCCAGGTGGCGCGCATCCTCGAGCGCGCCGGCGGGCGGCGCGGTCACATCTTCAACCTCGGGCACGGGGTCCTTCCGGAGACGCCGGTGGCGCACGTCGCCGCGCTCATCGACGCCGTGCACGAGCTGAGCGCGCGGTAAGCGCCGCGGTGCCGCCCATCGACGCCGTCTTGCTGCTCGCGTTCGGCGGCCCCGAGCGGCCCGAGGATGTGCGCCCGTTCCTCGACGAGGTGCTGCGCGGCCGGCCGGTGCCACGCGAGCGCTACGAGGCGGTCGTCCGGCACTACGAGGCGATCGGCGGCCGCTCGCCGCTGAGCGCGTGGACCTTCCGCCAGGCGCGCGCGCTCGCGGCGGCGCTCGAACGCGACGGCCCGCGCCTCCCCGTCTACGTGGGCATGCGGAGCTGGACGCCGACCGTCGCCGAGACGCTGGCGTCGATGCAGCGGGACGGCGTGCGGCGCGCGCTCGCCGTGATCCTCGCCCCGCACCGCGCGGAGGTGAGCTTCGAGCGCTACCGGCGCGCCGTCGACGACGGACGTGCCGCGCTCGGTACGGCGGCGCCGGCGATCGACTACGCGCGCCCGTGGTTCGATCACCCCGAGTTCATCGCCAGCGTCTCGAGCCGTGTGCGCGACGCGCTCGCTGTCGCGCCGGACGACACCGAGATCGTCTTCACCGCGCACAGCATCCCGTGCGCGATGGCGGACCGGTCGCCCTACGTGCGCGAACTCGAGACGTCGTGCCGGCTCGTCGCGGCGGCGCTCGGCCGCCCGTTTGCGATCGCGTATCAGAGCCGGAGCGGCGGGCCGCGCGAGCCGTGGCTCGAGCCCGACGTGAACGTGTTGCTGCGTGAACGTGCCGCGCAGGGCGTACGCCACGTCGTCCTCGTGCCGATCGGCTTCGTGTGCGATCACGTCGAGGTGCTCTACGACCTCGACGTCGAGGCGCGTGCGACGGCGGCGGCGCTCGGGCTCGGCCTGACGCGCGCCGAGACCGCGAACGATCACCCGGCTTTCATCCGCATGCTCGCCGCGCTGGTGCGCGCGCACGCGGGGGACGCGTGACGGACGCGGGTCCTCCCGACGCGGGGATCGTCGTCGTCGGCGGCGGCATCGCCGGTCTCGCCGCCGCGCATCGCGTCACCGAGCTCGCCGCCGCGAGCGGGACACCGGTCCGGGTGACGCTCCTCGAGGCGACGCCACGGCTCGGCGGCACGATCGCGAGCGAGCGTGTCGACGGCTTCCTTGTCGAGTCCGGCGCCGACTCCTTTCTCACCGAGAAGCCGTGGGCGCTCGAGCTCTGTCGCCGAATCGGCCTCGAGGATCGCCTGATCGGTACCCGCGACGCCGACCGGCGCACGTTCGTCGTCCGCGCGGGACGCTTGCACGCGTTGCCGGAGGGCTTCCTGCTCCTCGCGCCGACGCGCTTCGCGCCGCTCCTGCGCTCGCCGCTCTTCACCTGGCGCGGCAAGTTGCGTATGGCGCTCGACCTCTTCCTGCGGCGCGGCCCGGCCGATAGCGACGAGAGCCTCGCTGCGTTCGTCACCCGCCGCCTCGGACGCGAAGCTCTCGAGCGCGTCGCCCAGCCGCTACTCGGCGGCATCTACACCGGCGACCCGGCGCGGCTCAGCGTGGCGGCGACGATGCCGCGCCTTCTCGAGATGGAGCGCCGACACCGCAGCATCATCCTTGCGATGCGCCGCCAGGCGCGTGTAGCCGCGAAGTCGGGCAGCGGCGCGCGCTGGAGCCTGTTCGTGAGCTTCGCCGACGGCATGGAGACGCTGGTGCGAGCGCTGGCGCAGCGCCTCCCCGAGGGCGCCGTCCGCCTCGGCGCACGCGTCGCCGCGATTCGCCCGTGCGCGCCGCGGGATTTCGAGGTCACGATCGCCGGCGGCGAACGCCTGCGCGCGCGTGGCGTGATCGTCGCGACACACACCTACGCCGCGGCCGACCTCGTGCGGCCCTTCGCCGCCGACCTGGCGACCGAGCTCGCGACGATTCCCTATGCCTCGTCGGCGACGGTGACGCTCGGCTACGCGCGCGCCGACGTGCCGCACGCGCTCGACGGCTTTGGCCTCGTCGTGCCGGCGATCGAAGGGCGGCGGCTGATCGCGTGCTCGTTTTCGAGCGTCAAGTATGCCGGACGGGCGCCGCAAGGAGCCGTGCTGCTGCGGGTGTTCTGTGGCGGCGCGCTCGCGGCGGCGATGGCCGAGCGCACCGATACGGAACTCGTCGACGCCGCCCGCGACGAGCTGTATGCGCTCCTCGGCATCGTCGCGCCGCCACGGCTCGTGCGCGTCCACCGTCACGCGCGCGCGATGCCGCAGTACCACGTCGGACACCTCGCGCGCCTGGTGACGATCGACGCGGCGGTGGCGCACCACCCCGGCCTCGCGCTCGCGGGCAACGCCTATCGTGGCGTCGGCGTGCCCGACTGCGTGCACAGCGGCGAGACGGCGGCCGAGCGTCTGCTTGCACGCGGCGGCGCCTAAATCGGTTTCGTCGCTCGCGCGTCCTTGATAAGACCCGACGCCATGCTGCGTACCCCGCTCTGCGACCTCCTCGGCATCGAGCATCCAATTCTCCTCGCCGGTATGGGGGGCGTTTCCTACTCGGAGGTGGCGGCCGCGGTCTCGGAGGCCGGCGGCTTCGGCTGTCTCGGCGCCGCCGGGA
The DNA here is from genome assembly GCA_016200545.1 of Deltaproteobacteria bacterium. Classification (GTDB taxonomy): domain Bacteria; phylum Desulfobacterota; class Binatia; order UTPRO1; family UTPRO1; genus DP-19. The sequence goes on along the minus strand of JACQEO010000028.1, from coordinate 3,856 downwards.
TGAGCTTCGAGGAGATGACGCGCGAGATCCGTGCTGTGAGGGCGCGCACCACGCGACCCTTCGGTGTCGACCTGCTCACAGCGAGCCCGCGTGACATGGTGCCGTTCGTCGAGACGATCTGCGCCGAGGGCGCGCGCGCCTTCGTCGCCGGCCTCGGCGTGCCGTCGAAGGTCGTCGACCTCTGTCACCGCAACGACGTCCTGGTGATCAACATGTGCGGCAAGGTGAGCCATGCCGTTCGCGCCGTCGATGCGGGTTGCGACATCGTGGTCGCGCAAGGCACCGAGGCGGGCGGTCACACTGGCCAGATCGCGACCATGCCGCTGGTGCCGATGATCGTCGACGCCGTGAAGGTGCCGGTCGTCGCCGCCGGCGGGATCTTCGACGGCCGCGGCCTGGTGGCGGCGCTCGCCCTCGGCGCGCAGGGGATCTGGATGGGGACACGCTTCATAGCCTCGACGGAGGCGCGTGCCCATCAGCTCTACAAGGAACGCATCCTCGACATCGACGAGACCGGCACGGTCATCACCCGCGCCTACAGCGGTAAGACGATGCGCGCCATTCGCACTCAGTACACGGACGAATGGGAGACCAAACGCGAGGAGTTGCAGCCGTTTCCGCTGCAAGCGATGCGCGCCACCCAGGATGGCGTCTGGCGCTCGCTCGTCGGACCGGAGGCCGGCCTCGATCCCGAGCGCGATTGCATGCCCGCCGGCCAGAGTGCGGGCGGCATCCACGGGCTAAAGCCCTGCGGAGAGATCATCGACGACGTCCTGCGCCAGGCGGAGTCGATCCTCGCGGGGCTTCCGCAACTCTCGCAACGCTAACGAGATGAGGTGAGTATGAGCACGGCGACGATCCCCGAAGCCTTTCGTCCGCTCCTCGGCGACGACGTGAAGGCGTACGCCAACCTGGCGACGGTGTTGCCGGACGGCAGCCCACAGGTGACGCCCGTCTGGTTCGACACCGACGGCCGTACCATTCGCGTGAACAGCGCCAAGGGGCGCTGGAAAGACCGCAACATGCGCCGCGACGGACGGGTCGCGCTCGCGATCATGGACCCGTCGAACCCGTACCGCTACGTCCAGATCCGCGGTCGCGTCGAACGCATCGCCGAGGACGGTGCTGACGCGCACATCGATCGCCTTGCAAAAAAATACCTCGGGGCGGACACTTATCCCTTCCGTCAGGCGGGGGAAGTCCGCATCATCTATACGATCCGCCCTGAGCGGGTCACGACGATGGGCTGATCGCCCACCGGCGGGTTCTCCCGGGCGCATTTTCTTGTACATCGCCGGTCCCCCCTGCTATGAGGGCGACTGGAGGATCCCTCATGAAGACGCTCAAAGAAATCATGCGTGAGGGCTTCATCTTTGCCGTCCAGCGCACTGCCCCGGTGTCGGTCGCGGCTCGCGTCATGGAGACGCACAACGTCGGCATCGTCGCAGTTCTCGAGGGCACGCGCCTCGTCGGCGTCTTCTCCGAGCGCGACGTCGTGCGGCGCGTCGTGAATCGCGGCCGTGACCCGGAGACCACTCCCGTCGAGGTCGTGATGACCCGCGAGATGGTCGTCGCCGCGGAGGACGAGGACTACCAGTCGGCGATGCGTAAGATCGACCACGCCAACATCCGCCACCTCCCAATCGTGAATGGCGACCGCCTGGTGTCGATGCTCTCGATCCGCGATCTCATGCGCGTGGACATGGCTCGCATGTCGGAAGAGATCGCCTACTTGCACGAGTACCTCTACCAAGTTCCGAAGTAGCGCCGCGTCGCGCGCTGAAATCGTCGTCGCGCGGTGGCGGCGGGAGCGGGGGTGGCGGGCGCAGCGGACCTGGCGGGGCGGTGCATCGTGGGGATTCTTCCGTACGGCGGCAAGTACGTCGAAGCACGTACGGTCCAATGCGCCCGCCACCCCCGCTCCCGCCGCCGTGGGTGGCGTTCGTAGCGCGCGACCGCTGAATGTTTCCGGCGCGCGTAGAGGAGCGCGACTGTCTGTGTGGGTAGACAGGCGTGGATGGATGCTTTTCAACGCGAGGGAGTTCTAACTCGGGCGAGCGCCGTGGGGGCGGCACGGGGTGCGGGGCTGTGGACCGCGCGCGTTGGGCCGTGCGTGCTTCGCGGGTGCGCCGACGTACGGAAGGATCCACGCGATGTGGCGTCCCGCCAGGTCCGCTGCGCGCGGTCCGCGGCCCCGCACCCCGTGCCGCCCCCACGGTTCCGCGATCGTGCCGCGCCCCCGATTTGAGTTGAACGCATTGCGTCGCTACAAGGACGGAGATGGCCAAGGACTCGCTCACCGTCACCGACAACCGCACCGGCAAGACCTACGAGCTGCCGATCGAGCAGGGCACGATCCGCGGGATGGACCTGCGCCAGATCAAGATCGGACCCAACGACTTCGGCCTGATGTCCTACGATCCGGCGTTCATGAACACCGCCTCGTGCAAGAGCGGCATCACCTTCATCGACGGCGACGAGGGCATCCTGCGCTATCGCGGCTACCCGATCGAGCAACTTGCCGAGCGCAGCACCTACCTCGAGACCGCGTACCTCTTGGTGAAGGGCGAGCTACCGAAACCCTCGCACCTGGCGGCCTTCACCACCAACATCACCCACCACACGATCATCCATGAGAACATCAAGCTCTTCATCGACGGCTTCCACTACGACGCGCACCCGATGGGCATCCTGGTGAGCACGGTGGGCGCGCTCTCGACCTTCTACCCGGACGCGAAGCGCATCTTCGATCCCGAGTCGCGTCGCATACAGACGCACCGCCTGATCGCGAAGATGCCGACGATGGCGGCGTTCGCATACCGGCATTCCGTCGGTATGCCGTACGCGTACCCCGACAACGATCTCAGCTACACGGGAAACTTCTTGAACATGCTGTTCAAGATGACCGAGCTCAAATACAAGCCCAACCCCGCCCTCGAACGCGCCCTCGACGTGCTCTTCATCCTGCACGCCGATCACGAGCAGAACTGCTCGACGAATGCGATGCGCAGCGTCGGCAGCTCGCAGGTCGATCCGTACTCGGCGATCGCCGCCGCGACCGCCGCCCTCTACGGGCCGCTACACGGCGGCGCCAACGAAGCGGTGATCCGGATGCTGATGGAGATCGGGTCGATCGAGAAGATTCCCGCCTACATCAAACGCGTGAAGGCCGGCGAGGTACGGCTGATGGGCTTCGGCCACCGCATCTACAAGAACTACGATCCGCGCGCGAAGATCATCAAAGAGGTCGCGGACGGGGTCTTCGAGGTGACCGGGCGTAGTCCGCTCCTCGACATCGCCCTCGAGCTCGAACGCATCGCGCTTGCCGACGACTACTTCGTCTCGCACCGGCTCTACCCGAACGTCGACTTCTACTCGGGCATCATCTATCAGGCGATGGGATTCCCGATGGACATGTTCCCCGTGCTGTTCGCGATTCCCCGAACGGCGGGATGGCTGGCACAGTGGGCCGAGATGCTTCTCGACGACGACCAGAAGATCGCGCGCCCGAGACAAGTCTATCTAGGCCCGGACGAGCGCGACTACGTGCCCGTCGCCGAGCGTAGAGAATAGGACCCGCGTCAGCGAACGACGAAAAACGCGACGGCGACGATCATGACGCCGCCGATCATGCCGAGCGCGATGTACAAGGAATCCGCCATGCGCGAATTATGCGACAGTCGGGCCACATCAGACAAGGGAAAAGCACCGGCAACTGTAAGGCCTCAGTCTCCGTAGGGGGGTGGTTTCGTTTGGGTCTTACGTATAATTATAGTATACAGACCGCCATGGACACCAAAGACGAGATCGCTCGATTCGTCGATCAGGTACGCAAGCGGTGGCCCGTGGCGCGAGG
>JACQEO010000030.1 GCA_016200545.1 Deltaproteobacteria bacterium | reverse complement strand
GCCACTCGAGGTAGTCCAGGCAGTCCGCATCGGTCGAGAACCAGGCCAAGAACTCGCCGGTGGATCTTGGGTAGCGCACGCTCGCCAGCGGGGCCGAGGTCACCGCCTCATCTTACTCCGCTTAGATGGATACCCCAAAGTTATCAATAGTCCTCGTCGTAGTCACCCCCGCCAGGTGTGGCGGGAGCGCCCGCTTTCTTCTCGGGTTTCTCCGCGATCGCGGCCTCGGTGGTGATTAGGAGTCCAGCGACGCTCGCTGCGTTCTGCAGGGCGGAGCGCACGACCTTCGTCGGGTCGATGACGCCGGCCTTGACGAGCGGCTCGTAGCGCTCGTGGAGGGCGTTGTAGCCGAAGTCGTCTTTGCCCTCGCGCACGCGGTCCAAGACGACGGACGGTTCGGCGCCGGCATTGAGCGCGATCTGTCGCAACGGCTCCTCCATCGCGCGTCGCACGATGTCGACGCCGATCGCCTGGTTGCCCGCGAGTTTCAGCCCCGAGATCGCCTGCTGGGCGCGCAGCAGCGCCACGCCGCCGCCCGGTACGATACCCTCCTCGACGGCGGCCTTGGTGGCGTGCATGGCGTCCTCGACGCGCGCCTTCTTCTCCTTCATCTCGGTCTCGGTCGCCGCGCCGATGCGCAGCACCGCGACGCCGCCAACGAGTTTCGCGAGCCGCTCTTGCAGCTTCTCGCGATCGTAGTCGGACGTCGTCTCGTCGATCTGCGCCCGGATCTGCTTGATGCGTGCTTGGATCACGTCCTTCTTGCCGGCGCCGCCGACGATGGTGGTGTTGTCCTTGTCCATCACGACGCGCTTGCAACGGCCGAGATCGTTGAGCGTCAGGTTCTCGAGCTTCAGGCCGAGCTCCTCGGCGATCACGCGACCGCCGGTGAGGATCGCGACGTCCTCGAGCATCGCCTTGCGACGATCCCCGAAACCCGGCGCTTTGGCGGCGGCGCAGCGCAGCGTACCGCGGATCTTGTTGACGACGAGGGTCGCGAGCGCTTCGCCCTCGATCTCCTCGGCGATGATGACGATCGGTTTGCCCGCTTGCGCGACCTTCTCGAGCACCGGCAGGAGGTCGCGCATGTTCGAGATCTTTTTCTCGTGGAAGAGCAGCAGCGGCTCGTCGATCTCCACCAGCATTTTTTCCGCGTTGGTCGCGAAGTACGGTGACAGGTACCCACGGTCGAACTGCATGCCCTCGACCGTCTCGAGAGTGGTATCGAGGCTCTTCGCTTCCTCGACCGTAATCACGCCCTCCTTGCCGACCTTCTCCATCGCCTCCGCGAGAAGATCGCCGATCGTGGTGTCGCCGTTCGCCGAGACCGTACCCACCTGCGCGATGTGTTCGCGATCTTTGATCGGCCTGCTCTGCGCTTTGATGGCCTCCACCGCCTTCTCGACGGCGACGTCGATGCCGCGCTTGAGCTCCATCGGATCGTACCCGGCCGCGAGCAGGCGCAGACCCTCGCGCAGGATCGCCTGCGCGAGCACCGTCGCCGTCGTCGTGCCGTCGCCGGCGACGTCCGACGTTTTGGTTGCGACCTCGCGGATCAGCTTGGCGCCCATGTTCTCGAACTTACCCTCGAGCTCGATCTCTTTGACGACGGTGACGCCGTCCTTGGTGATGAGCGGTGCGCCGTAGCTGCGCTCGAGCAACACGTTGCGCCCGCGCGGTCCGAGCGTGACCTTGGCGGTGTCGGCGAGGATGTTGACACCGTGAAGAATACCCTCACGCGCTTTGTCGTGAAGATGGACGGTCTTCGCGCCCATGATGGAGCTCCTTTCGCGTCGAGTTGGAAGTCGAGCAAGTGTAAATCTTTCGGGTAGGGTTTCAAGAGCGCGCGTCGCGATGGTTGCGACGCGTGCCACACTTGCACTGACCAGACCTATCCGCTAGGAGGAGACCACTTTTTCTCGCGCCTGCACCCCTCTCCCACGAGGGACTCAGAATTCCGGGCGCCGGTGAGGTCCTATGAAGCGCGGTGTGGTCGTGGCGTTGCTGCTCTTGGCGGCGTCGTCGGCGCGGGCGTCCGAGCCTGGACGGTACGTGTTCGGGGGTGCACCCGAGCAGGGAACCTTCGTGCTCGACAATCAGACGGGCCGCGTGTGGCGTTACGACCGCGTCGACGACGCGTGGTACCTCTACGACCTCGAGGCGCTGGTACGGTCACCGCGCAGCGACAGCTCCACACGCGGACAACGGCACGAGCCGGAGAAAGAGTCCGGCGACCGCGAGAAGCGCGCGCCGGAGGAGTGAGCGCCAGCCGCGTTCAGCGGCTGGCGGTATCGAGCCAACGGCTCGGGCCGCTCGGCGCCGGCGCGACGAGCGGAACGGCGGCGATGATGCGGCCTGCCTGCTCGAACACGAGCTCGCCCATCGGCTGGTTCGGCTCGAGCGGGGTCTCGTCCGACTGCGGGAGCTGCAACCAGGCACGCAGCGCGAACGCCCCGCTGCTGGGGACGGTGAGCGCGAACGACTGCGCCGCGACCGCCGTGACGTGCGCGACTACGCCGTCGCGCGCCTCGACGTCGCCGCCGACCGACTGCCCCGTGCGGACCACCTCGACACGCCGGTAGCGTGTCAGGCCGCGCTGCAGGACCTGCCACACGTCGCGCGCTGCTTCGGGACCGGTTGCGACCGCGAGCAGCGCGAGCCCGTCGTGCTCGCCGATGGCGATTGCCGTCTGCGCGTCGCCGCCGACGGCGCCGGCACGCGCCGGTACCGGCGGTGTGGGCGCCGCCATGCGCGCGATCAGTGGATCGGTCGCGCGCACGATCACGGCGCCGTCGGCGATCGGCGCGCCGTCGAGCGCAAGGCGCCGGCGCATCTCGCCGTCGCCCGCGACGGCGGCGGCGAGCCGCGCGACGTCGCCGAGGGTCGTCCGTGCGTCAGGCGCGCGCCGTACGGAGGTCGCCGGCGCGGTGAAGACCTTTCGACCTGCACCGATCGTCGCGTCGCGCGCGGCGCCGCCGTCCCGCTGCTCTCCGGGCCATTCGTTCGGGACCGTGGTGCCGCGCAGCTCGAGCCGCGCCGCCGCGCGTCGCATCCGGAGGCGCGCCCGCTCCCATCCGGGACCGACCGCGGTCGCGAGCGTCGCCACCGCCGAGCGCGAGCGGGCGAGCAGTACCAGTTGCAGGAGCTCGCCGGCGCCGAGACGTGCGTACGCGGCGAGCGACGGGCCCGGATCGCCGCCGACCACGACCACCGGAACGCTGGTTCCGTACCCGAGCGCGGCCGCCGCGACGCGCTCGCGGACGACCTCGACCAAGAGGAGGTCGAGCGTCCGGTCGGGAGCGACAACGGCGTTCGGCTCGACCTGCTCGAGCACTTCGGTGTCGAGGAGATCGACGAGCGCGTGACCGGCGTGCGCCGGCGTGGCGCCGACGAGGCTCAGCACCGCCACCCACGCCGCCACGTCTCTTCGCGTCGTCCGCCGTCCGCTCACCAGGTCGCTCCCCACCGCGCCCGGCGATTACCACACCTGCGTGGCGACCCGCAATTTTTCACCGCCACAGCCGACCGCCGGTTTGCGACGATCCCGCGGTGGCCTTGCCGTGCAGTAGTTTCGTTGACAGTTCAAGCAGATCGAAGCAAGATACACCTGCGAGACGCGCGTCCGCTGCGCGTCCTCGCTGCCAGTTGACATAACACCATCCTCTCACGAGCGGAAAGGACACAGGTGCATGGCGACGGTCATCACAGACGAGTGCATCAACTGCGGAGCGTGTGAGCCCGAGTGCCCGAACACCGCCATCTACCAGGGCGGCGTCGAGTGGGAGCTGAACGGTGTCACGCACCCGGCGATCTCGAACGACATCTTCTACATCGTTCCGGAGAAGTGCACCGAATGTGTCGGGTTCTTCGACCACGAAGCCTGCGCCGCCGTGTGTCCGGTCGACTGCTGTGTCCCTGACCCGAAGATCCCGGAGACCGAAGAGCAACTGATCGTGCGTGCACGGCAGCTCCATCCGGAGGTGACGTTCACCGCGGATTTTCCTTCGCGCTTTCGGAAGGACGGCGCGGCTGCCGAGGCGCCCGCCGGCGCGGCCACACCCGCGAGCGCCGCGGCTCCGAGTGCCGCTGCGGCGCCGCCCGCCGCGAAGCCGACGGCCGCGGCCCCGAAGCCCGCACCGGCAGCGGCCGCGCGTCCCGCCGGCCGTGTCGAGAAAGCGGTCAAGGCCCCCGCCGCCAAGAAGCCGGTCGTCGAGAAACGCTTCCCCGGCGAGCTACCCGACGACTTCGACGACCTCGTCGAGCGACTGCGTCACACGCGCGTCGGCGGTGCCGGTCTCGTGGGGCGTCTGCTCGCGCCGCTCGTGCTGCCGGTGCTCGGCGCCTTGCCGCACGCGACCAAGAAGCGGCTCGAGGAGGCCGCGGGTGATCGTGCGGTGTTCACCAGCGCCGGCGCGACGGCGCTGAACGTCGTCGTCGACTTCTTCCTCTATCCGCTCCTCCTCGGCGTCTTCGGCGTCGTGGTGTTACGCCGCCAGGTGTTCAGTCTGCATTTCGACAGCCTCATTTTTTGGGGGGTCGCACTGGCGGCGATCGAGACCGCCTGGCGCCTGCGGGAGGGTCTCTTCGGCGGCGTGCCGACCGAGGAAATGCAGCTCGGCCCGGCGTTCTACGGACCGCTCCTGGTGCCGCTCGCGTTCCCGCTCACGCGCGGCGCCTCGCGTACGCGCAGCAGCGGCACGATACCGGTCGACGGATTCTACGACGGCCAGTTCGACGAGAAGCGCGATCGGCAGCGCCGCTACGGCGAGGCCTACAAGCTCGAGGACATGGGACACGGCTACCTCCTGCGGCTTGAGTTCCCGCATCGCGTTCCGGCGTCGTCAGTGAAGGAGGAGCTCGGAATCCCGGACGAGATGCCCGACTACGAGTACGAACTCGCACTCACGAACGGATCGTTCGTGGTGCGCGGCAAGGTCGGTGACCCGCAGGTGCGGAAGGTTGCGGCCGGCGCTCCGTCGTTCCCCCCGGACTTCACGACACGGATCGCGCTTGGGGCGCCGGTCCGCGGCTTCAAGCATCGCTATCGAGACAAGACGCTCGAAGTCGTGCTGGTCAAGTAGCGCGTCCGTCCGGTCTGCGCGTGAGCGCCCGCGTGACGGAACCGCGCCGGTGCAGCGTACTGCGACGCGACGCTCGAGGATGATGGTGGCGACCCCCGGCGCGTTCCACGGACGAGCAGCGACCTGGACGCTCGCCGAGATGCGCGCGCAAGATCTGCGGCAGGTTCTCGAGATCGAGCGCCGCTCCTTCGACAACCCGTGGAGCAGCACGCTTTTCCTGCAAGAGCTGCGGATCCCGTTCTCGCGCATCGTGGTGATCCGGCCTGCCGGCGCTTCCGACGAGCCGATCGTCGGGTACCTCTGCCGCTGGTTGGTCGCCGACGAGATCCACGTCCTGAACGTTGCGGTACATCCGGAGCATCGCGGTCGTGCGATCGGCGCCGTCTTGCTCGGCGAGGCGCTGCGCGAAGCGGAGCGCAGCCGTGCCGACGCGGTCACGCTCGAGGTGCGCCGTAGCAACGAGGCTGCGCGCCGGCTCTACGCGGCGTTCCACTTCGAAGAGGTGGGGGTGCGTCGCCACTACTATGGACGCGGTGAGGACGCGCTCATCATGCGTCTCGTGCTGCCGCGTGGCTGAGTCCGGGGCGCCGCGCCTGCGTGTCGACGTCGGCGGTGGTCTGACGCTCACCAACCCGGTGGTCGCCGCTTCGGGCACGTTTGGATACGGCGTCGAATTCGCCGGCGTCACCGACCTCGCGGCGATCGGCGCGCTCGTCGTGAAGGGCCTCTCGCTGGAGCCGAGCCGCGGCCATCCGGCACCTCGCCTCATCGAGACCGCCGCCGGCATGATGAACGCGATCGGTCTGCAGAACATCGGCGTGCGGGCGTTCATCGAAACCAAGCTGCCGGCCTTGCGCGACAGCGGCACTGCGGTGGTCGCGAACTTCTGGGGTAACGTGCCCGAGGAATACGGCGAGGTCGCCGCACGCCTCTCGGACGCCGAGGGCATCGCCGCGCTCGAGGTGAACATCTCGAGTCCGAACAAACGCGAATGGGGTCGAATCATCGCGACCGATCCGGAGCTGACGCGCGAGGTGGTGCGCGTGGCGCGGCGGCGCTGCCGGCTGCCGCTCTGGGTCAAGCTCTCGCCGAACGTGACCGACGTGACCGTCTTCGCGCGCATCGCCGAGGAGGAGGGCGCGGACGCCGTCTGCCTCATCAACACGCTGATTGGCATGGCCGTCGATCTCGATCGTCGCCGTCCGGTGCTCGCGAACCGGACCGGAGGCCTCTCCGGTCCGGCGATCAAGCCGGTCGCATTGCGCATGGTCCACGACACCGTACGCGCCGTGCGAATCCCGGTGATCGGGATCGGCGGTATCACGAGCGGCGACGACGCGCTCGAGTTCTTGCTCGTCGGCGCGCGCGCGGTGCAGGTCGGGACGGCGTCGTTCGTCGACCCGCAAGCGACGGCACGCATCGCACGCGAGCTCGCGCACGGCCTCGCGCGGCGCGGCGTCGCCGATGTGTCGGATTGGATCGGCACTCTCGACGTCGGCGGGGATGGCGTATAGCCAACACCAAGTCGGCGTTTAAATTGACGATCCGCAGTTTTTACGCTAATCTATCAATGCTGCATTCTGTTTCATCAATTGGAGGACGTGCATGGCTGATGTGTTCAAAGTGGGCGAAAAGGTCGTGTATCCAGCCCACGGGGTCGGGGTGATCGAGAGCATCCAGAGCAAGACCATCTCCGGTACGGCCAAGAAGTTCTACATGTTACGCATTCTCGACAGCGACATGACGATCATGATCCCGACGGAGAACGTCGGCAGCGTCGGCCTTCGCCGCATCATCGGTCGCGACATGGTGGCCAAGGTCTACAAGATTTTGCGTGACAAGAAGGTGGAGATCGATCAGCAGACGTGGAATCGACGGTACCGGGAGTACACCGAAAAGATCAAAACCGGCTCGGTGCTCGAAATCGCCAAGGTGCTGCGGGATCTCTTCGTGCTGAAAGGCGACAAGGAGCTGTCGTTCGGCGAGCGCAAGATGCTCGATACCGCGCGCAACCTCCTGGTGAAGGAGCTCGCAATCGCGAAGTCGCACTCCGAGGATAAAATCATGGAAGAGCTGAAGACGATCTTCGCGCACTGAGCTCGCGAGGAGCATGCGCGCCCATCACGCGAGCACCAGGCCGGGTCTGCGCCCGGCCTTTTTTTTGTCATGATCGACGTCATTCTGGTCGCAGGGGGACGCGGGCTGCGGTTCGGGAGCGCGCTCGCGAAGCAGTTTCAGCCGCTCGCAGGCGTGCCGCTCCTCGTCTGGTCGGCGCGTCGCATGGGCGCGATCACCGGCGTGACGCGGCTCATCGTCGTCGCGGCGCCGGAGGAGCACGATCGCTGCCGCGCGCTTCTCGAGCCGCTCGCGCTGCCGCTCCATCTGGCGGAAGCGGGCGAGGAGCGGCAGCACTCTGTCGCCTCCGGTCTCGCGGCGGTCGACGCGCGCGCCGAGCTCGTGGTCGTGCACGACGCCGTGCGACCACTGGTCGAGCCGTCGGCGATCGCCGCCTGCGTCGAGGCGGCGCGTAAGAACGGCGCCGCCTTTTTGGCGACACCCGTCGCCGATACCGTGAAGCGCGTGGAGGACGACGTCGTGACCGCGACGGTACCGCGCACCGGGCTCTGGCTGGCGCAGACGCCGCAGGTCTTCCGTGCCGACCTCTTGCGCCGCGCGCACGCGGAGGCGGTGCGGCTCGGGATCGTCGCCACCGACGACGCGGCGCTGGTCGAGCGGCTCGGCGCGCCGGTGCGCATCGTCGCCGCGAGTCACCTCAACCGAAAGATCACCACCCCCGACGACCTCGCCTGGGCCGAGGCGATCGTCGCCCGTTTTCCGAGCCTCCGTCTCTAAGCGGCGGCAGGAGCGGCCGGGATCCACTCCCGGCCGCGAGCCCATCGCGCCGCGCAGCGGCGCGGGGGCGAAATCAGGAGCGGCCGGGATTTACTCCCGGCCGCGAGCCCATCGCGCCGCGCAGCGGCGCGGGGGCGAAATCAAACAACGCCTTCGTTCAAGCTCCCGGAACGAAAGCCCTCGAGGTCGAGCGTGACGTGGCGGAAGCCGGCGTCGCGCACAGCGCGCAGCACCGCCGCGCGGAGTACGTCGTCGGCGAAGCGTCCGAGCTCGGCGACGCTGACCTCGATACGTGCCAACTCGCCGTGAAACCGGACACGCACCTCGCGGAATTCGAGCGCGCGCAGCGCCGACTCGGCGACGCCGACCATGCGCAGCCGCTCGCGGGTGATCTCGGTGCCGTAGGGGAAGCGCGACGACAGGCACGGGCTCGCGGGTTTGTCCCAGGTGTCGAGCCCGAGGGCGCGACTGATCGTGCGTAGCTCGGCCTTGTGCAGGCCGGCCTCGACGAGCGGATGGCGCACGCCGTGTTCCTCGGCGGCCCGCAAGCCGGGACGATAGTCGCCGAGGTCGTCGACGTTGACGCCGTCGAGGATCACGGCGAGACCACGGGCGCGTGCCTCGGAAGCGCAGATCTCGTAGAGCCGGTCCTTGCAGAGGTAGCAGCGATTCGTCGGGTTGGCGGCGTAGTGTGGGATCTCGAGCTCGTTCGAGTCGACGACGACGTGCGCGACCGCGAGCGCGGCCGCAAGTATGGCTGCCGCCGCCGTGTCCTCCTCGGGATTGGTCGGCGACACGCTGGTGAGCGCGGTCACGCGTGGCCCGAGCACGTCGCGGGCGACGCGCAGGAGCAGCGAGGAGTCGACGCCGCCCGAGAAGGCGACGAGCGCGCTCGGCAGCGATGCGAGCGCGGCGCGGAGCTGCGCGAGCTTGGCGTCGAGCGCGGGCTCGAGTACGACGGCGTCCATCGGTGTGCTAAATTCCCGCGGCGTGGAAGAGATCGGTCGTGAGATAGCGCTCGCCGGTGTCCGGGAACATCGTCACGACCGTCGCGCCCCGACCGAACTCGCGCGCAACGGCGAGCGCCGCCGCGCACGCCGCGCCCGCCGAGATCCCGACCAGCATCCCTTCCTCCTTGGCGAGGCGTCGGGTGCAGGCCGCGGCCTCGGCGTCGCTGACCGCGATCACTTCGTCGTAGATCTCGGTATTGAGGATCTCCGGCACGAAGCCGGCGCCGATACCTTGGATCTTGTGGAAGCCGGGCTCGCCGCCGGAGAGCACCGGCGACGCCGTCGGCTCGACCGCGACGATGCGGACTCCCGGCATGCGGTCCTTCAGCACCTCGCCGACGCCAGTGATGGTGCCGCCGGTCCCGACGCCGGCGACGAAGGCGTCGATGCGCTCGAACTGCCGCAGCAGCTCGGGCGCCGTCGTCCGGCGATGGACCTCGGGATTGGCGGGATTCGCGAATTGTTGCGGCATGAAATAGTCGGGGTGCTCGGAGAGAATCTCCTCGGCCTTGCGAATGGCACCATGCATGCCGCGCGTATCGGGGGTGAGGATCATCGTCGCGCCGTAAGCGTTCAGGAGACTGCGGCGCTCCTCGCTCATCGTGTCCGGCATGGTGAGGATGAGCTTGTAGCCCTTGACCGCGCAGACGAGCGCGAGGCCGATTCCCGTGTTACCGCTCGTCGGCTCGATGATCGTCGCCCCGGGACGCAACCGGCCGTCGCGTTCCGCGGCCTCGACCATGGCCCGGCAGATCCGGTCTTTGATGCTGCCGCCGGGATTGAACGACTCGAGCTTCGCCCAGATCTCGGCGCCGTTCTCGGGCACGACGCGATTCAGCCGCACGACGGGCGTCGCCGCGATGAGATCGAGGGGCGAGTCAGCGACCAACACGGCGGAACCCATGGGAACGGTGATGATAACCGCCGCTTCGACGGAGAGTCAACGTGAAGCGCGGTGTGACGTGCGTCGGCCGCGCGCTCGTCGTGTTCCCGGGCGCTCTCGGCGACTTCCTGTTGCTCGCGCCGGCGCTCGCCGCGCTGCGCAGCGGCGGTCTGACCGTCGAGTTGAGCGTGCGACGCGCACTCGCGGGGCTGGCGTACGCACTCTTCCCGGGGCCGGCGGCGCCCCCCGCCGACGGTGCCGCCGTGGCGTCGCTCTTCACCTCGACGCTCGATCCCGGGCTCGCCGACTGGCTGCGCGGCGCCGCGCGCATCGACGTCTGGCTCGGGGCCGACGCGGTGCTGCACCGGCATGCTCGCGCGCTCGGTCTCGCACGCCTGCACCATCATCGCGTCGAGCGCGGCGATACCGGCGTGCACGCCAGCGTCGCCTACGCGCGCGCGCTCGGCGTGACGTCGCCGCTCGTCGCACCGCGCCCTTCGGACGCCTGGCTGGCGGCGGCGCACGCCCGTTCCCGCCCGCGCGCGCTCGTAATCCACCCCGGGGCCGGCGCGCCCGCGAAGCGTTGGTCGGCCTCCGGGTTTCTGCGTCTCGCGGCTGGGTGGCAAGCACGTGGCGGCGAGACGGTCGTCCTTCTCGGGCCGGCCGAAAGAGAAGAGGAAGAGTGCTGGCGGACGAGCGGGCACGAGGTCGTGAGCGGACTCGGGCTCTGCGAGGCCGCCGCGTTGATCGCGAGCGCACCCTGGTACGTCGGCAACGACTCGGGCATCAGTCACCTCGCCGGTCTCCTCGATCGTCGCGGCGTCGCGCTCTTCGGTCCGACGCGCGCCGCGCGTTGGCGTCCGCTCGGGGCGCTCGAGGCGATCCGCTGGACCGGCATCAGCGAAGACAAGGTCGTCGCACGGGTCGCCGCGCGTCTCGCGACGCTTGCCGGCGATCGTCTTGACACCCCCACCCCCTGGCACTAGCGTTCAGCCATGTCACGCGTGCAGTGGCCGGCGCCGATCGTGGGTGCGGACCGGCCGAAATCGTGACGCAAAGGCCCGCCGCCCGCGTCGAACGGGCGAGCACAGTGGGTCGACGAGGTATACGACAGTGAACAACGCCATCAAGACGACGGTCCTTCTCGCAGCGCTGACGGCGCTCATCGTGTGGGTCGGGCAGATGCTCGGCGGTGGGCAGGGCGCGATGATCGCGCTGGTCTTCGCGGCCGTCATGAACATCGGGAGCTATTGGTTTTCCGATCGCATCGTGATCGCGATGTATCGCGCTCAGCCGATCTCGGAATCCGACGATCCCGAGCTGTATTCCATCGTGCACAGGCTCGCGCTCAAGAATCACATTCCGATGCCCCGCCTGTACGTGATTCCGACCGAGTCGCCGAACGCGTTCGCGACCGGCCGCAGCCCCGAGCACGCGGCCGTCGCCGTCACCGCCGGCATCCGGCGACTGCTCGACCGCCAGGAGCTCGAGGGCGTGATCGCGCACGAGCTCGCGCACGTGACCAATCGCGACATCCTGATCAGCTCGATCGCGGCGACGCTCGCGGGCGCCATCATGATGCTGGCGAACATGGCGCGGTGGAGCCTCATCTTCGGCGGTGTCGGCCAGCGCGACGATCGCGAGGGCGGCGGCAACGGCTTCGGGCTGCTCTTCAGCCTCATCCTCGCGCCGATCGCGGCGATGCTGATCCAGATGGCGATCTCGCGCTCGCGCGAGTATCAGGCCGACGACACCGGCGCACGCGTCAGCCGCGAGCCCGAGGCGCTGGCGTCGGCACTGCGCAAGATCTCCGCGTACGCGGAGCGCGTTCCAATGGCCGCGAGCCCGTCGACGGCGCATCTCTTCATCGTCAACCCGCTGCGCGGGGTGAGCTTCCAGAACCTCTTCAGCACGCACCCGCCGCTCGAGCAGCGCATCGCGCGTCTCGAGCAGATCGCCAGCGAACTCGGACAGCGCAGGTAGACGGGCATGGCCAGGGACGAGGACGAGCAGGAACGCCGCGGCTTCAAGGTGCAGGACCGACGTCGTTTCGTCGACGCCGAGCCCGGCTCCGACCGCGGCGAGGAAGCGCGTGCGAGCGAGGAATCACCTGCCGCCGAGACGTCTGCGCGCTCCGCGGCCGGCGCGTCGTCGGCGGGGAGTGAGGCACCGCGCGCGGCGTCCGACGATTTCGCAGCAGACACCGGTGGCGGCGCGGCCGCTTTCGGCGAGATGAGCTTCAGCAGCTTCGTCATGGGCCTCACCACGCAGGCCTTGATGCACTTGGGGGAGATTCCCGACCCCGTGAACCAGGACGTCACGCACGATCTACCCGCCGCGAAGCAGATGATCGATCTGCTCGGCATCCTGCGCGACAAGACCAAGGGGAACCTCGACGTCGCCGAGGAGCAACTCCTCGGGGAGGTGCTCTACGACCTCCGCATGCGCTACGTCGAGATGGCACGGAATCGGTAGCGTCCAAGATCGGTAACAGACACGCCGCACGCGGCATTCCACGCATTTCGGGGGGCATGATGGCAGTGCGTACGATCAGGGGAGCGCTCGTCACGCTGGCAGTCGGTATCATCATCGGCATCGGCGTGACGATTTGGCTCGGGCGGACGGGCGGTCCCGCCGTCACCCGCGTGCCGGTGCCGCCGGTCATCGCGGCGCAGCCGGCCACGCAGCGTTCGCCGGCGACGATCGCCGCCGGCGACACACAGGCGATCGCGCCCGCTCCCGTGCCGCTCACCGTCGTGCCTGATTTCGCTTCGCTGGCCGAGCGGCTGAGCCCCGTCGTCGTCAACATCTCGACGACGTCGCAGGGTAAGCAGCAGGCACCGGACGCTCCGCAATTTCACGCTCCGGGGGGGCAGGGCGGTCCGCAGTGGCCGTTCGGAGAGGGTGATCCACGCGAGTTCGGCGAGCCATTCGAACGCTTCTTCGGACCGTCGCCGCGGCAGCAGCATCCGTTCCGCCAGCGTAGTCTAGGCTCGGGCTTCATCATCGACGCCGAGGGGTACATCCTCACCAACAACCACGTCGTCGAGAACGCCGACGAGATCGTCGTCCGCCTCGGCAACGGCAAGGAGCACACGGCGAGCATCGTCGGCAAGGACGCCAAAACCGACATCGCGCTCCTCCGCATCGACAACGCCGCCGACCTCACCGCGGTGACGCTCGGTGACTCCGAGACCTTGAAAGTCGGCGAGTGGGTGATGGCGATCGGCAACCCCTTCGGGCTCGATCACACCGTGACCGCCGGCATCGTCAGCGCGAAGGGGCGCTTCATCGGCGCCGGGAACTACGACGACTACATTCAGACCGACGCCGCCATCAATCCCGGCAACTCCGGCGGTCCGCTGATCAATCTGCACGGCGAGGTGGTCGGCATCAACTCTGCCATTTTCAGCCGCACCGGCGGCAACATCGGCATCGGCTTCGCCGTTCCCATCAACCTCGCCAAGGAGCTCCTGCCGCAACTGAAGGAGAAGGGCAAGGTCACGCGCGGTTGGCTCGGCGTCCTCATTCAGAAGGTGACGCCCGAGATCGCCGAGTCGCTCGGCCTCGACGAGACACGCGGCGCGCTCGTCGCCGACGTCGTCAAGGACGGCCCCGCCGCCGCCTCCGGTCTCAAGGTGGGCGACGTCATCATCGAGTTCGACGGCCGTCCGGTGCGCGAATCGACCGAGCTGCCGCTCATGGTCGCGCGCGAGCCGATCGGCAAGCAGGTCATGGTGAAGGTCCAGCGCGAGAAAGACACGAAAGACATCCCGGTCACGATCGCGGAATTGAAGGACGAAGAGGTTGCGTCCGCCGGCAAGGGCGAGAGGCTCGGTCTCACCGTCCAGACGCTCACGCCCGAGATCGCGCAGAACCTCGGCGTCACCGACGTCAAAGGCGTCGTGGTGACGGCAGTCGAGTCGAATAGCCCGGCCGAGGACGCCGGGCTTCGCCGTGGCGACATCATCCTCGAGGTCAACAGGCAAGCGGTCGAGGACGTGGGCGACTATCGCAAGGCGTTGCGCGAGGGCGAGAAGGGGAAGAACGTCCTCTTCCTCATCCGTCGCGGTGACAACACGATCTTCCTCGCGCTCAAGCCGCCCCCAGCTTGAGCGATCGGGCCGCGTCGCCCGACGTCGCGAGCGGGCTTGCGCGCCTCGACGCGCCCGGGCAAGGAGCACGGTGATGCGCGTCCTCGCGATCGAGAGCTCGTGTGACGACACGGCGGCCGCCGTCCTCGACGGCGACGGCGTCCGCGCCAGTGTGGTCGCGTCGCAGGACCTGGTGCACGGTCGCTTCGGCGGCGTCGTGCCCGAGCTCGCCTCCCGCCAGCACGTGCTGACGATCGTGCCGGTGGTCAAGCGCGCGCTCGCCCAAGCCGAGATCGGTCTCGACGACGTCGAGGGCGTCGCGGCGACGTACGGGCCCGGCCTCATCGGCTCGCTGCTGGTCGGCCTCCAGGCCGCCAAGGGCATCGCGTTCGCGCGTAACCTGCCATTCATCGGTGTCAATCACCTCGAAGGGCACTTGCTCGCGATCCTCCTCGACCGTCCGGTCGCGTTTCCGTACCTCGGCCTTCTCGTCTCCGGCGGCCACACCAGCCTCTACGTCGTCGAGGGGATCGGCGTGTATCGTCTCCTCGGACGCACGCGCGACGATGCTGCCGGCGAGGCGTTCGACAAGGGCGCGAAGATGCTTGGCCTCGGCTATCCGGGAGGGCGCGAAATCGACCGTCTCGCCGCCGCCGGCGACCACGCCGCGATCCGTTTCCCGCGCGCCACGCTCAAGCGCGGAGGCTACGACTTGAGCTTCAGCGGTGTGAAGACTTCGCTCCGCCAGCATCTGCTCGAGGAGCGCGGCGCGGCGCTGCCGGACGTGTGCGCGAGCTTTCAGGAGGCGATCGTCGACATGCTCATCGCGCCGACGCTGCGCGCCGCCGGCGACCTCGGCCTCGAGACCATCGTCGTTTCGGGCGGCGTCTCCGCGAATCGTCGGCTGCGCGCGCGCATGGAGGAAGAGGGGGCGCGCGCGGGTGTCGCGGTCGCGTTTCCGCGATTCGCGTACTGTACCGACAACGCGGCGATGATCGCCTATGCCGGACGCGCGCGGTTGTTGCGCGGCGAGCGCCACCCGCTCACGTTGAACGCCGCGGCGACGCTCCCGATCGGCGTCGGCCCGAAGGCCCTCGCGCCGACCGGCACCGCGACCGAAGTGGGGGGCGCATGAGCGGCCTCTCCGCGGAGACGCGCGCCCTTCTCGCGGAGGAGGGGCTCGCGCCGCGCAAGCGTCTCGGGCAGCACTTCCTCGTCGACCGCAACGTCGTCTCCCGCATGGTCGCGCTCGCCGAGATCGCGCCGCACGAGGCGGTGTTGGAAATCGGCCCCGGGCTCGGGGCCCTGACCGATGCGCTCGAGGCGCGGGCGGCGCGGCTCTACGTGATCGAGTACGACCGCGGCCTCTGCGACGTGCTCCGCCGAAAGTTCGCGGCCGCCTCCCACGTGCGGATCCTCGAAGGCGACGCCCTGCGCATCGATCTCCGCGCCGCCATCCCCGAGGGCACCGTCAAGGTGGTGGCGAGCCTCCCGTACAACGTCGCCGTGCCGATTCTCTTTCGCCTCCTGGATGAGCGCGCGATCTTCTCCGACCTCACCGTGATGCTGCAGCGCGAGGTCGCCGAGCGTCTGCTGGCGCGGCCGGGCTCGCGTGCTTACGGGGCGCCGTCCGTGCTCTTTCAGCTCTATGCCGAGCCATGCGGCCGCTTTCGGGTGCCGCCGTCGGCGTTCTATCCCCGGCCGCAGGTGACGTCGGAGGTGATCCGCGTACGGCTGTGCCGCGAGCCGCGCGTTCCGGTCGACGACCCGGCGCTCCTCCGCGCGGTGGTGCGCGCCACCTTCAACCAGCGCCGCAAGATGCTGCGGAACGCGGTGCAAACGCTGCCGGCGCGCCTGGCGCTGCCGCCGGAGGCATGGGATACCGTCTTCGCGGCGACGGGCATCGACGGGCGCGTGCGTGGCGAGACCCTCGACCTCACCGCGTTCGCGGCGCTCGCCGACGCCGCCGGCCGCGCTCTCGCCGACGCGAGTGTGAATCCGCGGTGCCCCAAGCGCCCACCGGCGCGCGACGCCTAGTCGTCGCGCGCCCGACGTCCCGATGCCGGAGCTGCCTGAGGTCGAGACGCTCCGCCGTGGCCTCGCGACGACGCTCGTCGGCCGGCGCGTCACGGCGGTCACGGTGCACGAGCGGCGACTGCGGCGCCGCGTGGCGTCGTCGTTCGAGGCGGCGCTTCTCGGACGGCGGATCGAGGCCATACGGCGGCGTGCGAAATACCTGCTCCTCGACCTCGACGACGGTGCGGTGTGGCTCGTCCATTTCGGGATGAGCGGCACGCTCGTCGTACTCCCCGCGACGGCGCCTCGACGCGTCCACACCCACGTGGTCGTCGCGTTCGACGACGGGCGCACGCTGCACTTCCATGATCCGCGCCGCTTCGGGTTGATGCGCGTCGGCAGAGCGGCGGCGCTCAGCGAGCTCGACGCGCTCGGCGTCGAGCCCCTGGAGGAGTCCTTCTCGGCGAGCTTCCTGCACGCCACGGCGCACCGGCAGCGACGCGCCGTGAAGAGTCTGCTCATGGATCAGCGGCTGGTCGTCGGCATCGGCAACATCTATGCGAGCGAGATCCTCTTTGCCGCCGGTGTGCGCCCGAGCCGGCGCACCTCGCGCCTATCGCGCGCCGACGCCGCGCGCATCGTCGCGGCGACGAGCGCGGTGCTCGCGGAGGCGCTGGCGGCGCGTGGATCGTCGATCTCCGACTATCGCGACGAGCGCGGCGAGCCGGGCGCGTTCCAGAAGCGCTTCCGCGTCTACGAGCGCGCCGGCGCGCCATGCGCTCGCTGCGGCGTCGTCATTCGCCGCACGGTCATCGTCGGGCGGAGCGCGTTCTACTGTCCGCGTTGCCAGCGCTGATCGAGCCGGCGTGCAGCGAGCGCCCGCCGTCGAACGTGCCCGCTCGTGTCAGGACTTCGCGCCCGCCGCCGCCGCGGCCGCTGGCGCCTTTAGGGGTTCCCCCCGGGCGTTCTTGTCGTGCAGCACCTGGAGCAAGCGCGTGGCGCCGCCGTTCGACATGATCTCCTGGAACTGCGAGCGGAAATTCGCCACCAGGCTCACGTTCTCGATGATGATGTCGATGATCTTCCAGGTGCCGTCGATCTGCCGCAGGCGGTAGTCGACGTTGATGTCGTCGGCGCCGTTGCGCACGATCTTGGTGCGTACCGTCCAGTCGCCGCGCGGTTCGGCGTGATCGTCGACGATGGTGACCTTCTGGTTCTTGTAGCTCTCGACGTTGCGGCCGTAGGTCGCGGAGAGGTTCTCCCGGAACTCCTCCATGAAGTGCGTCCGTTGCGCCTCCGAGAGCTCGTTCCAGAAGCGCGCGAGGACGAGCTTCGACAAGGTCGCGAAATCGACCCGCGCGTAGACGATGCCCTCGACGTGGTGACGTTTCTCGTCGGTGGAGAAGCCCCGGTTGGCAAGCACCTCGATCACCGCGCCGGTCGTCGCCTGTACCACGCCACGCGGGGTATTGGTGTCCGCGCTCGGAGTGTCGGCCGCGGAGGCGCGGAGCGGGGCGGCGACGAGCATCAGCACGGTGGCAAGGGCGGCGATGGTTCGAATCACGATTGCGGTTCTCCTCACGGCTGGAGCGGCGGCGCGTCCAGGTTCGGGTGATACAGCTCGTCGTTCGCTTCCGGACCGTAGAGCCCTTCCTGGTCGATGTTCGTGCCCCCGACGCGGTCGTTCACCAGGGCGTTTCGCCGCTGCAGGTACGCGTCGCGGACGAACACATAGTAGTCGAAGGACGCGCGCTTTGCTTCCTCCACCTGTTGGAGGAACAGCGCGCGGGTGTTGATCGTATCCACGACCCGGGCGGCGGCGAGCGCATCCCAAGGTGCGAACCAGGAGGAGACGTTGGTGACGCTGTCGGCCATGAGCCCGACGATGTCGCGCACGCTCGAGGGGCCGAGGAGCGGGATGACGAAGTACGCCCCCGGCGTGAGACCCCACCACCCGAGCGTCTGGCCGAAGTCCTCGACGTGCTGCTCGAGTCCGAGCGGCGTCGCATAGTCGAAGAAGCCGACGACGCCGACCGTCGTGTTCACCGCGAAGCGCCCGAAGTCGGAGGCGCCGTTCTTCACCTTCCCTTGGAGCACGTCGTTCACGATGACGATCGGCGAGCGCAGGTTCACGAAGAAGTTCGACAGCGAGCGCTGCACGGGGTCGGGTGCGACGCGATTCCATCCCTTCGCGACCGGCGCCAACACGTAGACGTCCAGCCGGTCGTTGAACCAGAACACCTTGCGGTTGAGCGGCTGCAGCGGGTCGTAGTCGGTGCGTGTCTGAACGAGGTGACCACGCGTCGCCGGCGGGCCGCACGCGGCGAGGCCTGTGGTCAGCACGGCGAGGCAGAGCGCGACTCGGGTTGAAGTCCAGATCATCATCGTCCTCTCAGAGGCTATTCGGCCTTGGCCGGGGCGGTGTCCGTATTGTGAATCAGTTTACCGATCAAGCGCTCGAGAATCACTGCCGATTCGGTAAAGCTGATTTCCTCGCCGGGCTTGAGATATTCCGCCTCGCCGCCGAGCTGGAGGGAGATATAGCGGTCGCCGAGGATGCCGGAGGTGACGACCGACGCCGAGGTGTCGGTGGGGAGCTTCAAGCTCTTGTCGACGTCGAGCGCGACGCGGGCGCGGGCGTTTTGATCGAGGGCGATCGAGGTCACCTGCCCGACCTTGACACCGGCGATGACGACCGGCGCGCGCGGCTTCAGGCCTCCCGTCTGATCGAAAGTGGCGTACACCGTGAGGCCGCCGGGTCCGTCGTAGGACAGGCCACCGACGCTGATCGACAAGTAGGCGATCGCCGCCAGTCCCGCCAGGACGAAGCAGCCGACGAGAAAATCACGCAACGGTGACCGACTCATACCTCACACCCCCCAGAGCGCCGTGATGACGTAGTCGAAGAGCAGGATGCACACCGAGGCGACGACGACGGTGGAGGTCGTAGCCGCGCTCACGCCCGCCGATGTCGGTGCGCTGGTGAAACCGCGAAAGGTCGCGATCAATCCGACCAGGCCGCCGAAGACGAGCGCCTTCAAGAGGCTGCCGACGACGTCGTCGCGGAAGTCGACGGCCGATTGCAGGCTCGAGACATACGTCCCGCCGTCGATCCCCATGAGCCCGACGCCGACGAGATAGCCGCCGAAGAGACCGAAGGCGATGAACAGCGCCGAGAGGAGCGGCATCGCCAACGTCATCGCCAGGGCCTTCGGCGTGACGACCAGATCCACCGGGTCGACCGCCATCATGCGCAGGCCGTCGAGCTGCTCGGTCGCGACCATGGTGCCGATCTCGGCCGCGGTCGCCGAGCCGGCGCGGCCGGTCGCGAGGAGGGCGGTGAGGACCGGACCGAGCTCGCGGATGAGGCTCAAGCCGACGACCGCGCCCAGCGATTGCTCGGCGCCGAATCGCACCAGCGTGTTGTAGCCTTGCAGGCTCAGCACCATGCCGACCGCCGTTCCCGAGACGCAGATGATGATCAGCGACAGGACGCCGATGTCAAAGACCGCCTGGACGAACGCGCGTACACGCAGCGGCGGGCTGACGAGCGCGTGCAGGATCTGCGCCGCGAACACCGCGAGCTTGCCGAGCTGGTCGACGAAGCACAGCGTATACCAGCCGAGATCCTGGACGAATCGCGCGAGCGCCACCCTCAGATCCTTCCCGCGGCGGCGTCCGCCGCGGCATTCGGGGCGTCGTCGGCGCCGTCGCGCTCCTCGCTGAGAAAGCCGACGACCTGCGCGTCGGCGCTCCGGCGCAGCTCGGCCGGCGATCCGGCGACGGCGCCGCTCGGCAAGAGCAGCAGCACGCGATCGGCCATACGCATCGTCGAGGCGATGTGATGCGAGACGAGGATGATGGTGATGGCGAGCCGGCGATTGATGCGCACGAGCAAGCTCTCGATCCGCTTCACCGAGATCGGATCGAGGCCGGAAAAGGGTTCGTCGCATAGGAGGATCACGGGATCGCGCATGATCGCGCGCGCCAGCGCGGCGCGTTTCAGCATGCCCCCCGAGAGCTGGTTGGGCAGCAGCGCGTCGACGTCGGTGAGCGCGACAGCGTCGAGGCGGCGGCGGACCGCGGTCGCGATCGCGTGCTCGCTGAGGGTGGTATGCTCCCGCAGCGGGAACGCGAGGTTCTCGAAGATCGTCAGCGAGTCGAGCAGCGCACCGTCCTGGAACATCATCCCGAGCTTCTTCCGCACGCCGTAGAGCTGGCGCTCGGAGAGCACGGTCACGTCCTCGCCGGCGACGAAGATGTGTCCCGACTGCGGCCGGACGAGGCCGCCGATCAGACGCAGCACCGTGCTCTTGCCCGAGCCGCTGCCCCCGAGGATGACCGACACCTTGCCCGCCGGAAAGGCGCACGAGAGACCGCGGAAGACTTCACGGTCGCCGAAGGCCATGCGGACGTCCGCCAGTGCGACGTGAACATCGGCGCCGGCGGCGCCGGATGTGGGTTCCGTCGTCATGGTTTCGAAAGCCCCCCGCTGAAATGCTGACGGATACCTGTATAACAGCATGCCGGGTTTGTGGAGCAAAGCGTCGCGCCGGCCGATGGTCGTCGGATGGCGGCTCCGAGTACCCCCGCCGTGCGGTGGTGCGCAATCGACGCCGCCGCTACCACGAGCGCGTGGAGACGCGCGCGCGCCTGCGACCTTGGATGGGCGGCGGCACCTGGCGCCGACTGCGACGTCGCGTCAGCCGCGAGCGCCTGCGCTGGGCGGTGCGGATCCGGGCGCTAGTAATCGCGCTCTTTCTCGCTGTCGCGCTTGCGGCGCACGCGGCGGGGCTCCTGTCCTCGTTCGTGCCCGTGCTCGCCGCTGCGTTCGCCGGCGTCGTCATGAACGCCGCCGCGGCCGTCTGCGTACGGCGCTGGCGCCGCGTCGGCGCGATGATCCTCTGGACGGGGGTGGGCGATGCCGTGCTCATCACCGTAGTGGTGTGGGTGAGCGGCGGTGCGCGCAGCCCTTTTCTCTTCCTCTACGCCGTCCAGGTCGTGACTGCGGCGCTCGTTCTCGGCGTGCGCATGGCCGCGCTCGCCGGCGGTCTCGGGCTCGCGCTCCTCGCGGCGACGGTGCTGCGCTCCGGTGCGTTGCCGGTGCCGCCGCCCGCCGGCGAGGGTTCCGGCCTCGTATGGTTGTTCTCGCTCACCCTCACGCTCGTCTTTCTCGGGTTCATCGGCGGGCACCTCACCCGCCGGCTCGCGCGCACCGAGCGCGAGCTCGCGGGGGCGCACGGCCGGCTCGCGCGCTCGATGCGCCGGCTCGCGCGCGCCCATCGCGAGCTGCAGGAGGCGTACATGCGTCTGGAGCGCGCCGAGGCCCGGCTCGTGGCCGCGGAGAAGATGCGCGCCTTCGGCGTCCTGGTGGCGGGCGTCGCACACGAACTCGGCAACCCGCTCACCGTCCTCACCGGCAACCTCGAGCCGTTGCAGGAGACGCTCGCGGCGTATGAAGAGATCGCCGTGGCGTATGACGCCGCCGCTGGACGTACCGGCGAGGCCGCGGACGAGTGGCGCCGCGAGGCGCCGCTGCTGCTCGCCAACTGTCGAGAGGCGACCGAGCGCGCCGTCACGCTGCTCGTCAAGCTGCGGAGCTTCGGACGGCGTCCCGAGGGTGGGGAGCTCAGGCTCGCGCCGCTCCGTCCCGGGCTCGAAAGCACGCTCGCGCTCGTGCGCCATCGCCTGCCGGATCGTGTGCGCGTCGACGCGCGCTACGACGACGTGCGTGACGTCGCCTGCGATCCCCTCGAGCTGAACCAAGTGTTCATGAACCTCCTCTTGAACGCCGCCGACGCGCTCCGCCCCGGCGGCACGCTCGCGGTCACCCTGGGTGGCGACGGCGACGCGGTGACGGTAACCATACGCGACGACGGTGCAGGCATCGCCGCCGCCGACCTGCCGCACGTGTTCGAGCCGTTTTTCACCACCAAGGACGTCGGGCAGGGCAGCGGCCTCGGGCTCGCCATCTCACAGGCGATCGTCGCCCGTCACGGTGGCCGTCTCGAGGCGCGTACGCCCGCGGGTGGCGGCACGGAGCTCGTCATGACGCTTCCCCTCCCGCGCTCAACGCCAGAGATCGGTGGCGGGACGGACGTCGAGGAGATCGCGCAGGCCGTCACCGAGGAAGTTGAGCGCCAGGACCGCCAGCGTGATGGCGAGGCCCGGAAAGATCGTGAGGTGGGGTGCGACGAGGAGAAAGGCGCGGCCGTCGTTCAGCATCGCGCCCCATGAAGCGGTCGGCGGTTGCGCGCCGAGACCGAGAAAGCTGAGCGACGCCTCGGCGACGATCGCACCCGCCATGCCGAAGGTCGCCTGCACCAAGAGCGGCGCCGTGAGCAGCGGCACCACGTGACGCCAGAGGATGCGGCGATCGGGCGCGCCGAGGGCGCGCGCCGCCTCCACGAACTCGCGGCTGCGCAGGCGGTGCACTTCGCCGCGCGTCAGGCGCGCGTAGCCCGTCCAGCCGATCAGGCAGAGCGCGAGGACGACGTTCTGCACACTCGCCCCGAGGACCGCGGTGAGCGCGATCGCGAGCAGGAGGCCGGGAAACGCGAGCAGGACGTCGACGACGCGCATCAAGAGATCGTCGAGCCAGCCGCCCGCGTAGCCGGCGACGGCACCGACGGCGCCGCCGACGACGAGCGAGCTCGCGACCGTCGCCAGGCCGACGATGAGCGAGACGCGCCCGCCATGCAGTACGCGCGAGAGGATGTCGCGGCCGAGCTTGTCCTGTCCGAGGAGGTGGCCGCGCGACGGTGGGGCGAGGGTCGCGGCGAGATCTTGACGCGTCGGATCCTCGGGGGCGATCCACGGCGCCGCGACGGCGGCGAGCACGAGTGCCAGGAGAAGCGCCGCGGCGGCGCCGACACGGCGCGACGCGGGTGTCATCGCACCTCGGGCGCGCCCGGGCGTGTGCGCGGGTCGAGCGCGGCGTTCACGACGTCGGCGAGCGTGCTCGCGAGCACGAAGCCGGCGGCGATTACTAGGATACACCCTTGCAGCACGGGATAGTCGCGCGCCTGGATGCCCTCGACGGTGAGCCGGCCGACACCCGGCCAGGCGAAGATCGTCTCGGTGATGACGGTGCCGGCGAGCAATGCGCCGAACTGCAGGCCGAGGATCGTCACCACCGGTGCGAGCGCGTTCGCGAGCGCGTGACGCGCCAACACACCGACCCGTCCGACGCCCTTGGCGCGCGCCGTTCGGACGTAGTCCTCGCCGACGCACTCGAGCACACTGGCGCGCGTCATGCGGGTCAGGATCGCCGACATCCCGAGGCCGAGCGTGCACGCCGGGAGCACGAGGTGCGCGAGGCCGCCGCGACCGGAGACGGGAAGGACGTGGAGCTCGATCGCGAAGCCGATGATCAAGAGGGGTCCGAGCCAGAAGCTCGGCATCGCGGCGCCGAGGAGCGCGAAGGCCACCGCGGCGCGGTCGATCCACGTGCCGGGCCGCGCGGCGGCGAGGACGCCGAGCGGCAGCGCGATGACGATCGCGACCACGAGCGCGCCGAGCGTCAGCTCGAGCGTCGCCGGCACGCGCTCGGCGACGAGACGTGCCACCGGCTCGCCGCTCACCAACGAGCGGCCGAGGTCGCCGGTCGCGAGCCCGGTCAAGAAGGCGCCGTATTGCGTCAGCAACGGGCGGTCGAGCCCGAGCGCGTGTCGCAAGGCCTCGCGGTCGGCGGGCGCCGCGGATTCGCCGAGCATGACGTCCACCGGATCGCCGGGCACGACGTGGACCAAGAGGAAGACGAGCGTCGCGGCGGCGACGATGGTCGGCAGGGCGAGAAAGACCCGACGGAGCGCGAGGCGCGTCACGAGGTGCTCAGCGCAGCAGTTAGGCGATGCATCGCGCGCAGTCAAACCGCCGGCACGCCGGGATGCGCGTCACCCGGCTACCGCTCTTCGAGGCGCGCCGTCGCGAGCGATCGCAGGTCGCCGTCCGGCGCCGGGACGAATCCCGTGAGCCGACGACTCTTCACGACGACGTTGTCCGCCCACCACAGCGGAATGACCGGCAAGTCGTCGGCGGCGAGCCGCTGCACCTCGGCGTAGAGTCGGCGCCGCTCCTCGCGGTCGAGGGTCGCACGCGCCGCCTCGAGCAGCGCGTCCATGGTCGCGTTCGCGTACGCGCCGCGATTGTTGCCCTGAGGCGGCCGCATGCTCGAGTGGAAGATCCGGTAGTAGACGTCGGGATCGGCGACGCCGACCCAGGCGAGCGCGTAGAGCTGGAAGTCGCCGCGGCGGACGTCGGCATAGAACGTCGCCCACTCGTAGCTGCGCACGTCGACGGAAAGACCGATCATGCCGAGCTCGTCTTGGAAAACCTCGGCGATGCGCCGCCGCAGCTCGACCGTCGACGTCTTGTACGAGAAGCGCCGCGCCGCCGCGCGCGCGTCCGGCCCGAGGCCGCTCTCGGCGAGGAGCGCCGTGGCGCGCGTGCGATCGTGGGGATACGCGGCGACGTCGCCGGCGTACGCCCAATGCGACGGCGGCAGGAGCCCGGTCGCGGGACGCGCGGTGTCGCGCAAAAGCCGATGGACCATCGCCTCGCGATCGAGCGCATAGGCGAGGGCCTGGCGCACCCGCCGGTCGGCGAGGCGCGGGTCGCGGAAGTTCATGCCGAGGTACTGGAACGTCGTCCCCGGTGAGATCACCAGCTCGAGGTCGGGACGTCGTGCCAGCCAGGGCAGCAGGTCCGGCTCGAGGGCGTTTTGCACCAGGTGCACGCTGCCGCTCGCGAGCTCGAGCGCCCGCACCGTGCCGTCGGGAATGACGCGAAAACGCACCCGCGGGAGGGCGGGCGTTCCATCCATAGATGCCGCCGCGGCGGCCAGCTCGACGCCGCCGTCCGGCAAGGTGCCCACGACCCGGAACGGTCCGGCGCCGACGACCTCTTCCCGCGGGAGCGGCCCATGGTGGGCGAGGGCGGCGGGAAGGATGCCGAGGTTCGCGGTCTCGAGAAACGCTGCCGTCGTCGCGTGCAGGCGTACGACTACGGTGCGCGGGTCGGCGGCGACGACGTCGGCGACCGCCGCCAGGGCTTCGCGCTTCGGCGAGCGCAGCGCGGGATCGAGCACGGAACGATAGGTGGCGACGACGTCCGTGGCCGTGAGCGGCGTCCCGTCGGCAAACGTCGCGTCGGCGCGCAGCGTGAAGCGGTACTCGAGCGGCGCGGGCTGCTGCCAGGCCTCCGCGAGATCCGGACCCGCT
The DNA here is from genome assembly GCA_016200545.1 of Deltaproteobacteria bacterium. GTDB lineage: Bacteria > Desulfobacterota > Binatia > UTPRO1 > UTPRO1 > DP-19. The sequence goes on along the minus strand of JACQEO010000030.1, from coordinate 19,904 downwards.
TCGGCGCGCTCGTTCACACGCGTCAGGCCGCGTGTCACGAGCGCGCTCACGAGCGAAGAGTTGGCGTCGGTGGTATAGCGAGGATCGAGAATCGCGGGCGCGCTCTCGAGGGCGACGACGAGGGTCCCGGGGGGAACCGGCGGGGCCGCGCCACGGCATGAGAGGACACACAGCATCACGCCGAGGGCGAGGCGACAGCGCGCCGCGCGCCGCGGCGAGCCGTCGGTTTGCGGCGCTCGCGCCGGAATCAGAATTGACACGTTTTCGATGGCTGCATTAGCATGCGGCTGGTTGAGGGGAAGGGAAGAGGAGGTCCATCGCGTGTGTGCCCGTCGTCGAACCGTCATCGCCGCTGCCCTCGCCATGAGCTTCGGGCTCTTCCACGCGGTGCGCGCGCACGCCGGCGCGTCGGACTTTCCGGTCCCATCGTCACTGCGGCCCGCGATCAACTTTTGGAAGAACGTCTTCGGTCGCTATTCCGAGCATCAGATCCTCGTCCACGACAGCGAGCACCTCGACCGGGTGTATTCGGTCCTCGATTATCGTGATCTCGCCTTCGGGGGCGAGAGCGCCATCACCCTCGAGCAGAGCGAGCGCGCCGGCACGGCGAACGAGAAGGAACGCATCCGGACACTGCTCATCGGCCTCGACGCCCGCGCCGGCAACGACGGCGGCCTGAGCGAGGAGGAGCGACGCATCTGGGACCTGTTCGCCAGGGACCAGAGCCCCGGCAAGTTCGCCGCGGCCGCCGACTCGAGCCGCATCCGCGCGCAGCGCGGTCTTCGCGAGCGCTTCGCCGAGGGCGTGCGGATCTCGCGCCGCTACCTTCCGGAGATGGAGGAAATCTTCCGCACCGAAGGCGTTCCCGTCGAGCTGACGCGCTTGCCGCTGGTCGAGTCGTGCTTCAACATCGAAGCGTACTCCAAGGTGGGGGCCGCCGGCATCTGGCAGTTCATGCCCTCGACCGGCCGCAGTTATCTTCAGATCGGCGGCGTGCTCGACGAGCGCCGTGATCCGTTGCGCGCGACGCGCGGCGCTGCGCACCATCTGCGCGAGAACTTCGAGACGCTCGGCAGCTGGCCGCTCGCCATCACCGCCTACAACCACGGGCGGGCGGGGGTCGCGCGCGCCGTGGCCGATACCGGCACGACGGACATCGGGACGATCGTGCGCCGCTACCACGGGTCGCTCTTCGGCTTCGCGTCGCGCAACTTCTACGCCGAGTTCGTCGCCGCCCGTACCGTCGAGGGCGCGTACGAGCAATTCTTCGGCGCGCTCGCATTCGACGCCCCCTTCCGCGGCGACGAGGTGCGGCTCGAGCACGCGCTCGCCGGCAAGGTGGCGGCGAGCTGCGCCAACGTCACGCCGGCGGAGCTGTCCACGTTGAACCCGGCCGTCGACAGCGGCGTTTTCCTCGGCCGCGGCAACATCCCGCGCGGCTATCTCTTGCGAGTGCCTTCCGGAGGCGCCGGGCAGTTCGCCGAGCGCCTGGCGCAGGTCGCGTCCGACGTGCGCGTCGTCGCGGTTCCCGCGACCCGCGCGTGTGCGATGCGCAGCGCAGGGCGGAGCGACGGTGCGGCGAGCTCGACGCGTGATGGGTCCTACCGTACCCACCGCGTCGGCAAGGGGCAGACGCTCTCCCACATCGCGCACCAGTATCGCGTGTCGGTACAGCGCCTGAAGGGCTTCAACAGCCTGCGCAGCAGCAACGTGAAGCCCGGGCAGGTGCTGAGGATCCCGACCGGCTGACGCGGTCCCGCCGCGTCGGTCCGCACGGCCGCCGGAGGGGCGTTCCGGTGTGTGCTTGAGCGAACGCCAAGGCGGTAATAGGCTTCGAGCTCGTGCGCTACCATCCGGTGTATCTCGACCTCCGCGGACGCCGTTGTGTAGTCGTCGGTGGGAGCGACGTCGCGCAGGACAAGGTCGAGAGCCTGCTCGAGGCGGACGCGCGCGTCACCGTGGTGAGCCCGCTGCTGACGACGGCGCTCGGCGCCCTCGCCGAGACCCATGAGATCCTCCACCATCCGCGATCCTATCGCAGCGGCGACCTCACGGACGCCGTCCTCGCCTATGTCGCCGTCGACGACGAGGTCGAGCAGACGGCGGTGGCGACGGACGCCTTGGCCGCCGGCGTGCTCGTGAACGTCGTCGACATGCCGCGGCTCTGCACGTTCATCGCCCCCGCGGTCGTACGCCGCGAGCCGGTCGTGATCGCGATCTCGACTGGAGGCGCCAGTCCGGCCTTGGCGCGGCGCTTGCGGGAGGAGTTGGAAGCGCACGTCGGTGCGGAGTACGGCGTCGCGGCGACGATTCTCGCGCGCCTGCGGCCGCTGCTCCGCGCCGCCGAGCCCGATCCGGACGCGCGCGCCCGGACCTTCGCCCGTCTCGTCGACGGACCTCTCCTCGACGCGTTGCGGGCGCGTGATGCCGCCGGGGTCGACGCCATTCTGCGCGCCGCGGCCGGGGAGGGCGCGACCCTGGGGGCGCTCGGCGTCGCCCTGCACTGACGATGGAGCCACTGCTGCTCAAGGTCGCGTTGGTCGCCTATCTGCTCGCCGCGGGCGCGCTCGGTCGCTACCTTCTCGTCCTCCATCCCGCTCCCCGCGTCCTCGGTCTGTCGCTCCTGCTCGCGGCGTTTCTCGGCCACGGCGGCGCCATCGTGATGCGCTCGATCGCGGCCGGTCATGTGGCGGTGATCACCGATTACGAGGCCCTCTCGCTCTTCGCCTGGTTGATCGTCGGCGTGTATCTCGCCGTCGAGCTGCGCTACCGGTTGCCGGCGGTCGGCGCCGTCGTCGCGCCGCTGGCGTTCGCGGTGACGCTCGGCGCCTTCGCCTTCTACAGCGGCGTCCGCGAGCTGCCGCCGAACTTGCGCAGCGCCTGGTTGCCGGTGCACGTGGCGCTCGCCTTTCTCGGCAACGCCGTCCTCGCCCTCGCCTTCTGCGTGAGCCTCGTCTACCTCTTCCACGAGCGCCAGCTGAAGGAGAAGCGCGTCGGCCGACGCATGCGACGCCTGCCGTCGCTCGAGACCCTCGATCAGCTCAACTACCGGGCGCTCGCCTGCGGCTTTCCGTTGCTCACACTCGGCATCGTGACCGGCGCCCTGTGGGGGAAGTATTCCTGGGGGCATTTCTGGTCGTGGGAGGAGCGCGAGGTCTTCTCGCTGATCCTCTGGTTTCTCTACGCCGGGCTCTTGCAGGCGCGTATCGTCGCCGGATGGCGCGGCCGCCGGCTCGCGACCGTCACCATCATCGGCTTCGCCGTCGTCTTGGCCTCGTTCGTCTTCGGGCACGTCCTGTTTCCGGGTAAACACGGCGGCACCTTCGACTGAGATGGGACGCGATATCCTCATCGTCGGGCTGAGCCACCGGACGGCGCCGGTCGCCGTACGCGAACGGCTCGGCTTCTCACCCGCCGACCTGCCGGCCGCGCTCGCACGGCTGACGCAACTCGAGGGGGTGCACGAGGCGGCGATCGTCTCCACGTGCAACCGCGTCGAGGTCGTCGCCTGCGTCGACGAGGAAGCGCGCGGCCTCGACACGAAGATCACGGAGTTCCTCGGGGCCGAGCGCAACATCGCACGCGACGAGTTCGCGTCGCATCTCTACGTGCACTGCGGGCGCAAGGGCGTGCGCCATCTCTTCCGCGTCGCGGCGAGCCTCGACTCGATGGTCGTCGGGGAGCCGCAGATCCTCGGGCAGGTGAAGGAGCACTACGAGGAGGCGGCGCTCGCCGGCACGTCGGGATCGGTGCTGCATCGGGTCTTCCATCGAGCGTTCGCGGTTGCCAAACGGGTGCGCACCGAGACCGCCATCGCCGGCAAGGCGGTGTCGATCGCGTCCGTGGCCGTCGATCTCGCGCGCACGATCTTCGAGAGCTTCGCCGACAAGACGGCGATGCTGATCGGCGCCGGCACGATGAGCGAGATCGCGGCGCGGCATCTGAAGACCCATGGCATCGCCAGCATCGTCGTCGCCACGCGGACGTTCGAGCGCGCCGTCGCGCTCGCCCGCGAGTTCGACGGCATCCCGGTGCCCTTCGATCGCGTCGCCGAATACCTGAAGCTCGCCGACGTGGTGATCGGGTCGGCGAGCGCCTCCGAGTATCTCGTCACGCCGGCGCTCGTCCAAGAGGTGCTGCGAGCCCGCAAGCAGCGGCCGATGTTCTTCATCGATCTGGCCGTGCCGCGCAACTTCGACCCCGCGATCAACGCCCTCGACAACGTCTACCTCTACGACATCGACGATCTCGGGGTCGCGGTCGCCGGCAACGTCGAGGAGCGCGAGCGCGAGGCCGTCCGCGCCGAGGCGATCGTCGAGGAAGAGGTCGAGCGCTACTGGCGCTGGTTCGCCAGCCTCGAGGTGGTGCCGACGATCGTCGCGATCCGCACGAAAGTGGAAGCGATCCGCCAGCACGAGCTCGAGAAGGCGCTCGCCACGCTGAAAGACCAGGCGCCGCGCCATCGTGAGCTCCTCGACGCGCTCACCTCGTCGATCGTGAACAAAATCCTGCATGCCCCGATCTCCTCCCTCAAACGGCAGGACGAGCACGGCGAGGAGCTCGATCTGATCGCGAGCGCGCGCCGACTCTTCGACCTCGAGCTTCCGCCGTCGCCCCCGGACGACGAGGAATCGTCGTGAGCCGCGACGGCGTCGGCGCCCGAGGCCGCTGAGGTGCTGCTTCGCGTCGGCACGCGTGGCAGCGCGCTCGCGCTCCGCCAGGCGCGCCAGATCGCCGCCGAGCTCGAGCGCCGCGGCGCCGTGGTCGAGATCGTGCCAATTCGGACGACCGGCGACACGCTGACCGGGAGCCTCATCGCCGCGGGTGGCAAGGGCCTCTTCGTGAAGGAAATCGAGGCCGCGCTCCTCGACGGCAGCGTGGACGTCGCCGTCCACTCGCTGAAGGACGTGCCGGCTTTGATCGCGCGCGGCCTGGCGCTGGTGGCGACGCCGCCGCGCGAGGACCCGCGCGACGTCTTGGTGTCGACGAGAGGAGATGTCGGCCTCGACGGTCTGGCCGCGGGCGCACGCGTGGGGACGTCGAGCCTGCGGCGCCGGGCGCAGCTCTTGGCGCGGCGCGCCGACGTGACGCCGGTGGCGATTCGCGGCAACGTCGACACCCGTCTCCGCAAGCTCGCCGACGGCGAGATCGACGCCGTGTTGTTGGCCGCCGCGGGACTGCGCCGCCTCGGCCTCGCGCCGGTCGGTATGATGGCGCTCGCGCCCGAAGAATTCGTGCCGGCGGTGGGGCAGGGCGCGCTCGCGCTCGAGGCACGCGCCGACGACGCGGCGGCGTGCGCCGCGCTGCGCGCCCTGGATCACGCGCCGAGCGCCGCCGCCGTCGCCGCCGAGCGCGCCTTCCTCGTCGCCATCGGCGGCGACTGTCAGACGCCGCTCGCCGCGTACGCGCGCGTCACCGGCGACGGGATCTCGCTGCGGGCGCTGGTGTCGGAGGTCGACGGCAGCGGCGCCCTGGAGGACACGATCACGGGCGCCGTCGGCGACGCCGCGGCGCTCGGCGCGCGCCTCGCGGCGACGCTCCTCGCGCGCGGCGCGGCCGCGATCATCGCCCGCGCCCGCGCCGCGACGGAGCCGGCGTGAGCGCGGCGACCGGGCGCGTCAGCCTCGTCGGCGCTGGTCCCGGCGATCCGGGCCTGCTGACCCTGCGCGGCCTGCGCTGCCTACAGGGTTGCGACGTCGTCGTCTACGACAACCTCTCGAACCCGGCGCTCCTCGCCCACACCCGCGCCGACGCGGAGATCGTGTTCGCGGGCAAGCACGGCAGCGGCGTGCGCCTCTCGCAGGAGGAGATCTCGGGGATCGTCCTCGACCGGGCGCGCGCCGGGAAGTGGGTCGTGCGCTTGAAGGGCGGAGACCCGTTCATCTTCGGGCGCGGCGGCGAGGAAGCCCTCGAGTGCGTGCACGCCGGCATCCCCTTCGAGGTGGTGCCGGGCGTGACGTCGGCGATCGCGGCGCCGGCCTACGGCGGGATTCCGCTCACGCATCGCGACCACGCGTCGACCGTCACCTTCGTGACCGGACACGAGAGCGAGAAGGCGGACGCGGTGTCGCCGTTGCCGTGGGAGGCGCTGGCGCGGCAAGGCGGAACGCTCGTGCTCTTCATGAGCGTGTTGCAGCTGGCGCACAACCTCGAGCGCCTGATCGCCGCCGGTCTCGCCGCGGACACGCCGGCCGCCGCGATACGCTGGGGGACGACCGGGCGCCAGGAGGTGATCCTCGGCTCGGCGTCCACCCTGCCGGCGCTCGCCGCCGCGCGCCGCCTCCGTCCGCCGGCGGTCGTGGTGCTCGGCGACGTCGTGCGCCTCGCGCCCGAGCTCTGCTGGTTCGAGCGCCGTCCGCTCTTCGGCCGGCGCATCGTCGTGACGCGCGCCCGCGCGCAGGCCGGCGCGTTCGCGGCGCTGCTCGAAGAGCAAGGCGCCGAGGTGATCGCGTTGCCGACGATCGCGACCGTGGCACCCGACGGCTGGGAAGCGGTCGACGCGGCGCTCGCACGCCTCGGCGACTTCGCCTGGCTGGTGCTCACCAGCGAGAACGGCGTCGCCGCCTTCTTCGACCGTCTACGGGCCCGCGGCGGCGACGTGCGCGACCTCGCCGGGGTCGCGATCGCGGCGATCGGTCCGCAGACCCGCGCCGCGATCGAGGCGCGCGGCCTGCGGGTGGCGATCACGCCCGCCGAGTACCGCGCCGAGGCCGTCGCCGACGCGCTGATCGCCGCCGGCGTCGCCGGACGGCGCGTGCTGCTGGCGCGCGCCGCCGCGGCACGCACCGTCTTGCCGCAGCGGCTCGCGGCGGCGGGCGCCATCGTCGACGAGGTACCGGTCTATCGCACCGTCGTGCCGCCGGATGCGGCGGCGGCGCCGGCGCTCTTCGCCGGCGACCGCCGTCCCGATCTCGTCACCTTCACGAGCTCGAGCACGGTGACGAACTTCGCGCGCCTCTTCCCGCCCGCCGAGCTGCCGCGACTCCTGGCGAACGTCGCGATCGGTTGCATCGGCCCGATCACCGCCGCGACCGCGCGCGATCTCGGCCTGCGCGTCGATGTGCAGCCGTCCGAGTACACCGTCCCCGCCTTCGCGGCGGCGATCGTCGACTACTTCGCGCGCGGCGACGCGTCCGCAGTCCCGTAGCGACGGAGCGCACGCGCGCTACTCGGCGTCCTGACACCCGCGCGCGGGTTCGTGCTACCGTCGCGCTGATGGCGGCGCGGCGCAGAGCGACCTATGCCGATTTGCTGAAGGTTCCGGACCTCCTGGTCGCGGAGATCCTCGAGGGCGAGCTCATCACGACGCCGCGCCCGGCGGTGCCGCATGCGCTCGCGGCGTCCGCAATCGGGAGCGCGTTGTTCGACGGGTTCAACCGACCTCCCGGCGGCGCCGGCAAGCCCGGCGGCTGGTGGGTTCTGTATGAGCCGGAGCTCCATCTCGGGGAAGACGTGCTGGTGCCTGACGTCGCCGGGTGGCGGCGCGACCGCATGCCGACGTGTCCGACAGGCGCGGCGATCGATCTCGCGCCCGACTGGGCGTGCGAGGTCCTGTCGCCGACGACGGCGCGTATCGACCGTGGTCAGAAGATGCGCATCTACGCCCGCGAGGCCGTCGGTCACCTCTGGCTCGTCGATCCCATCGCCCGCACCCTCGAGATCTATCGGCTGGAGCACGGACGCTGGGTCCCGGCGGTGACACACGGCGGTACGCAGCCGATCCACGCCGCCCCCTTCGCGGCGGTCGCGCTCGAGATCGGCCGTTGGTGGGGCGAGGACTAGACGAGCACGCGCGGCGGCGAGATCCGATGATCGACCGCTCGTGATCGACCGCTTGACGACATACTTCGCGCACCGGCTCGCGCCGCGCGCCGACGTGCGCGTCCTCTCCCTCACGCGCATGAGCGAGGGCTTCTCGCAGGAGACGTTTCGCGTGCAGCTGGCGTCGCGGGACGGCGATCGCGAGCAGACGGCGACCTACGTCCTCCGCCGCCAGCCGGTCGCCGGTCTCCTCGAGCCGTACGACACCGAGCCCGAGTTCCGCGTGCTCGCGGCACTCGCCGCGACGCCGGTACGGGCGCCGCGTGTCTACTGGTACGAGCGTGATCCGACGATCCTGGAGCGGCCGTTCTACGTCATGGAGCTGGTGGCGGGGACGGTGCCGTTGCCGGTGATGGTCGACGGCAAGCCGGTCTTCACCGACGCGGAGCGCGCGCGGCTCGGCGAGGACTTCGTCGCCAACCTCGCCGCGCTGCACGCGGTCGACTGGCGCGGCGTCGGCCTCGATTTTCTCGAGGTCCCGGAGCGCGGCGTCGCCGCCGCGACGCGCGAACTCGCGCGCTGGGAGGGCTACATTGCGCGCGCCGACGGCCCGCCGCGCCCGATCCTCACCGACGCCGTCCTCTGGCTGCGTCGCGCGCTCCCCGCGGCCGACGCGATCACGCTCGTCCACGGCGACTATCGCACCGGCAACTTCCTCGTCGACGGCGGACGCATCGCCGCGGTCCTCGACTGGGAGATGGTGCACCTCGGCGACCCGATGGAGGATCTCGGGTGGGCGTGCATGGCGCTCTGGCGCGGCGAGTCGCCCCATATGTGCCACCTCCTCGAGCGCGAGCGGCTGTACGCGCGCTACGAGGAGCTCTCCGGTCGTCGCGTCGATCCGACCCGCGTGCACTTCTACGAGGTGCTGGCGACGGTGAAGATGGCCGCGATCATGCTGACCGGACTGCACGCGTTTCGCGAGGGCCGTACACGCGACTTGCGCATGGCGCTCTTCGACCATCAGTGGGCGTACATCGCCGCCGCGATCGCGCAGGCGCGCGGCTTGCTGTAAGGAGAGCGGCATGCGACTCCCTCCCGCCGTGGTGCTTGCCGGTGTCGCCCGGACGCTCGAGGAGGACGTGCTGCCCGCCGTCGGCGATCGCGCCGCGCGCGGCCTGGTGTTCGCCGCGCTCGAGGTGCTGGCGAACGTCCAGGATCTCGTCGAGTGGCGGGTCGACGTGCGCGAAGAGGAGCTCACCGCCGCCGCCGCCGCGCTCACCGAGTCGGCGGAGCGGCTCCAAGCGAGCGGTCTCGGCGCGGAGGCGGCACGCCTGCGGGCGGCGCTGGCGGCGGCGGAACACCTCGACGACCGCGCCGCGCGCGGCCGCGCGCTCGATGCCGCGCTCGAGGACGCGCTCGTCGTCCTCGACCGCGCGCGCGCAGAGCCGGGTGTCGAGGCCGCGCTGGCGTCGATCCGTGCCCATCTCGTCAACCAGACCATCCGCGATCTCATGCGGACGCAGCGACCACTCCTGAACCGCATCTCGCAGGGCTAGCGCGATGGCCGTGATCACGCCCGGCGACGACCGCCGTCACGTTCCCGGCCCCGCCGCGCGTCCGCTGTGGAACGAGTCGTGGTGGTTTCCGTTCTACGATCCCGCGACGACCATCGGAGTCGTGACGCGCATCGGTCTCTTGCCCATGCAGCGGACGGCGAACCTCTGGCTCCTCGTGACCCGCGCCGGTACCCTGGTGCACGACGCGACCGCGCTCGCGCTGCCGCTCCCCGCGGGCGACATCGACACCGGCATTACGGTCGGCGGGCTCAGCTACCAGTGCCTCGCGCCGCTCGAGCGCTGGCGCCTCCGCTACGCGAGCGCCGCCGTCGAGATCGACGTCGAATGGCGCGCCTTCTCGCCGGCGCATCCGTGGCCGGTGCCGCCGGGCGCGACGCTCGAGGACGTGCAGCGGCACCTCGAGCAATCGGGGTGGGTGAGCGGTCGTCTCCGTCTCGGCGACGAGCACCTGACGATCGCGCGCGCCCACGCGCACCGCGACCACTCCTGGGGCGGCGAACGCGATTGGTCGAAGCTGCATCGTTGGTACTACACCTCCGGGGAGCTCGGCGACGACCTCACGTTCAACGCCGTCAAGGTGTGGCTCGCGCCCGACGCGTTTCTCACCATCGGCTGCCTGTGGGACGGCCGCGAGGCGATGGACGCGACCGAGCTCGACGTCCAGGGCCACCTCGATGCGACGACCGGCGATCACACCGGCGCGCTGGTCACGTTGCGCGATGCACGCGGCCGCGACTGGCGCTTCGACGGGCGCGTGCTCGCGCATTGCCCGGTGCAGATCGGCCCGACGCGAGTCGACGACGGCGTCAGCGAGTTCCGGAGCGGCGACCGCGTCGGCTACGGCATCATCGAGTACGGTCGGCAACAGCGCTGAGTCGGCGTCGGTCCGCATGGCGAGCAAAGGCAGGCCGTACCGTCGCATCGTCGTCGACGGCTTCGACGTCCTGATCGGCAAGGGCGACGCGGAGAACGACCTCCTCACCTTCGAGGTTGCCGAGCCGCGAGACTTCTGGCTGCACGTCGGCGGCGGCGTCGCCGGCAGTCACGTCGTCGTCCGCGCGCCCGAGGCACCCGACGAGGTGCCGCGCGCCGTCCTCGAGCGCGCCGCCGCCCTCGCCGCCTGGCACTCGAAAGCGCGCAACGCCCGCCGCGTCGACGTCCACGTCTGCCGCGTCGCCGACGTCAGCAAACGCCGCGGCGCACCCGCCGGCGAGGTACACCTCCGCCGCTGGGACACGCTGCGCGTGGCGCCGAACGCCGAGTAGCGGCCACGGCGAATGCTCATTGTCGCAATGCAACGACACCCTCGCCGATGCGATCGAGAATTGCCGCACGCAGGCCAAGGCCGATCCGGACTTCGACAAGGGCGCCTGCGTCGACACCGCCCAGATCGTGGCGTTCATCTGCCGCGATGACGCCCGTGAGACGGCGTTCCCGCAGTTCAATCAGTGCCGCGAGACCTTCCAGTCCTGTGTGCGCGCCTGTCCGTGAGACTGCGGGGCCGGCGGCGCACGCGCGGTGATGCGTCGCCGGCCAAGAGCGCGATGGCGGCGTGCACGGCGCCGATCAGCGCGGTGCGCGGGTTGACGATGACCCACACCGGGATCTCCGACATCAGCGCTTCGTATCGTCCCTTGGCGACGAAGGCGTGCATGAACGCGCTCCCGGGGAGCAGCGGCAGGAGCTTGGCCACGATACCGCCGGCGACGTAGACGCCGCCCGTCGCCATGACCGTCAGCGCGAGGTTCCCGGCTTGCGCGCCGTAGACGGACAAGAACAGGTCGACGGCCTCGCGGCACGTCGGGGAGGCGCCGGCGACGGCGGCGGCGCCGATGACCGCGCTCGGATCCTCGTGCGCCATGCGGGCGCGGATCTCGGGGGCGACGGGGCGGCCGAGCCGCTCGTCGAGAAAGTGGAACACGTTCTGCAAGCCGGGACCGGAGACGATGCGCTCGTAGGAGACGCGGCCGAAACGGCTGCGCAAGAACGCGAGGAGATCATCCTCGAGAGGGCTGCAGGGTGCGAAGTCGGCGTGGCCACCCTCGGTCGCGACCGGCGTGTAGTGGTCGCCGTGATGATAGAGGAACGCCTGCCCGAGGCCGGTGCCGGCGGCGATCACGGCACGATGCCCGGGGCGCGCGACGCCGGGGCTCAGCGTGACGACGTCGTCGGGCGGAAGGAAGAGGGCGCCGTAGGCGGTGCTCTCGAGGTCGTTCATCAACCGCACCGGGGCGCCGCCGAGGCCCTCCGAGAGCCGGCGGCGCTCGATTCTCCACGGCAGATTGGTGGTGATCACGGCGTCGTCCACGACCGGTCCCGCGATGCCGAACGCCGCCGACGCGATGCGCTCGTCGCGTTCGACGAGGAAGGCGGCGATCACCTCCTCGAGGCCGGCGTAGTCGCGACTCGCGAAGGTGCGGTCGCGAACCAGCGTCACCGTACCGGCGGCGTCGACGGCATGAATCGCGAGCGCGGTCTTGGTGCCGCCGATGTCGCCGGCGAGGACGTGCGCCGCCGCGCCGCGACGGGCGGCGGCCTCAGGCGTCACGGAGCGAGCGCCAGGCGGGAGGACTGTCGCCGAAGAGGCGGTTCGCCTCGTCAGGGCCGTCGGTGAACGGGTAGTAATTCGGGAACTTCGGCGGCGGCAGTTGCGCCCATCCCTCGTGGATCGAGGTGATGAAGCGCCACGCGTAGTCGACCTCGTCGGAGCGCGTGAACAGCGACGCGTCGCCGCGGAGGGCGTCGAGGAGGAGGCGCTCGTACGCTTCCGGTGAGCGTTGGCGGAACGCCTCGCCGTAGAAGAAGTCCATCGTGACTTCCTCGAGTTGGATGCGCATCCCGGGCCGTTTGCAGGCGAACGAGAGGCTGATTCCCTCGTCGGGCTGGATGCGCATGACGAGCAAGTTGGCGCTCGCGTGTGAGGGCGCGAGGGCGTCGCCGCCCTCGGCGTCGCGGAAGAGGAGGAGCGGCGGCTGCTTGAACTGCACGGCGATCTCCGAGACGCGCTTCGGCAGGCGCTTCCCCGAGCGCAGGAGGAACGGTACGCCCGCCCAGCGCCAGTTGTCGATGCGCACGCGGAGCGCGACGTAGGTCTCGGTGAGCGACTTCGGGTCGACGCCTTCTTCCTGACGATACCCCTTCACGACCGCGCCGTCGCACTCGCCGACACCGTATTGGCCGCGTACCGTCGCCGCCGCGACTTCTTTTGGCGTGAGCGGCAGCAAGGTGCGCAGGACCTTCACCTTCTCGTCGCGAATCGACTGCGCGTCGAGCGCCGACGGCGGCTCCATCGCGATCAGGCACAGGAGCTGGAGCATGTGGTTCTGCACCATGTCGCGCATGACGCCCGCGTGGTCGTAGTAGGCGCCGCGCCGTCCTTCCATGCCGAGTGTCTCGGCGACGGTGATCTGCACGTGGTCGACGTACTTGCGGCTGAAGAGCGGCTCGAAAATGGAGTTGCCGAAGCGGAAACTCAAGATGTTCTGGACGGTCTCTTTCCCGAGGTAGTGGTCGATGCGATAGATTTGGCTTTCGTCGAGAGCGCTGGTGACGACCGCGTTCAGCTCACGGGCACTCGCGAGGTCGGTGCCGAACGGCTTCTCGATGATCACGCGCGACCACGCCTGGTCGCTCTTGTCGCGGATCAGGCCCGCTGCCGCGAGATTGCGGATGATCAACGGGAAGAACTCGGGTGCGACGGAGAGGTAGAAGATGCGGTTGCCGCCGAGCTCGAGCTCGGCGTCGAGGCGATCGAGCTTCTCTTTGAGCTGCAAGAACGTCTCGCGGTCGTCGTTGTTGCCGGGTTGGTAGTGGAGCGCGTGCACCAGGGGATTGTCGGCGGCGACCTCGGTGCCGTCGGCGCTCCGGCTCTGGAGCTCGCGTCGCATCGCCTCGCGGTACTGCTCGTCGGACATCGGTGTCCGCGAGAAGCCGACCACGGCGTAGCGATCGGGGAGATAACCGGCGGCCTGGAGCTCGTAGAGCGCCGGGATCAGCTTGCGCTTGCTGAGATCGCCGGAGGCTCCGAAGATGACGATTGCGAACGGATCGCGGGCGCGGAGCGGCTCGTACGCCGTTTCCGTCGTCGCGGCGCGACTCACGTGGACGCCAGCCTTCACCCGCGTCGGAAGAGCCATCACCCCCTCCTCATTTCATGGCCGCCGAGCCCCTCGACGGCCGGTGTCGACCGTTTATCGTTCAGCGTCGCGTGCGGCGCCGTCCGGCGCTCGTCCGCCCGCGGGACGACCGCCGCGTCTTCTGCGCGGTTGCGCTCGCGCGGGCTCGGCCGGTCGTTCGCTTGCGGCCGGCGGTGGCGCGGACACGGGTCTTCGACGCCCGTGTGCGCGCGCTCGTCTTCCTGGCACGGCCGGTCGTGGTCGTCTTGCGCTGCGTCGTTTTGCGCTTCGCGGCGGTCTTGCGCTTTACAGCCGTCTTGCGCGCCCGTGCCGTCGTTCCGGACCTCCTCGCTGCCGCCTTCCTTTTCACGGCGGCCTTCGCCTTGACCGACGCCGTGCGCGCGCCGCCGGCGCCGTTGCTGCTCGCCGCCGCGCGCGCCGCGGCGGTGACGGTCGCGATCAGCGAGTCGTACGACTTCGCGAAGGAGGCGACGCCGTCAATCTCGAGCTTCGTCGTCACGTTATCCATGTCGATGCGGGCGTCGGCGAGCCGCTGCATGAGCGCCACGGCTCCGTCGAGGTCGCGGTCGATCCGCACTTCGGGCCGGCCGTGATCCTTGTAGGCGACGATCGTCGCCGGTGGCATCGTGTCGACGGTATCGGGCGCGATCAGCGCCTCGACGTAGTAGACGTCGGGGTAGGCGAGGTTCTTGGTCGAGGTGCTCGCCCAGAGCGGCCGCTGCAAGCGGGCGCCGTGGGCCGCGAGATCGACGTAGCGCGAGGTGGAGAACGTCTTGCGGAAGCGCAGGTAGGCGAGCTTGGCGTTCGCGATCGCGCTCCGTCCTTTCAGTTGCTTCAATTGTTCGGCCTGGTCGGGCGCCGCCGTGGCGAGCATCGCGTCGAGCCGCTTGTCGACCTCGGTGTCGACGCGGCTCACGAAGAAACTCGCCACCGACGAGATGCGATCGATCGCCTTCCCCGCGGCCCGTCGGCGCGCGAGCCCGGTGAGGTAGGCGTTCATCACCGCATCGTAGCGGTCGAGTCCGAAAATCAAGGTCACGTTGATGTTGAGCCCGTCGGCGATGCACTCCTCGATCGCGGGCACCCCCGCCGCGGTCGCCGGGATCTTGACCATCAGATTCGGCTTGCGGACGGCGCTCCACAGACGATGCGCCTCGTCGATCGTGCGCGCGGTGTCGTTGGCGTAGCGCGGTGCCACTTCGATGCTGACGAACCCGTCGGCACCCTCGGTGCGGTGGTAGACGGGCGCGAAGACGTCGGCGGCGTCGCCGATGTCTTTGATCGCGAGCGCGTCGAAGATCTCGTCGACGCTCTTGCCCTGGCGGGCGAGCGAGCGGATCTGCGCGTCGTAGTCGTCGCCGGCGGCGATCGCTTGCTCGAAGATCGTCGGATTGGAGGTGAGGCCGGTGATGTCACCGTCGTCGACCATCCGCTTCAGCGCGCCGGTGGTGAGAAGATTACGCCGGATGTTGTCGTGCCACGGCGATTGCCCCAATCTTTGCAGCTCGATGAGCGGGTTCGTCATCTTCCTGGCCTCCTCGGGGCGCATGATGGTCCGAGCACGCTCGGGTTACAAGATCGGCGAGGGAGGTGGTGAGATGGCGTCAGTGGACGTCGAGGCGCGAGGCGTCGCCCTCGACGACCACGCCGCTCGCGTCGATCACGCCGACCTTCTTGCTGCCGACGCGCAGGCCGGCGGTGGTCACCACGCCGCCGACTTCGTCGAAGCTGCACGTCAGCGTCGTCGGCAGCGCGAGCGTCGCCTTCTGCAGCGGGTCGGCGGGAAGCATCGCGACCCGCAACATGCCGGCGTCGTCGTCGTTGACGGCGAGCGTGTCGGCGGAGGCGAGGTGGCATTGCGTCTGTGCGCCGCTGCCCGTGAAGGTGCCGCGTCCGGCCTCGTAGCCGACGCTGAAGCTCGCCGCCGCGACGTCGATCGAGGCGGTGAGCGTGAGCACGAGGTCCACGGTGGGGACGGGTGTCGCGGTCGCGAGCGGCGTCGGCGTGAGGGTGCTGACGGGTAGCGGCCCGCCGGGGTCGCTGTGACCGCCGCCTCCGCCGCCGCAGCTCGCGACCACGAGCAGCGCCGATGCCATCCAGATGCCGAGAGCTCGCATCGTACGCCCCTCCTACTCCGGATCGACGCGGAAGACGACGCCGCTCCCGCCGTCGACGACGTAGATCTCGCCGTCGGCGTCCTCGCCGAACGAGGTGATGCCGCGGAGTGCGTGGGTGGGGTCGAGATCGTCGGTGAGCTCGAGCGCGCTGGTCACGACTGCGCCGTCGCGCGTGAACGACCAGATGCGGTTGGAGCAGAAGTCGCCGTACAGATAGCGACCGGCGATTCCCGGAATCGCTCGACCGCGATAGACGTAACCGCCGATCACCGAGCAGCCGACCTCGTGCCCGTACTCGGCGACCGGCAGGGTGATGCCGGTCAAGTTGCAGCCGGTCGGCGGATTGAAGCAGTGCGTGCCTTCGGTGATCCGCCAGCCGTAGTTCCGCCCGCCGCCGCCGCGCGGCTCGAGGTCGACCTCCTCGAAACGATCCTGGCCGACGTCGCCGATGTAGAGGTCGCCGGTGCCGCGATCGAAGCTGAAGCGGAAGGGGTTGCGGAGCCCGAAGTCCCAGATGTCGGGATCGCCGCCGGTGACGTTGCCCGCGGGCGGCGTGGGGTAGGTGTCGACGTCGATGCGCAGGATCTTGCCGAGCTTGGTGTCGAGACTCTGCCCGTTGTTCAGCGGATCGCCGCCGCCGCCGCTGCCGCCGCCGCCGCTGTCGCCGCCGCCGCCGTCGCCGAGGCCGATGTAGAGGAAACCGTCGGCCCCGAAAGCCACCATGCCGCCGTTGTGGTTCGCGAACGGCTGGGTGACGGTAAAGAAGACGCGCGCCGCCTCCGGCGCGGCGACGTCGGGATTGCCCGCCGAGCGCCGGTACTCGGCGATCACGGTGTCGCCGGCGGGGTTGGTGTAGTTCACGAAGAAGCGGCCGTTGGTCACGTACTGCGGGTGGAGAGCGAGGCCGAGGAGCCCGCGCTCGCCGCCCGCCGAGATCGCGTCGGCGATATCGAGAAACGGCGTTGCCGTGAGCGTGCCGTTCTTGACTAGGCGAATGCGGCCGGGCTGCTCGACGACGTAGAGCCGCGTGTCGTCGCCGTCGGCGGCGCCGACGAAGAGCGGTTGGTCGAGGTTGCGGACGACCGCGGTGAGTTGCAGATGCGGCAGGCAGTCGCGTGTCGGCGAGAGGCCGACGGCGCGCCGCAGGACGTCGGCGGCGTCGTCGCGATCGATGCCGTGCATCCCGTCGAGGTCGCAGGCGGCGGGCGCGAGCGTGCAGCTGCTGGGGAGGCCGACGGCGGCTCGCTGCACGTTCGCCGCGTCGACGACGTCGATGCCGTTGCCGTCGGGATCGGCGCACGACGCGGCCGCTGCCGAGCGCGCGGCAAGGATGAGCCAGGCGAGCGTCAGGGCGAGAAGGATACGGGACATGGTCGTGAGCGCGGCGCGCCGCCGCAGCCCTCAAATTTATGTCAGCGCGACCGCCGCGCCAAGAGAGGAACGTTTTTGCAAAGCCCCCCGGGATTCACTATCGTCACGCCAGCGATGAGTTACCCGACGCATCGCCCGCGCCGCCTGCGACGCACCCCCGCGCTCCGGCGCTTGGTGGCGGAGACGCGGCCGAGCGTCGACGGCCTGGTGCTGCCGCTCTTCGTCGTGCCGGGGAGCGCGCAGACACAGCCGATCGCGGCCATGCCCGGCGTCGCGCAGCTCTCGGTCGATCGCGCCGTCGAGGAATGCAAGGCGGTGTACGACCTCGGCATTCCCGCGGTCATTCTCTTCGGGATTCCCGAGCGCAAAGACGCCATCGGCTCCGCGGCGTACGCGGCGGACGGCATCGTCGTGCGCGCCGTCGCCGCCGTCAAGCGCGCGCTCCCGGAGCTCCTCGTCGTCACCGACGTTTGCCTCTGCGAGTACACCGACCACGGCCACTGCGGCTTGATCGAGAACGGCGAGGTGGCGAACGACGCGAGCCTCGAGCCGCTCGTCGCCGAGGCGGTGGCGCACGCGCGCGCCGGCGCCGACGTGGTGGCGCCGTCGGACATGATGGACGGCCGCGTCGGCGCGATCCGCGCCGGCCTCGATCGGGCGGGATTCCCCGATCTTCCGATCATGGCCTACGCCGCCAAGTACGCCTCGGCGTTCTACGGGCCCTTTCGCGAGGCCGCGCAGTCGACGCCGCAGTTCGGCGACCGGCGCGGCTATCAAATGGATCCGGCGAACGCGCTCGAGGCGCTGCGCGAGGTCGCGCTCGACGTCGAAGAAGGCGCCGACATCGTGATGGTGAAGCCGGCGCTGGCGTACCTCGACATCATCCGGCGCGTGCGCGAGCGCTTCGACGTGCCGGTCGCCGCCTACGCGGTGAGCGGCGAGTACGCGATGATCAAGGCCGCGGCCGCGGCGGGCATGATCGACGAGGAGCGCGCGATCTGGGAGACGCACACCGCGATCGTGCGCGCCGGCGCGAGCATCGTGCTCACCTACTTCGCCAAGGACCTCGCGCGCCGGATGCGCGCCTGAGCCGCGTGCGTCGCGCGGCGCGGGCGCTCGCGGTCCTGGCGCTGGCGATCACGACGCTCGTCCTCCGCCCGCCGCCCGCGCCGGCGATGGGCCTCAAGGACGAGCAGGAGCTCGGTGCGCGCTTCGCCCTCGAGGCGCGCCGGCGCCTACCGCTTCTCCGCGCGCCGGCGATCACCGCCTATCTCCGCCGCGTCGGCGAGCGCATCGTCGCCCGCCTCGACGCGCAACAGTTCGACTATCGGTTCTACGTCGTGCGCGAACCGACGTTGAACGCGTTCGCGGTGCCGGGCGGCTACATCTACGTGCATGCCGGGCTCCTCGACCAGGTGCCGGGCGAGGCCGAGCTTGCCGGCGTCCTGGCGCACGAGATCGTGCACGTGCACGCGCACCACGTCGTCCGCCAGGAGGACCAGACGGCGCTCATCAACTACGCTACGATCCTCGGGCTCTTTCTCTCCGCCGTGCATCCCGCCCTCGGCGCCGGGGCCGCGAGCGTCGGCGCCGCCGCGCAGCTCAAGTACGCGCGCCAGTACGAGCAGGAGGCCGACCACGTCGGCATCGGCCTGATGCGCGACGCCGGCTTCGATCCGCTCGGCATGCCGCGCTTCCTGCGCATGGTGTTGAAGGCGCAACAGCTGAACCCGAGCGAAGTGCCGCCGTATTTCCTCTCGCATCCCCTCACCGAGGATCGCATCACCGAGCTCGAACACTTGGCGCGCGCCATGCCGCACCCGAAGCCGCGCGTCGGCGGCGACGCCGAGCTCGCCGCCGCGCAGGCGACGTTGCGGGCACTCGTCGAGTCACGCGAGAAGGTCCTGCCGGCCTACGAGGAGCGCTTGCGTCGCGACCCGCAGAACGCCGACGCGCAGCACCAGCTCGGCCTCGTATTCCTCTACGGCGGCCAGCCTGAACGCGCCGAGCCGCTCTTGGCACGTGCCGCCGCCGGCGGTGCCGCGCGCGCCCGCGGCGACCAGGGCCGCGCCCTTGCCCGCCTCGGCAAGCTCGCCGAGGCGCGCGCCGCGTTCGAGGCGCATCTCCGCGAGTATCCCAATGATCCGCCCATCATGCTCGAGCTCGCGCGCACGATGATCGCCGGCGGCGAGCTCAAGCCCGCCGCCGCACTCCTCGAGACCGCCCTCACGCGCGAGCCCGAGCTCGACGACGCCGAGTACGCGCTCGCCGAGTGTCGCGGCAAGAGCGGCGACGAGCGCGAGCAGTGGTGGCACCTCGGTCGCGCGTTCGAGCTCCGCGGTGATCTCGAACGAGCCAAGAGCGCGTACGAGAAGGTGCGGGATCTAGCGGCGAAGGATACGCCCGAGTGGAAGCAGGCGGAGGAGGCGATCAAGGCGCTCGATGGCGCGAGCGGGGTGTTCGGTGGGTGATCGAACTTGCGCCATTACGAGGCAATTCTCGACGGTGAAGCGATATGAGTCGTACTTTTCCTTGTCGCCGCGAACCGTCGCCTCCTATCGTTGGCGCTCCATGTCGATCTCTGCCGTCGAGGAGTGCCT
The DNA here is from genome assembly GCA_016200545.1 of Deltaproteobacteria bacterium. Classification (GTDB taxonomy): domain Bacteria; phylum Desulfobacterota; class Binatia; order UTPRO1; family UTPRO1; genus DP-19. Next base: position 339 of record JACQEO010000030.1, on the reverse strand, counting down.
CCGCGCCGAGCAAAGTCGCTCGAGTTGCTTCCGATACCTGCGAACCCCTTGCAGGCTAGCACCCCCGAGGGATCCGATCCCACGTGAGCAGACGGCGAGAAATGCTAAGCAATCGAGGGCGCGATCGGGCGTTGACTAGGCATGAGGATCTGCGAGGCTGGCCTGCGTTGGCCGTGTTATACGGAACTGTCTAACTGTAGTTATTGAGACCTGCGTAAATAATGTCCTATTCTAGACGCAAAGGAAGTGGACTGTGGCTGAGGAAGGAGCGCAGCAGGTGTGGTCGGCGTTGCAGGGAGCGGGCGTGACGGCGTCCGACCGTGGCGAGCGCCTCGACAT
>JACQEO010000031.1 GCA_016200545.1 Deltaproteobacteria bacterium | reverse complement strand
TCTACCGGGTGCTCGAGCTCGCCGTAGCCCACGACCCGGTGCGCTACCGGGACCTCGTCGTCAACCCCCAGCCCAAGTCGAGGCCGCCTACGCCACCGGGGACCCGCGGGCACCCGGCCAGCCTCGAACGCCCCCCTGCGCACCGACCCTGGAGAGCCGCTGGCCTGCCGTCCTCCGCTTAGATGGATACCCCCACCGTGACGATACCGGGCGGCGCGGCGTGCGCGGGACCGGTCACGACGCTGGCGGAGCTCGTCGAGTGCGTGAGCTGCATCACCGAGTTCAAGGTGGACTGCATGGATCGGGGCGCGGCGCAGTCGCTTGCCGACTACCCCTTCGAGTGCAGCGGCGCGGCGACGCCGACGGTCACGGCGACCGTCACGCCCACCGCGATCGACACGGCGACCCCGACCACGACCGCCACTCCGACACCGACCGCCACCGCGACCGCTACCGACACTCCGACCGTGACTGTCACGGCGACGGCAACCGCGACCGTAACCGTAACCCCCTCCGCCACACCAACCCAGACGGCCACGCCCACCCCGACGCCCACCGTGACGCCGCTCTGTGGGATCGGCGGGGCTTGCTGGCTGCTCGGGGCCCCGGATCAAAGCTGCGACGCCGTCTGCACCGCCCAAGGCCTGACCTACGACACCGCGACTTCCACGTACGCCGGGAGCAGCGGTAGCTTGGCGAATTGCCAGACGCTGCTGGATGCCCTGAACGCCGGCAGCGGCGCGGCTTCCGACGGGAGCTGCGCCGACGGTTGGGGGTGTTTCATCGTCGGCAGCACCCGAATCCGATGCTCCAGCCCCGCGACCAACTCGACGGCGTCGTTGTCGAGCTTTGCGCGCGCATGCGCGTGCCAGTGAGCTGAACGCGGTGGCCTGACCGGCCACGACTCACGTAACCCGTCTCCGACGGCCGGCCTCGCGCCGGCCGTCGGAGACACTTCGTTCGGAAGCGTGATATCGAAGGCGCCTTGGCAATCAGCGACACAAGCGCGTTCGAAGCCGCGTGTCCGAGCCTGTGGATGGCCGGCGTGCATGAGCACGCGGCGCCGCTCGCCGGCGACCTCGACGTCGACGCCGCGATCATCGGCGCCGGTTACACCGGACTCTCGACGGCGCTTGCGCTCCGCCGGGAAGGCCTGAGCGTCGCGGTGCTCGAGCAGCACGTCGCCGGCTTCGGCGCCAGCGGCCGCAACGCCGGACACCTCACACCGACGATCGGCAAGGACCTGCCGACGCTCGCGCGGGTCTTCGGCCGCGCGCGCGGTCGCGCGCTCGTCGGTCTCGTCCAGACGGCGATCGCCCACGTCGAGCGCACGATCGCGGAGCAGCAGATCGCCTGCGCCTACGAGCCCGTCGGCAACGTCATGGCCGCCGTCCACCAGCGCCAGCACCACGCGCTCGACGCCGCGGCGCGCGCCGCCGAGACGCTCGGTCTCGACGGCGAGATCCTCGAGCCGGACGCGATGCGCCGCCGCGGCCTGCCGCGCGCCTTCACGCGCGGCTTTCTGTTGACCCGAGGCGGAATCCTCGATCCCGGGCGCTACGCGCGCGGCCTCAAGTCCGCCGCGCTGGCGGCGGGCGCGCAGCTCTACGAGGGGACGCCGGTGGACCGCCTCGAGGACGGGGAGCCGACCGTCGTCCACACGCCGGGCGGCCGCATTCGCGCCCGCCTCGCGATCCTCGCGACCAACGCCTACACTCCAACGCTCGGCTTTCTCAGCCGCCGCATCGTCCGCATCCACGTCTATCTCTTCGCAACGGCACCTCTCGACGCCACGCAGCGCGCGGCCATCGACTGGCGCGGACGGGAAGGCATCTACACCGCACACGAGATGCTCGAGAGTTACCGCCTGACGGCCGACCATCGCGTTGTCGGTGGCGCCAAGACGGTGCGCTACGGCTACGGCGGCGGCGCGCTCGCCGACGACCCCGCGACGTACGTGATGATCGAAGCGGCGTTCCGCGAGCGTTTCCCGGAGCTCCGAAACCTAATGATCGAGCACCGCTGGGGCGGTCCGATCGCGTTCGCGCTCGACTTCCTGCCGGCGGTCGGCCGCACGGGCAGGCGCGGCAACATTCTATATTCCGCCGGCTACGCCGGGCACGGCGTCGCGCTCGCCAGTTACGCCGGCAGCATGATCGCGGATCTCGTGCTCGAGCGCGATGGGCCGGGTCGCACCCTCTGGTCGCGCCGCGGGATCCCGCTTCCGCCGGAGCCGCTGCGCTGGCTGGTCGTGAAGGGCTTGACGGGCGTGCTCGGCGCCATCGATCGCCGCGTCGATCGCGCCGCGCGCGGGCACGTCTGACGCGCGCCCGCCGGCGTTCTCATGCTCCGTCGAGCCGCGGGAGGCTGAAGTAGAATTTCGCGCCGGTTCCGGCTTCACCCTCCGCCCACACGCGTCCGCGATGGCGCGTCACAATCGTGCGCACGACGGCAAGACCTACGCCGAGACCTTCGAACTCGGCGGGTGCGTGGAGACGCCGGAAGGCGGTGAAGAGACGATCGGCGGCGCCGGGTGCGAACCCGACACCGTCGTCGCATACGACGTAGACGTTTTCGGTCGCGCGCTCGTGGGATACGATCTCGACAGTGGCCGCAGGCCGCGACCGTGTGAACTTCCAAGCGTTGGCGACCAGCTCGCCGAGGAGTCGGCGCATCATCGCGAGATCGCCAAAAGCGGGCTCGAGCCCCGCGAGGGATACGGTGACACAACGCGCCGGCTCACGGCGGCGCACCTCGTCCACCACCGTGTGCGCGAGATCCGTCATATCGATAGTCGTGTACCGGAGATCTTGGCGCTCGAGCCGCGACAGAGTGAGCAAGCCGTCGAGTTGGTCGTTCATCGTTTTGGCGCTCTGACAGATGACGGCGAGGAATCGATCCGCTTCCGCGTTGGGTTCGCCGCGGGGCATCTCCGCGAGCATGCGCGCGAAGCCGTCGATCGCGCGCAGCGGCGCCCGCAGATCGTGGGACACCGAGTAGGCAAACGCCTCGTGCGCGTCGGTCGCCGCGACGAGCTCGGCCTTCGACGCATCCAGCCCGCTTCGCACGCGCGCGAACTCGGCACCGACTGCGGCGAGCGCGTCGAAGATGCGCGCCTTGGCCGGCCCTGAGAGACCCGTGGCGTCTTCGACGAGCGCGCGGAGGCGACTCGTCGCGTCCGGGTCAGCGGGTCGCTCGCGATCCGGCACACTCATGCGGGATCATGCGGCAACTTGACGACCGACAACCAGAAGTCGTCGATGACTTTGATCGTCGCGAGGAATTCCTGGAACAGCACGGGCTTCTTCACGTAGCAGTTCGCCTTGGCCTTGTAAGCGCGCATGACGTCGACGTCGGCATCCGACGACGTCAGTACGACGATGGGAATGTGCTCGAGCTCGGGGTCCGCCTTGACCATGCTCAGCACTTCCCGGCCGTCGATCTTGGGAAGATTCAGATCGAGAAAGACGAGATCGGGCCGCGGTGCGTCGGCGTAGCGACCTTCACGGTGCAGGAACGCCATCGCCTCCTCGCCATCCTCGACGAGGTGAAGACGGTTCAACACCTTGGCGCGCTTCAGCCCCTCCTGGGTGAGCTCGGCGTCGGCGGGATTGTCCTCGACGAGGAGAATCGTGACCAGCTTAGCTTGCTTCGACTCCAACATGACGTACTTCCTCCTTTGCTTCCCTGTCGGGAGCAGCTTGCGGGATGGTGAAGAAAAAAGTCGAGCCTTGTCCGACCCTCGATTCCACCCAGATGCGACCGCCGTGGTGCTCGACGATCTTCTTGCACACGGCGAGCCCGATGCCGGTCCCGGAGTACTTTCCGCGCGCGTGCAGACGCTGGAAGATGACGAAGATCTTGGCGGCATACTTGGAATCGAAGCCGATCCCATTGTCGCGCACCGAGAACTCCGTCTCGCCGTCGCGGCACACCGCTTCGACATGGATCTTCGGGGACCGCTCGCCATGGAACTTGATGGCGTTGCCCACGAGGTTCTGAAAAAGCTGGACGAGCTGCGACGAATTGCAACGCACCATGGGAAGCTCGTCGTGAGTCACGCGCGCGCCACTCTCCTCGATGGTAAGCTGGAGGTTGTCGAGCGCCCGAGAGAGTAGGTCGCCGGAGGCGACGGTCTGGGGCGGTGCCGGGGCACGCGCGACGCGCGCGTACGCGAGAAGGTCGCTGATGAGGTTCTGCATACGGAGCGCGCCGTCCACGGCGTAGCGGACGTACTTCTCCGCGTCGGGACCAAGCTGGCCGTCGTGCGTCTCCGCGAGGAGCTGCGTGTAGCTCGCGACGATGCGCAGCGGCTCCTGAAGATCGTGCGAGGCAACGTAGGCGAATTGCTCGAGATCGGCATTCGATCGCGTCAGCTCTTCAGTCTGGCGGACGAGCGTCGCCTGCACCTGACAGCGCTCGCCGATCTCGAGCTGCAGCTCGCGTGTACGCGCCGCGACGCGATGCTCGAGCGTGCCGCGTGCCGCCTCCAACTCTACGTCGCGCTCCTCGACCTGCTCGAGCATCTCGTTGAAGCTCCGCGCCAACACCCCGATCTCGTCGCCGCCGCGCACCACGACGCGTACTGAGTAGTCGCGATCCCGCGAGATCGTCCGCGCCGACTCCACCAGGGCGAGAATGGGCCTGGTCACGAGACGCTGCAGCTGGAGCGCCAGCAGCCAGCCGATCCCGATACAGAGGGCGAGCACGAGGAGAGCCGCGAGCATGAACCCGGACTTCACGTCCGACAAATCCGCGAGATCCGACTCGAGCGCCACGAAGCCCACCCGTTTGCCCTTGAAGTCGATCGGCCGCGTGACGAGCCGTCGGTCGCCGACGAACCGCCCCTCCATCGTGTCCGCGGCAAGCGCGACGACGGGCGCATTCTCCTCGCTTGCCCTGCGGCGGTAGGTCGCGAACGGTCGTCCGTCGAGCGCATAGATCGCAGCGGTGACAATGCCGGGGTCGACACGCGACGCCTCGAGAATCTCCCCGGCCGCTTTCGGGTCGTCGAAGAGGATCGACGCGGCGCTCACCAGGCCGATGGTGTCGGCGCGGACCTGAAGCGATCGACCGAGGTTGACACGCGCGCGCCCGAGCTCGTGCGCGAAGAACACCGCGCACGCGACTGCCAGCACGGTGACGCTGGCGATCATGCTCGCGAGCGTCACCTTCCATCGAATGGAGAGTGCGGCGAGGCGCCTCATGGCTGGGCCGAGACGATCCGGGCGAGGCGCAGCAGCTGCGAGCTCATGCTGAGACCTGAGCGGCGTATCGCCTCGGGATTTACGTCGATGCGAACCGTGCTTTGCTCCAGGCGGAAGCTGATCATGCCGCCGCGCTGTGTGAAGGCCGTTTCATCGCCCACCGTCAGCACCGGGCGGCCCGCCAGTGCGTCGACGATCGCGGGAAGGCGCGTCGTCTCGGACGCGCCCGTGAACACGATCTGGCACGTCGTGGCATCCGTCGGATGCGCGATACGTCGCGTGACCAAGTTGCGACCCGCGATCGTCTCGCCAGCCAGGGTCTCGTCGAGCGTCGAGCCGAACGGGTCGCTGCCGAGCACGCAGATCGCGAACGGCGCCGTGGCAGTCGCGAACCCCGCGTCCGGCCACTCGACGAAGCGCGCGAAGTTGAGGAGGTAAACCGCCTTGACGTCGTACTCCGTCGGCGTGCGCGTCCCCGCAGCCGTCGGCACGGTACGGAGTGCCGCCGACCAGACGAGCGCCGCCAGAAGCCCGGCGACGAGCCGTCGCGATGACGTCACCATCGCCAGACCGCTTTCCCGTACACGCCGCGCTGGATCTCCAGGGGGACGCCCCCTTGGCTACCGAACTCGGCGTGGTGGCCTTCCAATAGATTCTGCCCGACCAGGGAGATCTCGAGGTTGGGCGTGGCGTGCCAGCCGAGGCGCAGATCGGCGTTCACGTAATCGCCGACGCTCTGGGCGGGCACGTTGTCGACGTAGCGCAGGGTGGTGTCGAGCTCGAGATGGTACGGCAGGTCGAGCAGCGAGCGGAGCACGACCTGATTGTGAGGGCTCGCCCCCTCCTCACTATGCGCGATCACGTCGCGGCTTCCGGGATCCGGTGAGAGTTCGACTTCGAGGTACGCGTACGACGCCGAGAGGCGGCACCATTCCGTCGGCGTCGCTTCCACGGCGAGCTCGATGCCGTAGACGTCACCACGCAGACGGTTGCGAAGCGTGACGGGAATGATCGTCCGCGTACCGGACGGAGCCGGTTCCGCGAACGGCGTCCCGAGCTCGGCGCTGAGTAGATCTTGGTAGGCATTGTAGAATGTGGCGATGTCGAACGAGAGATCACGCTGCGGCTGGACGCGGTAGCCGAGCTCGTACGCCAGGACCTTCTCCGACTTGAAGCGGCCGTCGCCGATGAGGCGCGCGAACGTTCGCGTCGAGGGATCGGTGAGGGTATCGGCCTCGAGGTCCTGCTCGACCCGCGACGGCGTACGGACCGCACGCGAGATCGCCGCCCACACGACGTGCCCTGGCGCCGGAATCACCAGCGCGCGGACGTTGGGCTGTACCTCGACGCCGCTGTAGTCGTTCCATTCGAGCTTGCTGCCGGCGATGAGATGCAGCCGATCGTCGAGTAGAACGACCTCGTCCTGGAGGAAGCCGCTCACCAGATGGTTGGTGCGCCGGCTCGGCGCCAGCACCAACGAGGGGATGGTCTCGGCGCGACCGGAGCTGACGCGGTACCCGAGACCCCAGATGAACTCGTGGACCCCGAGCGGGACGCGGTGCTGGAAGTCGAGGTCGAAGGTGTCGCGATCTTCGAGGAAGTTCACGTCCCGCCGGTTCGTGCGGTCGTAGTAGAGCTGGAGGGCCGCGCCGGAGCCGCCGGCGAAGGCGTGCTCCCAGCGCCCGAGGACGTTCCCGCCCGAGAGATCGACGTCGCGAATGCTGACCCCGATCGACGGGGGATCGATGGTGGTGCGTACCGCGCGCTCGCCGGCGGCACCATCGTAGTAGTCGCCCTGGAGCGTGACGTGGTCGGGCCCCGACGGCGGCGTCCAATCGGTGCGGAAGCCGCCCTGACCCATGTGCCAGCCGTCGAAGTCACGCGTGTTGCGGCTGAAGGCGCCGTCGCGGTCGAAGGCCTTGCCGTACACGCGGTAGTGCAAGTCGTCGCCGACGACGCCCCCTTGTCGCGCTCCACCAAAGGCGCGCTCCTCGGAGCCGCCGCCGCCGACGACGAGCTGGCCGTGGGTGTCGGCCGCGCTCTTGGTGATGATGTTGACGACGCCGGTCACCGCGTTGGCGCCCCACAGCGTGCCGCCCGGCCCGCGGATGACCTCGATACGATCGACGTCCTCGAGCAACGTGTCCTGGACCTGCCAATACACGCCGGCGAACAGCGGCGTGTACACGCTCCGTCCGTCGATGAGCACGAGCATCGAGCGCGAGAGCCGGCTCGAGAACCCGCGGATGCCGACCGCCCAATCATCGGCGCTCATGCGACCCACGTGGACGCCCGGCACGAGCCGCAGCGCCTCGACGAGCGTCGTCGCGCCGGAGCGCCGGATGTCCTCCTGCGTGATGACGTAGACGGCTGCGGCGGCCTCGGCGAGATGCTGCGCCTTCTTGCCGACGGACGTCACCTCGACCTGCATCAGCTCGTCGACGCTGAGTGCCTTGAGCGGGCGGCTGCCGGTTTCTTCAGCGACCCCTGGAGACGAGCGCACCACCGCCAGAAGAGCAACCACTATCGCCACCGTGTGGCGCACGCGGATCTCGCGCATCAAGCCTCCTCGAGCCGGCCGAACCTTGCCAAGGCGGACCTTGCCAAGAGAACTATCGGCACGAAGGGAGACTTACGTTAGAGATCTGATGACTGTTCCGTCATCTGTTTCGCGAGTTGAGATGCAAACCGCGACAGCTCACTTATTGACGATCAGCGAACTCACCAACTGACGGGAGAACACGTCGAGAAGAGGACACGTCGAGAATATGACGGACGGTTCTCTTCTTCGGATCAGCGCTCAGCGCGTTCGAGTGAAGGGCGATCCCACTTCGCCAAATTCGCGGCGGCTTCATACGTCGTCTGCAGAAACTGGAGGAGTGTCTCGTCCGGTGACTGCGACTGCCAGACCACGTCGTACGGCAAAATGAATTCCCGAAGATCGGTACTGTAGAATGCCTCGCCAGGCTCGACTGGCTGCGCGGAGAATCCTGTCGGTTCCGGATAGGCATAGGAATAGAACGCGGCATGGGGAATGGGGCCCCCACCCGGCCAGAACCCGCAGCTACTTACTTCGTGCGAGTAGGCCTCTCGGGTGACCCAGTCCGGGAGGTGCGGAATCCCGCCCGGATGCTCGGGAGCTCTCCGTCCAGAGAAGCGGGTGACCGCCAGATCGGGAGCGCCCCAGAAAAAGTGCACCGGACTGCACTTGCCAATGAATCGCGTACGAAATTGTTTGAACACGCGGTCGGCCTGCACGAGCACTCGCCAGAACCGGTTGGCGTACTCCCGATCATACACACGGTGCGTTTCGTCCTGGTCGAAGCGGACGGGATCGGCGACCTCGTTCGGTGTCCGATGAATGCTTACCTGAAAGTCGAGCTTGCCCATCTCCGCCATGAGGCGCGCGTAGAACGCCGCGACTGACTGCGGTTCGAGCGCAAAACCAGCGGCGCCGCCGTCGCTCGACTGCACCATGAGCCGATGGTCGACGAAGTCGAAATCGATTTGGAAGGTTCGCTTGCCATAGGGAATGGGAGACGTGGTGAGCCCCCGTGCCGTCACGTACAGCGTGACGTGCCAGGAGTGATTCACCCAAGGACTCTGCGCAAGGCGAACCTTGCCGACGACCTGGGTCCACAGGTGCAGTGTCGCGTACGTCCCGCTCCAAGCCTCGAGGGGCAGGCTCGGCCATGGCTCCGATCGTGAAGGGGCGAGGACGGTCATGAGAATGAGAATCAGGCGGAGCTAAATACCGGACGGAGACGCTCCGCAAGGGCCGCCTGCTCACCCCGGGTGATGAGCTGCGGCGGCGCATTGAACCGAACGTCGTCACCGACGAAGCGCGGAATCACGTGAAGGAGGTTGAGCGGCATGGGGCTGATCAACACGAGAACATCCGCAGTTGCGGAGACGACGGAGGCTTTGGCAGTGCCGTCGACGACTCCGCACACCCAGCACGGTCCCTGTTCGCCCGCGAGCCAACGGTTAGATTGGGTCATCTGATCTGGCTGAGCACGATTATGTCAGTTCCTCCATCACAACTTTTCTGACGACGGGATGCTCCGACATTCGAAGTCGGTGATCCCCCACCTTCGGGAGCTTCTTGAGATCGACCCCGTCCGCCTCCAGCCATTGCGAAAGCGTGAAGAGATACATGTCACAAATGCCGTAGGTATTGCCCATCACCCACGGCCCCTTGATCATCTCGCGCTCGATCAACGCGAAACACTCGCCGACCGCCGCTGGCGCCTTGCGCTGCATTTCTGCGATCGCGGCGGGGTCGTCGGCCCACCGATACCCTCGCATTCGATGCGCATGCGCTACATGAACCGTGGAGCACAAATAGCTGTTGAACGACTGCACTTGCGCCAGTGCGAACACATCGTCGAGGGGCGCCAATCGGGCGTTCGGGTAGCGCTGGCAAATGAACATCAGGATGGCTGGAGTCTCGGTCAAGACACCTCGGTCGGTGACCAGAGCCGGAACCCGGCCCTTGGGATTGATCGCCAAGTACTCGGGCGTGCGCTGACCGTTGGTGGCGAAATCCACCCGGACGGTTTCGTAGTCGGCCCCAGCCTGCTCCAGGGCGATGTGTGATGCGAGCGCGCACGTGTGGGGTGCGTAGTAGAACTTGAGCATCAGACGCCCTCCAATAGTCCACGGGTCGCATAGCACTGATCGAAACGGCACGACACAACCACCGCTGCGCGGTTCACGCGCTGGAAGGTGGTTGCCGCTCGAAGGAGCGAAGGCTTGAAGGAAGCCCTACCCACGAATGCTTTCGTGCCGACCACACCTCGATCGTAGGTGCGAGGAATGAAGTGTCGTCGAGCGTGCCGGGCTTGATGTTGAGAACGCCCTGAAGGTACCGAGGCTCATGATGAATGCGAGTCCCGCAATCGGCGCAGAACGCGCAGATTACGGGGCGGCCGCTGTCCGAGGTGCGCGTAAAGGTCTTGAGGTGGCCTTGGAGGATCCGAAACGCGTCTTTGGGAACGATCATACTCATAGCGAACGCGCTGCCGGATTGACGTTGGCACTCCGTGCAATGGCAGATTCCAACGGCGAGGGGCTCACCTTGGACCTCGTAACGAACGACGCCGCACTGGCAGCCGCCCTGACGCGCATCGGGCATGGTTCGAATCCCCCTCAGCGAATGGTTACAGGCCCCGGACCATGTGGCAACGTCAAAGAACCCTATGTTTCGGTCAACAAGCGCGACGGCTACTCGGTTACTGCCTAATTTCGGATCAGGCGCCGAACCAGCCGCGGCTCACGATGTCGCTCATCGTGAGCCCGATCATCGTGCCGAGCCAGAAGAACGCGATGCCGACGAACACGAGCGTCAGCCGCGAGGTGTAGCGCAGGTGCATGAAGTACAGCAGCACGAGCGACGCCTTGACGACCGCGATCGTCAGCGCCACCGCGACGTTGAACCGCCCGAGATCGACGAACGCGATCGCGGTGGTGGCGCCCGTGAATACCAACAGCGCGATGAAGACGCCGAAGTAGACCGCCAGTGGCACGACGTGCGCGTGCGGCGCGGCGTGCTCGGTCATGCGATCCTCTCCGGTCACGAGTGGCGCTCGACGAGGTAGAGCAGCGGGAAGAGAAAGATCCACACGATGTCGACGAAGTGCCAGTAGAGGCCGGTGAGCTCGACGGGCGTGTAGTACGACGGCCCGAAGCGGCCGCGGAGCGCCATGACGGCGAGGACGCTGAGGAGGCCGACGCCGATCACCATGTGGAGCGCGTGCAGGCCGGTCATCAGGAAGTACAGGCAGAAGAAGAGCTCGGCGTGCTGCGCATCGGCGCCGCTGTAGTGGAACGACGGGCCGGGGACGTGATGCTCGTGGAACTTCTGCGCGTACTCGACGCCCTTGATGCCGAGGAAGACGCCGCCGAGGACGATCGTGGCGCAGAGAAAGAGCGCGACGAGGCGGCGGTTGCGGCTCACCTGGGCGGTGTGGACGGCGAGCGCCATGGTGAGGCTGCTGCCGATCAGCACGGCGGTATTGACGGCGCCGAGGGTGATGTCGAGGGTGCCACTCGCGTGCCCGAAGGCCTCCGGGTAGAGCGAGCGATAGACGGTATAAATGGTGAAGAGTCCGCCGAAGAAGAGGATCTCGGTGACGAGGAAGACCCACATCCCGAGGCCGGAGGCGTCGCGCTGTTGCACGGCATCGTCGAACTGATGGGCGGTCGCCGCGGGCAGCGTGCCGACGTGATCAGACAACTTCGGCCTCCTCGCCGGCGTAGCAGTAGGCCGGTCCGGTGACGATCGGCGTCACCACGAAGTTCTCGGTCGGCGGCGGCGACGGGGTCTGCCACTCGAGGCCGGTCGCCTGCCACGGGTTGGCGGGCGCGCGCGCACCGTAGCGCAGCGACCAGAGGAGATAGCCCATCGGCAGCAGGTAGCCGAGGCCGAGGACCGACGCCCCGGCGGTCGACATCACGTTCAGCACCTGAAACTCGTCGGGGTAGACGTGATAGCGCCGCGGCATGCCGAGGTAGCCGAGAATGAACTGCGGGAAGAAGGTGAGGTTGAAGCCGAGGAAGACGACCAGCGCGGCGATCTTCGACAACGTCTCGGGATACATCCGTCCGGTGATCTTCGGCCACCAGAAGTGAATGCCGCCGAGGTACCCCATGAGCGCGCCGCCGACCATGATGTAGTGGAAGTGCGCGACGACGAAGTAGGTGTCGTGCACGTGGACGTCGAGACCGAGCGAGGCGAGGAAGAGGCCGGTGAGCCCGCCGATCGTGAAGAGGCCGATGAACCCGAGCGCGTAGAGCATCGGCGCCTGGAACGCGATCGAGCCGCGGTAGAGCGTCGCCGTCCAGTTGAAGACCTTGACCGCCGACGGGATCGCGACCGCGAAGCTCAGGAACGAGAAGATCAGGCTCGCGTACGCCGATTGCCCGGAGACGAACATGTGGTGTCCCCACACCAAAAAGCCGAGGAACGCGATCGCCAGGCTCGAGATGGCGATGAACGAGTAGCCGAACGGCGACTTGCGCGCGAAGCAGGTGATGAGCTCGCTCACCACGCCCATGCTCGGCAGGATCATGATGTAGACGGCGGGGTGCGAGTAGAACCAGAAGAGGTGTTGGAAGAGGATCGGGTCGCCGCCGATCGCCGGGTCGAAGATGCCGATGTGAAATGCGCGCTCGACGCCGACGAGCGCGAGCGTGATCGCGATCACCGGCGTGCCGAGGATGAAGATGACGCTGGTGGCGTACGTCGCCCAGATGAAGAGCGGCAGGCGGAACCAGGTGAGGCCCGGCGCGCGCATGCGGTGAATGGTGACGATGAAGTTGAGGCCGGTCAGGATCGACGAGAAGCCGTTGATGAAGATGCCGACGGCGGCGGGGATCACCTTGGTGTTGGCGCCGACCGTGCTGTACGGCGTGTAGAACGTCCACCCGGTGTCGACGCCGCCGGTGAACACCGCCCACAGCGTGAAGAGCGCGCCCACCAGGAAGATGTACCAGCTCGCGAGGTTGAGCCTCGGGAACGCGAGGTCGCGCGCCCCGATCATCATCGGCACCAAGAAGTTGCCGAGCGTCGCCGGAATCGACGGGATCAGGAAGAAGAACACCATGATGATGCCGTGCATGGTGAAGAGCTTGTTGTAGGTGTCCGCCTGCACGACGTCGGCGGCGGGGGTGAGGAGCTCGAGTCGGATCATCAACGCGAAGACACCGCCGAGGAAAAACATCACGGTGATCGACCCGAGATAGAGGAGCGCGATGCGCTTGTGATCGACCGTCAGGAGCCAGGAGCGGATCCCGTAGTCGACGTTCAGATAGTTGGTGTCGCTCATGAGCTCCGCAACGTCTTGATGTAGGTGATGAGCTGCAAGAGGTCCTCCTCGCTGACCTGTCCTTGGAAGGTCGGCATCACCGGCTGGTAGCCGGCGACGATCTTCGCGTCCGGGTTGAGAATCGACTCGCGGAGATAGCTCTCGTCGGCCGCGACGCTCGCGCCGCTCTGCAACTGCACCTGGCTCCCGAAGACGCCGGCCAAGGAGGGTCCGAGCGCGCCCGGCTTGCTCTTGTGGCACGTGGCGCAGCCGAGGTCCTTGAAGAGCCCTTCGCCCGCCGTCGCGACGGAAACCGCGGCCGCGTTCGTCGCCAGCGCCGCGTTCGCGCCCGCAGCGGGCCTTCCGTCGCCGGAGAGCCAGGCCTGGTAGTCCGCCGGCTCCATGACGACGACCCGACCGATCATACGCGAGTGCTCCGTTCCGCAGTACTGCGAGCAGAAGAGATGGTAGCTGCCGACCGCGGTCGCCTCGAACCACTCCTCGGTGTAGCGCCCGGGCACCGCATCCTGCTTGATGCGAAACGCCGGCACGAAAAAGCTGTGGATCACGTCCTCGGAGGTGAGCGTCAGCTTCACGGGCCGCCCCACCGGCACGTGCAGCTCGTCGATCTCACGCCGGCCCTCGAGGTGCTGCACCTTCCACATCCATTGCCGACCGACGACGAAGACGTCGAGCGCGTTCTTCGGCGGCGTCTTCAGCGACACGAAGAGCTGCGCGCCCCAGAGGAAGATCAGCATCGCGATGCCGAACGGGACGATACTCCACGTGAGCTCGAGCGCGAGCGAGCCCTCGATCAGCTTCGGCTGCTCGTCGTCGGAGCGACGGCGGTACTTGAACGCGAAGACGACGATCAAGGTCGCGATGAGGATCGCGAAGAAGGCGCTGACGCCGATGAGGAAGAGGTAGAGCGCGTCGACGCGTCCCGCGTGCGTCGAGGCCGCCGCCGGGAAGAGGCCGAGCTTTTCGAGCATGCTCAGCTCCTCCCCACCACGCGCCTCTCGTGCCGGCACGTCTCGTGCCGGCGCATCATTAAAACGAAGCCGACGAGCGCGAGCACGGTCACGAGCCCGCCGGCGCGGACGAGATTCATCGCGATCGCGCCGTACTTGCCGGTCGCCGGATCGTAGCGGTAGCAGTAGAGCAGCAGGTGATCGACGGCGGTGCCGATCTTGTGCTCGGCGGCGTCGATCAGGCCGAAGCGCAGGTCGCGCGGCGAGTACTCGACACCGAAGAAGTAGCGCGCGACCCGCCCGTCTTGTGTCAGCACCATGATCGCGGCGGCGTGCGCGAACTGCTGCTCTTCGGGCACGTAGGTGTAGTGAAAGCCGACGGCGCGCGCGAGGCGCTCGATGGCATCGGCGTCGCCGGTGAGGAAGTGCCAGCCCGCGGCGGCGCCCGGCCGATCGTACTCGCCGAGGTAGGTCGCCTTCTTCGTCGCCGCGAGCTCAGGCGTCTCGCGCGGATTGAAGCTCACGGTCACGATCTCGAACTCGCGGCCGGGATCGAAGGAGAGGACGCGGAGCGCCCGTACTAGCCCGTTCAGCACCAACGTGCAGAGCATCGGACACTGGTAGTAGACGAGCGAGAGGATCACCGGGCGCGTGCCGAAGTATTGGCCGAGGTTGACGGGCGCGCCGCTCTCGTCGCGAAACGCGAGGTCGAGCGGCACCTGTGCGTCGAGCCGCTGCTCGATCGCGACCTCACGCAGCGCCGGCGGGCGCGTGTCGACGAGCGGCGGCGCGCCTGCCGCGGCGGGTTGGGTGTCGGGCGCCGTCTCCGCCGCTCCGTGCGGCGCGAGCAGGAGAAGCAGCGCCAGTGTCCCGCACGTCGCGCGACGGCGCCGCCGCGTCATGCCGGAGGTCGTCACAGCGGAGGTCGTCACGGCGTCGTACCGCCGCCGGGCCCGGCATCCGCCGGTGCCGCCGGCGCGCCGGCGCCCGGCAGGCCGCGCGTCGCCAGCAGCTCGATCGCGCGCTCGATCGGAATCCGCGTCACACCGGCCTGGCGGTCGACCCACGCATACCCGTGCAGGAGCCCGTCCTCACGCGCGCGCAGCTGCCGGAGGTCGTCGCGCGGCGCCACTTGCAACCGCGGCGCGGGCGGCGCCTGGCGCCCGTAGGACGCGGCGAGCGGGCTCGCCGGCTGGCTGGCGCGCTCCTCCCGGGCGGTGAACGCGCCCAGCAGCACGTACATCAGCACCTGCGCGAGGACGGCCGCGACCGCGAGCCCGACGAACGCGAGGACGATCGGCTGCACGCGCACGTCGCGCGACTCGTGACCGACGCCTGCGTCGCGTGCGTCGCTCACGCAGCCTCCATCACCGGCAGGCAGGGATCGTTCACCGGGACGAGCGGCCGGGTCCCGAGCTGCCACACGAACACCCAGAGCCAGAGGCCGCCGATCGCGAACGGGGTGACGAAGTCGAGCCAGTGCAGCTCGAGGCCCGCGGACCCTTGTGTCGGGCGCACCAGCCAGAAGATGTCGACGAAGCGCGCGACGATGAGCATGCCGGCGACGAGCGCGAGCACCCGCGGTCGCCGCTTCACGTCGCGTGACAGCAAGACGACGAACGGCAGCATGAAGTGCGCGAGCGCGAGGAGAATGCCGACCCACAGCCAGCCGCCTTGGATGCGGCGCAGATACCAGGGGATCTCCTCGGGCAGATTGCCCGACCAGATGATCAGGAACTGCGAAAAGGAAAAGTACGCCCACAACATCACGAACGCGAGCATGAGCTTCCCGAGGTCGTGGAACTGATCGGGCGTGATGATGCGCGAAAGCGGCGGACGGCGCGCGAGTATCGCCGCCACCGGAATGACGAACGCGAAGGCCGCGAGCCCCTGCCCGCCCATGAGGAGGATGCCGTAGATCGTCGACGCCCAGTGTGGGTCGAGGGACATCGCCCAATCGATCGCGGCGAAGGTCTCGGTGAGGCCGTAGAGCATGAGGCCGGCGCGGCTCAGCATCTCGAGACGGCGCTCGAGACGCGGCTCGGGGCGGCTGTCCTGCGCGAGCGACCAGCGATTGAGGAAGTGCGTGACGGTGATCCACACCGCGAAGTAGAACGCGGCGCGGACGAGGAAGAACGGGACGTTCAAATAGATGCGCTGGTGCTGCAGGAGGGCGTCGTGCGCGACCACCTCCGGCCGCGCCCAGACGTAGAGGTACGGGAGCCCGAAGGCGAGCGGCACGAAGAGGACGGCCATGAGCGGCAAGGTGCGGGTGCCGGACTCGAGGACGCGGCGCACGACGGCGCCCCAGGCACCGCCGGTCACGTACTGCACCATGAGGATCGCGAGCGAGCCGAGCGCGATGCCGAACCAAAAGAGATACGCGACGAGATAGGCGCGGAAGAACGCCGCCGGATTGAGCAACGCGCCGGCGACGCAGAGAAGGATCGCGCCCGCGCCGACGGCGCCCGCGACGCGCTGCACGCGCACGAACACGTGGTCGGGCGCGAGATGGAGCCCGGGCATGGTGGGATCAAGACGCGCCATGGCCCGCTTCCTTCACGCCGGATGGCGCGCCCGGCGCCGGCGCGTCGAGCGCGCCACGGTCGGCGGGCGGGACGTCGTCGACGCTCGCGTGCTGGCTCCGCTGCAAGGCGCGGATGTAGGCGGCGATCGCCCAGCGATCGTCCTCCGGAACCTGCGGCGCGTAGCCCGGCATCACCCCGAAGCCGTTCGTCATCACGTCGAAGAAGTAGCCGAGCGGCAGTTTCCGCAGCCGCTCCTCGTGGAGCGACGGCGGCGGCTTGTAGCCGCGCTGCACGATCATCCCGGCGCCGGTGCCGACGCGGTCGTGGCAGGGCGAGCAGTAGATGTCGTAGCGCTCGTGGCCGCGGTCGAGGACGGCGTGCGTCAGTGGAAACGGCAGCGCGCTCACGAAGCCGTCCGCCGACTTGCCGGTGTAGATGGCGGCGTCTTCGTGGAGCTGGCCGCGGGCGACGGTACCCGCAACCAGGTGACGCGAGGCGCGCCCGTCCTTGAAGAACGTGCTCACCTCGTAGGGATCGTAGCGGGGCGCGTCCTGCATGTCCCGGCGGCAGCCCCCGCCCGCGAGCGTGACGACGCCGACGAGCGCGACGCGGACGAGCACGGCGCGCATCAGTGCGCCACCTCGGCAATGCTCTGCGGATCGAGACGCTCGAGGAACCGCCGGGTGATCTCGCGATCGAAGTGCGGATCGACGGCCTCGATGCAGAGGAAGAATTGATCGCGCGAGGCAAGCGCGAAGCGCGGCACGTTGAAGACCGGATGATAGGGCATCGGCAGCCCGTTGAGCGCCAGCATGCCGAGCACGGCGGAGAGCGCCGCGAAGAGGACGGTGGTCTCGAAGGTCACCGGGATGAACGACGGCCAGCTGTGAAGGGGCCGCCCGCCGATGTTCAGCGGGTACTCGACGACCGACGTCCAGTACTGGAGGAGGTAGCCGACGAGGCCGCCGGTGATGCCGCCGCCGAGCACGATCATGGACAGCCGGCGATCGTGGAAATGCAGCGCTTCCGCGAGCTCCTCGATCGGAAAGGGCGAGTACGCGTCCATGACGCGATAGCCCGCGGCGCGCGCCTTGCGTACGGCGGTCACGAGCTCGGTCGGGGTGTCGAACTCGGCGAGAAGCCCGTAGATCGGCGGCCGCTTCACGGCGTCTCCTCCTTCACCTCGGCGCCCGGGACGAGCGTCCGCATCTCGAAGATCGAGATCATCGGCAGGTAGCGGATGAAGAGGAAGAGGAGGCTCAGGAAAAGCCCGATCGAGCCGACGAACATCGACCAATCGTAGATCGAGCCGCTGTACATCCCCCACGACGACGGCAGGAAGTCGCGATGCAGGCTCACCACGATGATGATGTAGCGCTCGAGCCACATGCCGAGGTTGACGATCAGCGACACGACGAAGAGTGCCGGGATGCTCGCGCGTACGCGCCGGAACCACAGCACCTGCGGGATGACGACGTTGCAGGTG
Source organism: Deltaproteobacteria bacterium (assembly GCA_016200545.1). Classification (GTDB taxonomy): domain Bacteria; phylum Desulfobacterota; class Binatia; order UTPRO1; family UTPRO1; genus DP-19. The sequence goes on along the minus strand of JACQEO010000031.1, from coordinate 22,925 downwards.
ATCAGCAGCCAGTACTGCGGCGCGTACGGACCGCCGAAGCGGTTGAGGATCATGAAGCTCTCGTACGGATTGCCGCCGTACCAAGCCATGAACGTCTCCATCATGTAGCCATAGGCGACGATCAAGCCGGTCGCGAGCATCACGCGCGCCATGTTGTCGAGGTGGCGCATCGTGAGGAAGTCTTCGAGGTTGTAGAACTTGCGGATCGGGATCGCGAGCGTCATCACCATCGCGAACCCGGAATAGATCGCGCCGGCGACGAAGTAGGGCGGGAAGATCGTCGCGTGCCATCCCGGCACCACCGAGACCGCGAAGTCGAAGCTGACGATGGTGTGCACCGAAACAACCAACGGCGTCGACAGGCCGGCGAGCAGCAGATACGCGGTCTCGTAGCGGTGCCAGTGCTTGGCGGAGCCGCGCCACCCCATGGCGAGGATGCCGTAGACGCCGCGCCCGATGCGGCTCGGCGAGCGGTCGCGCAAGGTCGCCAGGTCCGGAATCAAGCCGACGAACCAGAACATCAACGACACCGTCAGGTAGGTCGAGACCGCGAACACGTCCCAGATGAGCGGGCTGCGAAACTGTGGCCACATCCCCATCGTGTTCGGATACGGGAAGAGCCAATAGGCGAGCCACGGGCGCCCGAGGTGCAGCACCGGGTAGAGCCCGGCGCACGCGACCGCGAAGAGCGTCATCGCCTCGGCGAAGCGGTTGATCGAGGTGCGCCACTCCTGCTTGAGCAAGAGGAGGATCGCGGAGATGAGCGTGCCGGCGTGCCCGATGCCGATCCACCAGACGAAGTTGACGATGTCGAAACCCCACTCGACGGGCTGGTTGATGCCCCAGATACCGATGCCGCGGAACAACAACGCGGCAACCGAGTAGAAGAGCACCATCATAAGGCAGAACGAGAGCGCGAAGCCGACGATCCATCCGCGCGGCGTTCCGCGACGCAGGACGACGCGGCTGATGCGGTCGGTGACGGTCTCGAAGGTGTGACCGGGCGCGATGACCGGCGGCCGGCTGTCGCGCCGCGCCTCGAGGACGGGGGTGCTCATCCGCGTGTCAGCTCCGGATTCGGATTCCCGAGCTTCGCGAGATACGTCGTGCGCGGACGCGCGTTGAGCTCGCCGAGAAGCGCGTAGTTGCGCGGCTCGGCCTTGAGCTTCGCCACCCGGCTCGCGGGATCGTTCTGATCGCCGAAGACGATCGCCTCCGCCGGGCACGCCTGCGCGCACGCGGGCACGATCTCGCCGTCGCGCACGCCCCGATCCTCTTTCTCCGCCTTGATCTTGGCGTGCTGAATCCGCTGCACGCAGTAGGTGCACTTCTCCATGACACCGCGGCTGCGGACGGTGACGTCGGGATTGCGCTGCAGCTTCAGGCTCTCGGTCGCCCAGTCCGAGTACAGATAGAAGTTGAAGCGCCGCACCTTGTAGGGGCAGTTGTTCGAGCAGTACTTGGTGCCGACGCAGCGGTTGTAGATCATCTGATTCAAGCCTTCGCTGCTGTGCACGGTCGCGCTCACCGGGCACACCACCTCGCACGGCGCGAGCTCGCAGTGCATGCACGGCACCGGCTGATGATGGATCGCGGGCGCGTCGAGAGCCCCCTCGAAGTAGCGATCGACGCGGATCCAGTGCATCTCGCGGCCGCGTCCCACCTGGTCCTTGCCGACGACTGCGATGTTGTTCTCGGCCTGGCAGGCGACGACGCAGGCGTTGCAGCCGGTGCAGGCGCTCAAGTCGATCGCCATCCCCCAGGCGTACCCCTCGTAACGATGCGGCGGGTACATTGAGAGGTCGCCGGGCTCCTCGGGCGCGCGCTCACGCAGAACGGCGGGATCGGCGCGATACTCGTCGATCGTCGCCGCGCGTATCAGGTCGCGGCCCTCCATGCTCTGATGATCCTGCGTGCACGCGAGCGCGTAGCGCTCGCCGGTTTTGCGGATTTCGAGGTCGCGCCCGATCCACATGGCGTCGCTCGTGCGCATCACATAGGCGTCGAAGCCGGCGCCGTTCCCCACCCGCCCGACGCGCGTTCGCCCGTAGCCGAGATGCACGGTGACGGCGTCGGCGGCGTGCCCCGGCACGATCCAGACCGGGGCGCGCACCGCGCGCTCGCCGCGGCGCAGCTCGACCACGTCTTCGTTGGCGAGGCCCAAGCGCTCCGCGGTCGCGGGCGCGAGGCACGCGGCGTTGTCCCAGGTGAGCCGCGTCATTGCCTTCGGCAGCTCCTGCAGCCAACCGTTGTTGGCGAATCGGCCGTCGTAGATCGTCGGGTCGGGCCGGAAGCTGATCTCGAGCGCGCCGGCCGCGGCCGCCGGCTCCACCCACGGCGGCACGACGCCTTCGCCGCGCCCCTTCGGGATGCGCAGCAACCCCGACGTACCCGGGACGAGACCGTCGTGCAGCGCGCGCCGCCAGTACGCCTCGAAATCGCCGCTGAAGGGTTGGCGCTTCCAGTAGTCGCGCACCAGATCGTACGCTGATTGCGCGCCGTCGCCCCGCTGCGAGCACGCGGCGAGCAGCTCGTGGGCGGTCTTGCCGTCGTAGAGCGGCGCGATCAGCGGCTGAATGACCGTCGCGGTGCCGTCGTAGGCGCGCGCGTCGCTCCACGACTCGAGATAGTGCGCGGCGGGCACGTGCCAATGGCAGAGCCGCGACGTCTCGTCGTCGTAGAGCCCGAGGCGGATGCGCAAGCCCACCTTCTCGAGGCGCGCGGCGAAACGCAGGTCGGCGGGCGCCGTCGCGACCGGGTTGCCCTCGAGGATCAGCAGGAGATCGACACGCCCCGCCTCCATGTCGTCCGCGAGCCGGCCGAGCGACGCCGCTTGCTCGCCCGGCATCGTGAACGGCTGCGCGTAGATCACGATAGGCCCGATGTTGCCGAGCGTCTCATTCATCGCCAGTACCAGCGCGTGTACCGCCGGCGGCTGCGCCTCGCCGGCGATGACGAGGCTCGCGCCCTTGTGCGCCGCGAGATCGCGCGCGACCGCGGCGATCCACGCCGCGTGCGTCGCGAGACCACCCGGCGCGGTGACGCCGCGAACGCCGACCGCCGCGGCGACCGCGCGCGCCAGACGCTCGACGTCACCGGCGCGGAGCGCCAAGCGATGATCGGCGACGCCGCCGGTCACCGTCGGCATCGGCTCGACGACGTAGAGGCGATTCATCGGCGCGCCCGCGGCGGGCCGGCGTCGCATGCTGAACGCGCGCATGTCGCGGACAGCGGTCGGACCACAGGCGAGGAAATCGGCGTCGAGCGCGAGGATCACGTCCGCGCGCTCCACACGGTGGTGCACCTCGGCGTCGTCGCCGATGGCGCTCCGCAGGCCCGCCGCAGCAGCGTCGCGGGCGAGTGGCTCGTACTGGTGCCAGCGCGCCTGTGGATACTCGGCGAGGAGGTCGCGAATCTGCTGCGCCAGGGTCGGCGACGTCACCGTCTCGGTGAGGATGCGGAGCCCGGCGCCGCCCTTGGCGCGCTGCGCCTCCAGCGCCGCGCGCAACGTCGCGAGAAACGCGCTCCACGGCCGGATCTCGCCCGCGCTGGTGATCACCTGCGAGCGATCGGGATCATAGAGCCCGAGGACCGACGCCTGCGCGTAGACGTCGGTCGCGCCGAGGCTCAGCGGATGCTGCGGGTTGCCCTCGACCTTGGTCGGTCGCCCCATGTGACTCTCGACGAGCAGCCCGAGGGCACCGCCGCCGAGCGGCATCGCGGTCGCGAAGAAGAGCGGCTCGCCCGGCACGATCCCGTCCTCGGGCGCCTTCGCGTACGGCACGATGTACTCGGGCGGCTGGCGCGTGCAGGCGCCGAGCCCCGCGAGCGCCAGCGAGGCGCTCATCAGGCGCAGGAACTGCCGGCGATCGACGCCCTCGGCGATCGGCGCCGCCTGCCGCGGAAACTCCTGCTGCAGCAACTCGGTGAACGCCGCGGTCTCGGCGACCTCGTCGAGGCTGCGCCAGAAGCGCCGTCCCTCGCTCGTCGCGAGGCGGCGCCGAATCGCGTCCAGGTCGAGCGCGTCGTTCATATTACACTACGCTCCCGCTCATCGGTGGCAGGTGTAGCAGTCGGTGAGGCGTTGGATCTTGTAGGTCCGCATCAGCTCGCGTCCGAGGTCGAGTTGGTTGGCCGGCGGCTCCCACGCCATGTCGAAGACCTCCGCGCGCGGTCGCACGTAGCGCTCCGGATTGCGATGGCAGTCGAGGCACCATTCCATCTGCAGCGACGACTCCTGCCACGTGAGGTTCATCTGATCGACGCGCCCGTGACAGGTGGCGCAGCCGACACCCTTCTGCACGTGGATGGAGTGGTCGAAGTACACGTAGTCGGGGAGATCGTGCACCCGCGTCCAGCGGATCGACGTGTCGGTGCGGTAGCTGGCGCGCACCGGCTCGAGCACCGGGCTGTCGACCCAGATCTGCGCGTGGCAGTTCATGCAGGTCTGCGTCGGCGGAACGCCGGCGGAGGCGGTGCGCTCGACCGACGTGTGGCAGTAGCGACAGTCGATACCGAGCTCACCGGCGTGGTGGCGATGACTGAACTGAATCGGTTGCGCGCGCGCGACGCCGGCCTGGGTGACGTACGCCGAGCGGTTGATGAGCGCCAGCCCATACGTCGCCGCGGCGATGAAAAAGAGCGCGCCGAAGATGCTCACTCGTGAGAAGGTGTTCGTGCTGCGGTGAAACACCTGGGGCATGGCACCAATACACTAGCTAGCTGATGGTCGCCCAGGCGCGCTCGTGCGAGCGCAGGTAGCGGTTCACTTTGAGGTTGGCGACGACGTACGCGAGGCTCTCCATCAGCTGCCCCGGCGGCGGCGGCGTGAAGCGTCGCACGATGTTCCGTACCGAGTAGAAGCCCTCGTAGACGTACCGGAAACCGTCGATCATCTCGTCCGCCGTCATCCCCGTCGGGCGGATGAGCGGCGAGCCATAGTCGTAGCGCGCCCAGTTGCCGTCGAGGATCCGGCCGGCCTTGAGCATATCCTCGTGATACTTCGTCCCCGGATACGGGCACGGCGTGAAGAGCTTGAGGAAGGAGATCTTGCTGTCGATCAGAAACCGCAGCGTCCGCCCGAAGGTGTCGGGCGTGTCGCCGTCGAGCCCGACCATGATGAGCGCGATCACCTGGATACCCCGACGGCGGAGCTTGGCGATGTCCTCGGTGAACCGCGGCGCTTGGTTGAAGTCCTTGCGGACGCCGGCGAGGCTCTCTTCGTTGATGCTCTCGAGGCCGATCGAGAGGCTGACGCAGCCGCTGCGCGCCGCGAGGTCGAGCAGCTCGGGGTCGCGCGCGATGTTGATCGTCGACTGCGACGCCCACTTGACCTTGAGCGGGATCATCGCCCGGAAGAGCTCCTTCGCCTTCTCGGGATGGGCGATCGGGTTGTCGTCGAGGAAGAGGATGCGGTTGCCGCCGTGGCGCTGGATGGCGCGCAGATCGGCCATGACGTCGTCGACGGGGCGGGTACGGTACGAGCGCTGGTAGTACGTCTGCACCGCGCAGTACTCGCAGGGGTGCGGGCAGCCGCGCGAGAAGATGACCGGCCAGTGGAAGTACATCCGGTAGAGCGCGCTCGAGCGGAAGGCGTCCTGCTTGAAGAGCGGCAGGCTCGTGTAGTCGAACGTGGCCATGCCGGCGAGTGAGCTCCAGCCCGCGGCGCGGTAGATGCCGCGGCTCCGTCCCGCCGCGAGGTCGTGCAGAACGTCCGCCCACACCGTCTCCGCCTCGCCCGCGACGACCGCATCGCAGTGCCGCAGCGACTCCTCGGCGGTGAGCGTCACCCAGGTGCCGCCGAGGACCACCTTGCGACCGCGACGGCGGAACTCCGCAGCGAGGTCGTAGGCGCGCGCGATCTGTGGCCCCATCGCCGTGATGCCGACGACGTCGCAGGGGTGCCCGAGGTCGACGTCGTAGAAGAGCTCGTCGACGAACGACACCTCGTGCTCCAGCGGCGTGATCGCCTTCAGGTACGGCAACGTGGTCGCGCTCGTCCAGTAGCGCGTCGTCTTGTGGAGCGAGCCGTCGGCGGCGTAGTGCGTCGGCGAGATCAAGTAGATCCGCATCGCGTCCTGACTTAGATGCGGACCGCGGCGGACGCAAGCGAGGGCGTGGGATGGCGACCGCCGGACGGGACACGCGCCGCTTGTCAGTCCCCCGCCCCGCGCGTATGTTCGCCGCCGCGGATGGTTCCTCCGTCGCATGACTCGACGCTCGTCGCCGATGCCGCGGCCGCGGAACGCCAGCGTGCACGCGCCGTCGTCAACCGCTTCATCTTTCGCGGCATGCTTTTCTCCATGGGCTCGATCGCGGTGGTGCTGCACCGCGCGCTGCCGTGGAAGAGTGTCGCCTGGGAGTTCGCCAAGATCTCGGCGCGCAACCTGGCGCGCGCCTGCGGGGTGCGCGTCCACATGCACGGCCTCGAGCACCTCACCGGACGGGGGCCGTACATCTTCGCGCCGAACCACCAGAGCAACTTCGACATCCCCGCGCTGCTCGGCTACCTCCCCGGCCACAATCGCTTCGTCGCCAAGCGCGATCTCTTCGCCGAGCCCGTCCTCGGCACGGTGCTGCGCACCATGGGCATGGTGCCCGTCGACCGCGACAACCCGCTCGAGGCGATCCAACTGCTGAACCACGTCGCCGTCGAGGAGCGCTGCTCGCTCATCATCTTCCCCGAGGGCACCCGCTCGCGCGACGGCGCCCTCCTGCCCTTCAAGAAGGGCCCGTTCGCGGCGGCCATTCATATGAGGATCCCGGTGGTGCCGATCGTCTGTCGAGGCACGGCGGCGATCATGCCGAAGGGCGGCTATCTCTCGATCCTACCGGGGGAGTGCGACATCTTCGTCGAGCGGCCGATCTCGACGGCCGAGCTCACCTACGACGACCGTACGCGACTGCGTGACGAGGTACGCGCGGTCATCGCGGCCCGCCTCGCGGAGACGACCCGCCCCGCTTGAATTGTCGGGTCGACGGTCGCTAGTGTACGAGCGCAACGGCGGAGCCCCCGCCGAGCGACTGCCGTGGAAGGAGTGCCGATGACGCGAACTCGATGGCTCTTGTGCTGTGCTATCATGGTCGCCCTCTCGGCTCCCGCGTACCTGCTGACGAGGGGCGCGGCCGCCGCGGAACCCATCACCGCGCAGAAGCACGAGATCCCGCTCGCGAACGCCTACGTCCGCGGCCCGAAGGACGCCCCGGTCACGATCGTCGAGTTCTCCGACTTCCAGTGCCCGTATTGCGCGCAGGCGACGGCGCTCGTCGATCAGGTGCTCAAAGCGTACCCGCAGAACGTCAACTTCGTGTACAAGAACTTCCCGCTGCCGATGCACCCGAACGCCGACCCGGCCGCGCGGGCCGCGCTCGCCGCCGGCAAGCAGGGCAAGTTCTGGGAGATGCACGACGAACTCTTCAAACACGTGGGTGATCTCTCGCCGCAGACGATTCGGAGTATCGCCGAAAAGCTCCGCCTCGACGTACCGAAGTTCGAGGCCGACATGACGTCGCCGGCGGTCAAGGGGCAGGTGGACCTCGAGGTGCGGCAGGGGAAGGTGGCGGGCGTCCGCGGCACGCCGAGCTTCTTCATCAATGGAAGAATGGCGCAGAGCCGCTCGCTCGACGCCTTCAAGGCCTTGATCGAGGAAGAGCTGAAGAAACCTTCGGGCTGAACGTCTGTCGTTTCGGCCCCGATCGTGAAAAATGCCGAGCAGGAACCCAGACCATGCGACCCCGCTTGAAATCGAGACCGATCCTTCGGTACTGTCTCTGTAGGATGACCGCGTCGCTCTCAATTTGTGACCTGAGATGAGGGCTCGTGGCACCCCAACCTATTTTCATATACGTATCTTGGATCATAGATCGAAGAGGGAGGACTTACCATGATCAGCAAGCGCGTCATTCAAGTCGTCATAGTCTCGCTGGTAGTCGCCGCTATCGGCTATGCACAGTATGCGCAGCGGGGTGTACAAAAGGAAATCCTCACCAAGCTCGACAAGATCGATAAAGACCAGACGGCGCTCCTCGCCAGAGTTCAAGGCTCCCAGCCACAACAGATCGATCCGAATAAGGTCTACGATATACCAATCGCCGATTCGGCCGTGCGGGGTCCGAAGGGTGCTCTGGTGACAATAACCATGTTCTCTGACTTCCAGTGCCCCTATTGCAAGCAGGCCGCGCCGGTCGTGGAAGAGGTTCTGAAAGCGTATCCGAACGACGTAAACTTCGTGATGAAGCAGTTTCCGCTCCCCATGCACTCATACGCCAATCCTGCAGCACGTGCTGCTATCGCTGCGGGTAAGCAAGGTAAATTTTGGGAGGCACACGACGAGCTCTACAAGAGCAACCTCTCGCCCGAAGCCATCAGGGGCATCGCCGAGAAGCTCGGGCTCGACATGCAGAAGTTTCAAGCCGACATGGACTCCGAAGAGGTCAAGAAGCAAGTCCAGGCGGAAACGGCCCTTGGAAGTACGGTCAACGTCCGTGGAACCCCGACTTTCTTTATGAACGGGAAGGCAATGCAGGCTCGGACGGTAGATGCCATGAAGACTTTGGTCGCTGAGGAACTGAGAAAGAAAGGAAAGGCAAGCTGATCAAAGGAGGTTGATGCTCCTCATCCCTACGATGCGCCAGGTCGCGACGCTCTCCGGCCTATTGCCGATCCGCGCCGCTCGTCTCCCCGTTCCGACGGAACAGTCGTAGTAGCGCGTGCAACGTCCGTACGCAGTGTTCGGACATGCACGCGCAATGACGCCCGCTGCCGAGCCGAAAACGCTTCGTTGGAGAATGACCCGAAGGCCCTCGCGAGCGACCTGATCACGCACCTCTTCTGTAGCGGCGAGGGGCTGGTGTCATCTGACGGCGATTGTCGATTGGTGGATTGAACGATCGTTGCCTGACGTCATCCCCGGTTGCTGGACGCCTACTGTACCTGTGCCCGCCTCGCCAAGTTCGGCGCTGGGTGGGTTGGTGGTCTCGCACGGAATTTTCTTGACCCTAGCGGCCATCGCGCTAGTATTTGCAGCCCTCTGCGGAGGGAACCCACGAACGCGGATGACACGCTGCTGGACAAAGGGAGACTCGCTATGGTCGACTCGCCGAAGCTGGAGGAAGTGGTTGAATTCGCCGAAAACCCCGAGCCCCGGTGCCCATGCGTTTTGCTGCTAGACACGTCTGGCTCCATGCAAGGCGCTCCGATTCAAGCCCTCAACGACGGTCTCCGCGCCTTCAAATCCAGCATGGCGGAAGATCCTCTTGCGTCAAAGAGGGTGGAGATAGCTGTCATCAGTTTCGACACTGACGTGAAGGTCGTTCACGACTTCGTCACGGTGGATCAGTTCGAGCCATCAGTTCTCACGGCACAGGGGCTCACGCATATGGGGAGCGCGATCACGATCGCGCTTGATACGATTCAGGCGCGCAAACAACAGTACCGCGTCAATGGTATCACGTACTATCGGCCCTGGATCTTCATGATCACTGACGGGGAGCCGCAGGGGGAGTCCGAGGGAATCGTACACGCGGCCGCACAGCGCGTTAAGCAAGACGAAGCGCAGAAGCGCGTCGCGTTCTTCGCCGTCGGTGTGGAGAACGCAAACATGGCTCGTCTGGCTCAGATGGTCGTACGCGCGCCCGTCAAGCTGAACGGCCTGAATTTCGTCGAGATGTTTGTCTGGCTCTCGAAGAGCATGGAGGCAGTGGCCCATTCAAAGGTGGACGAGCAAGTAGGGCTCCCGCCTGCGGGCTGGGGCACCATCTGATGAGCTGCGCCGCGGACGAGGGATCGGGGCTGAATGGCATCGAGCGACCGCGGTGTAGGTGGAGCGTTGTTGCGGCTTCCGTACGCGGCGCGAGTCACGCCAAGACCGGCAAGCCGTGCCAAGACGCGAACCACTGGGCCATTCGAGGCGGGGCTGTGCTGGTCGCGGCCGTCGCGGATGGTGCGGGGTCGGCGGCACACTCCGACGTCGGCGCTTCGGTTGCGGTCCGTGCGGCTGTGGACGCGGTGCAGCTCACGTCGGAGTCGAGTGCATGGCCGGAGGACGACGAGGCGTGGCGCGCGCTTCTCCACCGGGGGCTGCAGGCTGCGTGCGACGCGGTGCACGCGGAAGCGGGGGCCCGGGCGGTGGAGACGAGAGATCTCGCCACGACCCTGATTCTACTCATTGCGACGCCGGATTCGGTAGCGGCGATTCAGGTTGGAGATGGCGCCGGCGTCATCGGAACTGACGCGGGTGACGTGGTAGGTCTAACGGTACCGCAGAGCGGCGAATACCTCAACGAAACGACGTTCATCACGGCGAGCGACGTAATCGGCAGAGCAGTCGTGAGCATCTGGCGCGGTGCAGTTCGCCATCTAGCGGTGTTCTCGGACGGCATTCAGATGCTGGCGCTACGGATGCCTCAGGGGAACCCCCACGCACGATTCTTCGAACCCGTCTTCGGCTTCGCGCGAAACGCGTCCAACGTGGGTGAGCCGCAAGAGGAACTGCGAAGATTTCTGACATCCCGTCGCGTGGCAGACCGGACCGACGACGACGTCACGCTGCTGCTGGCCGCTCGGATGGACACGGGTAACTGACCAGGAGGCACCCGCACTCCGCGGGTGAAGGTCGGGACAATGCGCGTACGGGGCTCCAGCGGGCGCGTCATCGACCTGCGCGGGGCCACAGTGCTCGGTGTAGGCGGAGAAGCGCGAGTCTTTGATTTCGGCGATCCATCGCTGGTCGCCAAAGTTTACCACAAGCCGAGCGAGGAGCGCGGCCGTAAGCTCCAAGTGATGTTGGCGAATCCACCGGGCGACCCGATGGCCGCCCAGGGGCACACTTCCATCGCTTGGCCAGTGGAAATATTGCGAACAACCGACGCGGCGCAGCGGGTGATCGGGTTCGTAATGGCGCGGGCGACCGGTATGCACGTCATCATCGATCTCTACAATCCCGTCGCCCGGCGCCGACTCTGTCCACTGTTCAACTACTATTACCTTCATAGGACCGCCCGGAACCTGGCTGCCGCCGGGAGCGCACTGCATGCGCGCGGCTACGTGATCGGAGACGTGAAAGAGACGAACGTCCTCGCTGGAGACACAGCGCTAGTGACGATCGTCGACACCGATTCATTTCAGGTCCGGGACGTGCATGGTGGCGCGATCTATCGGTGCCTTGTCTATACGCCCGAGTTCACGCCGCCCGAGCTGCAAGGGAAGGACTTGTCGAGGACCGACCGGTCGACGGAGCACGATTGTTTCGGTCTGGCGGTATTGATCTTCCGGCTGCTCATGGAGGGCACACACCCGTTCGACGGCGTCTTTCAGGGAGGTGGTGACCCTCCGCCCTATGAGGAGCGAATAAAGGCAGGCTGGTTCCCCTATGGACTCAAGCTACGGGCGCCCTTTCTACCGAAGCCGATGTCCCCCTCCATCGATCTTCTTCATCCGGGCATACGGCGGCTCTTCATGCAGTGCTTCGAAGATGGCCACCGTGACCCCGGGGCTCGTCCGGACGCGGGCACGTGGCAAGCCGCTCTCAAGGAAGCCGAGGACGCGCTCGTCACCTGTGCAGCAAATGACCAACATCGCTACGGCGGTCACCTGAGTTCGTGTCCGTGGTGTGAGCGCACAGCCCGTCTCAATGGACGTGACCCGTTCCCTTCCCAGCAGGCGGTCCAGCGCGGCCAGCACACCCCGCCGAGTCTTCAGCGACAGACGCCGTTACCCCGGATCGGCTTTCACCGGCCACCGCCCGCGCCACCGAGGCCGACCCCGTTGGCTACCCGCCCCACGCGGTGGTGGGGCGTCGCAATAGCGCCAGTCCTCGTACTCTTCGCCTATCTCGCGAACCGTAGCTCTGGTCTACCCGCAAGCCCACCCAAGCAGGCAGCGACGGAGCGCGAACTCATGGCGAGAATCGACAAGCTCGAAAAGGATCAAGCTGTCTTACGCGCGGCCCAGCCCCAGACCGGACCGAGAGCCGCGCAAGTGCCACAGGTCGACCTCAACAAAGTCTACGAGATTCCGGTGGACGACTCGGCCGTTCGCGGCTCGAAGAACGCGCCGGTCACCGTCGCCATGTTCTCGGACTTCCAGTGCCCGTTTTGCCAGCAAGCGATCGGCATCGTCGACGAGATGCTGAAGCAGTATCCGACGAACATCAAGTTCGTGATGAAGCAGTTCCCGCTGCGCCAGATCCACCCCAACGCCGAGCCCGCTGCCGAGGCTGCCATCGCCGCCGGCAAGCAAGGGAAGTTCTGGGAGATGCACGACGAGCTCTACAAGAACGGTCGTAATCTCACCCCGGAGACCATCAAGGGCATCGCCGAGAAGATCGGGCTCGACATGAAGAAGTTCGAGGCCGACCGCCAGTCCACCGAGGTGAAGAAGCAGATCGACGCCGAGCTCGCGCTCGGTCAGAAGGTCGACGTGCGCGGCACGCCGAGCATCTTCGTCAACGGCAAGGTTCTGCAAAACCGCTCCGTCGAGGGCATGAAGGCCCAGATCGACGAGGAGCTGAAGAAGAAGGGGTGAGTCCCACGAGGTCGCTCGCTCGCCTCGTTGCCGCGCCGCTGGCGCTCGCGATGGCCGCGTGCACGACGCACACGGTCACCTCGCGGACGCCGGTCGCGGCGGGCGCGCCGGGGGGCGGCCTCACGCACCACGGTTTCGTCGACGGCGAGCTCGTCCTCCATTTCACCCCGGAGGGCGAGCGCGCCGTCGCTCCCGCTACGAGCGTCAGCCAGGGATGGCTGAGCTTCGGCGTCCCGTCGCTCGATCGTCTCAACGTCAAGTACCACGCCACCGCGCTCCTGCCCCTCGCAGGCGAGCGCGGCGCCTATCGACTGCGCATCGCCCCCGACGCCAACGTCTTCCGCGCCGCCGAGGAGTACGGCCACGAGCCCCTGGTCGCCCGCGCCGAGCCGAACTACGTTCTCAGCCTCGATCGCGCCCCGATCGCGCCCGACGCCGTCCGCACCGAGCTGCCGGAGGGCGCGTCACCCGACACGGTGCGCATCCGACGCTAGCGACGGGACGCGCGCGACTCGACGCGTCCATGAGGCGTCGGGCGAGGGTGGGCGGAGGAGGCGTGGGCGCGCGCAGCGGACCTGGCGGGCCGGCACATCGTGGGGATCCTTCCGTACGTCGAGGCGCACTCGAAGCACGTACGGCCCAACGCGCGCGCCCACGCCTCCTCCGCCCACCCTCGCCCCGTGACCGACGAACGCCGCTCGCATCGTGAGCGCATGAGGACCGCCGACGTTACGCGCCGGCTCCTCGGCTACGGCCGTGCGTGCGACCTCGAGCGAGCGCTTCGCTCGCAATGCAATGACGCCGCGACTCACGCACCAGATCAGACCAATAGCATCGCGGAGCGCGGGCGGCGCGGGGCGCGAGCGGCGGCGGCTTGGCGGTCGCCGTCGAGGACGACGTACGCCGGGCGGTAGCCGGGACCGCGGCGCCACCAGAACCAGCCGCCGCCGAGGGTGAGCGCTTCCGCGGCCCAGAAGCCGAGGGCGGCGGAGATGATCGACTCGGTGGTGCCGATCTTCTTCGCGAGAAGGAGAGTCTGCACGATCTCGCGGACGCCCTCGCCGGCGATCGTGAAGGGGCTCATCACGGTCGCGAAGATCTGGATCGTCGAGGCGAACGTCACCTCCCAGAAGTGCGCGCCGGCGGCGCCGATGGCGAGGGCGGTGAAGAAATACATGGCCGCGGTGCAGAAGTGGACGAAGAAGCTCTGCACGGCGGCGTTCATCAAAAGGAGCTTCTGATCGCGGTAGGCGGCCGCGGCGGCGCTGGCGCGGCCGAGAAATCCGCGCACACGCGCGCGCCCGGGAAACGGCACGTTGGTGATGAGCGCCTGCACGAGCGCGGGACGGAACGCGAGCACGAAGAAAACGCAGATCACCGCGAGCGCGACCGGCACCGTCGCGGCCGCCACCAGCGTCGCGTGCTCACCGAGAATCCCGTAGCCGAGCGGGAACGCGATCAGGAACGTGAGGAACATGCCGATGATGCCGAGCACCTTCTCGACGGCGGTGGCAGCCGTCGCGGCCGCCGTCCGGCCGCTGAAGCGTGCCGCATCGTAGAGCTTGTAGCCGTCGAGGCCGACCGTCGACGGCAGGAACGTGCCGAGGAATCGGCCGATGAGGAACGTCCCGAAGATGTGGCCGAAGGGAAAGCGGATCCCCTGCCCCTCGAGGAGCAACTGCCAGCGGTACATCGAGCACAGGATGCCGACGACCTTGATCGCCGCCGCGAGCGCGACGAAGCGCCAGAAGACGCCGGCGTCGATCTGCGGCAGGTAGTCGGCGATGGCGCGCAGCGCGCTGACGTGGCGGCCGTCGTCGGTGCGCACCTGGTGCGTCAATAGGAGGTAAAAGGCGCCGACGGTGAGGACGACCTTCGTCCCCGTCGACAGCGCCTGCCGGACCCCTGGGGGCACCCTGTTCCACGCACCCTGGAGGGCGCTCGTCGCCATGGGCGGCGAAGCTACCAGAGTCCATCCACGGGCGCGACGCATCCCCGCCCCGATGGAACGGTTGACATCGCGGGCGCACCTGATTCTAGAAGGCGAGACGATGGACGACACACTCACGCTCTACGACTTCGCGGGCTCGCCGTGTGCGCGGCGTGTCCGCATCGTCCTCCTCGAGAAGGGTCTCCGCTGGCGGACGCGCATCGTCGATCTCACGAAGATGGAGCAGAAGCGGCCGGAGTATCTCGCGCTCAACCCGAACGGCCTCGTGCCGACGCTCGTCCACGGCGAGCGCGTGCTCTACGAGTCGAACGTCATCACCGAGTACCTCGACGAGACGTTTCCGACGCCGCGGCTCTATCCAGCGGACCCGTGGGAGCGCGCGCGGGCGAAGATGTGGCAGGCGTTCGAGCTCGCGATGGCGAAGGAGTACCGCCCGCTCATGTATCTGCGCATCGTCGGACCCTTCGATCGGCTGCGTCCCAAGGAGGAGGTTCTCGCCGACGCGCGGCGCTCGACCGACGACCGGCGCATCTCGAGTGGGTGAGCCAAGTGTACGACGGCACCGTGGTGAGCGACGACGAGGCGGCGCATCTCGCGAGCCAGCTCTACCAGCGCCTCGACCATCTCGAGCGCGCCCTCGACGGGCATGCCTTTCTCGTCGGCGACCGCTTCTCGATCGCCGATATCTCGGTGCTGCCGCGGGTGGCGATGTATCCGATGGTCCAGCTGCCGATCGAGGACGGGCGCTACCCGAACGTCAGCCGCTGGCTCACAGAGGTGGGTGAGCGACCGGCGTTCGCGCAGAGCGTTATCGTACCGCCGGCACGCGAATCACCGACGTAACGTGCGCCATGCTGGCGCACACTAGACGTTTTCCGTTCGGTCGAACTCGCAAAATGTCATTGACACAAAGGTCTACACAACTGTAACGACTGGTCAGCTTCTCCCTTCTCTCCTGGCCAGCGCAATAGGAGGTAGGCCATGCTCCGACGATGCCGTGGCTGGAGGCACATCACTCCGGCCCTCGCCTGCACGATCGTCCTCACCATTCCACCGGTCGCCCTCGCCGACACGCTTCGATCTCGCGGCGAAGTCGCCGTCGCCGATGCCGCCGCTGGATCGCAGATGCGATATTACGTCGATCCCCAGACCGGCGCGATTCTTCCAGGGCCGCCGGCAGGCGCTCCGGAGGAGCCGTCGCCGCGAGCGGTGACGGCGCCCGCCCCCGAGCCGGTGCTCGTACCGGCACCCGGCGGCGGGATGATGATCGTCGTCCCGGAAGATCGTGCACAGTCGTTCCGCGGCACGCTCGACGCCGACGGGCACGCCCGCGGCGAGTGCGTCCCGAGCACGGGAGGCCGTCCATGACGCACCGAAACGCCACGTCCGTCCGCTTCGTGCTGGCGACGACGGCGCTTCTTACGCTCCTCGCCGTCACGGCGGATGCGACGACCATCACCATCGTGAGCGGCGACGGTCCGGGCGAGGGGCTCGAGGACACCACGGCTGCGGCGCCCGTCGGGGGCAATCCCGGAACCACTCTCGGCGCGCAGCGCATGAACACCCTTCAAGCCGCCGCCGACATCTGGGCCGGCGTTCTCACCAGCAGCGTGCCGATCACGGTCCTCGCGCGCTTCAACCCGCTCGGATGCGGCTCGTCCGGCGGCGTCCTCGGCAACGGCGGTCCCTCGACGCTGCACCTCAACTTTGCCGGCGCCCCGCGCGCCAACACGCTCTACCCGCAGGCGCTCGCGAACAAGCTCGCGGGCATCGACCTCGATGCCGGCACCGACGACACCCGCCTCACCTTCAACAGCGACATCGGCGCGCCCGGGTGCATGCTTTCGTTCTATCTCGGCCTCGACGGGGTGACCGGTCCGGGACAGTTCGACCTGCTTACGGTCGCGTTGCACGAGCTCGGCCACGGCCTCGGATTCGCAGCTCAGTACGACGTCGCGACCGGAGCCAAGAACGCCGGTTTCGACGACATCTTCATGATCGGGCTCGAGGATCACAGCACCACCAAGTTCTTCCCGGACATGACCGACGCGGAGCGCGTCGTCGCCGCGACCGACACCGGCGATCTCCATTGGGCAGGACCCGTCACGGTCGCCAGCAGCGGCTTTCTGACGAGTGGTCGCCATGCGAGCGGTCACGTCGAGATGTACGCGCCCGCGACGCTGCAACTGGGCTCGTCGGTGTCGCACTTCAGCACCTCGCTCACACCCAACCAGTTGCTGGAGCCGATCTACACGACCGCCCTCCACGACGTCGGTCTGAGCGCCGCCGCGCTCGTCGACATCGGTTGGGGCGGCTGCGGCGACACCATCATCGATGCGGGCGAGCAGTGTGACGACGGCAACATCGTGAACGGCGACTGTTGCTCGTCCACGTGCCAGTTCGAGGCGCCGGCGGCGCCGTGCGACGACGGCGACGCCTGCTCCTCGGGCGACGCCTGCGACGGCGCCGGCACGTGCGTCGCGACCCCGATCGGCGACGGCGGCGGATGCTCGGACGGTGACCCCTGTACGTTCGGCGAGACCTGCACCACCGGCATCTGCGGCGGCGGCACCGCCTACTCCTGTCCGCTCTGCGAAGCGTGCGACGGCACCGGTACGTGCGCGGACGTTCCGCAGACGACGCCGGCCTGCCACCTGACTACGATCGCTCACGGGGCGGCGTTGGCGATCGCGGACAAGACGCCCGACACGGGCGACGCCGTCGCCTTCAAATGGAGCGGGCAGACGACCACGCTCGCCGAGTTCGGCAACCCGGTCGCCGTCGACGACTACGCGCTCTGCATCTATGCCGGTCCGACGCCGACGCTCATCTTCCGCGCGGTCGCACCCGCGGGCGGTCTCTGCACCGGTAAGTCCTGCTGGGTTGCCGGTAAGGGCGTCAAGTACAAGGACAAGGACGCCACACCCGACGGCGTCCTCAGCATCGGCCTGAAGCCTGGTCCCAACCCCAAGGCGAAAGCCGGGTTCAAGAGCCGCGGCGTGAACCTCACGGGTCGCCCCTTCGGCCTGCCGACGACGCCGCTCCCGTCGGATCCCGTCCGCGTACAGCTCCAATCGGGCAACGGGCAATGCTGGCAGGCGACCTACAGCACGTTCGGCAAGAACGTGGCCGGTAGCTTCAAGGCAAAGTCGGACTGACCGCGACGCCGCCGCGCTCGCCAGGAGCGCGGCGGCGTCAGCGTGATTTGACTCACCGCCGGGGCCTCCTTAGAACTGACTGGTCAGTTCTGAAGTGCCCCAATGCCCGGCCGCAAGCCCGACCCCAAGAAGCGCGCGCAGATCCTCCGCGCCGCGACCGACGTCTTCTCGACGCGGGAATTCCACGCGGTTCCCGTGGACGACGTGGCCGCGGCCGCGGGGGTCGGCAAGGGCACGCTCTACCTCTACTTTCCGACCAAGGAGCAGCTCTTCTACGCGACGATCCTCGAGGCGTTGGACGTCCTGCGCGCCGAGCTGCGCGCGGCGATCAGCGGCCGGCACGGCGAGGACGCGCTCCATGCCTTCGTCGGCTGCATGCTCGACTTCTTCTGGAGGCGTCGCCAGCTCGCCGTCCTGATGCACAGCTACGAGCACCGCCTGCGCGAGCCCGAGGGTGTCGAGTGGCGGGCGCGGCGGGCGCAGCTCGTCGCCATGGCGCGCACGCTCGTCGTGCCGCTGGTGCCGCTCGCGGGCCGCGACGTCGCGCTCGCGACCGAGATGCTGTTGGCGCTCATTCGCGCCGCAGTACTGAACCATCGTGATGGCGCACGCCCGGAGCACGCATCGGACATCGTCGTGCGCGTCTTTCTCCACGGCCTCTCGGCGCCGCGCCCGCGGCGCGCGAGGGTGCAGGGCGCGCGTGCCGCGGCGGTGCCGCGATGAGAACCGTGCCTGCCCGTGCGCTCGTCCTCGCTGCGCTCGTCGCGTCGGGCTGCGCGGATCACACGACCGCGAAGGAGACCGCGCCGCCTCCGGCGCCGATCGCGGTCGCGGTGGCGCCGGTCACGACGGCGCGCGTCGAGCGCGTCGCCGACCTCGTCGGCGCGTTCTTCGCCAACGAGGACGTGACGGTCGCGAGCCAGCTCGAGTCGCGCGTCGTCTGGCTCGGACCCGACATGGGCGACCACGTCGTCATCGGCGACGTCATCCTGAAGCTCGACGACGCCGACCTCCAGGCGCAGCTTCGCGAGATCGCGG
This sequence comes from Deltaproteobacteria bacterium, assembly GCA_016200545.1. Classification (GTDB taxonomy): domain Bacteria; phylum Desulfobacterota; class Binatia; order UTPRO1; family UTPRO1; genus DP-19. Next base: position 4,255 of record JACQEO010000031.1, on the reverse strand, counting down.
CGCGACTCGTGAAGGCCCACGCCGACGACACGCGCGCACGCGAGCTCCGCGCCGGCGGCATCATGTCGCGTCAGGAAGCCGAGCGCATGGTGACCGACGCCGCCGTTCTCGAGGCGCAGCGCGATCTCCTGCGGGTGAAGCTCGATCGCACCGTCATCCACGCGCCGCTGACGGGCGCGATCGCCGCGCGCACGGTGTCGGTCGGCGAGGTCGCCCAGATCGGGCGGCCGCTCTACAAGATCGTCCAGGACGACCCGCTGAAGTTCCGGACGCCGATCCCCGAGCGCTTCGCGGGTTACCTGCACCTCGGGCAGGAGGTGCGCCTCGGCGTCGCCGCCTACGCCGACCGCCGCTTCACCGGCACGATCACGCGCATCAACCCGACCGCCGACGAGGCGAATCGCTCCATCCTCATCGAAGCCGAGGTGCGAAACGCGGAGGGGCTGATCAAGCCGGGATTCTTCGGCTCGGGCGAGATCGTCTACGATCCGCAGGGGCCGGCGCTGGTCGTCCCCGAGGCCGCGCTCACCACCTTCGCCGGGGTGACGAAGCTCTTCGTGGTGAAGGACGGCAAGGCGGAGGAGCGCATCGTCCGCACCGGCGTCAGCGCCACGGAGCAGCGGCGCGAGATCGTCGACGGCGTGGGCGAGGGCGAGGACGTCGCGGTGAGCAACCTCGACCGACTCGAGAACGGCGCCGCCGTCACCGTCACACGCGACGAGCCGGTCGCCGACGCCGTGCGATGAGCTTCGCCGACGTCTGCATCCGCCGGCCGGTCTTCGCGACCATGCTCAGCATGGCGCTCGTCGTCCTCGGCTTCTTCTCCTACCAGCAGCTCGGCCTCGACCTGTTTCCGAACGTCGACTTCCCGACCGTCACCGTCACCACGACGCTGAAGGGCGCGAGCGTCGAGGAGATGGAGAGCGGCGTCACCAAGCCGATCGAGGAGATCGTCAACACCATCGAGGGCATCGACGAGCTGCGCTCGACGACGAAAGAGGGCGTCTCGACCATCATCGTGCAGTTCCTCCTGGAGAAGAACAGCGCCGTCGGCGCCCAGGAGGTGCGCGATAAGGTCGCGACCATCGTCTCGCAGCTCCCGACCGGCACCGAGCCGCCGATCATCGAGAAGTTCGACGTCGACGCGAGCCCGATCATGAGCGTCGTCGTCGCCGGCAAGCGCAATCTCCGCGAGGTGACGGAGATCGCCAAGAAGCAGATCAAGGAGGTCATCGAGACCGTTCCCGGCGTCGGCGCCGTCATCATGGTCGGCGGACGCGAGCGCGCAGTGAACGTCACCGTCGATCCCGATAAGATGTCGGCCTACCAGATCTCGATCCTCCAGGTGCGCGACGCGCTCCGCCGCCAGAACGTCGAGCTGCCGGGCGGCCGCGTCGACGAGGGCAACCGCGAGCTCGTGCTGCGGACGATGGGTCGTATGGCCGACGTCGATGCCTTCGCCGACCTGATCGTCGGCCAGTATCAAGGCCGGCCGATCCGCGTCCGCGACATCGGGCGGGCCGAGAACGGCACCGCCGAGCCGCGCGGCCTGGCGCGCCTGAACGGGGCCAACGCGGTGAGCCTCGTCGTTCGCAAGCAGAGCGGCACCAACGTCGTCAGCATCGTCGACGCGGTGAAGGCGAAGCTCGCGGAGATCCAGCCCGGCCTGCCGGGCGACATCACGACCGAGATCGTCACCGACCAGTCACGCTTCATCAAGCGGACGATCGAGGAGGTACAGCGCCATCTCGTCCTCGGCGCGATCCTCGTCGCGCTCACGGTGCTGTTCTTCATGCGCGACTGGCGGAGCACTCTGATCGCCTCGGTCGCGATCCCGACCTCGATCATCTCGACCTTCACCCTGATGCGCTACATGGGATTCACGCTGAACAACATCACGATGCTCGGCCTCGTCCTCGCCGTCGGCATCGTGATCGACGACGCGGTCGTGATCCTCGAGAACATCTTCCGCCACGTCGAGGAGCGCGGCGAGACGCCGATGTCGGCGGCCGGCACGGCGACGCGCGAGATCTCGCTCGCGGTCATGGCGACGACGCTGTCGCTGATCGTCATCTTCCTCCCGATCGCCTTCATGGCGGGGATCATCGGGCGCTTCTTCCGCAGCTTCGGCGTCACCGTCGCGTTCGCGATCGCGGTCTCGCTGCTGGTCTCCTTCACGCTCACGCCGATGCTGTCGTCGCGGTTTTTGAAACCGAAACAGGCCGGCCGTTCGGCGAAGGAGGGCTGGCTCTATCGCGCCATCGACCGTGGTTATGGCGCCGCGCTGCGCTGGTCGCTGCGCCACCGCTGGGTGATCGTCGTGCTCGCGATCGCGACGACGGCGAGCACGGTGCCGCTGATGAACGCCGTCGGCACGACGTTCATCCCCCTGGACGACCAGAGCGAGTTCGAGGTGATCGTCCAGACGCCCGGCGGCTACACGCTCGAGCGCACGGACGCGCTCTTCCAAGACCTCGAGACGAAGCTCCACGCGTTGCGTGGCGTGACCGACGTCCTCACCACCATCGGCGACATCACCGGCAAAGTCCGCCCCGGCGAGGGCGACGTGACGAGCGGCGCGATCTACCTCCGCCTCGTCGACCTCGGCGCGCGCGCCTTCAGCCAGTTCGACGTCATGGCCGACGCCCGGAAGATCCTCGCGCGCTATCCCGACCTGCGCGTCAGCGTGCAGGGCGTGTCGGCGTTTCGCGGCGGCGGCACGCGGCAGAACGAGGTCGAGCTCGATCTCGCCGGACCGAGCCTGGAGAAGCTGACGCGCTACTCCGACGAGATCACCGCACGCATGCACGCGGATCCCGGGTTCGTCGACGTCGACACGTCACTCTCGGTGCGGAAGCCCGAGCTGCGCGCCGTCATCGACCGCGAGCGCGCCTCCGAGCTCGGCATCCAGGTCGAGGACATCGCCGCGACGCTCGGCCTCTTCGTCGGCGGCGAGCCGGTCTCGAAGTACAAGGAGGAGGACGAGCAGTACGACGTCTGGCTGCGGGCGACGAAAGCGCAGCGCGACGATCCCGCCGAGGTCTACGCGCTCACCTTGTGGTCCCCGAAGGCGCGGCAGCTGGTGAAGATCTACAGCCTGCTCCACCTCGACGAGGCGCGCGGCCCGGCGCAGATCGAGCGCCAGAACCGGCAGCGCAAGGTCGGCATCTTCGCCAACCTGAGCGGCATCCCGCTCGGCACCGCGGTCCAGCGTATCGAGGCGATCACCAAGGACCTGAAGCTGCCGGCGGCGTACCACGTGCGGTTCAGCGGCCGCGCCAAGGTCCTCGCCGAGACGGTGCAGAGCTTCTTCACCGCTTTCCTGCTGAGCTTGCTCTTCATGTACATGGTGCTGGCGGCGCAGTTCGAGAGCTTCCTGCACCCGATCACGATCATGCTGGCGCTGCCACTTTCGGTGCCGTTCGCGCTGCTGTCGTTGATCCTCCTGCACAACCCGCTCGACATCTATTCGATCTTCGGCCTCTTCATGCTGTTCGGCATCGTGAAGAAGAACGGCATCCTCCAGGTGGACTACACGAACACCTTGCGCGCCGCCGGCATGGAGCGCGACCGTGCGATCCTCGAAGCGAACCACGTGCGCCTGCGGCCGATCCTCATGACGACGGTGATGCTGGTGCTGGGCATGCTGCCGATGGCGCTCGGCCGCGGTCCGGGCGCCGCGTCGCGCGCGTCGATGGCGAAGGTCATCATCGGCGGCCAGACCCTCTGCCTGCTGCTCACCTTGCTGGTGACCCCGGTCGCCTACTCGCTCTTCGACGACCTCGGCCGCCGCGCCCCCGCGCGCCGCCTCAGCCGCATCGGCGCCGCCGCGCGCGCGCGCCTGCGCTCGTGGCTCCCCGCGTCGAACGGCAACGGCCGCGTCCGCGACACGCACTGACCTTAGAGGTCGTCGGGATAGGCGACCTCGACCTCGTCGATGGCCTTTACGAAGTGCTTTCGGTTGTTGGTGATGAACCGATCCGCACCCGCCTGAACGGCGGTCGCCAGGTGCACGGCATCTGCCGTGCGCAGTCCGTGCTTTGCGCCGAGAACTGCGGCCAGGTCGGCGGTGCTCACATCAACGGGCCGCAGATCGAGACGCGCGAGCAACCAAGATAACGCAGCGATCTCTTCCTCCGCCTCGTCGCGCAGCGGCTTGGTCAGCAGCTCGGGGATCAGAAGAACGGATCCGATGCCGACGGGGGGCGTGCCCTCCTCGACCGGAGACGGCGGGAAGAGCGCGGCCACTCTGCTC
>JACQEO010000029.1 GCA_016200545.1 Deltaproteobacteria bacterium | reverse complement strand
GTCGTCAACCCCCAGCCCAAGTCGAGGCCGCCTACGCCACCGGGGACCCGCGGGCACCCGGCCAGCCTCGAACGCCCCCCTGCGAACCGACCCTGGAGAGCCGCTGGCCTGCCGTCCTCCGCTTAGATGGATACCCCCACTTTCTCTTATGTAAATACAGATCTCTTCGGTCTCGAGCCCATGCTGACGATGTTCGTCACCAGAAATCAGACCGATCGCAACGCGGAGCTCGAACGCTTCCGCGATACTTTCAAACAAAATTCACCACCCTATTTTTGCCTCGCTGCGGTATGTGGGATTGCCATGGCGAATGGCATGCGCGCTATATTCGCGGTCAAGGATGATGCGCAAATTGCGTACGACACACGATACGCGGATAGCTTCAGGAACTCCTATTCCGCATTCTGGAGAGTATTTGGAGCGGAGGAGATCGACCAACAGGCCTATCAGATGTCTATCCCACTACAGTTGAATCCGCTCGCAGACGTGAAGCATAGAGCTCGGGCCGTCGCCAGACGCCGTAATTGGCTGGAAATCATTCGCAGCACGCGACGAGCAATGCTCGAGGACAGGACGAGCCACACTCCTGCCGCGATCGAAGAAGTAAGCTCCGCGTTTTTCCCGCTCGAGGGCCGCGGGCAACATGATGAGCGAAACACCTGACGCTGGCGCGCGGCACATCTCAGACCCGGAGCAAATCCTGAGTGCTCCCGATCCTGAGGCGCGACAGACACAGAGAGAAGGGGCGGCGGCCGGCGGCGGCACGAAAGCCGCGCGCGATGTCAGCCGCCATCGCGCGGCGCGCGTTCCACTCGGCCGGGGTGTCGAACGCGTGGCGCCAGGCGGTGAGGCCGACGCGCCGCACCTCGGCGCGGGCGCGGTCGGGGGTTTCCCAGTCGAGGCCGCGGCACTCGCCGTACGCGAGCGGCACGCCGAGCGTCGCGAGGAGTGCCGGCCACTCGCCGTAGATCGACGCGTCTCGCGCACGCGAGCGGCGAAGGAGGGCCGTGACGAGGGAACGCGTGAGCGCGAACGAGGGCACGAGGAAGTCGACGCGGCGCTCGAGGCCGAGCCGTGCCGCGAGGCGCGCGTTCGCGGCGCGCTCGGTCTCGAAGAGCGGGCGGTGATGGCTGCGATGCGCGGCGATTGTCCGGCCAATCACCAAGGCGGGATGGCGCTCGGCGACCCGTAGCACAGCGGCGAGCTCGCGCGGGCGCGTCGCCACCCAATGGAGCGCGCGATCGAAGTCGAGGTAGTGGACGCGGTCGGCACCGGTGGCGAGCGCGCGGCGGAGCGCGAGACGATAGAGGGGCCCGCGCGCGTTCGTACGTGGCGTGCCGGCATAAACGCCGAGCTCGGCGAGCAGCGCGTTCACCGCGGGGGCGGTCGGCGGGCTCGTCGTCACCGCGATCGCGCCGTAGAGTCGGCCGAGCGCGGGCACCCGGCGGCGAATCATGCCGCACAGCGCGCCGGTCGCGTCGTGCAGCGTCGCCGCGAGGGTGAGTTCGATGTCGGCGCCGTGCGCGCGGCCGCTCCGCGGCCGTGCTCCGATGGGCGTCGGCGCGCGAAGTGATTTCGCGCGTCTCCCTTCCCGCCGCCGCGCCCCGCTTCGCCTCAACGCAGGAAGAGCCGCGCCGCGGGATTGTCGGTCTCGTCGACAGACTCGAAGCCGAGGCGGGCGAGACGGGCAAGGAGCTCGGAACGCTCCGCCGCCGGCACCTCGAAGCCGCAGAGGACGCGGCCGAAGGCGGCGCCGTGGTTGCGGTAGTGGAAGAGCGAGATGCTCCACTGCGCGCCGAGATTCGTGAGGAACTGCATCAGCGCGCCCGGTCGCTCGGGGAACTCGAAGCTGAAGAGCACCTCGTCGGCGGCGTGCGGGGTGCGGCCTCCGACCATGTGGCGCACGTGCGTCTTCGCGAGGTCGTCCTCGGTCAGGTCGACGCAGGGATAGCCGGCGGCGACGAGCGCGCGCACGATCGCGCTCGCCTCGTCGCGCCCCGTCACCTCGAGGCCGACGAAGATGTGCGCCTCGTCGCGCGACGCGAGCCGGTAGTTGAACTTGGTGACCGCGCGCTCGCCGATCGCGCGGCAGAACTGGAGGAAGGCGCCCGGCCGCTCGGGAATGGTGACGGCGAGGATCGCCTCGCGATGCGCGCCGACGTCGGCGCGCTCGGTCACGTAGCCGAGACGCGCGAAGTTCATGTTGGCACCCGACGCCACCGCGACGACCGAACCCGGCGCGAGCGTGCCGGCCCCCACGACCCTCTTCAGGCCGGCGATCGCGAGCGCGCCCGAGGGCTCGAGAACGGCGCGCGTGTCCTCGAAGGCATCCTTGATCGCGGCGCAGATCTCGTCGATCTCGACCGTCACGCAGTCGTCGAGAGCCTCGCGGCAGATGGCGAAGGTGTGCTCGCCGACCTGCCGTGCGGCGACGCCGTCGGCGAAGATGCCGACGTGCTCGAGGACGACGCGCCGGCCTGCGCGCAGCGAGCGCGTCATCGCGTCCGAGTCCGCGGGCTCGACGCCGATCACACGTACCTCGGGGCGGATCTCCTTCACGACCGCGGCGACGCCGGCGGCGAGGCCGCCGCCACCGATCGGCACGAACACGGCGTGGAGATCGCGTGGCGCCTGATGCAGAATCTCGAGGCCGACCGTACCCTGGCCCGCGATCACGTCGAGGTCGTCGAAGGGAGGGATGACCGTCATGCCGGTCTCGGCCGCGAGCTCCGCGCAGCGCTCGGCGGCGGCCGCGTAGTCGTCCCCCATGAGGTCGATCGTGGCACCGTAACGTCGCACCGCCTCGATCTTGATGGCCGGCGTCGTGCGCGGCATCACGATGCGACAGCGGAGCTCGAGGCGCGCCGCCGCGAAGGCCACGCCCTGGGCGTGATTCCCGGCCGACGCGGCGATGACCCCCGCCGCCCGCTCCCGGTCGTCGAGGAGGGCGATGCGATTGTAGGCGCCGCGCAGCTTGAAGGAGAAGATCGGCGTCAGATCCTCGCGTTTCAGGTAGACCGCGCGCCCGAGACGGGTCGTGAGGCCGGGGGCGCAATGGAGTGGCGTCGGATCGGGCAGCACGTCGGCGACGCGCGCGTTCAGCACCCGCTTCAGCATGTCCCGCATGATGGCCTCGATTACCCGGCGCGAGTGGTGCCGCGCAATGGCGGGTCGCACTCGCTCACTGCCGCTCGCGTCGCGGACGTAGCGCCAGCGCGGGTGTCGCGCCACGATCGTAGACGAGGCGCCCGTCGGCGACGCGCGCGAAGTCCGGCAGCCGATGCGGCGTCAACCGAGCCCCGGCGCCGATGTGCTGCACGTCCCACCCGGCGACGAGCAGTCGATCCGCGATCAGACGGCGATGGCAGCGCCACCAGAGTGCTTCGGCGCACATGAACGCGGTCGGCACCGTGCGCGCCGATTCCTCGAGGGCGGCGAGCGCAGCCGTGAACTCCGCCGTGTCGGCGTAGTCGGCGTAGTTGCGGAATGCCGGCACCTCCCACGCGACGTGCGGCGACGGCGTGGTCGCCTCGCCCCGGCGTCCGCCAAGGGCCGGCATCCAGTGATACACGATGCCGTGCGCCGGACTCGCCGCCGCGAGCGCCTCACGCCCGAAGTGCGCGTGCCGGCGCGATCCGGGAAAGGCGCGGACGTCGACGAGTGCGCGCACGCCGATCGGCGCGAGGAGCGCGAAAAAATCCTCCGCCGCGAGGTTCGAATGGCCGACGCTGTAGACGACCGGCGCCATTGCCGCATCATGCCCGGGCGCTCGGTGCCGACGCCATCGGATCGCCGCGCCGGCATCGTCGCGGCCAGTCGGAGATGCCCGAGGCGCTGGCGATCGCACGCCGAGAGCTGCTACGTGGCGCCGGTATGAACCTCACACTGGCGAGCCTCCTCGTCGCCGCGACCTTGGAGATCGCCGGCGACGCCGCGATTCGCGCCGGATTGGTGCGTGCGAAGTGGCCGTTCGTCCTCGCCGGTGCCGCACTGCTCGTCGCCTATGGGCTCGTCGTGAACGTGAACCGTACGATCCACTTCGGCCGGCTCATGGGCGTGTACATCGCCGTCTTCTTCGTCATGAGCCAGATCGTCGGCTTGATCGCGTTCGGCGAGCGGCCGAGCGGCCGAGTCCTCCTCGGAGGAGCACTGATCGTCGCCGGCGGCCTCTGGATTCAGCTCGGGTCCGAGTGACCACCCGTGCGCGTCCTCGCGTCGTCGCGAGCCGCTGAGCGTCAGGTCTCGTCCTTGCCGATCCACTTCGTGCGCCCGGCGACCGGGCGGAAGGCGGCCAGGCGGTCGAGGATGCGCGCCGGATCGGCGTCGCTGATCACCAGCGCACGATGCTCCGGACGAACGAAGCGCTCCTCGGTCGCGTGGTCCAGGAGCATGAGGAAGGGCGCGAAGTAGCCGGCGACGTCGAGGACGGCGATCGGCTTCTCGTGCAAACCGAGCTGCGCCCAGGTGATCGCCTCGAAGAGCTCGTCGAAGGTGCCGAATCCGCCGGGGAGCGCGACGAAGCCGTCGGCGAGCTCGGCCATGAGCGCCTTACGCTCGCGCATGCTCGGGACGATGCGCAGATCGGCGAGCCCCTGGTGCGCGATCTCTTTCGTCGCGAGGGCGCGCGGAATGACGCCGATCACCTCCCCGCCCGCCGCCAGCACCGCATCGGCGACGACGCCCATGAGCCCGACGCTGCCGCCGCCGTACACGAGTCCGATTCCGCGCGCCACCAATGCCGCCGCGAGCGCGCGTGTCGCCTCCGCGTACGCCTCGCGCGCACCGAAGCTCGACCCACTGAACACACACACTCGCCGGAGCGCCGTCATGACGCCCCGTGGTAGCTCCGCCCTAACGCAACCGCAACGGCAGATCCGCGTCTGTAGAATTAGTCGTCAGGCGCTCGGCTCCTCGTGTTCCCATTTCAGGATGTCGAGCTCGTGAAACCGCTCGCGCAGCCACGGCGTCAAGAGACCGAGGCGCTTCACGTTGGGGACGACCTTGGAGAAGAGCATCTTTTGGAACTCGCGCATGATCTCGGAGTGCATGACGATCTCGCGGGTCTTCTCGATCGGCAGCCCCATCTCGTGCCAGACCTCCTCGGCGTAGAGGCGGTCGCGCATGAGCCGGGAGCCCTCGTAGCAGAACTCCTGGCGCTCGCGCATCTCACGTTCGTTGAGGTTCTGGTAGTAGGTCTCGAGTGAGAGGACGCCGAAGGCGACGTGGCGCGACTCGTCGCGCATCACGTACTGCGTGAGCTGCTTGAGCAGCGGCTCGGTCGAGAATTTCTCCATGAGCCCGAAAGCGGCCATTGCCAACCCCTCGACCAGGATCTGCATGCCGAGGTACTTCATGTCCCAGCGAGAGTCGGTGAGGATCTGATCGAGGAGCGTCTTCAGATGCGGGTTGATCACGTACTCTTTGCCGATCTTGTCCCGCAGGTAGTGATCGTAGGTCTCGACGTGGCGTGCCTCGTCCATGACCTGCGTTGCCCCGTAATACTTGGCCTCCATCCACGGCACCGCGTCGACGATCTGCGCGGTTGCGAGGAGCGCGCCTTGCTCGCCGTGCAAGAACTGGGACAAGCTCCACGACAGCTGCTCACGGCGGAACTTGCGGATCTCGGCCGGAGTGAACTTGGCCCAGAACTCGCTGCCGAAGAGCGGACTGTTCATGTCAGGCAGCACCTCCGACTCCGGATCGACGTCGGTATCCCACGCCAGCGTGGTCGCCGAGTCCCACTGGTTCTGCTTCGCCTTCTCGTAGAGGTTGCGGAGGCCGACCTTGAAGCTGTCGTAGCTCCACGTGTAGCAGGTGTCGAACGTCGTGGAGAGGCGCTCGGTGAAGTCCTCGACGGCATCGAGTTCCTGGATACGCTCCGCGTGCTCACTCATGAAAATTCTCCTTCACCGCGATGCCGTCCTGGAGCATGCGGTGGACCGTGTGCGTGATTTCTTCGATGGAAATGTCGTCGTGCTCGAGCCACCACGACACGACCTGCGACAGCATGCCGACGATGGCTTGGGCGACGATGGCGGGACGAAAGGGCTTGAACGCGCCGGCCGCGATGCCACGCGCGTGGTTCTCCTCGGTATCGGCGATGAACACCTGATGCACCTCGCGCAGCAGCTCGTTGAACTGCGCGCTGTGCCCGAAGAGGATCTTGAAGACGTCGCGATTGCGGTCGGCGAAACGGAAGAACGTCTCGGTCGCGACACGCGTCTGGTCGCGCGGATCGGGGAACGGCGCCTTGGCGCGGTCCATTTCCTCCTTGGCGCGCAGCGCGGTCTCCTTCACCAGGTCGGCGAAGAGCGCCTCCTTGGTGGGGAAGTGGAGATAGAACGTGCCGGTGCCGACGTCGGCCGCCGCCGCGATGTCGGCGATCTTGGTCGCGTGAAAGCCCTTGGAAGCGAGCAGCCGCTTGGCGGCCGCGAGCAGCTCGGCGCGGGTGCGGGCGCGTCGTCGGTCTTGACGGTTGCCCTCGAATGCGTGGGCCGTGGCTATGTGGGTCGGCATGCGATTTATGAACTCAGGTTCAGAACTGAACCCATGTTCACAATTAGACGTACTGGCCAGTCCTGTCAAGTACTTTTATGACGACCCCGGTGTGGACCCGTCGTATCGCCGATGAGTTCTGGAGCGGGCCGGTTACACCCCTCACCTACTCGCTCCTCGGCGAAACGATGGCCGAGCACATGGTCCGCCGCACCCTCCGCCAAGCCGGGCTCGACACCCTGGCGAATGCGCCCGTGCTCCGCCTGCACGCGAGCCACGTGTACGTGAACGGCACCCTGCTCGTCGCCGTCGTGAACCTGCTGCCGCCGGTCCTACGCACGGAAGGGTTGATCCAGCTGCTCCCGGTGCCCCTCAAAATGGCCCTCGAGCCGACATCGGCGCTCGCAGCGACGGTACGCACGGCGACGACGGTGTTGCGCTTCGTCCTCCGCGAGCCCGCGTGGTCCCCGTGGCAGCGCGCCGCCGCGTTCGATCACGCCTGTACGGCGATTCGCGACCGCTTCTCTGGACCGGCCCCCTGCGAGCAGAACGTCGCGGCGGCGGCAGCCTACGAGGAGATGATCGCGCTCCGCGCGGGGCTCGGGAGCTACCTCGAAACGGTGAGTTGGGGCGTGGTGTTCGCGTACGTCTTCTACCACCTGGTCCAAGAGCTCTGCCGACGCTGGGCGCCGGATCTCGAGGCGGAGCGCGCGGCATTGACGGTCGGCCTCCCCGGCGCGGCCTCGCTCGACGCCGCGCGCGAGGTCGACGCGTTCGGCGTGGTCCTCCGCAGCGATCCCGGTCTGCTCGCTACCGTACGTGCGGCACCGCGCGACGCCGCCGCGATCGTCAACGCCGCGGGCGGACCAACGGCCGCCGCGTTACACGCCATTCTCGACCGTCACGGCCATCGTCTGACCGGGCGCGATCTCGCCTGCCCGACGTGGCGTGAGGTGCCCGAGGTGGTGCTCGGGCTGGCGATGCGCGCCGCCGAGGGTACACCGCACACCACCGCGCTGGCCGAGGAGCGTCGCCGCGCCGCGACCTCCCGCATCGAGGGCGTGGTCGCGAGCGGCGTCGCCGGCGCCGTGCGCGTGCGAGCGTTTCGCGTCGCGCTCGCCGCCGCGCAGCGCTACTACGTGCTGCGCGAGAACATGCGGTACTACGCCGACTTCTTTTTGGCGCGGCTGCGCGCGCGGGCACTCGCGCTCGGCGCCCGCCTCGTCGACGAGGGCCGTCTCACCGCCGCCGACGACGTGTGCTTGCTCGACTTCGAAGAGCTCGGCCGCGCGCTCGTCGAGCCGACGCCGGTCGCGGCCGGGGTCGCCGAGCGGCGCGCCGCGCTGGCGCGCGACACCGCCTTCCCACCGCCCGTCGTGCTCGGTGCCGCGAGCGACGTGGACGCGAGCGCGCCGATCGAGCCCGCAGCGCCACTCTTGCTCGCGGGCGAATGCGCCGCGCCCGGCCGGTGTCGTGGACGCGCCCGAGTGGTGCACGGACCGGCCGACTTCGCCGCCTTCGCGCCTGGCGACGTGATGGTAGCGGCGTACACCGACCCGGGGTGGACACCGATCCTCACGCTCGCTCTCGGACTCGTCCTCGACGCCGGCGGCCAGCTGTCGCACGGCGCGATCGTCGCGCGCGAGCTCGGCATCCCGGCGCTCGTCAACGCCGACGGCGCCACCCGGACGATTCGCGACGGCGATACGCTCGAGCTCGACGCCACCGCGGGTGTCGTGCGCATCGTCCGACCGTGAGCGTCACAGCCGCTCCACGGCTTCGGGACGCTCGCTGCGGATCGCGCGATAGCAGGCCTCCGCGAGCGCGACCGCCGCAGCGCCGTCGGCGAGCGTGATCGCTGGCGCGCGACGTTGGGAGATCGCCGCCGCGAACTCGCCGAGCGCCGCCACGACCGTCGGCACCGGCTCGCCGACGACGAGCGCGCGCCGCTCGCGGCCGACGAGTAAAGCCGCGAGCCCGTGCACGTGGTCGCCGACGAGCTGCCCGTCGCGCCCCGCGAGCTCGACCGCGCCCGAGCGACCGGCGGTCGCCCGCGAGCCGCCGACCAGCGCCGTCATCCCGCTCTCCATCTCGACGGCGGCGCCGAAGTTGTCCTCAGTATCGCGCGTGGCGACGCGATTCGCGTGCGCGCGTACCCGCCGCGCCTCGCCGCTGGTGAGGTAGCGCAGGAGGTCGAAGCTATGGACCCCCGTGTGGAGGATGATGCCGCCGCCGGCGATCTCCCGCCGATCGAGCCAATCGAGCGTCGAGGGCTCGAAGCGCTGCGTGATCGCCGCCGCGTGCAGCGGCCCGATCGACGCGAGCGCCGCACGCAACGTCGCGACCACGGCGTTGAACCGCAAGGTGTGCGCCACCATCGCGGCGACGCCTGCGGCCGTGACCGCCATCGCGATCTCGCGGCATGCGTCGAGCGTGGTCGCGAGCGGCTTCTCGATGAGCAGCGCCTTTCCCGCCTGCGCCGCGCGCACCGCGAGCCTGGCGTTCAGCGTCGGCGGCACGACCAGCACCACGACCCCGACGTCGGGATCGTCGATGAGGCGCTCGGGGTCGCCGTGATACCGGCAGCCGTAGGTACGCGCCTGCGCTTCGCCGCGCGCCCGGTCGCGGCGACAGAGCGCAACCAGTCGCAGTGCGGGAACGTCGGCGACGTGCCGAAGATAGCGTTCGCCATGCTTTCCGCCGCCGACGATACCGACGCCGAGGGTCATCGCACCCTGCCTCCTCCGATGGTCAAAGGGTTGGCGAGGCGACGCAAATCCGCCACCTCGGCCTGGTTTCCTAGCGGAAGATCTCGACGCCGCCTACACCGCACGCTGGCACCAGTCGTGCTCCATTTCCCTCTCGTGCGTACGAGCGCGACACCGTCATTGCTGCGCAAGGCCCGTATCGTGAGCGGCGACTATGGCACCTGGCGTGTGCCGGTCGAGCACCACGGCCGCGAGATCTGGATCGTCGCCGAGCCGCCGCGGCCGCGCCGCTTCCGCGACTGCTACGGTCGCATCAGCGAAGGCATGGTGTACCGTCGCCCCGACGGCCTCGTCGCGCGCGCCGAGTACCTCGAGCTCGTCGAGGAGTACCGCCTGATGAACGGCGCCCCCCTCGATCGTCGCCGTCCCTCGCCGATCGAAACCCTGCACTGAGCGCACTCCGGCCGGGCGCGACCGCGTCACAGCGCGCAACGGCGCAGAGCGAAACGCGCGAACTCGCGCCAGCGTCGAAGCATCGGCGCGACCGTCGAACGGTTGGCGCCGCGCTGCACATGATGCGACGGCGCGACATCGATTTTGGCACCCCACACGCGGCGGAACTTCACCACGCACCTCGGTGGCTCCTTGGCACATGCGTTGCTAGATCTCCACCATGCTCACGCTCACCGCTCACGATCGGAACCTGCGCGAGTTCGTGCTGCTGCGCTACGTGTTGATCATCGCCGTCAGCTATATGCTGATCGGCCAGGGCGCGGCAGGCGCCGTGTCGCCGACCGCGGCGATCTTGGTCGCGGTGGCGCTCGCCTCCAACGTACTGCTCGGATGGTTCCGCCCCAAGCGTCTCAGCGCCGTGCAGGTCACCGGCTTGGTCGTACTGATGGACACCATCGGACTCTCGATCAGCCTGGCACTGATCGGTCACGTCAGCACGGAGTTCTTCTTCCTCTACTTCTTCGTGCTGTTCTTCGCGGCGCTCTCCGAGAGTCTCGTCCTCATGCTGGTCGGCGTCATGGCGGCGAGCGGAGCCTACTTGTGGGTCCTGGCGCGGCTACATCCCGGGTCGGTGTGGACGCAGGAGCATCTGCTGCAGATCACCTGTCTCTTCAGCGCTGCCCTCTTCTACGGCGTGCTGGTGAACCGTACCCGGCAGCGCCGGCACGAGGCGGAGCTGATGGAAGCGGCCGACGGCGAGCGTACCCAGCTCCTCGCGACGCTGGCGCACGACATCGGTGGTCCCGCGCACGTCATCAGTCTCAGCGTCGAGACGATCGAGGAGACGTTCGAGCACGACCACCCCGACTCGAAGACGAACTCCCTCTTCGCGTCGATCGCTCGCAACAGCGGCTATCTGACGCAGCTGGCGGCGCGCTTCATCGAGTACTCGCGGCTGCGCTCCGGCCGCTGCGAGCTCAATCCCTCCGAGATTCCGGTGACCGCGGTGATCCAGCGCGTCGCCGCGCAGCACGAGATGGAAGCCCGCACCCGCGGCGTCGATCTGACCCTCGACGTCCGGCCGATGCCGACGGCGATGCTCGACGAGCTCGCGCTCACGCGCACGCTGAACAACTTGGTCGACAACGCGCTACGCTACTCGCAACGCGGCTCGGCGGTGACGATCGACGCCGGCGTCGAGGGCGACGAGATCGTGATCGTGGTCGGCGACTCCGGACCCGGAATGGCGCCGAGCCAATGCGCGGACGTCGGCAAGCCGTTCGTCACGACGTCGCGGGCCGACGGCGGCTCGGGCCTCGGCCTCTTCATCGCGCGGACGCTCGTCGAGGCGCAGGGTGGATCCCTCACCACCGATTCCAAGGAAGGCGAGGGCACGCGCTTCACGATACGCCTTCCACTCGTCGCGGCGGCTGAAGGAAGAAGCATCGCCTAGCCATCGACTCGACGGCGGTCATCACCTACAAGACTCGCGACCATCCATTCCCGTTCCACGGAGGAGTCGCGCATGAGTCAGACGTGTAGACGCGTGATCGTCAGCCGCCGCGGTGGGCCCGACGTCCTCGGCCTCCACGAAGAGCCGCTGCCGCTGCCGCGAGCCGGCGAGGCGCGCGTCAAGGTACTGGCAGCCGGTGTCGCCTTCGCCGACGTGCTGATGCGCGAAGGCTTGTACCCGGGCGTGCGGGTCCCGTTCACACCCGGCTACGACGTCGCCGGCATCGTCGACACCGAGTCGCCCACCTGGAAGCCGGGGCAGCACGTCGTCGCCCTCACCAAGGTCGGCGGCTACGCCGAGTACCTGTGCGTCCCCGAGGAAAGCCTCGTCGCCGCGCCCCCCGGGCTCGACCCCGCGGAAACCGTGAGCCTCGTCCTCAACTACCTGACCGCCTACCAGATGATCCACCGCATGGCGCGCCTCACTGCCGGCGAGCGCGTCTTGATCCACGGCGCCGGGGGCGGCGTCGGCACGGCGCTCCTCGAGCTCGGCAAGCTCGCCGGGCTCGAGATGTACGGGACCGCCTCGCGCGGCAAGCACGCGCTCGTCGAGTCGCTCGGCGGCGTCGCGATCGACTACAAGGCAAGCGACTTCGTCGCGCGTATTCGCGAGCTCACCGGCGACGGCGTCGATGCCGTCTTCGACGCTGTCGGTGGTAAGCAGTGGCGGCGCTCGTACGCGACCCTACGCGGCGGCGGACGGTTGATCGGCTACGGTTTCTCCGCCGCTACGACAGGCGGACGCCGCGACCTCCGGAAGGCGGCGCTGGCGTTTCTCCAGATGCCGCGCTTCACGCCGCTCGCCATGATGGACGTCAACAAGCAGGCGGCGGGTTACAACGTGGATCGCCTGAAGACGCAGCGCCCCGAATGGTACCGCACGGATCTCTCCGCGCTCGTCGCGCTCCTGGCGACGCGCCGGCTCCGACCCGTAATCGCCGCCCGCCTGCCGCTCGTCGAGGCGCGGCGCGCCCACGAGATGATCGGCGCCGCCGAAGCGTCGGGGAAAATCGTTCTCGTGAACGCTCCGACTTGATCCGCTCGACGAGGTATCCAACCGACGATCCCATCTCCTCGCCGGGACTATTCGTCGCCGCCCTTCAGCCGATCCCGTAGCCGCTCGAGAACGAGCTCGTACACGACGCTGCGCTGCTCGGCGAAGATGCATTCGACCGAGCCGCGTTTGCCGTAGGCGAACAGCACCCGGTACCCACCCACTCGGAGGCGACAGTAGCCTTCGAGGGGTGTTTGAAGCGCCGTGGCGTCGCCTCGTTCGCGACTCAGGTCCCGCAGTGCTCGGCGCAGACGACGCCTTGGCTCGGGCGGCAGTCGACGAACGAAGTCGACGACCTGCGCCGCCAGCAGCACCTTCATTCGTCGCGATCGTCGATGGCGCTCAACGGGAAGAACCGAGTTCGACCCGCGCGATGAGCGGCGATGGCTTTGCGTGCCCGCAGGTTGGCCAGGAGCTCCATCGTCTCGACGATCGCCTCGAGATGCTCGCGCGAGACCAGGTATGCCACGGTCTCGTCCCGTCGCGTGATGCCGACGAGCTCGCCGCTTTCTGCCTCTCTCACGAGCCGTGGCAGCGTGCTCTGCGCCTGCGTCACGGAATACGTAGACCTCGACATGTCGATACGTAGATACGGGAGCAACGGCGAGCAGTCAAGCGGAACTTCGCCGCGGCGGCGCCTCGATGGACGCACCGGTAAACGTACGTACGAGGATATGTTGACGATCGTACGAGTTCGTCCTACCCTACCACAATGACGATCACGGCGTCGAAGCTGCGGCAGGATGTCTATCGGATCCTCGACCAGGTGTTGGAAAGCGGCGTCCCCGTCGAGATCGAGCGCCGGGGACAACGCTTGCAAATCGTGCCCAGCGAATGGTCCGCCAAGCTCCAGCGCCTCAAGCCGAGGCGCTTTCTTCGGACACATCCGGATCGGCTCGTACACATCGACTGGTCGAAGGAATGGCGGCCATGATGTACCTCGACACGCACGTGGTCGCGTGGCTCTTCGCCGGGCGTCCCGACCTGCTGCCCATTCCGGTGCGACGGCACATCGAGCGCGACGACCTCGTGGTCTCGCCCATGGTCGTCCTCGAGCTCCAGTACCTCTTCGAGACGAAACGGACGACCGAGCCGGCGCACGTCGTCATCCGCGCGCTGCAGACCGCGATAGCCCTCCGGATCTGCGATCTACCCTTTCACCGAGTCGCTGAGACGGCCGTCGAGCAATCGTGGACGCGAGACCCTTTCGATCGGATCATCACCAGCCACGCCGCGCTGCGCCGCGCACCGCTGGCAAGCAAGGACGCGACGATCCGCGCCAACTACACGCGCGTCGTCTGGGATTGACGCCGCTGAGCTGATGAACGACGTCTACGCCGCGGTCGCCGCGACGCGCGCCGGCAGGCGACTACGCCGCCGTCGTTCGCTGAGGCCGAGCGCGTCGCAACGCTCGAAATACTCTTCGACGGTCTTCGCCATCAGGCGCGCGACCACGCGGCAGCCGTGCGCGATCTGCGGCTTGGCGGTGCCGCCGCCCGAGAGGACGATCAGCGGCTCGAGGAGCTCGGGACTGCCGGCGACGCCGAAGAGGCAGTGCTCGCTGCGGTCGAGGTAGTCCTCGAAGACGGCGCGCGCGTGTGGCTGATGCGCGAAGTGGTAGCGCGCTTGGCCCATGCCGTAGGCGAGCTCGCGGCCGGTGTCTTGCAGGCAGAGACGGAAGAGCCGGGTGTCGATCGGTAGGCGCGCGGTCGCCGCCGCGTGCGCGAGGACGTTGGCGATCAAGGTCGCCAGCATGACGTTCAGCGCGAACGACCCCTCCGGATAGGTCTCGGCGAACAGGATCTCCTTCAACGCTTGCTCGATGCTCGCGCTCGCGCGCTTCAGGCCCTGCCCGCCCGCGAGCGCACGCTTGCGGAAGACCTCGACGTGGCGCGCCTCGTCGATCATCTGCGCGCAGAGATGGCTCTTCAGCTCGAGGAACTCTTGATTGATGGAGAAGATCCACCGCGACGGCATTTCCATCGCGACGAGCGCGATCTCCTCGAGAGTGGTGCAGAGCTGCGCCGTCGCCGCCTCGAGCTCGGGCGACGTCGTCGCGCTCGGCAAGGTCGTCCAGTCGAGGTCGACGGCCGGCGCCCAGCGCCGCGCCTTCGACTCTTCGTAGAGCTCGGCGACGTTCTCCGCCCAGACGTCGCTCTTGCGGTTCAACGTATACCCGAGGTCGGGGAGCTTGCCCCAGATCTCCGAGCCGCGCGCCGCCATGTTGTACTTGTCGCGCACGAACTCGGGGATCTCGTCCCATCCGTACGTCCCGAGGTTGCAGTCGGCATACGTCAGCCCGCGGCGCGGATCGCGGATCTGCGCCCGCACGCGCTCCGTCTTCGCGTCCCACCAGGTGAGCGTCAGGTCGCCCGACATCACCCGCTCGGTGAGCTCGATCAGCTCCTGGTCTTCGAAGTAGTTCTTCTCCGCGAAGTACGCCATGCGCTCGCCTGCAGCCCGGTGGATGCCGACAAACGATACGTGCGGCTCTCACGGGCCGTCAAGGCGTCTATTGCCAGCCTGCAATTGAGCCACTATCAGTGAGGTGGCGCAAGCAATAGGAGGTTGCGACATGACAACGGTCGCTAGAGAAGTGTTTCTCGCCTTCACACTACAGGACCGCAAGCCGACCTCGGTCGCGACGGTCTTGAGTATCGCTGCCGGCCTCGCGCTCGTCGTGCTCGGAGCGACCCTGGGCGACGTCTGGCGGCGGCGCAGTCCAAGATTTCGGCCTCTACGAGCTCGCGATGGCTGCCATCCTTCTGTCCATCGCGATCGACCCCCAGGCGTCCTCACCGGTTCTCTGGGCTGTGACGGCCCTTTATGCCCTCCACGGGTGCGCCCACCTACGCCGCCCGGGCGGTTCACTTCGGCGGCAGCGTTCGCGCGAAGCGGACTGCCTGCTCGACCCATCCCCGAAGATCGGCCTGTTGTCGGTAGCCGGCGACGTCGACGTAGATCATGCTCGCGAGCGGCTTCCCCGTGAAGTCCATGGGGCGAGTACGTGGTTGTTCGAGGGCGGCGGCGGCGCCCTCACTGCCGAGGCGGAGTACGAGGGCATCGCCCTGCACACCACAGATCATGTGCCCGTTCAGCAAGAAGGCCGTGCCGCCAAACATGCGTCGCTCTTCGATGCCGTGACGACCACTGAGCAAAGAGCGAAGGCGGGGGGTCAACGTATCGGCGCGCGGGGCCCCCGTCTGCCGCTGGCGGGGCGACGCGCGGTCCCCCGTCGCTCGGCGCGGGCGAGATCGCTTCTTCATCGAAGCACCTGGCGAAGGCGTGGAAGCGTCGTGTGCCAACCACTGTCGTGCCGATCGCGACTCTTCTGGTCGGGGAACCGCTCATGGGTGACGCTGACCAGCGTGCCCTCGCCGTCGGGGACGAGGTCGATCGTCAAGAGTGTCTCGATGCCAGCGTGAGCATCGGGTGGCTCCCAGGTCCATGTGCACACGAGCCGCCTGGGTCGTGAGACTTCGCAGAACTGACCGGTCACGACGCTCGTTTCGCCGTCGGCCTGGCGATAGCGGAAGCGATAACGGCCCGTGGGTCGAAGGTCGTGCGCGAGAACCTCGATGGCGACGTCGGCGCTCGGCGAGAACCAGCGTGTGAGCAGTGCGGGCTCCGTGAACGCGCGGAAGACGAGGTCGGGCGGCGCGTCGTAGCGCTGACGTGCCGTGACGGTGAGCGGGATGTGCGCCATCACTTGTCTCTCCGAACGTCGGCCAGGACGTCGCCCAGCCGCGCCAGGGTGCCGTCCCAGAAGGCGCGATGCCGGGTAATCCACCGTCCCGCCTCGTCGAGCGGCCCGGGCACGAATCGAAAGCGGTGCACCCGGCCGTCCACGCGTCGCGCCAACAGGCCGGCCTGCTCCAGTACCCGCAGATGCTTCGAGGCCGTGGGCTGCGCGATGTCGAAGGGGCTCCCGAGCTCGCCTGCCGCGCACTCGCCCCGGCGGGCGACGAGCGTGAGCATCGCTCGGCGGGTGGGATCGGCGAGTGCACGAAAGGTCTGATCCAAGCGGCTTGCACTATTTATCGCCATGTGGCTATAGATTGCCCGTCCCGTGATTGGCGCGTCAAGTCCCGATCGCCATCGCGGGGCAATGCAACCGACCTACCAGGTCACTCAGGTCACTAAGGAGGATGGATCATGAGCACGACGAACGAGGCGCTGACGGGAGGATGTCTTTGCGGAGCGATCCGCTACGAAGTGAAGGCAGAGCCGCTGATGATGGCGAGCTGCCACTGCCGGGATTGCCAGAAGGCGACCGGGGCAGCGTACTTTCCCGCGCTGGCGGTACCCGCGGCCGCTCTGCGGGTGCAGGGCGAGCCCAAGACCTTCGCTGTGAAGGGCGAGAGCGGAAACACCGTCACGCGCGCCTTCTGCGGACGCTGCGGCTCGACGCTCTGGGGGTGGAGCGCGGCGATGCCCGACGGGCGGAGTCTCTCCGCGACGTCGCTCGACGACCCGCGACGCTTCACGCCGGCCGTGCACATCTTCACCGCGAGCGCTCAGCCCTGGGACTACCTCCCCCCCGGGGCGCCGCAATTCGAGCGCATGCCCCCGCGCCCCGCGTAGTAGGCGAGCCTCGAGCCTGCAGACGTGCCAGGAAGGTTCCCACGATGATGGTTCTGCATGGAACGGATGCGTCACCCTTCACGCGGAAGGTCAGGGCCGTCCTCGCGTTCAAGGGCATCTCTTACGAGGACGCGGAGCTGTTTCCGGTCCCCAAGACGCCGGAGCTGCTGCGCATGAACCCGCTCGGGAAGATCCCCGTCTTGCGGGACGGGACGGTGACCGTGGCGGATTCCTCGGTCATCTGTGCGTACCTCGAGCGGGTACGGCCCGAGCCCGCGATATACCCGCAGGCGCCGGCGTCCTACGCACGGGCGCTCTTTCTCGAGGAGTACGCCGACACCGAGATGGCCGCCGTCGTCGGCGGGCTGCTGATCGAGCGCTACCTCGCCGTGCGCCTCTTCAAGCGCTCGGTCGACGAGGAGCGCGTACGCCGCCTGCTTGAGCAGGAGCTGCCGAAGGCGCTGGACTACGTCGAGTTCCAACTCGCGCCGCCGGGCGACTGGCTTGTCGAGGGAAGGTTCACGGTGGCAGACGCCGCCGTCGGCACGCTGCTCGTCACGCTGCGCGTGGTCGGCGTCGACGTCGATCCGACTCGGTGGCCGCAGGTGCACCGCTACGCGGCTACCGTTGGCCGGTGTGCGTGGTTCACCGACGCCGCCGGCACCTTCGGCAGCGAGGAGGTGGCCCCATGACACCGCTGCACGACCGCCGCTTCCCCGGCGAAACCGACGGCTACCGCGAGGCGCGCAACGCGCTGCTTCCCGCGAAGATCGATCTCCGGGCGCGCCTCTCCGAGCTGTCCCGCGGTGACCGGCAGAGCCTCGTGCTCTACAGCTAGCCTTGATGTGACGAAAAAGTCGATGAGGTGAGCGGCCGAGAGAAGCAGAAAGGGCCTTCCATTGTGGTAGATGGGTGTTGCGAGCAGCCCAATCCCACACACAACGAAAGGCCACTTCCTGTGCGACGAAGAAAAGCG
>JACQEO010000022.1 GCA_016200545.1 Deltaproteobacteria bacterium | reverse complement strand
CGCGAACTGGAAGGCGCGATCCGAGACTATCTGCGTCTCAACAACCAACATCCCAAACCCTTCGTCTGGACCAAAACGGCCGACGAGATCCTCAATTCCTTGGCACGCTTTTGTCAACGAACTTCCGGAACAGGACACTAGCTACCGCGTCGACCTCTCCACCGCCGCGTGATCGGTATCGAGGTTTCGTACCAGCCGCTGAGGGCATTATGTTGCCTACGACCTGCACCGCCTCGGCCGCGCTCCTCCGCACGGGCCTACGGGCACAAACACGTGGCACAGACGCACGAGTCGGAACAGCACTTGGGCTTATTCGAGGGGCACGTGCCGCAGGACACTTGCTGGCCGCAGCTGTTCACGACGGTGCCGCAGATGTCGCCCCCGCAGTTGGATGGGCATCCACACACGTTCGGTGTCCCTCCCCCGCCGCAGGTCCGCGGTGCGGTGCAGGAACCGCAGTCGAGCGTGCCGCCGCAGCCGTCGGGAATCGTCCCGCAGCTCTTTCCCTCCGCGGCGCAGGTGGTCGGAGTGCAGGGGCCCGTGCATGTGCCCGTACAGGCGGCCGCCTCAGAACACCGACCTCCAGAGGTACTGCAGCAGCAGTCGCTGAGGCAGCCGGATTTGAACTGGCATTGGACGCCATTCTCCTGCTTCTGCTCGCACACGCCTCCGGTGCAAAACTGCGTGAGGACGTAGCAGTCCGAATCTTGGCCGCACGGGGCGCCGGGACACTCGCCGCCAACCGCGGATGCGGTAGTGCCGCAGTCGGCCAATTGCCTGCAGATACCTTTCGTCGGCCCGCAGCTGGTGAATGGGTATACTCCGCAGCAGCAATCGGACAGGCAATCGTTGTGCTTCAAGCATGCCCGATGGTCCGTGAGCTTCGGCTCACAGCGACCCAGGTAGCAACGTCGGGTGTCGGGGCAGTCTGCGTCCGACGAGCAGACGGTCATGCAGCTCATGTCCGCCGACGCACAGCCTGGTCCGACGCACTCGCGCCCGTCGAAGCCGCAGCCCGCGGTGCAGCCGAGCGTGCCGCCGGCAAACCCAAGGCTCGCGCACGTTGCCCCGCCGAAATCCGCGCCGTCGCACGACTCGTCCCCCTCTCGCACTCCGTTGCCGCAGCCCGGCACGGTGGAGCCGACGCAGCCGCTCGTGTCGTAGCGGCAGCCCGGCCCACAGGCCAGCGTACCTTTCGCGAAGCCCTCCGTCTCGCACGTGCCGCCGTTCAGGTTCGTGCTATCGCACTGCTCGCCGGGATCGACGCTGCCGTTCCCGCAGAAGGCCGTTCCCTTGACCGCCGGCGTGCAGAGGAGGGTCGCCTTGAACTTCGTTATGGTCCGGTTCCCGAACTGGTCGGTCACCGACTGGTTGGGGATCTTCGTTGTGGGCTTCGGGCACTTGACCTTGTAGCAGACGCGGTCCCCGGGGTCGGGACCGGAAACCGGTTGCGGCCTGATCGGCTGTTTCGTCGTCTTGTTCGTGACCGCCACGTTCGTTTTGGTGACGGGCACGCAGAAGAACATCGCCGTGGAGACCTTGCAACCCGCCTCCACCCCGAACTGCGGCGAGTTGAGGTCGACGGTCCCCCCGAGCTTGAGCGCGTCCTGCACCTGGTAGCACTTGAGGTGATCGGCAATCCCGTTCGCCGCCGCCGGCGCGGCCCAGATCAGGCAGAGTGCTGCGATCCCAGCAGCACAGAGAGTCCGCTTCATTGTTCGCCCCCCTTGTCGAGCGAAATTCCCACACGGTCGAGGTGGATAAAAAGTGGATAGGTGGATTGGAAACTCTACTCGGGTAGTTGACGTCCAACGCGGCCTTATCGGACCTTCCGCTCGCCTCCTCTATTCCGATATTCCGAACGAGTCCACGGACGCGGTCGGCTTCAGTACCCTCACGCGTGGTGGGGACAGCTTGCGACGGTCAGCAGGGGGGAGTCAACGGGATTTCAGCGGGCGCTGCGAGAGAACTGGTCAGGATGGCCGCAAATGGGACGGGACCGGCCATCCGTGACGCGGTGCGTTCGGCTGCTGGCGGTGACGGCGACATCCTCCTTGCGAGCAAGCAGCCTTCTTCGCACGGCCCCTGGGAAGGTGTCGAGGAAAATCTGGACGCGGCTGCGTACGGCCATATCACTTTTGGAGCAGTCGGGGCCGGCAGGGGCCTGACGACTACTCGCCCGATGTCAGCTCGCAGCGAGCGCGCGAGAGCTGTGCGCCGTGCAGCAGGATGATGACGTCCTTCGTCCGCTTGAAGCCCGGACGGATCGGACCCTCGCTGAAGCCGTAGAAGGTATGGTCACCGCGGGCGACGGTCGCGCCCTTCCCGTCCTCGGCGGTGCATTCCACGGTGACGCGAGAGAAGGTCTGCGGCGTCGTATTTTCGTAGGTGATTACGACTGTGCCGATGCCATAGCTCGACGTGACGCGGTCGACCCGGAGCATCCCGAAAGAGATGGGCGCCGGCGGAGGGCTCGTCATACGCGTGATGCGAGCAACGTCGACGACGGCTAGGCAACGTTTCTGGCATGCAGGGCTGAACTCTCGCGCGCGATCGGAGACGATTTTCAGCTTCGCCGAGAGGTCCCGCACGAGCCCGACCGACTCCTCGCTACCTTGCTCGGCGGCAGCATAGAGTGCGGCGCTCTGGTCCGCTTCGCGGCACGCGGTGACGTAACTCTCGCAATCGTCCGCCGGGGAGGCTTCGGGTACCGAGATAGGTTGGATCGGGCTGGCGCTCTGGAAATAACGACCGACGACGAGCTCGATACTGGGCCAGAATTCGATGAGTAGTCCCGTCGCAAGCGCAACGCTCGCGACGCCTAGGGCGACCGAAATCCTTCGTATCGGGACTCTGGAACGCCCGTTGATAGCAGAGGGGAGTTCCGGCTCCCCCGGAGCGATCTCAGCCTTCTCGACCGGCCGCATCAAGAAGAAGATCGTTCCGTAGACCAGCAGCATCACCACCCACATGACGCCAGCGGCGATGAGCGCCGCGCGCTGCATTGCCGGTGTCATCGCAAGGACGCCGCTCGGGTGAAGCGCGATGGGAAGCGAGAGTGCAACGAAGGCGGCCGATTGGGCGAGTATCGTGATGCACGCGATACGAACGACACGGGGACCGAGGGGGCGGCGCGAGAGGACCAGGACGCTCCCGAAGATGAGCGCGGCGTAGCACAAGGCAGCGCCAGCGGTCCCGACAATCTGAACGACCGGACTGAACAGGAGATGTTGCTCGGCCAACTCAGTGGCCGTCGTGGGGCTCAGCGCGGTGGTGAACACGTTGAGTAACGTGCCCCCTGCCGTCGCGAGGAGACCGAATGCTCCGACCACGATGGCGAGCACGCTCCCGTTCTTGAAGCGCCCCGGCAGGCTTGGCATGGCCGCACGCGAATACCAGCGCGCAGCGGCTCGGTACAAGCTATGCACGAAGCGGCGCGTCCGCGCGCAGGCGTCACGCGGCGACGCGACTGCGCCGGTGAGCGCCGCGCATGATGCGCGCGCACTACGGTGATAGAATCCGACATGGAGGACGGGAACGATGGCTGATTGTCGGTTCGAGGTGCTCGACGGCGGGAAGCGGGACGAGGCGGCGGCGTTGCAGTCCATCGCCGCGAAGGCGCGTGCGATGGGCGCCGATGCCGCGCTCTCCACGACGAAGCACGCGCTCGATGCGCACGTGGCCAGGGTGGCCGAGGACGCGGCCACGCGGGCCGCTGCGGCCCAGCGCGCGTCGCGGATTCACGCGCTGCACGAGGTCGCCCATCGACTGCGTGAGCTTGACCACATCGTCGAGACCGAGGGGCAGTGCGACGGGTTCAAGTTGCGCATGCTGGCCGCGCACTACGAGTACGTCGCGGGCCTGATCGCCACCGCGCGCCGATGAACGACCTCGCCGCGTTGCGCGCGCGCGTCGAGAAAGCGGAGCGGCAGGCGCGCCCCAAATTCGAGCGGGCGATCGCCCAGGGGCAGGCCACCATCGCCGCGGGGAAAGCCGGACTCAAGGGGCTCGACGACGCGAAGCGCCAGCTTGCCGGGCTGGAGGAGGTCGCGGCGACGGCCACGACTCCGGCGGCATCACCGCGCGCCCCCGAGACGCCCGACGAGGCGTTTACGGCGTGGGGGCAGGCGGCGGTGATGCGCGCGTGGCGCGCCACGCCACGGTTGCTCCACGTGGTCGAGGACTTGTTCGTCTGGGAGCGGGCGCTACGGCCGCATACCGACGCCGCCGCTACACTCGCGGCGATCGCGGTACGCACCGGCGTTGCCCTGCCGGCACTGCTCGATCTCATGCACGGCTTCCGGCTGAACGTCCGCTTCGCTGATGCGACCCGGCCGTTTCTGGAACGGGGCGCCGCGAAGCGATTGGCGAAGGCGCCGGCCGCGCTCGATGCAGCGGTGCGGATCGTCCACGAGTGGCGCGCGCTCTGGCCGGTCCTGTTCGGCGACTACCTGCAACGCGCGGCAGCCGACGTCATCGAGGGGCGCTCGCTCCGTGAGATGCAGGCGAAGGGGGAGAAGGCCGGTCGCGGTGGAAAGCGACGCGGTTCAAAGTGCCTACTGGGTACTTTGAAAACCACCAAGGCGCTCGGGGTGAACGAGACCACAGACGGCCCCGATCCCGTCGATCGCCTCGTGCTGCATATGGGGTGGACGGGGCAGTTGATCGAGACGTTTAATCCCGAGACGGGCGCGCATCGGATCGTTACCGCGTTCCCGACGGAGGTCGCCCGCATCGACATCGTCCTCGCGGCCCTGGCGCGGCTCGCGCGGTTCAACGTTCGCGCCGCACACCTGCTTGACAAGCGACTGCTGCTCCCGAAGCGCCGCGGTCGGAAAGCAGAGCACGTGCATCTCCTGGCGTGCATCCGTCAGTACCTCGAGACGCCGCTCGCATCGCGCACCGGCGGTGCGCTCGCGAAGAACGATCTGGCGATGCTCGCCGCGCTCGCGCTCCCCGAGCCGGAGGCGCGCGGCTCCTGGCTCACGTCGAAAGGCACCATGACGCCCGGCGATCACCTGAATCAGCTCGAGAAGCGCGAGAAGGCGGCACGTACACGCGCCGAGCGCGCGGTCGAAGAGTGTACGGCGAAGCCAACCATCAGGGAGCGACGCCGACGTCCGAAGCACCAACGCAGGCGGAAGTCGCCGAATCGCGCGACTTAAGACCGCCCCGAATTCCTCGCCTCTAGACGCCGCCTCACCTACGAGTGAAGCGGTATGCAACCGCTCCGTGATGCGACCCGACTCCGCAAGCTCCGGCTCCTCGTCGGTCTGAGCCTCGCTGACCTCGCCCGCCGCACCGCCATCGGCGCGCAGCGCCTCGCGCGTGCCGAACGCGGCGACGACGTTCTGCGCCCCGTTGAGAAAGCGCGGGTAGTCCAGGCGCTCGGTGCGCCGGATGTGGGGTGGTTGTTCTACGCTGAGACGTGCAGCAGCGACGAGAACCGGGAATGACGCCGCCGCTTGAGCGCGTGCTTGCGCAACTCCAAGGCGTACGCCGCAGCGGCGACCAGTACCTCGCACGGTGCCCGAGTCATGATGACCGCTCACCGTCGCTCGCGGTGCGCGAGGGCGACGGTGGCCGGGTGCTGCTCCATGACCATGCGGGCTGTACGATCGAAGCGATCGTCGCGGCGATCGGTCTCGAAGTGCGCGACCTGTTCGCGCCCGGCGCCGACGCCGGAGGTCGCGCTCGATCATCGCAGCAGCCGACCCCCCAAGAGCGTGCGGCCGTCGAATGCGTTCGGTTACGCGACGCGCGGCGCGCAATCGCGACGCGGCGCATGCTCCTCACGGTGCGAGCGCGCGAGGCCGGCGGCGCGGACGACGCGACGTGGAACGAGCTCGCCGCGCTTGCGGAGCGGGAAACGGCGCTCCTCGCGGAGATCGCCGCGGCGGAGGAGCAGACGTGATCCCGAAGGGCATCTTCTCGCATGAGGAGCTGATCGCACGTCCGTACCTCTCAGACGCGCTCACGGCAGCGTTTCGCTCGAACCCGCGCGGCGCTGACGAGCCTGAGCACGAGTACCGGCTCCGCATACGCACGTACGTCGAAGCGGTCGTCGCCGGCGACGGCTGGCGAGCCGCACGCGAGGCGGCGACGAACACGAATGTGAAAGGCCGGCCGGGCGGCTTCGTGCTGCCGTGGAAGACGCCCGCCGAGCTCGCGGCGGACGTGCCGGCCGAGGTGCCGTGGATCGCGAAGCCCTGGCTGGCGGCGGGCGCGCTCACGGAGCTCGACGCGAAGATCAAGATGGGCAAGACGACCCTCGCGATGCATCTGCTGCGCTGCATCGTCGACGGCGCGCCCTTCCTCGGAGAGCCGACATGAAGCGGAGGGTTCTCGTGCTCACGGAGCAGGCGCGGACGTCCTTCGTCGCCCAGCTCCGCAAGGCCGGGCTCGCCGATCGCGAGGAGAACATCCTCGTAGTCTCCCGATTTGACCTTCCGCCGATGCGGTGGCCGGCGCTCGTCGAGGCCATCGCGGCGGATGCCGTGCGGTTCGGTGCCCACGTACTTATGGTCGACACGTTCTCGGCGTTCGCTGGTCTCAGCGGCGACATGGAGAACAACGCCGGCGACGCGCAGCAGGCGCTCGAACCGTTGCAACGCGCAGCAGCCACGCAGCACCTTGCGGTGCTCCTGACACGCCACGAGCGCAAGAGCGGCGGCGACGTCGGCGACTCGGCGCGCGGCTCGACCGCGACCGGCGGCGGCGTCGACATTATCCTCGCGTTGCGCCGCGTGAAGGGGCTCCGGCCGACGGTCCGCAAGCTCGAAGCGCTCAGCCGGTTCGACGAGACGCCCGGCGAGTTGCTGATCGAGTGGACCGAGGCCGGGTACGTCGTCGTCGATCCCGAACAGGGGAAGCGCGAGCAGGCGGCGGCGCGGTCCGCGGAGCACCGCCAGCAGGTGCTCGATGCGCTTCGTCCCGACCGCGCAGGGGCGCTCACCGTCCAGGAACTCGCCGATGCAACCGGCCTCTGCCGGACGAAGGTGCAGACGGTCGCGAAGGCGCTCGTCGACGAGGGCGTCGCCCGTCGCTACCAGGCCGACGAGCCGAAACGCCCGTTTAGGTACCACCGGACCGATCCGACGTGTCACGACGACGTGTCCGAGCGCGCCACGACAGCACGCGACAGCACGACAGCAGACGCGAACGGACACGCAGCGACTCGTGACGTTGGTGGGGGGACTCCTCAGAGTCCCCACCACCACGTGTCACGTGTCGCTGTCCCCGTAGGGGAAGACAGCACGACAGCACGACACCACGTCAGGCGCCCGCCTGTGCGGAACGGCCACGATGTCGAACATAGCGAAATCTGCGAGTGCGATGGCTGCTTACCACCCGCCGACACCCTTACTCGGGAAAGGCTGCACGGTGGACGCCATGCATGAGCGCGCCTGGAACGCCGACCGCGCCGCGACGGCCATGGGCGACGCCGACCTGCTCGGCGTGCTCCTCCCCGACGCCGAGCATCGCCGTGCGCTCGCGTGGGTCGCCGGCGTCGATCCGACGCTCGCGGTCCTGGTCGCCGGCTTTCCGCGTGCGCTTGAGACGGCGGCCTCGCAGCTTGAGCGGCGACCGGACCCGCGCCGCCGCGCATCCTTCCTCGCGGCGATCCGGTGTTGGCTCGCCGCCGTCGAGCTCGTCGTCGCCGCCTGGCGCGATGAGATGCAGGAGGCCGCGTGAGCGCGGTGTCTCCGGCGATGCTTCCCCGTGTGAGTGGTGCACGCGAGCGCGTCGCATGCCCGAACGCGCTAGACTTCTCCAACTACGTCACGTATAGGGCAAGTGATGACGGGCAAGGAGGTGCGCCGCATCCGACGTCGACTCGGACTCTCGCAACCGGCTTTCGCGGTACTGGTCGGTGTTACGGCCAACAGCGCCGCGAGGTGGGAGAGGGGCGAGATGGGCGTACGCGAGTCGGCGGCGCGGTTGATGCGCCTGCTCGATCGGCAGCACGCCTCCGCTGGAAAGCCCGCTGATGTCGGCCAGCGCCCTACCGCCGGTGCCAAAGCCGTACTTGAGCGCGAACGAACTCGCCGCCGTCACGCCGTGGACGGTGGAGGCGATCAAGAAAAAAGTGCAGCGAGGGGAGCTGCGGCGCGGCGTGCACTACTTCCAGGAGCGGCAAGGGGAACGGCTGATCTTCAAGTGGGCGGCGATCGTCGAGTTGATCGAGAGCGGCACGGTACAAAACGGCACCGCTCCCGCCGACGGTAGCGAGTCGGATCGTGCAGAGGTGATTGCGATTGAAGAAGCGACGAAAAGACTACGGCGGCTGCTCGGTTGAGCCGCAGGACGGTCGCCTACGGCTCCGTCTGCGCGTGCTCGACGCCGACGGCCGCGTGCACCACGTCGCGCGGGCGATCGGTCCCGACACACCGGCCGCACGCATCGCCGCTCATCGCCTCGCAGACACCGTGCGCGCCCTTCTGCGAGCCGGCCGGACCCTCGCAGAAATTGATGAAATCCTCGCGATGTTAACGGCGCCCCCGCCGCTCGCAGCAGGCGGAGAGCACGACGGCGTTGAGGCATCGCCGCTGCCGGCGATCGTCACCGTGCGCGCGTACTACAAGCACTGGCTCGCTACGCGGACGAACCTGCGCCCCGCGCTCCTGCGCGACTACCGCCGACACGGCGACCCGATCCTCGAAACGAATGTCGGTGAGGGCGAATCGCCGTCGGTGTTCGGTGATCTTCCGCTCGCGGCGCTCCGTCCGAAGGACATTCACCAGCTCGTGCGAAACCTCCTCGCGCGCCCGCGAGCGAAGCAGAAGGGGCGACCCGAAGTCGCGGGCCCGATCTCCGTCAAGTACGTCCGCAACATCGTCAACGGCACGCTGCGCGCGATGATCCGCGGCGCGATGATTGACGATCTCGTCACGCGCAACCTGTTCGTCGGGCTGACGTGGCCGACGTGGCACCAGCCGGAGGCCGACCCGTTCACCGTCGACGAGGTGCGCCGCGTCCTCGACTACCTGCGCACGAAGCGCTACGGGTTCGCGCCGCTGCCCGGCTCCCGAGGGATTCGGCGCCTCCCGCATCCGGCGTTCCACGCGTACGCGCACACGCTCTTCTGGACGGGGCTCCGCCCGAGCGAGGCGTCGGGGTTGCAGTGGCAGGACGTTGACCTCGCGCGCGGCGTGCTGCACGTGCGGCGCTCGTACCACTCGCGCGCCTACGGCGAGCCGAAAACGAAGAGCGCGCGCCGCACCGTCGAACTGCTGCCCGAAACGGTGCGCGTCCTGCGCGCGCTGCAACCGCTGCACGTGGCGCCGGAGACGCCGGTGTTCACGAGCACGACGGGCGCGCTGATCGAGCCCAAGGCGTTCTCGGAGCACTGGTACAAGGTGCTCCGCGCGCTCGGCCTGCGCATGCGCGGCCTCTACTGCACGAAGGACACATACGTCTCGCTGGCGTTGCAGACGGTGCGCGATCCGTGGTGGGTTGAGAAGCAGACGGGTGTCGCGCTCGCCACGCTCAAGGCGCACTACGCGAAGTGGATGCCGAAGGACGAACGGAGCGAGCTGCGCCGCCTGGCGAGCCTTGATCCGAGCTTGCTCGGCGACGATTCCGAGATGTGTCCCCGGTTATCTGTCCCCGGTGCGAAGGGTGGGCGGGCTAAGTTGCGGGAAAACCCAATGCGAGGAGGGGGACTTGAACCCCCACGGGTGTTACCCCACTAGCCCCTCAAACTAGCGCGTCTGCCGTTCCGCCATCCTCGCGTGACAGCGATGGCCAAGAGGTACCATCGGGCTTCTGCGCTGTCGAGTCCGTAGGCGCTCGCTGCGCGTTGAACGCTCGGCCGTGTGGGTGGAAGATCAGATCGTGCAGATCGCGGCGGGCAGGCTCTTCGCGCTCTTTTCCTTCGATCTCGGGTTCGAGATCGATCTGGTGCGCGCGCGTGAGGCGTTGCCGGAGGGGGTGCGCGCGGGGATGGGGGGCGGTGGAAAGATCGCGCCGGCGCACGTGCAGTACGCGTCGCCGCCCTTGGTGCAGGCGCTCGGGGTGCGGCGACTTCTTCTCATCGAGCGGCCGGTCGATGCGGAGGTCGCGCTGCGGCTGCACGACTTCGGCGCGGCGTCGATCGTCTTCAGCATGCCGTTCAACGGCGTCGACGGCGCGTCGCTGCCGGCGCTGACGGCGGCGCTGACGGCGCGCGGGGCGCTCGAGGCGGAGGCGCGCGCGCTCCTCGGGGAGGTCGTGCCGCGGGTCGCGCCGGCGATCGCGCGGCCGAACCTCGACGGCGCGGATCTCGTCGAGGACTACTACGTGATCCAAGTAGCGCGCTTCGCGCCGGCGCTCGACGCGAGCACGCTGATGGGTGCGCACCGCGACCTCCTGGCGCGCATCCTCCACTGTGAGACGGCGCACCTCTCGCCGAGCGAGACCGACGACGTGCTCAAGACGGCGGTGACGTACACGCTCGATGACTTGGTCGTCACCGATTGGAATGTCGCGCTGGTCTACGACCGCGAGTACCAGGACGTGTTGAACGTCCTCGAGCTCCTGAACGTGCAGCTCCTCGAGCTGCGCTACCTCGACCGCATGCTCGATACGCGGATCGCGCGCCTGTACGAGCACGTCGCGCAGCGCCGTGGGCTGCTGTCGCTGACGCCGGCGGCGCTGCGGGTGCGCGAGCTCTCGGAGCTGCGTCTCGACACCGCGACGCTCCGCGAGCGCATGATCAACGCGCTCAAGCTGATCGGCGACCTCTACCTGACGAAGATCTACACGCGCACGGCCGACCGGCTGCATCTCGCGGAGTGGCAGCGCAGCATCGACGGCAAGCTCGAGGTGATCCAAAACGTCGCCAACGTGTTCGCGAGCCGTGCGGCGACGGCGCGCGCCGAGCTCCTCGAGCTGACGATCATTCTCCTGATCGTGTTCGAGATTGCGCTCGTTCTCGTAAGCCGCTGACGCGCGGCCGCGCCGTATCTACGGAGCGGCGGGAGCGGGCGGGACGGCGGGCGCTGCCTCGTGCGGCGCCTCGGCGGCGGGCGCCGCAGCACCCTCGTCGGCAACGCCTTCCGGCGGTGCGACGGCGGTGTCCTCGTCTTCGCCGGCGGGACCACCCGCGAGCGGCTCGCCGCGCGACGACGGTGCGGCACTCTCGGGCATGAGCGTCGAGCTCGGGCGGTTCGCCCCCCCGCGGGTGAGCGTCAGCGACGTGATCATGAAGACGATCGCGGCGCCGGTCGTGAGCCGGGTGAGGAAGTTGCCGGCGCCGCTGCTGCCGAAGATCGTGGTGCTGGCGCCGCCGAAGACGGCGCCGATGTCGGCGCCTTTGCCCGCCTGCAAGAGAACGGTGAGGACGAGGACAATGCAGGCGAGGACGTGGACGATGGTGACGAGCATCATCATGACTACTGCTCCCTTAGCGAAACGCGATGATGCGAGCAAACGCGGCGGCGTCGAGGCTCGCGCCGCCGACGAGCGCGCCGTCGATGTCGGGCTGCGCGATCAGGCTGTCGATGTTGTCGGCTTTGACGCTGCCGCCGTAGAGGATCCGCACCGCCTCGCCGCCGCTGTCGCCGGCGAGCTCGCGCAGCAGCGCCCGGATGGCGGCATGGACCTCCTGCGCCTGCTCGGGGGTGGCGGTCTGGCCGGTGCCGATCGCCCACACCGGCTCGTAGGCGATCGCCAGGCCGCGGACGACGTCGCGGCCGAACTCGGCGAGGCCGTCGCGCACTTGGCGCTCGATGACGGGCAGGGTGTTGTCGCCCTCGCGCTCGCGCAGGGTCTCGCCGATGCAGACGATCGGCTTCAGGCCGGCGCGCAGGGCGGCCGCGATCTTCTGGCGCACGGTCTCGTTGGTCTCGCTGAAGAACAGGCGCCGCTCGGAGTGGCCGACGATGACGTAGGTGCAGCCGACGTCCTTCAACATCTCGCCGGCGATCTCGCCGGTGAAGGCACCTTTCGACTCCCAATGGAGATTTTGCCCGGCGAGTCCGATCGCGGTGTCGGCGATGGCGCGGGCGACGGTCTCGAGCGCGGTGTAGGGCGGCGCGACGACGACTTCGCGGTCACGCGCGCCGGCCGCGGCGGCCTTGATGCCGTCGATCAGGGCGACGGACTCGGCGCGCGTTGCGTGCATCTTCCAATTGCCGGCGATCAGGGGACGGCGGGTGGCGGACTTCTTCATTGTTCCAGCACCGTGAGGCCAGGGAGGGGATGGCCCTCGAGGAACTCGAGCGAGGCGCCGCCGCCGGTCGAGATGTGCGTGATGTCGTCGCTCCGTCCGGAACGGCGGAGGGCGGCGATCGAGTCGCCGCCGCCGACGACGGTGGTGGCGTTGCTGTCGGCGAGCACGTTGGCGATCGCCATGGTGCCGCGGCTGAACGCGTCGACCTCGAAGATTCCCATCGGGCCGTTCCAGAAGATGGTGTGGGCGCGCGCGATCTCCCGGCGGTAGTCGTCGATCGTCCGCGGGCCGATGTCGACGCCCTTCAGCCCGTCGGGGATGTCGACGCCGACCTCGCGCAGCGGCGCGGCGCCGGTGAGATCGGTGGTGACGAGATGGTCGAGCGGCAGGCGGAGCGCGTCGCCGCGTTGCTTGGCGCGGGCGAGCACGTCGCGCGCGACGTCGAGGCGGTCGCGCTCGACGAGCGAGTCGCCGACGGTGTGGCCGGCGGCGAGGAGGAAGGTGTAGGCCATCGCGCCGCCGATTAGGAGCATCTCGACCTTGTCGAGGAGGTGCTCGATCACCTTGATCTTGTCCGACACCTTGGCGCCGCCGAGGATCGCCACCACCGGCCGGTCGGGAGCGTTGCTGATCTTCGCGAGCGCCTCGACCTCCTTGCGCATGAGGAAACCCGCCGCCGTAACCGGCACGACGTGCGCCATCCCCTCGGTCGAGGCATGTGCGCGGTGGGCGGCGCCGAAGGCGTCGTCGACGTAGACGTCGGCGAGCGCCGCGAGCTGGCGGGCGAAGGCAGGATCGTTCGCTTCTTCCTCGGGGTGGAACCGCAGGTTTTCGAGCAGCAGCACCTCGCGGCGATCGAGGGTGCGGCTCAGGCGCTCGACCTCGGGACCGACGCAGTCGGGCGCGAGGATCACCTTCATGTGCAGCAGTTCGGCGAGCGCCTCGGCGACCGGCTTCAACGAGTACTTGGGATCGCGCTTGCCCTTCGGACGGCCGAGGTGCGACGCGAGCATCACGCGCGCGCCGTGAGCGACCGCCCACTGGATCGTCGGCAGCGCCGCCTCGATGCGGGTCGCGTCGGTGATGACGCCGTCCTTCAACGGCACGTTGAAGTCGGCGCGAATGAATGCCCGCTTGCCGGCGACGTCCAGGCTATCGATGGTGCGCAGCGCCACTGGGCGCGACCGCTCAGCCGAGGCCGCGTCCGAGGAGCAGGGCGACGTCGCGCATGCGGTTCGAGAAGCCCCATTCATTGTCGTACCAGGAGAGGACCTTGCAGAAGTTGCCGTCGATTACGCGCGTCAGTTCGGCGTCGAAGATCGACGAGAACGCGGTGCCGTTGAAATCAGTGGAGACGAGCGGCTCGGTGCAGTAGGAGAGCACGCCCTTCAGCGGCCCCTCGGCGGCCTTTTGCATGGCGGCGTTGATGTCCTTCTCGGTGGTCTTCTTCTCGAGCTCGGCGGTGAGGTCGACGAGCGAGACGTTCGGGGTGGGCACGCGTACGGCCATGCCGTCGAGCTTGCCCTCGAGCGCCGGCAACACCAGCGACACCGCGCGCGCGGCGCCCGTCGTCGTCGGGATCATGGAGAGCGCGGCGGCGCGGGCGCGACGCAGATCTTCGTGCGGCAGGTCGAGGATACGCTGATCGTTGGTGTACGAGTGGATGGTCGTCATCAGGCCGCGGCGGATGCCGAAGCTCTCCTGCAGCACCTTGGCGACCGGCGCCAAGCAATTGGTCGTGCAGGACGCGTTGGAGACGACGTCGTGCTTGGCGGGGTCGTACGCCGTGTGGTTCACGCCGTAGCAGACCGTGAGGTCGGCGCCCTTGGCGGGCGCGGAGATCAGGACCTTCTTGGCGCCGGCGGCGAGGTGCTTCGCCGCCTTGTCGCGCGCCGTGAACAGGCCGCTGCACTCGAGGACGACCTGCACGCCGAGGCTCTTCCACGGCAGGTTCGCCGGGTCGCGCTCGGCGAGGACCTTGATCTCCTTACCGTCGACGGTGAGCGAGCCCTGGCCGTGCGTCACGGTGGCCGCGAGCGTTCCGTGGACGGAGTCGTACTTGAGGAGATGCGCGAGCGTCTCGGCGTTGGTGATGTCGTTGACCGCGACGAAGTCGAGTCCGCGCTCGGCGAGGCAGGCGCGAAACACGTTCCGACCGATCCGGCCGAAGCCGTTGATGCCGACACGCACCGCCATGGGGAAGTACCTCCTCGGACGTGATGGTCGCCGCCGGATCGTGTCCGGGCTCGGCGTGGGTAAGCGGCCCGTATGACATGCGCCGGGAGGACAGTCAACCAACTTCCTCAATAACGACGCATGATTGACTGCCTAGTAGTCCTATACTAGCGTTCGCCTTTCGTTCCTTCCGCGTGACGGTTCTGTTGAGGGGTGAGATGAGCATGTGGCTGTCCACCGTCCGCCAGCTGCTGACGCAAGCCGAGCCGCTGACGATTCCGCGCCCGCAGGAGACCATCGTCCAGATGGTCACCGGTTCGGGCGCGGTCGTCCAGGGCGTCCTCTTCCTGCTCCTGGGCTTCTCGGTCGTGAGTTGGGCGATCATCTTCACCAAGCAGCGCCAGATGCGCCGCGCCGAGCGCGAGTCGGAGCGCTTCATCGACATCTTCTGGGACGCGAAGAATCTCACCGCGATCAACACCGCCAGCGTCGACCTCAAAGAGAGCCCGGTCGCGCAGGTCTTCCGCGCGGGGTATCAAGAGCTCGTGCGACTGACGCGCGCCAAGCGCCAGGCAGCCGGCGGCGACGAGATGTCCACCGACCTCGGCGGTGTCGAGAACGTCGCGCGTGCGATGAAGCGCGCGACGACGCAGGAGGTGACGAAGCTCGAGCGCTCGCTGACGTTTCTGGCGACGACCGCGAGCTCCGCGCCCTTCGTCGGCCTCTTCGGCACCGTGTGGGGGATCATGAACGCCTTCCGCGGTCTCAGCGTGACGCAGTCGTCGAGTATCCAGGCGGTCGCGCCCGGCATCTCGGAGGCATTGATCGCGACCGCGATCGGCCTCGCCGCGGCGATCCCCGCGGTAATCGCGTACAATCACTTCGCGGGGAAGGTCCGCGTCCTCTCGGCCGAGATGGACAACTTCGCCTCGGAGTTCCTCAACATCGCCGAACGGCACTTCCTCAAATGAGCAGCGATGGCCTTCGATAGCCAAGGCGGCGGCGGCAGCATCGCGCAGATCAACGTGACGCCGCTCGTCGACGTCATGCTCGTCCTGCTCGTCATCTTCATGGTGACGGCGCCGATCATCCAGCAGGGCGTCGCCGTCGACCTGCCGAAGACGCGCACGGCGCCGCTCACAGCGCAGGAGGAGCCGCTCGTCGTCGGCGTCGCACGCAACGGCTCGA
Organism: Deltaproteobacteria bacterium; assembly: GCA_016200545.1. Lineage (GTDB taxonomy): Bacteria > Desulfobacterota > Binatia > UTPRO1 > UTPRO1 > DP-19. The sequence continues at coordinate 38,709 of JACQEO010000022.1, read as the reverse complement.
TCTACCTGAACGACAATCCGATCGCCCTCGCGGATCTGCGCGCCAAGCTGGTCGCGATCGCGCAGGCGCGGCCGGACCACCAAGTGTTGCTGCGGGCCGATCGCAATGTGCCCTACGGCGAGGTCGTGCGCGTCATCGCGGCGGTGAAAGAGGCCGGCGTGAGCCGACTCGGCATGGTGACGGAGCCGCCGCCGGAAGGGCGGTGATCCGTGCCCGACGGACGGCGCCGCGAGCGCGACGAGCGGCGAAGCGCCGAGGGCTCGTTCCTGCGGGGAACGCTGCTGTCGGCGATCCTGCACGCGCTCGCGATCGGGTTCATGTTGCTCGCGCCGCAGCGCATGCGCGCCGCGCCGCCGACCGCGTACACGGTCGAGATCGTCGATCCGAACGCGCTCGGCGGCAAGCTTCTCGCCGGGCCGATCGGCGGTGGCGCCGCGAGCCGGCACGCCGCGCCGCCGCGCCCCGCGCCCCAGCCGCCACCCGAACCCGAGGAGCAACGCCACGAGCCCGAGCAGGTCGCGAAGGCGGCGGCGCCGGAGCCCGAGTCGCCGCGAGATGACCTCGGCGCCGTGGTGCTCCCCAAGGCCACACCCGCGCCGCAGCCGACGCGCGTCGCGCCGACGGGGCGCCCGACGCCGATCACACGTCCCGCGGTGAAGGCGTCACCGACCCCGGTCGTCGTCGCGCGGCCGAAGGCGACGGCGAGCCCGGCGGCGCGCGCGAACGCGAAGCCGACGGCGAGTCCCGTCGCGCTCGCGCGCCGTGACGCGCCGCCGTCGGCGCCGTCGCCGGCGGCCCGCGGCGACGCGTCGGCGAAGGCGCATGCCGGCGGTGACCTCGACAGCGAGCTCGCGGCCGCGATCAAGGGCGTCGAATCGCGCGTGGCGAAGGGCGGCACCACGGGTCTCTCCGCTCCTGGAACGGGCGGCGGTATGGGCGGCACCGAACGCACACTGAACGGGCCGGCGGGGGTCGGCGGCGAAGGGCCGGGCGGCGGCGGAACGCTTCGCGGTCTCGAATTCGTCGTCTACTACAATCAGATGCTGACGAGGATCAAAGAGAGTTGGACGTATGTCGGCGAGCGCGCCGACTTGCGCGTCACCATCCACTTCAGCATCCTCGACTCGGGAGAAATCACGGACATTCGTCTGGTGGAGGGCTCGGGCGATTCGGGCTATGACGCGTCGGTCGAGCGCGCGGTGAAACGTGCGAGCCCGCTGGCGCCGCCGCCGCAGGCGTATCGGAAAGACTTTACCGACGTCGAGCTCACGTTCCGACCGGCGGACTTGCGACGGCCTTCAGGCTGAGCGCGCGTGGCGAAGGAGGCATGATGGGAGGAGCATTGGCAGCGAAGCGTGGCGATCACGGTCGTCGGCGACGAGGCGCGCGCGGTGTCGTCGCCGCCCGCCGGTCGGCGGTGGTGCTGGGTGCGGCGGTTCTCGCACTTGCCGCGTCGGCGCACGCGCAGGTGCGCGGCACGATCGTCGGCCCGGGATCGACCAGCTACCCGATCGCGGTCTCGCCCTTGAAGAGCGGCGGCGACGCCCACGACGGCGACCGCTTCGCCGACGTCGTCGCGCGCGATCTCGATCTCTTCGGCCTCTTCAAGGTGATCGATCCAGCCGCCTACATCGAGGACGCGGAACACTCGGGGGCGACGACCGACAGCATCAACTTCGACAATTGGAAGACGATCGGCGCCCTCGCGCTGGTGAAGGGCACGCTCGAGCATGAGGGCGACGGCGTCGTCGTCGAGGCGCGGCTCTTCGACGTCGTCGAGCGCAAGCAGCTCGCGGGCAAACGCTACCGAATCGGCGACGGCGACCTGCGCCGCATCGCGCACCGCTTCGCCGACGAGATCATGCTGGCGCTCACCGGCGCGCGCGGACCGTTCGACTCGCGGATCGCCTTCGCGTCGCGGCGCGACGGGCGCTTCAAGGAGATCTGGGCGATGTCCCTCGACGGCGGCGACCTCCGCCAGGTGACGCGCGAGCGCATGATCGCGCTCTCGCCGAGCTGGAGTCCGGACTCGCGCGCGCTGCTCTTCACGTCGTACCGCACCGGCAATCCGAGCCTCTTCGAGATCGATCTCGGCGGCGGCGCGCCGCGGCTGATCTCGGCGCAGCGCGGCCTGAACCTCGGCGGGCGCTTCTCGCCGGGCGGACGCGCCATCGCCGTCGCGCTCGAGAGCGGCGGACAGACCGACGTCGCGCTCCTCGATCCGAGCGGCCAGCTGATCCGCTGGGTGACGCGCGACCGGGCGCTCGACGTCTCGCCGTCGTGGTCACCCGACGGTCGCTCGCTCGTCTTCTGCTCCGACCGCGGCGGTGGGCCGCAGATCTACGTCGTGAGTGCGGACGGCGGCGAGCCGCGGCGGGTGAGCTACCAGGGCAACTACAATACCTCGCCCGCATGGTCGCCGACGGGCGATCGCATCGCTTATGCGAGCCGCCTCGGGCGACGTTTCCAGGTCTTCGTCGTCGACGCAAAAGGCGACGACGCGAAGCAGATCACCAACACCGCCGGCGACAACGAGGATCCATCGTGGTCGCCCGACGGACGCTACCTCGCGTTCAGCTCGACGCGCGACGGCAGCGGCGCCATCTACGTCTCCGATGTGAGCGGCACGCATCAGAAAAGATTGACCCCACAAGGAGGCGATGATAGCAATCCGAGCTGGTCGCGCTGGCTCGAATGAGTGGGGTACAGCGAGTGGAGGAGGGGGCCCGTATGACTCGATCGATTCGTCTCGCCGCAGTGTTCATGATGGTGGCGGCGCTCGCCGCCGGGGGCTGCGCCAAGAATAAACAGCACCCGCTCGACGAATCGGCCGGCAACGGCGGTGCCGGCGAGAGCGGTCTCGCCGAGGGCAGCAGCCTCGACCGCTTCAAGCGCGGCCTCGGTCCCGAAGAAGGCGGCGTGCTGAAAGACGTGCACTTCGCCTACGATTCGTATCAGCTCGACGCCACCGCGCGTGACGTGCTTGCCGCCAATGCCGAGTGGTTGAAGGACAACTCCCGCGCCCGCACCGAGATCGAGGGTCACTGCGACGAGCGCGGCACAGTCGAGTACAACCTCGCGCTCGGCGCCCGGCGCGCCAAGGCCGTCAAAGACTATCTGGTGACGCTCGGGATCTCCGGCGAGCGGTTGTCGACGATCAGCTACGGCGAGGAGCTGCCGCTCTGCCGCGAGCAGAGCGAGTCGTGTTACGCGCGGAATCGGCGCGTGCATTTCGTTCCGCCCCAGTAGCGCCCAAAGATCAGCGGGCGAAGATCGCGCCGTCGTCGGTGCGGCGGGTGTGGGTGAGCGCGCGGGGGAGTCGCTGCGGCGCGCACGGACCTGGCGGGACGCGGCCCCGTGGGGATCCTTCCGTACGTCGGGGTATCTTCCGCCTATGCACGGCCCAATGCGCGCCGCGGCGACTCCCCCGCCCGCCGCCCACACCCGCCGCACCGCGTACAGCTCGCTCGCGCGCGCGGAACGCACGGCGCGACGCCTCGGTGCGTGGCGGTCCGTGGTCGCGTGGCGGGCGACGGTGGGGGTGAGGGGGCGCGGCCCATGAGGGCGTACGTGCGCGCAACCCGTTTCGACGTACGGAAGAATCCCCTCATGACACCGCGCCCGCCAGCCCTGTGGGCCGCGCCCCCTCACCCCCACCGTCGCCCGCCACGAACCCCGACCTCCGCAACGCATCGAGCGCGCATCCGGATTTGTGACGCCCCGCGCTCGATGGTAAGAACGCGGTCAGTGCGCACGCCTTCGAGAGCGTTCCTACTGCTCGCCGTCGCGACCGCCGCCGGGTGCGCGACGCAGGCCGATCTCCAAGAGATCCGCCGCGAGCAACGCGGTATCCGCAGCCAGCTCGCGGACACGCGCGCGACGCTCGACGGCGTCCAACGCGACCTTGCGAAGACGCGCGGCAAGGTGCAGGAGAATCAGCACGCCGAGCAGTCCGATACGCGTGTCCAAAGTCTCGAGGAACGAGTCGCGGCCCTGGAGGGCGGGCGCGTCGGCACGCCGGCGGATGTCAGCGCGGTGCCTGCACCCGGCGCGCCGCCCGCCCCGGAGACGGCGCGCGTAGCGAGCGTGCCCGCCGCCGACCGCGACGACTCCGCGGACGTCCCCGATCAGTATCGTGCGGCGATCACGCTGGTGCGACAGAAAGAGTACGACCGGGCCATTCAGCAGTTCCGCGAGTTCCTCCGCAGCAACGCCGACTCGCCGCTTGCCGGCAACGCGCACTACTGGATCGGCGAGTGCTACTTCACCCTCGGCGACTACTCGCAGGCGATCCTCCAATACAACGAGGTCCGGCAGCGTTACGCGAAGAGCGATCGTGCCGCGCCCGCCCTCTTGAAGATCGGCCTCTCGTTCCTCGAGATGGGCAACAAGAGCGAGGCGCGGCTCGCGTTCCAAAAGGTGATGAACGACTATCCGGCTTCGCCGGAGGCGGGGCAGGCCAGGGAGAAACTGCGGTCGCTCGGCACGTAGTGCAGTTGATCCGCCACATCGAGTCCCATCCGCGGCGCTTCGTCGCGCCGGTCGTGACGCTCGGGAACTTCGACGGCGTCCATCGAGGTCACCAAGCGATCCTTCACCGCGTCGTCGCCGAGGCGCGGGCCCGCCACAGCGACGCGGTCGCGATCACGTTTCATCCGCATCCGGTCGCGGTGCTGCGGCCGGAGCGGGCGCCGAGCCTGCTGACGCCGCTGCGCGAGAAGCTGCGCTGGGTGGCCGCGACCGGCGTCGACGTGCTGGTGCTGCGGCACTTCACGCGCGCGTTCGCAGCGCTGACGCCCGAAGCGTTCGTCGAGCACTTTCTGGTCGAGCACCTGCGCGTCGCACGGCTGATCGTCGGCCACAGCGTGAGCTTCGGACACGAGCGGCGCGGGAACGCGGCGCTCCTCGCGACGCTCGGCGCGCGCTTCGGGTTCGCGGTCGAGGTGGTGGGGCCGGTGCGCGTCGACACGCACCTGGTCTCGAGCTCGCTCGTCCGCCGTGTCGTCGAGGCCGGCGATCTCCGCCTCGCGACGTTGCTGCTCGGCCGGCCGCATGCGCTCGTCGGGCGCGTGGTGGTCGGGAAGCGGCGCGGCGCGGCCCTCGGGTTTCCGACGGCGAACGTGCATGTGCGCGCCGGCTTGCATCCGCCGGATGGGGTCTATGCGGTGCGGGTGGAGATCGACGCGCGCCGCCGGCGTGACGGGTCGAGCGACGGCGCTGCGCTCACGCGCGACGGCGTCGCCAACATCGGGCGCAATCCGACCTTCGGTGAAAACGCTCGTACGCTCGAGGCGCACCTCTTCGACTTCGCCGGCGACCTCTACGGTCGGCGCTGCCGGGTCGCGCTCGTCGAGCGCCTGCGCGGCGAGATCGCGTTTGCGAACGTCGACGCGCTAGTGGCGCAGATCCGCTGCGACGCCGAGGCGGCGCGCACGGTCCTCGCGCGCGCCGCGCGCGTGGATGCCGGCGTCTCCTGAGGGGTTGCGCCACCCGATGACGCCGCACGAGCTCGTCGTCGGCGCCGACGCCGCCGGTTCGCGACTGGATGCGTTCGTCGCCGCGGGTGGGCTCGGTCTCTCACGCTCGCAGGCGCGCCACTTGATCGACGCCGGTGCCGTGCGCGTCTGGGGCGCGGCACGGAAGCCGGGCTACGTCGTCCGCGCCGGTGATCACGTCGCCGTCGAGATCACTCCGCCGCCGCCGACGCTCGCCGAGCCGGAGGACCTGCCGCTCGACGTCCTCTACGAGGACGCGCTCCTGATCGCGATCAACAAAGCGCCCGGGATGGTCGTCCATCCCGCGCCCGGTCGCTGGCAGGGGACCTTGGTGAACGCGCTGCTGCATCGCTGGGGACACGAGCCGTCCGCGGACGACCCGCGCCCCGGCATCGTGCACCGCCTCGACCGTGACACGTCGGGCGTGATGGTGATCGCGCGTACGCCGACCGCGCTCGAGCACCTCGCGCGTCAGTTCCGCGAGCGCACGGTCGCAAAGCGCTACCTCGCGGTGGTGCGCGGCGTCATACGGCGCGACGAGCTCGTGATCGACGCGCCCATCGGACGCCATCCGACGGAGCGCAAGAAGATGTCGACGCGTGCGCGCAGCGGGCGTACCGCGCTGACACGCATCCGCGTCCTCGAGCGTTTCGCGGCGGCGACGCTCGTGGAGGCCGCGCCGCAGACCGGCCGCACGCACCAGATCCGCGTCCATCTCGCGGCGCGCGGTCATCCGATCGTCGGCGACGCCGTCTACGGCGGCGGCACACCCCCGCGCGCGCGCGGCGCGCGCGCCGGTGTGCCGCCGATCGCGCGGCAGGCGCTACACGCGGCGTCGCTCGAGGTGGCGCATCCCGCGACCGGCGCACGGCTTCGTCTCACTGCACCGCTCTGGGACGACATGCGAGCCCTCCTGATAGCGCTTCGCACAACAAGTTCGTGAACGATCTATTGACAACCCCGAGATCATCTATTAGCGTCGGCGCCGAGTCGTGGTGGTGGGAGGGGCGCTTCGATATCACCCTCGCGTCTAAAGCGAATCACTCCTCGAGACATTATTCCTCTTACGGTCAGGTTGTGGTGACCATTTCGAGACGGGAGAACTCGGAGGGATGACGAACTCCGGCATATACGGCGCGGGGGGCGAGAGGACGCGGGTGGAGGATCAGTAGCACCGGCCGTTCGGATCATCGAGTCCACGTCAGGCCACACGCGCATACGTTTTTTCACCGCCCCTCCTCAATATCTCGACCCCAATTTCGCCCTTGAGGGCAGCACCCGCAGACCAAACGTCCCGTAGAGGAGCTCGCATGGTACGAAACCGAGCACGCGCCGACGCGCAGCAAGCGCCCCAGGAAGAGCGCCCGGCCGCAGAGTTGAGCCCCGCGCCGGAGTCGCCGCCGGCGGACGACGCCCCGCAAGCGGCGCCGGCTCTGTCTCCGGCTCCCGCCCCTGCTTCAGCGTCTGCTCCTGCTCCGACTCCTGCTCTTGTTCCTGCTCAGTCGACGGCGACCACCACGCCTTCCGGTCTGAACCTCAAGGTTCTCAAGGACAAGAAGATCAACGAGCTCGCGCAGCTCGCCCGTGACTTCAACGTCGAAGGCTCATCGGCGATGCGCAAGCAGGAGCTGATCTTCGCGATTCTCCAGGCGCAGACCGAGCAGAACGGCTTCATCTACGGCGAGGGTGTCCTCGAGATCCTGCCTGACGGCTTCGGTTTCCTGCGCGCGCCCGACTACAACTACCTTCCGGGTCCCGACGACATCTACATCTCGCCGAGTCAGATCCGCCGCTTCAACCTGCGTACCGGCGACGTCGTGTCCGGGCAGATCCGACCCCCGAAGGAAGGCGAGCGGTATTTCGCGCTCCTCAAGGTCGAGGCGATCAACTACGAGGAGCCCGAGCGCGCGCGTGAAAAGATCCTCTTCGACAACCTCACGCCGCTCTACCCGGACGAACACCTGCGGCTCGAGCACAACCCGACCGAGTACACGACGCGCATCATCGATCTCATGACGCCGATCGGAAAGGGGCAGCGCGGCCTCATCGTCGCCGCGCCGCGCACCGGGAAGACGATGATGCTCCAGAACCTGGCGCACGGCATCACCCACAATCACGCCGAAGTCGTGCTCATCGTCCTCCTCATCGACGAGCGCCCGGAAGAGGTCACCGACATGCAGCGCTCGGTGCAGGGCGAAGTCGTGAGCTCCACCTTCGACGAGCCGGCGACACGCCACGTGCAGGTCGCCGAGATGGTGATCGAGAAAGCGAAGCGCTTGGTCGAGCACGGCAAGGACGTCGTGATCCTGCTCGACTCGATCACGCGTCTCGCGCGTGCCTACAACTCGGTCGTGCCGCCGAGCGGCAAGATCCTCTCCGGCGGCGTCGACTCGAACGCGCTCCGCGGCCCGAAGAAGTTCTTCGGCGCCGCCCGCAACATCGAGGATGGCGGCAGCCTGACGATCATCGGTACCGCGCTCGTCGACACCGGCAGCCGCATGGACGAGGTCATCTTCGAGGAGTTCAAGGGCACCGGCAACATGGAGATCCACCTCGACCGGCGGCTGATGGACAAGCGCATGTTCCCCGCGCTCGACATCAATCGCTCGGGCACGCGCAAGGAGGAGCTCCTGCTCCCGCGCGAGGTGCTGAACCGCGTCTGGATTCTCCGCAAGCTGTTGTCCCAGCTCAACACGGTGGAGGCGATGGAGTTCTTGATCGATAAGGTGCATGGCACCAAGGACAATCAAGAGTTCCTCGACTCCATGAATTCGTAGCGCGCCGGCGGCTAAAAACCTCGAATCGGAGGCCCCGTCCCGCGGGCGCGCGCGGAGGCAATGTTGCGCCGCGGGATTCGTTCTTGCTATAAAAGCATGTTTGCGAACCACGCTGCCGGCGTGGTCCCCGTCAGCTCGGATGGTCATCCTATAAGGTGCTCGCGTGAAGGAGTGCGCATGAGAGGGTCGGTATGAGCGAAGTGACGATGAAGCAGCTGCTGGAGGCCGGAGTGCACTTCGGGCACCAAACCAGCCGCTGGAATCCCAAAATGAAGCCGTACATCTTCGGCGCGCGGAACGGCATCTACATCATCGATTTGCAGCAGACGGTGAAGATGTTCCGGGACGCGTACGCGTTCGTGCGCGACCTCACGGCGCAGGGCAACACGGTGCTGTTCGTCGGCACCAAGAAGCAGGCCCAGGACGCGATTCGCGAGGAAGCGGAACGCTGCGGGATGTTCTTCGTCACCAATCGTTGGCTCGGCGGCATGCTCACCAACTTCCAGACGATCAAGCAGTCGATCGACCGCCTGCGGAAGCTCGACGAGACCCTCGAGAGCGAGGCGATGCTCGAGGCGCTCACCAAGAAAGAGATGATCACCGTGCGTCGCGAGCGTGACAAGCTCATGGCGACGCTCGGGGGTATCCGCAACATGAAGAAACTTCCGGATGCGCTCTTCGTCGTCGATCCCAAGAAAGAGGAGATCGCGGTCCGCGAGGCCAACAAGCTCGGCATCCCGGTGGTCGCGGCGGTCGACACCAACTGCGATCCCGACGTGATCGACTACAAGATTCCCGGCAACGACGACGCGATCCGCGCGATCCGCCTGTTCTGCGCGGCGATCGCCGACGCGGTCATCGAGGGGCGCGAGCTGTACGAGGAGCGGCAGCGTGGGCAGGGCGTCGAAGAGGACGACGGCGACGCCGTCGAACCCGACGCCGACATGACGGTGGAGCCGATGGGGGGCGGGATCGGATGAGCGAGGTGCAGGCTCAGCAAGTGAAGGACCTGCGCGAGAAGACGGGCGCGGGCTTCATGGATTGCAAGAAGGCGCTGCGGGAGAGCGCCGGCGATCTCGAGGGAGCGGTGCGCTATCTCCGCGAGCGCGGCCTCGCGGCGGCGGCGAAGAAAGCTGGCCGCGCGACGGCCGAGGGTCTGGTCGGTTCGTACATTCACGCGGGCGGAAAGATCGGCGTCCTCATCGAGGTGAACTGCGAGACCGACTTCGTCGCCCGTACCGAGCCGTTTCAGCGGCTCGTCCGCGATCTCGCGATGCAGGTCGCCGCGGCGAGCCCGCTCTACGTCGCGAAAGAGGAGATCCCCGCGGCCGAGATCGAGCGCGAGCGCGAGATCTACGCGGCGCAGGCGGCGCAGTCCGGCAAGCCGCCGCAGGTCGTCGCCAAGATGGTCGACGGCAAGATCGACAAGTACGCCTCGGAGGTGTGCCTCCTCGAGCAGGAGTACATCAAGGAGCCGGGCAAGTCGGTGCGCCAGGTCGTGATCGACGCGATCGGCAAGCTCGGCGAGAACATCACCGTCCGCCGGTTCGTGCGCTTTCGCTTGGGAGAGGGCCTCGACCAGAACAAAGGCGATGACGGGAAGCCCCAAAGCTAGCGGCGAGGGCACGCCAGCCGACGACGTCCCCGACGCCGACCCTCCACGTCCGGCGTCTTCGTTGCGCTATCGCCGCGTTCTCCTGAAGATCAGCGGCGAAGCGCTCGCCGGCGATGCCGGATTCGGCATCGACCCGACGGCGATCGCCGCCTTCGCCCACGAGATCCAGGAGGTCCACGCGCTCGGCTGCGAGCTCGCGCTCGTCGTCGGCGGCGGCAACTTCTTCCGCGGCCTCTCCGGCGAGTCGTTCGGTGTCGACCGCGCCACGGGCGACTACATGGGGATGCTCGCTACCGTCATCAACAGTCTCGCGCTGCAGAGCGCGCTCGAGGCGCTCACGGTGAGCACGCGCGTCCTCTCCGCGATCGAGATCCGCGAGGTCGCCGAGCCCTACATCCGCCGGCGCGCGACGCGGCACTTGGAGAAGGGTCGGATCGTCATCTTCGCCGCCGGTACGGGCAACCCGTATTTCTCCACCGACACGGCGGCGAGCCTGCGCGCGATGGAGATCGGCGCCGAGGTGATCTTGAAGGCGACGAAGGTCGACGGCGTCTACAGCGCCGACCCCAAGACCCAGCCGGATGCGGTGCGCTACACCGAGCTCACGTACATCGAGGTACTGAACCGCGGCCTCAAGGTGATGGACTCGACCGCGATCTCCCTCTGCATGGACAACGGACTGCCGATCATCGTCTTCAACCTGCTGCAGCCGGGGAACATCCAGAAGGCCGTCTGCGGCGACGGGATCGGCACCATCGTACACGCGCGGGCGGCGGTGGGCGGCGCTACAAAGCGGGCGCAGGCTGCACCGCGCGGCACGCAGGAGTGAGGCATGGCCTCGATCATCGACGACTGCAAGCACGAGATGGAGCAGACGGTCACGGCCTTCAAGCGTGACCTCGGACGCCTGCGGACGTCACGTGCGTCGACGGCGCTCCTCGAGGGGATCGTCGTCGAGTACTACGGCGCACGGACGCCGCTGAACCAGCTCGCGTCGCTCACCGCGCCCGAGGCACGCCTGCTCATCATCCAGCCGTTCGATCGGACCGCGATCCAGGACATCGAGCGCGCCATTTTCCAGTCCGACCTCGGGCTCACGCCGGTGAACGACGGCAAGATCATCCGCATCCCGATTCCCGAGCTCACCGAGCAGCGGCGGCGCGAGCTCGTGAAGCACGTCAAGAAGATCGCCGAGGAGTTCCGCGTATCCGTGCGCGCGCATCGCCACGACGCGCTCGGCATGCTGAAAGAGCTCCACAAGGAAAAGGAGCTCACCGACGACGATCTGAAGAAGAACCAGGAGCGCGTCGAAGCGCTCACCAAGGAGTACGTGGAGAAGGTCGACAAGGTCCTCAAGGGCAAGGAAGAGGAGATCATGGCGGTCTGATGGTCGCGATCGACAAAGAGCGCCTGCCGCGCCACGTCGCGATCATCATGGACGGGAACGGCCGTTGGGCGGTCCAACGTGGGCTGACCCGCGTGTCCGGCCATCGCCGTGGCAAGGACTCCGTGAAGGAAGTCGTCGAGACCGCGCGTCGGCTCGGCATTCCGTACCTGAGCCTCTATGCCTTCTCGAGCGAGAACTGGCAGCGGCCGAAGGACGAGGTCTCGGCGCTGATGCGGTTCCTCCGCCACTACCTGGTGACCGAGGTGAAGCGGATGATGAAGAACAGCATCCGCCTCCTCGCGATCGGCAACATCCGCCGTCTCCCGCGCGAAGTGCAGATCGCGCTCCGTGACGTCGTCGAGCGCACCAAGCACAACACCGGCATGACCGTCATCCTCGCGGTGAGCTACGGTGGGCGGGAGGAGCTCACCGACGCCATGCGCAGCATCGCTCGTCGGGTGCATCGCGGTGAGCTCGCCCCCGAGGCGATCGATCAAGTGCTCGTCGCGTCGTCGCTCAGCACGGCGGGGATCCCCGATCCGGATCTCTTGATCCGCACCAGCGGCGAGATGCGTATCAGCAACTTCTTGCTCTGGCAGATCGCCTACGCCGAGATCTACGTGACCGAGACGTTGTGGCCCGACTTCCGCGAGCTGCAGTTCCTCGAGGCCATCAGCGAATTTCAGAGCCGGGAGCGCCGTTTCGGCCGCACCGGCGAGCAGACCGAGCGCGAACGCCTGCGTGCTGCGCACTAGACTCGCGACCGCCGCGGTCGCGATTCCGTTGCTCGTCTGGCTCATCGTTTGGAACCCCTGGTCGCTCTTTACCTGGCTCGTGGGAAGCGCCGCGCTGGTCGGCGTGACCGAGTATTTCGGGATGGCGTTTCCCGAGAGTCCGACCGACCGCCTGTTCGGCATCGTCGCCGGCGCGCTGGTGGTGGTGGCGATGGTGGTGCCGAGTCACGAGCTCTCGGGCATGGTGCTCTCGGGGTTGGTGGTGGCGGGCCTCATCCTGGCGCTGGCCCGCAACCACGATCTGCAGCGAGGTGTCGATGCGGTCGGCACCACGATGCTCGGCGTGCTGTACGTCGCGTTCCTGCTGCCGCACTACGTGTGGATGTACGCGCTTCCCGATCCCGAGCAGCCCGGCTCGATGGCCGCCGGGGGCTGGCGCTGGGTGATGCTGACGCTGGTGATCGCGATGGCGGGCGACGTCGGCGGCTACTTCGGCGGGCGCTACTTCGGACGGCGCAAGCTCATGCCCGAGGTGAGCCCGGGAAAGACCGTCGAAGGCACGATGGGCGCGATCGCGGCCAACGTCGCCGGAGCCGTATTTTGCAAGCTGGTGTTTTTTCACGCGCTCAGTTGGTTCGAGGTCGGGGGTTTCGGGCTCGCCGTCGGCTCCCTCGCGCAGGTCGGCGATCTCTGCGAGTCGATGTTGAAGCGCGCGTTCGGCGCCAAGGACTCTGGATGGACCATTCCCGGCCACGGTGGTGTCCTCGATCGCATTGACAGTCTCGTGTTCGCGGCGCCCCTCGTCTATTATTACGCGAGGTTCTTCTTCCATCACTGACGCTCGCTAAAGGACACCATCCATATGGGTACGTCGGTCCTCGCCGCCATCATCGTTCTCGGGCTACTGATCTTTCTCCACGAACTCGGCCACTTCGCGGTGGCGAAATGGTCGGGCGTGATGGTCACGCGCTTCTCGCTCGGCTTCGGCCCGCGGCTCTTCACCTGGCGGCGCGGCGATACCGAGTACGCGATCAGTGCCGTGCCGCTCGGCGGCTACGTGAAGATGCTCGGCGAGGATCCGGAGGAGGAGGTGCCGGCTTACGAGGCGCGGCGCGCCTTCTCGCAGCAGCCGCTGCGGAAGCGCCTGGCGATCGTCGTCGCCGGACCGGGCATGAACCTGATCACGGCGTTCGTCGCCTTTACGCTGGTGTTCGCCATCTACGGGGCGGGCTCGCCGAGCGACGCGCCGAAGATCGGCGGCGTCATGGACGGCATGGCCGCCGCCAAGGCCGGTCTCGCGCGCGGCGACAGCGTGCTCGCGATCGACGGCAAGGAGATCGCCACCTGGGAGCAGCTTTCGGATACCGTGCGCGCCAGCGGCGGCGTGCCGCTGCACTTCCAGGTGCGGCGTGCGAGCGGCGCCGTCGAGGAGGTCGTGGTTACGTCGGAGGAGAGGCCGGAGCGGACGCCGTTCGGCGAGGAGATCGGGAAGGCGTACCTGATCGGTATCGAGCGCTTCGTCGAGATCGAGCCGGTCTCGCTGCTGAGCGCGATCGGGCTCGGCGCGTATCAGACGTACTTTTGGGTGAAGATGACGCTCCTGAGCGTCGTGAAGATCTTCCAGGGTCACGTCTCCGCGCGCGATCTCGGCGGTCCGATCCTCATCGTCCGCGCCGCCGGCCAGCAGGCGCAGCTCGGTCTCGAGTACCTCATCCGGTTCCTCGGGTTGATTAGCGTGAATCTCGGCGTCTTGAACCTGCTGCCGATCCCGGTGCTCGACGGCGGGCACCTCCTCTTCTTCGGATTCGAGGCGGTGCGTGGACGGCCGCTCGCGATCCGGCACCGCGAGATGGCGCAGCAGGTCGGGCTCTTCCTCTTGCTCGCGCTCATGGTCTTCGTCGTCTACAACGACATTTCACGGATCGTCGCCGGCTGACCCCTGCGCATCCTCGCGCTCGACACCGCCACCTCGACCTGCTCGGTCGCACTGGTGCGCGACGGCGAGATCCGCGCCGAGCGGGTCGAGCGCACCGCCGCGAGTCACGCGGGCACGGTACCGCGCCTGATCGAGCGCGTCCTCGAGGACGCCGGCGAGCGGCTGACCCATGGCGACGCGGTTGCCGTCGCGATCGGTCCCGGATCGTTCACGGGGCTGCGCATCGCGTTGAGCTTCGCGAAGGGCCTGGCGTTCGCGGGCGGGCTGCGCATCGTCGGCGTCCCGACGCTCGATGCGCTCGCGCTCGCCGCTCCGCCGTGGACGGGACTCCTCTGCGCCGCGCTCGACGCGCGCAAGCAGGAGATCTACGCGGGCGTGTACGGGCGCGAGGGTGGGCGCGTTTTCCGGCTCGGCAGCCCAATCGCCGTCGCGGCGCGGGCGCTGGCCACGGTCCTCACGCCGCCGTGCACGGTGATCGGCGACGCCGTCGAGGCTTACGGCTCGGTCTTCAGGGAGATCCTCGGCGAAGGCGTGACGCTGCTCGCCTCGGACGTCCATCTGCCGCGGGCGAGCGCCGTCGCGCGTCTCGCGGCGGCGCGGCTCGCGCACGATCCCGCCGGCGACGATCTGGTCAGGCTCGCACCCGGCTATCTCCGACCACCGGAGGCGGAACTCACGCAGAGCGCGCGCGCACCGTCGGCGCCGGTTTTCGAGGTCGCCTTCGTTGACAAGGTGCCCCTCCTATACTAAAAGCCAAAGTGCAGTGATTCTGGGTACTTGCCACATCTCCTCTGTGCTCACATCATTTGTCGTCAACACGCTCTTCCATCCGTCGAAAGGAGTCTCGCTATGGAGGCTAAGGACGAGCAGCTCATCCTCTCATTCGTCGATCGAGACCCTGAACTGAGGCGCCTGCACGAAGAGCACGTGCAGCTCGAGAAGCAGCTCGCGCAGCTGAACCACAAAGGGTTTCTGAACGCTGAAGAGGAGGTGGAGCGCAAGCGCCTCCAAAAGGTGAAGCTCGCGGGTAAAGACCGGATGATGGAGATTTTGAGCCGCTACCGCTGAGCGGGAGCGGCACGAGGCGAGCCGAAGTCCGCTTCCGCGCGGTGACGATCCGCGCGCGACGAGCGTGCACGCCGGCCTCGCAGTCGGCGATGTTTCCGGGGGAGCAATGCGACACACGATATCGGTACTGGTCGAGAACGAGTTCGGCGTCTTGTCGCGCGTCGCCGGCCTCTTCAGCGGGCGCGGCTACAACATCGATTGCCTCTCGGTCGCCGAGACGCTCGACCCGAGCGTGTCGCGGATCACCCTCGTCACCACCGGCGACGACACCGTCCTCGCGCAGATCACCAAGCAGCTCAACAAGCTCGTTTCGATCATCCGCGTCTCCGACTTCAAAGATACCGAGCACGTCGAGCGCGAGCTCGTCCTCATCAAGGTGACGGCGGATGAGCGCACGCGCGGCGAGGTGATGAACATCGTCAGTATCTTTCGCGGCAAGGTGGTCGACGTCTCAGCGCACTCGTACATCGTGGAGATCACCGGCAACCAGGAGAAGATCGCCGCGATCCTGCAGCTCTTGAAGCCGCTCGGGATCGTCGAGATCGTCCGCACGGGGCGCGTCGCGATGTTCCGCGGGGCCCGCACCCTCGCAGGCGGCGGAACGGACGAGAAGGAGAACGTGGCATGAAGGTCTATACCGAGCGTGACGCGGATCTGGCGCGCGTCAAGGGCAAGAAGATCGCGGTGATCGGCTACGGCAGCCAGGGGCACGCCCACGCGCAGAACCTGCGCGACAGCGGCGTCGACGTGGTCGTCGGCCTGCGGCGCGACAGCGCGTCGTGGAAGAAGGCCGAGGGTGCCGGGTTGCGCGTGCTCCCGACCGCCGAGGCGGCGGTGTGGGGCGACGTGGTGATGATCCTCGTCCCCGACGAGCTCGCCGGCGACATGTACGCCGCCGAGATCGCGCCCGGCTTGAAGGCCGGGAAGTACCTCGCATTCGGGCACGGATTCAACATCCACTTCAAGCGCATCGTGGCGTCCAAGGACGTGAACGTCTTCATGATCGCCCCGAAGGGTCCCGGTCACCTCGTCCGCAGCGAATACCAGCGCGGCCGCGGCGTCCCCTGTCTCCTCGCCGTGCATCAGGATCCGAGCGGCGACACCACGCAGGTGGCCTTGGCCTACGGCGCGGCGATCGGCGGCGCGCGTGCGGCGATCATCGAGACCAACTTTCGCGAGGAGACCGAGACCGATCTCTTCGGCGAGCAGGCGGTCCTCTGCGGCGGCCTCACCGAGCTCATTCGCGCCGGCTACGAGACCCTCGTCGAAGCGGGATACGCCCCGGAGATGGCGTACTTCGAGTGTCTCCACGAGGTGAAGCTGATCGTCGACCTCATCTACGAAGGCGGCATCGCGAACATGCGCTACTCGATCAGCAACACGGCCGAGTACGGCGACATGACCCGCGGCAAGCGCGTCATCGGACCCGAGACGCGCGTGGCAATGAAGAAGATCCTCGCCGACATCCAGAGCGGCGCCTTCGCAAACGAGTGGATCACCGAGCACCAGTGTGGCACGCCGCACTTCCGCGAGCTGCGGAAGGAGGCGGAGCATCACCCGATCGAGGAGGTCGGCGCGAAGCTGCGCGGCCTCATGCCGTGGCTCGGGTCGAACCGCTTGGTCGACAAAGCCAAGAATTGATCACACTTCGCCCCCGTGCGCGCGGCGCGCGGAGCGCGCCGTGCTCCGATGGGCGTCGGCGCGCGACGTGAAGTCGCGCGCCTCCACACGCCATGATTGGGGCGCCCAGCGAGATTCGGCGACATGAGGATGCTGACGGTATGCGACTGGCGCGCGAGGGATATCGGCTGATCGGCGGCGCGGCGGCGGTGACGCTGCTCGCGGCGCTGGCGGGGTGGACGGCGGTGGCGCTCCTGGCGCTGCTGCTGACGCTCTTCTTCGTGAACTTCTTCCGCGATCCGGATCGGTTGACGCCGCCGGGCGATCACCTGATCACCGCGCCGGCGGACGGTAAGGTGGTGGCGGTGCTCGACGGCGTGCGCGAGGAGCGCTTCCTCAAGGGCGAGTGCCGCCGCGTGAGCATCTTCATGTCGCCGCTCGACGTGCACGTGAATCGCATCCCGATCGACGGCACGATCGTCGACGTCGCGCGCCGCAGCGGGCAGTTTTACGCGGCGTACCTGGACAAGGCGTCCGAGTTCAACGAGCAGACGGCGGTGCTGCTCGAGGACAAGCGCGGCGAACGCATCCTCTTCGTTCAAATCGCAGGCCAGCTCGCACGCCGGATCATCTGCCGGCTCCGCCCCGGCGACCGCGTGCACCGCGCCGAGCGGTACGGTATGATCACCTTCGGGTCACGGCTGGACCTCTACCTGCCGACGAAAGTCGAGGTGAGCGTCCGGGTCGGTGATCGCGTGAGCGCGGGAACGAGCGTCATCGGAGCCTATCGATGAGACGAACCATGCGAGTGATCAGTGGCAGCGGGCGGCTGCCGCGTGAGCGGCGTCCCGACGAGCCGCTGCATCGCGGCGTGTACCTGCTGCCGAATCTGCTGACGACGTGCGGATTGTTCGCGGGATTCTACTCGGTGATCTCGACGATCAACGCCGAGTACCAGGCGGCGGCGATCTGCATCCTGGTCGCGCACGTCTTCGACGGCCTGGACGGTCGCATCGCGCGCCTCACGAAATCGTCGAGCCGCTTCGGGATCGAGTACGACTCGCTCTCCGATCTGGTCGCGTTCGGCGTCGCGCCGGGCATTCTCGCCTACAAGTGGGCGCTCGAGCCGTGGGGGCACTGGGGATGGCTCGCGGCGTCACTCTACGTCACCTGCGGCGCGCTGCGCTTGGCGCGCTTCAACGTGCAAGTCGAGTCGGTCGAGAAGCGGCGTTTCGTCGGCCTGCCGATTCCCGCGGCCGCCGACACGATTGCCTCGACGATCCTGCTGTACTATTTCTTCGGTGGCGAGGGCGCCACGCACAAGCACGTCATTCTGCTGATCGTGATTTACGCGCTGGCGGCCCTCATGATAAGCAACGTCAGCTACAACAGTTTCAAGGGGATGCACTTCAGCGCCCGGCAACCCTTGTGGATACTCGTGGCGCTGATCGTAGGATTGAAGCTCGTGATCGCCGAACCGCAGATTTTTCTCTTCACGGCGTTTCTCCTCTACGCGCTCTCGGGTCCGGTGGGCTGGCTCCTAGGCTACCGGAAGCGCCAGCGGGCTCGGAACGAGGCTCTAGCCAAGGTAGGATGATCGGCTGAGTCAGCGCGTTCCGGTGAGGTGAGACTCCCGCTGGCAGGCATGCCACGCGGGAGTTTTTGTTTGCGCGACCCGACGCCGAGAGGAAGCGAACCATGACGACGAACCGCGTACAGATCTTCGACACCACGCTGCGCGACGGCGAGCAGTCGCCCGGGGCCTCGATGAACGTCGAGGAGAAGGTGGCGATCGCGCGCCAGCTCGAGCAGCTGAACGTCGACGTCATCGAGGCGGGCTTCGCCGCCTCGTCCGAGGGCGACTATGACTCCGTCCGTCACGTCGCCGAGACCGTCACCCGCCCGATCGTTCTGAGCCTGTCGCGCACCAAAGAAGGTGACATCGAACGCGCGATCCGTGCCGTCGAGAAGGCGAAGCGCCCGGGCGTCCACATCTTCATCGCTACCTCCGACATCCATCTGAACCACAAGCTCATGATGAGCCGCCAAGAAGTGCTGGACGCGGCCGGGTGGGCGGTGGGCTATGCGAAGAAGCGCCTCGATTACGTCGAGTTCTCCGCCGAGGACGCCTCGCGGAGCGACGGCGACTACCTCGTCCAGGTGTTCGGCGAGGTCATCAAGGCGGGCGCCGTGACGCTCAACGTCCCCGACACGACGGGCTACGCGCTCCCCGAGCAATTCGGCGAGCTCTTCCGGTTCCTCATCGCGAGCACCCCGGGCGGCGACGGCGTGTGCTGGAGCGCCCACTGCCACAACGACCTCGGTATGGCCGTCGCCAACTCGCTCGCCGCGGTGAAGGCGGGCGCGCGCCAGATCGAGTGTACCGTGAACGGCCTCGGCGAGCGCGCCGGCAACACCTCGATGGAGGAAGTGGTGATGGCGCTGAAGACACGGTCCGATTTCTTCGGCCTCGTGACCGGCGTCGTGACCGAGCAGATCTATCCGGCGAGCCGTCTGGTCTCGCAGATCACCGGCATCGCGATCCCGATCAACAAGCCGATCGTCGGCGAGAACGCCTTCGCGCACGAGGCGGGGATCCACCAGGACGGCGTCCTCAAGAACAAGATCACCTATGAGATCATGCGGCCGGAGACGGTCGGTCTGGCGGCGAACCGCCTGGTGCTCGGCAAGCACTCCGGGCGCCACGCCTTCGTCGACCGCCTGCGCGAGCTCGGCATCGCCGCGCAGGACATGGACATGAACAAGGCGTTCGAACGCTTCAAGGCGCTCGCCGACAAGAAGAAGAGCGTCTACGACGAAGATCTGATGGCGATCGTGGCGGAGGAAACGGTGCGCGTCCCCGACCGCTACGAGCTCACGTATCTCAACGTCACGTCGTCGAGCGAGGTGGTGCCGCAGGCGACCGTGCGCGTGCGCGTCGACGGCGCGGAACGCACGCAGCACGCGACCGGCGACGGCATGGTCGACGCCTGCTACAAGGCGATCGCCAAGGCGACGGGCACGCACTGCAAGCTCGAGCGCTACGCCGTGAAGGGGATCACCGGCGGCACCGATGCGCAGGGCGAGGTGTCGTGCCTGGTGCGCGAGGACGAGCTCACGGCGACGGGGCAGGGCGCCCACACCGACATCATCATGGCGAGCGCCCTCGCGTTCCTGAACGCGTTGAATAAGATCGAGTATCGTAAGCGTTACGCCGCGCGCGTGCGCGTGGAGGGACCATGAGCCGCATGACGATGACCGAGAAGATCTTGGCGCGCGCGTCGGGCAAGCACGAAGTACACCCCGGCGACAACGTGTGGGTGACGGCCGACGTCCTCATGACCCACGACGTCTGCGGCCCAGGGACGATCGGGATCTTCAAGCGCGAGTTCGGGAAGGACGCCAAGGTGTGGGACCGGGACAAGGTGGTGATCGTCCCCGACCACTACATCTTCACCGGCGACGAGAAGTGCCACCGTAACGTCGACATCCTGCGCGACTTCGTACGCGAGCAGCAGCTTCCGCATTTCTACGACGTCGGCTCGAGCCGCTACAAAGGGGTCTGCCACATCGCGCTCCCCGAAGGAGGCCACACGCGTCCGGGCGAGGTGCTCTTCGGCACCGACTCGCACACCTGCACCGCCGGGGCGTTCAACGAGTTCGCGACCGGGATCGGCAACACCGACGCGGCGTTCATCCTCGGAACCGGCAAGCTGCTGGTGAAGGTGCCGCCGACGATGCGGTTCGTCTTCGCGGGCGAGTTCCCGCCGTACGTGCTCGCAAAGGACGTCATTCTCCAGGTGATCGGCGACATCGGCGTCGACGGCGGCACGTACAAGGCGATGGAGTTCGCGGGCGAGGCCGTCGAGCGCCTTTCGATGGAAGAGCGCATGACCCTCTGCAACATGGTGATCGAAGGCGGCGGCAAGAACGGTATCATCGAGGCCGACGCGACCACCTTCGCGTATCTGCGCGCGCGCACGACGCGCTCCTTCAACCCGGTCGCACCCGACGCGGGCGCGGCCTACGCCCTCGAGCGTACCTACGACGCCCGCACCTTCGAGCCGACGGTCGCCCGCCCGCACTCGCCGGACAACCGTTCGGCGGCGCGCGAGCTCGGCGACGTGCGCCTGACGCGCGCCTACATCGGCTCCTGCACCGGCGGCAAGATTACCGACTTCATCAATGCCGCGCAGGTGATGCGCGGCCACACGGTCGCCGTCGACACCTTCCTCGTGCCGGCGACGACCGAGATCTCGCAGGCGCTTCGCACGGAGCGCCTCGAGGGCCGCACGTTGCTCTCGATCTTCGAGGACGCAGGCTGCACGATCTCGCTCGATGCGTCGTGCGCCGCGTGCCTCGGCGGGCCGAAAGACACGTTCGGGCGCATCAACGGTCCGGAGGTCTGCATCTCGACGACCAACCGCAATTTTCCCGGCCGTATGGGCGCGAAAGAGGGGCAGGTCTACCTCGCCTCACCGTACACCGTCGCGGCGTCGGCGATCACCGGGCGGATCACTGATCCGCGTGAATTCCTCGCGGGAGGTGCGTGATGGCAGCGTCGACGATCCGCGGCAGGGTGTACGTGCTCGGGGACAACATCGACACCGACCAGATCATTCCGGCGCAGTACCTGAACCTCGTGCCGACCATTCCCGACGAGTACGAGAAGCTCGGGAGCTACGCGTTCTCGGGCGTGCTCGATGTGCCGCGCTTCGTGCCCGAGGGCAGCGCGAAGACGTCGTATCCGATCATCGTCGCCGGCCGGAACTTCGGCTGCGGTTCCTCGCGCGAGCACGCGCCGATCGCGATCGGCGCCGCCGGCGGACGCGCGGTGGTCGCGGAGTCGTACGCGCGCATCTTCTTCCGTAACTGCGTCGCCACCGGCGAGCTCTATCCCGTCGAGACCCCGACACGGCTCGTCGACGAGTTCGTCACCAGCGACGAGGCGGAGCTCGATCTCGATGCCGGCACCATCACCAATCTGCGCAGCGGCGCCTGCTTCGCGCTGCGCCCGCTCGGCGACGCCCGCCCGGTGATCGACGCCGGCGGCCTCTTCGCCTACGCCCGCCAGACCGGCATGATTTCAGCGACGGGCACCAGCGATTCGAAGGAACGAGTACCGTTGAACCAAACAATCGAGGATTGAGGTTCGTTGATCCGAGATGGGGAGCGACCCGGATTCACTCCGGGTCGCGACGCCCATCGGAGCACGGCCGCGCAGCGGCCGTGCGCACGGGGGCAGAATGTATAAAATCGCGATCATTCCAGGAGACGGTACCGGACCCGAAGTGACCGCCGAGGCGGAAAAGGTGCTCGCGGTCGCCGCGGCGAGCGGCGGCTTCATCTATGAAGCGACGCGATTCGATTTCGGCGGCGACCGTTACCTGCGTACTGGGGAGGTGTTGCCGGCGAGTGCCGTCGACGAGCTGCGCCGGTTCGACGCCATCCTGCTGGGTGCGATCGGCCACCCCGACGTGAAGCCCGGGATCCTCGAGAAGGGCATCCTGCTGCAGCTGCGCTTCGAGCTCGACCTCTACGTCAATCTGCGGCCGGTGAAGCTCTATCCGGGGGTCGAGACACCGCTCAAAGACAAGGGGCCGGAACACATCGACTTCGTGGTGGTGCGCGAGAACACCGAAGGGCTGTACGCCGGGGCGGGTGGGTTCCTCAAGAAGGGCACGCCGGACGAGGTGGCGATCCAGGAGTCGATCAACACGCGCCACGGCGTCGAGCGCTGCCTGCGCTACGCGTTCGACTACACGCGCGCCCGCGACCGCGCCAAGACGCTCACGCTCGTCGGCAAGACCAACGTGCTCACCTACGCCTTCGACCTCTGGGAGCGGGCCTTCCACGAGATCGGCGCCGCGGAGTATCCCGACATCAAGCGGGACTACGCCCACGTCGACGCGACCTGCATGTGGATGGTGAAGAATCCGGAGTGGTTCGACGTCCTCGTCACCGACAACATGTTCGGCGACATCATCACCGATCTCGGCGCCATGATTCAGGGCGGCATGGGGATCGCCGCAGGCGGGAACATCAACCCGGCGACGGTGTCGATGTTCGAGCCGATCGGCGGCTCGGCCCCGAAGTACACCGGTCAGGGGGTGATCAATCCGATGGCAGCGATCGCGGCGTGCCAAATGCTGATTGCGCACCTCGGCGAGAGCAAGGCCGCGGCGCGCGTCGACCGCGCGATCGCCCACGTCTTGTCGACGAAGCTCAAGTCGATGCAAGCCGGCCGCATGGGATACTCGACGGCACAGGTCGGAGACCTGGTCGCGGCTGCGGTGGCGGACGGCTGAGCGGCGAGGCACGTGACGAGCACACGCGAATACTCCGTTGCGATCGTCGGCGCGACCGGCGCCGTCGGCAGCGAATTGCTGAAGATCTTGGAGGAGCGGCGATTCCCGATCGGCGAGCTTCGGCTCTTCGCGTCGGAGCGCAGCGCCGGCGAGCTGATCGAGCTCGCGCGCGGCGAGGTACGGGTCGACCGGCTCGATCCCGAGGGGTTCCGCGGCGTCGACTTCGCGTTCTTTTGCGCCGGCGGCGCGATCAGCGCCGAGTATGCGCCGATCGCGGTCGAGGCGGGTGCGGTGGTGATCGACAAGAGCAGCCACTTCCGCCAGGACCCGGACGTGCCGCTCGTCGTCCCCGAGGTGAACGCCGCCGATCTCGAGGCGCGCGAGCGCGGCATCATCGCCAGCCCCAACTGCACGACGATCCCGATCGTGGTGGCGCTGAAACCGATCGCCGACGCGGTCGGCCTCGCGCGCATCGTCGCGGCGAGCTACCAAGCGGTGTCGGGAGGCGGAAAACGCGGCATCGAGACCTTGTCGCGCGAGACGACGAACCTGCTCAACCTGCGGGATGCCGGGGACGGCGGGTCCTCGGTGTTCCCGCATCGCATCGCCTTCAACTGCATTCCGCAGGTGGACGCCTTCATGGCGGACGGGGCGACGAAGGAGGAGGCGAAGGTCGTCGCCGAGACGCGCAAGGTCCTCCACCTCGACGAATTGCCGGTTGCGGTCACCTGCGTCCGCGTGCCGACGTTCTTCGGTCACGCCGTCGCGCTCACGGTCGAGACCGAGCGTAAGCTCGGCGCGCGCGACGCGGAGCGCCTGCTGCGCGAGTCGCCGGGCATCGTGCTCTACGACACGAGCAGCGAGCGTCCATATCCCACGCCGGCGGACGTCGGCGACACCGACGCCGTGCACGTCGGCCGAGTGCGCGACGATCCGTCGCATCCGACGGGCCTGCAACTCTGGGTTGCCGCCGACAACGTGCGCAAGGGCGCCGCGCTGAACGCGGTGCAGATCGCCGAGATCGTCGCGCGCGAGCTGTGACGCGCGGCGCGGCGCCGGGGTCCCGCGTGCAGTTCCGACTACTGCTGGAGTACGATGGCACCGACTACCACGGCTGGCAGCTGCAGCCGAACGCGCGCACGCTCCAAGGGGTGCTCGAGACCGCGCTCGCGACCGCGCTCCGCCATCCGGTGCGTCTGCATGCCGCGGGACGGACCGACGCCGGCGTCCACGCGCTCGGCCAGGTAGCGACCTTCCGCAGCGAGTGCGTGATCGAGCTGCGCGAGCTGCGGAAGACCCTGAACGCGCTCACGCCCGCCGACGTCGCGGTCCGCGAGGTCACGCAGGTACCGGAGACCTTCGACGCGCGCCGCAGCGCGACTTCGCGCGTGTACGAGTACCGCATCTGGAACCTGCCGTGGCGCTCGGCGTTCTGGCACCGTTACACCTGGCACGTGCCGCGCGCGCTCGATGTGCGCGCCATGCGAACCGCCGCCGCGGCGCTCGTCGGCGAGCACGACTTCTCGGCGTTTCGCGCTGCCGACTGCGACTCCGAGAGCCACACCCGCCGGGTGCTCCACAGCGGCCTCACCGAGACGGAGAACCTTTGCACCTATCGAGTGCAGGCGAACGCGTTTCTGAAGCACATGGTGCGCAACATCGTCGGGACGCTGGTCGCCGTCGGCGCCGGCGAGCTCGCGCCGGAGGCCGTCGGCGTGATCCTCGCCGGTCGCGACCGTACCCGCGCCGGCGCGACCGCGCCGCCGCAGGGGCTCTGTCTGGTTGCTGTGTCCTACGAGTGAGATCGTAGGAAGCACGAAAGGCCTCTTCTAGGTTGACAGTATGCGCATTATCCGACTTTCGCCTTCTATGCCCCAAGTACAGCTGATCGCTGCGATCCAGCCCCCGCACCGCCGGATCCGTCAGTGCGGTACGGAACGGTAGCAGCTCGGTCGGTGCCGGCAGCACGCCGCGCACGATCCAGAGCGCGACGCCGAGATAGAGCACCGCGGCGACCGCGCCCCGGGCGCGGCGCACGTTAACCGCCCCGTTCCGCGATCACGAGCTGCGAGATGCCGATCACCGGGGCTCGATACGGCAGTCGCGTGAGCCAGCGCGCGATCCGCTCCGGCGTGATGTTCGGGAACAGTAGCCCGCCGCGCTCGTGCCGCACGATCCGTCCGCCCGCCGCCTGCACCAGACGGCGCACGTAGCCCGGTGTGTAGCGGAGGCACTGCCGCTCGTTGTCGCGCGTCAGACCGAGCACGATGTGGCCCGGGTTGATGCGGTTGGGCTCGAAGAGCACGACCTGCCGACGCGCCACGCGGAGCATCTCGGCCACCGCCGCGGTCGGATCGTCGAGATGGTGCAGCAGCTCCCAGCAGGTCGTGACGTCGAAGGCGCCGTCGTGGAAGGGGAGCTGGTAGGCAGAGCATCGCAGCCGGTCACGGACCGGATTGTCGTGCAGCATGCCCGCCGCGTAGTCGCAGGCTACGACGTGGATGCCGGTCGGATAGTACGCACTCGAGAAGCCGCTGCCGGCGCCAACGTCAAGCACCGACCGCACGCCTGCCAGCGCCCCGATGCGCTCGAGGTAGCGCACGCGCTGGCGGGCGAACAGCTCGACGACCGGATGGTCGCTCTGCCGGTACTCGCCGCCGGACTCCCAGAACTCGTGCTGGTCCATCAGCGCTGGTTCTTCGCGGAGTCGGCGACGTGCACCGCCTGCCGAGCCACGACCAGGTCCGGGCGGCTCGCCAGGGCAAGCGTGACGCTGTGGTGCCCCGGTGCGACGGGCACCGGCGGCGTGACGTGCGGCGCGATCACGACGGCCGAGTGAAGCCGGGCTCCGTCGTGCTGCCCGAGCCGTCGCGCGCCGTGCGCTCCGCCAGCTCGGCCCGCAGCAGCGAGATCTCCTGCGCGAGCACCTTCACCTGCGTGCTCAACCCCGAGAGGCGCACCGCGTAGCTCAGGCCGAGTACCAGCAGAAAGAGCTCGCCGAAGAAGTAGAGCGTCGAACTCGGGGTCCAGGCTCCGACGACCCGCGTGATGGTGGGCACGGCATCGAACCAGATGCTGAGCCCCATGATGGCGAGTGCCACCAGCGTCCAGATCGGCGTGAGATCGTAGGAAGCACGAAAGGCGTCTTCTAGGTTGACAGTATGCGCATTATCCGATTTTCGCCCTCTATGTCCCAAGCACAGGGCGGATGAAGGGCCTCTCGGGCGGTCCGGCGACAGCGGCGGGACGCTACAGCCGCCCGGCGGGCGTGGTCAAGGCGCACCCCGGCGACGCCGGCAGTGTGTGCCAGGCGGGGTGCCGGAGGCGCGAGTCGGCCTCAGGCGAGGAAGTCGAAGACGAGGGGAGAGTCGGGGCCCGCGTGGCGGTCGGGCGGGTGCCGGCGCTGGCGTCTCGGTCGGGAGGCCGAGGTGACGGAGGATGCGCTGCACGACGACCGGATCCTCGATCGTCGCGATGAAGCGCAGGCGCCCGCCGCACGCGCAGGCGAGAACGTCGATCGCCAACACCCGGCGGAGAAAGTCGCGGCCCATGCGAAATGGTACCGCGCGCGCGGCGCCGCGCGCGGCACCTCGGTGGCGGGCGCCGTCGGTAGCGTTGCGGCGTTGTCCGCTCGTTGAGCTTGCAACAATCGTCGCGCCGCCGCCGCGTGTCGCCGTGACCTGACGCGCTACGTCTCTGGGTCGCGATCGTCGCGGCGCCGGCGCGCGCGCTCGGGTAGGTGCTTCGCCGCCGCCGTCCGCCGCATACGCTCGCCGATTGCCGCCTCGGCACCGCGCTCGCTCGGCTCGTAGAAGCGCGCGTCGGCGACCGCGTCGGGGAGACATTGCTGCTCGACGACGCCGCCCTCGTAGTCGTGCGGGTAGTGATAGCCGCCCCCATAGCCCAGGTCTTTCATGAGCGGCGTCGGCGCGTTGCGCAGCGGCAGTGGAACCGGCAGCGCTCCGTGCTCCTTCACCGCCGCAGCGGCGGCGAGCATGGCACGGTAGGAGGCGTTCGATTTGGGCGCGGTCGCAAGGTACGTCGCCGCCTGCGCGAGTGGGATGCGACCTTCCGGCAGGCCGACGAAGTGGAACGCGTCCTTGGCGGCGACCGCGACCTGCAGCGCCTGCGGATCGGCGTTGCCAACATCCTCGGCCGCGAAGATGATCATGCGACGGGCGACAAAGAGCGGGTCCTCGCCGGCTTCGAGCATGCGCATGAGCCAGTACACTGCGGCGTCGGGATCGCTCGCGCGCAGGCTTTTGATGAACGCGGAGACGACGTTGTAGTGCTCGTCGCCGCTCTTGTCGTAGAGGAGGGCCTTCTGCTGCAGTGCTTCCTCGACGAGGGCGAGCGTCAGCGTGTGCTCCGCGCGCTGCCCGGCGAGGGACGCGGCCACCTCGAGCGCGCCGAGGGCGACGCGCGCGTCGCCGTGCGCGCGCGTCGCGAGGAACTCGCGGGTCTCGGCGGGTAAGACGAGCGCCGCCGCCCCGAGCCCGTGTTCACGGTCGGCGAGGGCACGGTCGAGGACGCGTCCGATCTGCTCGGGGGTGAGCGGCTCGAGGACGAGGACGCGCGTCCGCGACAGGAGGGGCGCGATCACCTCGAACGACGGATTCTCGGTGGTGGCGCCGATGAGGACGATCGTGCCATTCTCCACGTGCGGCAGGAACGCGTCTTGCTGCGCCTTGTTGAAGCGGTGGATCTCGTCGACGAAGAGCATCGTCCCGCGCCCGTGGAGCGCCTGGCGATCGCGCGCCTCGTCGATGAGCTGTCGCAGCTCTTTCACCCCCGAGAGGACGGCGGAGAAGGCGACGAACTCGACCTGCGCGGCGCCCGCCAGGAGGTGCGCGAGCGTCGTCTTCCCGGTTCCCGGCGGTCCCCAGAGAATGAGGGAGTGCGGGACACCGCTCTCCACCATCTGGCGCAGAATACGGCCGGGTCCGAGGAGGTGCTCCTGTCCGACGAACTCGTCGAGGGTCGCTGGGCGCATGCGCTCCGCCAGCGGCGCCGTGCGTCGACGCTCGCGCGCCGCGCCGGCGCTGAAGAGGTCCGGTCTGGTGTCGCGCCGTTTCATCCCGCCTTCGACCGTACCATTCCCGCGATCGTGCATGCGAGGAGCGGTTGCTATTTCGCGGGGCGCCCACCATAAATTCGCGACGTGCCCGAGCCCCCTCGCATCGTCGGCCTGGTCGTCAAGCGCAACCGCGCCGAGGCCGCGGCTCTCGCGCGCGTCGTCGCGGCGCGGCTGATCGCCCGCCGGGTCGAAGTGCTCGTGGAGCCGGGGATGGAGATCGACGGGGCACGCTCCGCCGACAAAGCGTCGATGGTAGCCGACGCCGATCTCCTGATCGCGCTCGGCGGCGACGGCACGTTGCTGAGCGTGGCGCGCCTCGTCGCCGACCGCGAGCTGCGGGTCCTCGGCGTCAATCTCGGGGGTCTCGGCTTCCTCACCGAGGTGTCGACGGATGAGGCGCTGCCCGCGATCGACCGCGTTTTCGCCGGGGCGTTTCAACTCGATCGGCGGACGACGCTCGCGGTGCGCGTACGCCGCGGCGGGGCGATCGTCGCCGCGTCGCAGGTCTTGAACGACGCCGTCATCAACAAGAGCGCCCTCGCCCGCATCATCGATCTCCGCACCTCGGTCGACGGCGAGTACCTCTGCGTCTACAAGGCCGACGGCCTGATCGTCGCGACGCCCACCGGCTCGACGGCGTACTCGCTCTCGGCCGGCGGGCCGGTGGTGAGCCCGCGGGTGGGCGTCACCCTGCTCTCGCCCATCTGTCCGCACACGTTGACGCAACGCCCGCTCGTCGTCTCGGAGTCGGCGCTCGTCGAGGTGGAGCTGCACGCCCCCGACCAGGACGTCGTCCTCACCCTCGACGGCCAAGAAGGGATCGCGCTCGTCGACGGCGACGTCGTCGAGATCGCCAAGTCGCCGCACGCGGTCGCGCTCGTGCGCACCGGCGGCCGCGGTTTCCTCTCGGTGCTCCGCGAGAAGCTCCATTGGGGCGAGCGCTAAGGGCGGCGTCGGGCACGGGATGCTCGCCGATCTCCGCATTCGTAATCTCGCTGTCATCGAGGATCTCGAGATCACCTTCGAGCCCGGGTTGAACGTCATCACCGGCGAGACCGGAGCCGGGAAGACGATCCTCATGCGAGCGCTCGGACTCCTACTCGGGGATCGCGGCGGTGGCGATCTCCTGCGCGACGGCGCCGAGGACGGCGAGGTCGAAGCGCTCTTCAGCGGACCCGCGGTCGCCGCGGCGCTCGCCGAGCCGAGCGACGACGGTGGTGACGCGGCAGCGCTCGAGACGACGATCCGGCGGACGATCGCCTCGACGCGGCAGCGGGCCTACGTGAACGATCATCTGGTCACGGCGGCGCGGCTTGCGGAGATCGGCGAGCACCTCATCCACGTCTACGGTCAGCACGAGCATCACACGCTCCTCCGTCCCGAGACGCAGCGCGCGCTCCTCGACGAAGCCGGCGGTCTCGACACTCTGGTCGCGGCGATGGCGGCACGGTACCGCGAGCTCGTACATGCCGAGGAGCGGCTGCGTGCCGTTCGCGACGGTGCCGAGGGACGTGCCGCGCGGCGCGAGCTCCTCGGCCATCAGGCGGAGGAGCTGCGGCGGGCGGCGGTGCGTGCGGGCGAGGTCGAGCAGCTCGCGCGCGAGCGCGAGATTCTGCGTCACGCCGAGCGCCTGCGGACCGCCGCCGCGGAGGCCGAGCAGGCGCTCTATGCCGGCGACGCCGCCGTCGTCGAGATCGTGACCCGTCACGCCGGCCGCCTCGCCGCCTTGGGCGCGATCGACCCCGAGCTCGGCGAGGCGGCGCGTCTGCTCGACGAGGCGCGTCCCGCCCTCGAGGAAGCCGCGCTCCGCCTGGCGGCGCGGGGGCGCGCGATCGCCGCCGATCCCGAGCGACTCGAGCGTATCGAGGAGCGCCTCGCCCTCGTGCAGCGGCTCGTCCGCAAGCTCGGCTGCGAAGCGGCGGAGTTGGTCGAACGCCAGGCGCGCCTCGAGCGCGAGCTCGCCGAGCTCGAGGGCAGCGGCGCCGACCCG
The DNA here is from genome assembly GCA_016200545.1 of Deltaproteobacteria bacterium. Taxonomy (GTDB): domain Bacteria; phylum Desulfobacterota; class Binatia; order UTPRO1; family UTPRO1; genus DP-19. The sequence continues at coordinate 8,702 of JACQEO010000022.1, read as the reverse complement.
GCGGAGCTCGAGCGCGAGGTCGAGCGCGCGCTGGCGCGCGCCTGGGAGGCCGCCGACACGCTGACCGCGGGTCGCCGTCGCGCGGCCACGGCGCTCGGCGCGCGTATCACCGCCGGACTGGGTGAGCTCGCGCTCACCTGTGCCGCGCTCACGATCACCCTCGAGCCGCTCGCCGCGGCGACCGTCGGCGGCAACGGCGGAAGTGCCGCGAACGGATCGCGCCTGCGTGACGGGCTCGCGCCGTCGGGCGCCGAGCGCGTCGTCTTTCTCTTGGCGCCGAACCGCGGCGAGGCGGCGCGGCCGCTTGCGCGCATCGCCTCGGGGGGAGAGCTCTCGCGCGTGATGCTCGCGCTCAAGGCGGCGACGGCGGGCGCATCCGACGTACCGACGCTGGTGTTCGACGAGGTCGACGCCGGCATCGGCGGTGGCGTCGCCGAGGTCGTCGGGCGGAAGCTCCGCCAGCTCGCGCGCGGCCGCCAGGTGCTGTGCATCACGCATCTGCCGCAGATCGCCGCTTGTGCCGACCACCACTACGTCGTTCGCAAGCGTCCGAGCGGCGGCCGCACCCGCTCGTCGGCGGCGCGCCTGTCCGACCGCGAGCGTGTCGAGGAGCTCGCGCGCATGCTCGGCGGCGTCACCGTCACCGCGCAAGCGCGGCGCCACGCCGCCGAGCTCCGCCGCCTCGGCGCGCGCGCCGAAGAATGAGCGCGGACGAGCGCGCGCGCCGGCGGCCGTTCCCCGTGGTGTTCATCGTGGTCTTCGCGGCCTGGAAGATCTACGAGGCGATCGCCGCCGAGACCGTCCGGGCGACCATCGCCCCGTCTCTCTATGCGCTCGGTCTCGGCGGCTTCGCCGTGAGTCTCCTCGGGCCGCGCTCGTTGCAACTGCTCACGTTCTTCGCCGGCGCCATCCTCTGCCTCGCCGCCATCGCTTTCGAAGTCCGGCCGTAGGCGTCGGCGAATCGACGGGGCTCGGGGCGTCAGTGCCGAGTGATGCTCATGCTGACACCGCCCGGTCCCAGAGCGAGCTGAATGCCCTGGGTGGTCGAGGCGACGTGCACCCTGACGCCCTTTTGATTCTGCATCGTCTCCGTTTTGGCACCGCCGCCGACGCTCGCTGCGGCACCAACCCCCGCGTACGTCCCGTCGAAGTCGTCGAGGTTCTTCAGACCGTAGACGGTACCGGACGCTGTAATGTTGGTGACGCCGACGTCGCCGACGTCGAAGCCGGTGGCTGTGATCGGATACCGCTTACCCTTGTAGACCAGCGTGCCGCTCCCCCAACTGACCCCCACGCCCGCGGCCACCGATCCACCCTTCAGCTCAATCGTGGCACTGGGTTTCGTCTGCGCGGCGCTCGCCACGTGAAACGCCAGGCAGAGGCCGGCTACGAGAGCCAGCACGATGGTGATTCGACGCATGGTAGTCCTCCTCTTTTCTCCCGAGTGCGTTCAATCGGTCGTTTCGACGTCTTCCGTCGTCGTGGTCTTCCTTTCGACCGTGCCGGTCGGATTCGTCGCAATGACCTTGGTCACTATCCGCTGATCTCCCGCCTTGACCGTGTACACGGTCACCGGAACATTTCGGATCTGTTCCTGTGTGACGACGTTGCCGGAAGAGTCGACGAAGGTGGTCTTCTCGTTGACCGTGTAGCGCATCGTTTCCGGCTGTGTCTCCGACTTGATCACGATCGTGGACGTGCTCGGATCGACTGCGGTCGAGAGCGCGCGCGACCGATGACGCGTCTTCGCACACCTCGTCGGCGGTTGGCAGGAACTCTGCACCACGCACTCCTTCAGGAGATCGCCCGTGAGTGCGAAAAGCCACACCGGAATGGTGAGGTTCTCGCAGGCCGTCTCCCGAAGGGGGGCTATATGCGCAACTCCTTCGTCTGTGCAGCGTCGGACTGTTCGTCGCGACCGCGACCATCGGTTGCGGACACGACAAGACGGTCGTGCGGAAGGAGACGGTGGAGACCGTGCCGGTGATTCAAAAGCAGACGACGGTCGTAACCGAACCACTAGCTCCGCTGACCGAGGAGCGCACGATCGTGCGCTCCGGTCGGGTAGAGCGTCATACCACGACGATCGAGGAGGAGGACTGAGCGGTGACGGCCACGGTGAAGGTGCGTAGAGGTTGAGGAGCGCACCGTCGTGAAAGAGGTGCCGTCCGTCGTCGTGGAACGGCGGACGACGACAATCGAGACGGTGCCTGCGCCTCCGACGATCGAGAGACGGACGGTCGAGATCGTCGAAGGTGAGTGAGCGATCGGCGCTGAGCGCGGTTCGGGCGCGCCGTCGAGATTCCGACAACGGATCCGAGCACCGCCGTCCATAGCGCGAAAATCACGCGAAACCTCCTACGCAGCGTGAGAGCGCGCCACCCTGAGATTCTCGTCCGTAGGGTGATCTCTCCGCCGACAAGTGTCGAAGGTGCGCTTCCGGGAAAGTCCGCTTCGGACCCGCTGCCATCGACGACCTTCCGACGGCGATCGCCGACGTAGTTTGTTCCAATGTTGCGGCATGGCGCGTCGGCGAGGTGCGCACGCTCGAATAGCGCGACTACGATCGCGCCTGTGGCGTCATCCGTCTCCGAGCCGAGCTCAGTAAGAACAAGCGGCGTATCCTCCCCGTGGAACGAGCATGCCTTGTCGCGGGACGGAATGTTCTGGTAGAAGCGGGCACTTACCCATCCCGTCTACCTACACGTGGGGCCGTAGCTCAGTTGGGAGAGCGCTTGAATGGCATTCGTCTCCCGGGCTGCGACACCACCCGTCACCCGCACACAACTAGCGACAACGACAGCAGCTCCCCGGATGCGCTCATGGTGCGTTCGGGGAGCTGTTGGTAGCTGAACCCGGAGAGAAGCCGGAGAGTCGCCAGCGATCGGGGCGATTACCCGCCGACTCAAAGAGGCCGGCGATCTGCTCGGAACCATCGCCCGTCCTGACGAATCCCGGTGACGTTTCTCTTGACGCCGTCGTAGTCGGGGGTGTTACAGAGGCTCGACCCGCGAGATCGCCACGCCGAGAGGAGAGTCGCATATGCTCGCTTCGCGCTCGCACGCCTGTATCCTCGCCGGCCTCGTCGTCGCGTCACTCGCATCCGTCGCAACGATCGCGCCGGCGGAGATCGGGGATCTCCTCGCCGACGGCGTCATCGGACAGTCGACCTTCACCGACGCCACGGCGTTGCCGATCGGACCCACGGGATTCGGCACGCCGAAGGGCGTGGCAATCGACCGCAGCGTGCAGCCGAACCGCGTCTACGTTTCCGACAGCGTCTACCATCGCGTCCTCGGTTGGGCGGACGTCGATGAGCTCGCCAACGGCGCGCCCGCCGACCTCGTCATCGGTCAGCCCGACGCCTTCTCGTGGGGGTGCAACCACGACGTGGTCTCGGCCGGCGTGCCGGCGGCACCGACGCTCTCGTCCTTGTGTAGTCCCGCCGGGCTGGCCGTCGATCCGAGCGGCAATCTCTACGTCGCCGACAGCGGCAACTGCCGGGTGCTGGTGTTTCGCGATCCGTTCAACACCGACGGCGTTGCCGACGCCGTTCTCGGCCAGAGCGCGCCCGGCTACCAGGGCTGCGGCGTGGCGCAAGACAAGCTCTACGACCCGATGGGCGTGGCGACCGACGCGGCGGGCAACGCTTTCGTCGCCGACACGCTCAACTGCCGCGTGCTCGAGTACGACCGGCCGCTCGACACCGACACCCTCCCCGATCGCGTGTACGGCCAAACGAGTTTCACCGCGCACGACTGCGGCGCGACCAATCTCTATTTCCCGGCGGGAGTCTCCGTCGACGCCAACGAACGCCTCTACGTCTCCTCGCCGCTGTACGTCCTCTATGAGTTCGACGACGCGCTGAACGACCACGTCGTCGATCGCACGTTCGGGACCGGCCAATGCAATCCCAACGGCGAGAGCTCGTCGTCGACGTGCGGGATCCTCTCCGGCGCCACGGACGACGCCGGACGCCTCTACGTCGCCGACTCGGGCAACGACCGGGTGCTCGAGTTCGACGACCCCCTCACGGTCTCGCAAGCCTCGCGCGTCTTCGGGCAGGCGAGCTTCACCGGCACGAGCGACCTCTTCCACGACGCCTGCAACCTCGGCGGCCCGAGTGCTTCGAGTCTCTGCTTGCGCAAGGTGCGGCTCCTGACCCTCGGCGGCACCTACGACGAGGCCGGTGCGCTGGCGCTCGACGACAACGGACGTCTATGGGTCGCCGACGGCCTCAACAATCGGGTGCTGCGCTACGATACGCCGCTCGAGAGCGCCGCGGCGAACCTCGTCCTCGGGCAGTCGTCCATGAGCGACATCCGGCAACCCGTGTTCGCCGTCGAGACGCCGCAGGCGATCATCGACCAGTCGTACGTCCTCGTGCTCGAGCCGGACGCGAGCCGCCTGCTCGTCTACTACAATTACAGCTACGCGCGCGCGACGCCGATCGCCGTCCTCGGACAACCCGACTTCGAGACCACCGGCTGCAACGCTACGGGTTTGAGCGGCGGGTCGCTCTGCGCACCGCGCGGACTGAGCCTGGACGCGTACGGCAATCTGTGGATCGCCGACACGGGCAACAACCGTGTCCTCGAGTTCGCGAGCCCCTGGCTCACCTACGACTCGACCGCCCAGCGCTACGTGATGAAGGCGACGGCGGACGCCATCTTCGGTCAAGCGGACGCGACGTCGACCGCATGCGCCGCCGGCGCGTCCGGCCTCTGCGCTCCCGGCGGCGTCGCATCCGATCCCGCGCGCAGCCTCCTCTACGTCGCCGACACCGGCAACAACCGCGTCGTGCGGCACGAGAACCCGCTCGCCGACGCGATCGCCGATAGCGTCATCGGACAGGCCGATTTCGAGGGCACGACCTGCGACGCCGGCGGGCTCGGCGCGAGCTCGCTCTGCCAACCGCAAGGGCTGGCCCTCGATCCCGCCGACGGCGCCCTCTACGTCGCCGACGCCGGCAACGACCGCGTCCTCCTCTACGCGCGCGGCTCGATGACCGCCGAGCTCGTCCTCGGACAACCGGACATGGGCTCCGGATCGCCGAGCGCAGGTGCCGGCGGACTCAGCAGCCCGGTCGCCGTCGCGCTCGATCGGCGCGGCAACGTGTACGTCGCCGACCGTGACAACAATCGCGTGTTGGAATACGACGCGCCGCGAAGCGGCGACACCCAGGCGGATCGCGTCTTCGGACAGCCCGACTTCACGAGCGTCGCGTGCAGCGTCTCCGACCACGGTTTGTGTCAGCCGGTCGGCGTCTCGGAGCAGTATTACTACGACGACACGCTCGTCGTCGCCGACGCCGGCAACAACCGCGTCCTCATCTTCGACTCGCCGTTCTGCATCGACGACTACCGGCTCACCGCCGCCAATCGGAGGCTGAAGACCCCGCACAGCACGCCGGTGAAGACGAAGCTCAAGGTGTTCCCCGGCCTCGGCGCGCCGGGCGAGACCTTGATGTTCGACGGCGCCAACGTCCTCCTCGAGCAAGACGGCGGGATCTCCCCCGGCGAGTCGCCTCTCCTCACGCTTTCAGGCCCGTCGGGCGTGCTCTACCAGGAGCGGGTGCCGGACTTGAGCAACGTCAACGTCGGACCCAACAGCGAAACGTGGAGCACCGTGTATCTGAAGGGCCAGCGCGACTCCGGCATCGACGACTACATCATCAAGGAGAGGTTCTCCTACCCGTCGAACAAACCCTCCTACGGGAAGTATACCTACAAGGGCCGGTCGGTCGGGCTCGACCTGCACGGTTTCCCCGCCAGCGCACAGTGGCGCATCCAGTGGGGCGCCACGTGTTTCACGACCGACCTGACGTGCACGACCGGCATGTGTAAGCCCGCCAAGTAGTCGCCGGCGGGCTCCGCGAAAATCAGTGTGACGCGCGTGCACGACGGCATTACGATGGCACGTAGCCACGGCGCACGCCTCAAGACCAACAAGGTCCAACGCCTGCGTCTCCGTCTCCGACGCGTGCACTGACGCGCGTAGCATCCGCGATAGGCGGGACACCGGGCGAGTGGTGGCGCGGTCCCGCGCGGTTGGTTGGCGGGGCCGGTATTCCCGTGGTCTGTTCGTCGGCCAAGCTCTGGATCACGCTGTAGGCGCGGGGATACGGTCGCGGCCGTGGCCGCTTCCCCATTCTTCGCTCGATGAACTGCCGTCGGTCATGGTATTGTCGCGCGAAAGGGACTGGGGCGGATGGGGATGGAGACGGCTGGGTGGTGGAAGAAGGTCGGAGGACGCGTGCGCTGCTCGTGTTGCGGGCGCACGCGGTTCTGGACCGATCTCGGCACCTTCACGACCGATCTCTCGTCCGACTTCGACCTCGCGGACGGCACGCTCACGCAGACGGTGCTGTATTGCCGCCATGACTCCGAGTGTAGAGGGACCTCCCAGACATTGCGTCTGATTCCCAGTGCGCCCGTCGTAGCGCCCGGCGACCTGTGCCGAGAGCCCAACTCCGACGCAGATTGACGCGGGGCGTTGTCCACTTCCGTCCCCATTTCGGTCAACGTGACCGTTTCACCGTTTCTCTTGCATGACGAAGCAAGTTGGCTATATGTCCCGTCGCGGGGGTAACTACCATGCTCAGAACCGGCGCGCTGGCAACGACGCTCAGGTCTCTGCTCCTAGCTGCCACGGCCTTAGCCACGGTGGTCGCGTCTACAACACGTGCCGAAACGGCACCATCATCGGGCCCCCTGACTCTCGGTGACGGTGGCGCAGCGAAAGGCGCAATTGTTGTCCGGGTCCACGCGGATGGTGTCGATGCCACGTCTGACAGAGCACTGGCCGGCGGAGACTTCGTTGAAGCAGAACTCCTCTTGCCCGAGTCCAGACATACGTGTCGACGACCGGCTGGAGGCGCAGCGGTATCGAATACGCAGGCCGGGCCCGGATGTCCCTAGTGTCCTGTCCCTGAAGTTCGAGGTAATAATGCCCTGCCCCCTGGCGACGTTGCTAAAGGAAGTGGGCGTGGCGGTGCGGGAGAGGTATTGGCAAGAGTTGTGGATTCGGGCCGGGGGCGGTTCCGTGTGAGGCGCCGCGCCATGTCCGGGTCCGTCCTGTTTCCGGCCAGCGTGACCATTTCTGTCGATTTTCGTTGACGGGAGCGATCCACCTCAAGCAACATTCGCACACCCGAACTGGACGACCCACCCGACGCGCGTTGGCGTCGCCGCGCACGCACCGAGCGATGAACCGAGCATGCAAGGAGGACGACTAGCCATGCGGCTTCGCGACTGGATTGCTGCCGTAGCGCTGCTGAGCACGGGCTGCTCGCTGCGCATGGGGGATTTAACGGCCGTTGCCACAATGAACGTCCGGGTGCCCTCGGCGCCGCTCCACCGAACGGTCGAGGGTAAGGACTGCGTGGACTGGCTGTTCATGATCATCCCCTTGGGGAGCATCGTGCCGAACGTGCAGGAGGCGATGGACCGTGCGCTCGCCAAAGTCCCCGAGGGAAACGCCCTCACCAACGTCCGTCTGTACAACGACCCGTTAGTGATTCCCTACCTGTGGCTCCGGAACTGCCTGCGCATCAATGGCGAGGTGGTGCAGGTGACCGAAGGAGGTCAGCGATGAGGACGCTCCTGCTCCTGCTCGGGGGGCTCTTGGCCGGCTGCACGGTGCGGCTCGGGGATCTCACCTTCGCCTCGACGAAGAACCTGGGCTACACCTACCCGCCGCTCGCCCGGTCCGTGCGGGGGGAGAATTGCGCCTACAACATCCTCGGCATTCCGCTGGGCACGCTCAATCCGAACATCCAGGATGCCGTCGACGAGGCGGTTCGCAAGACGCCCAACGGGGACATGCTCATCAACGCCTCGTTCCACAACGACATCCTCATCGCCATCCTGTACGGGTACAACTGCATCCGGGTGGACGGCGACGTCGTCAACACTGCCGGGCAGCGCTGAGCCCGGCTGCCGTCAGCGGTCCAGGTGGTCCAAGACAGGTAACGGAGACGGATAGCAAACGCACCGCGCCGGATGACCACTCGCGTCCCATTTCCGGCCAAGCTGTCCAAATCCTCGCCTAAGCAGATCGACGATTGGCCTTGACGTCGTTCTCAGTAGTCGGTGAAGATGCGGTGCTCCCTTGGATCAACTCCGCGAAGGCGAAGGAGTCCGACTATGTGGTGGCTTCGACATTCACGCCGAACGCTTATCGCAAGCTTCTGCGCCCTGACGGGACTGGTCACCGCTGGGGCGGTAACGAGGGAGTGGCCACCGCTTCGAGGGACGGCAGCTCTCGCGCAGAGCGCGTCATCTGACAACTTACCCGTCCTCACTCGGGACGGAATCGCGTGGGGCAGGAAGCTCGTCAAGAACGCGCACAAGGTTGCTACCGGCAAGGTGCTGAGCAAACCACCCCTCGTAGATGCGGAGTTGGCTCAGGCGATCAACCTGTTGGCTGTCGTCGTAAAAAAGGCGGCGAGGAGTGCTGCACTGGAGAGCGATCCCGATTTCCTTGCGCTCCGCGACATGATCGACAACAGCGTGCTCGGTGGTGGTGTAGCGACGTTTGATGATCTAGTGTCCTGTTCCCGAAGTTCGTGCTAATAGTATTCGGCCCCCCGGCATTTTTGCTAGAGGGGGTGCGGGCACATGGTGGGACTGGGACGGCCGAAAGCGAAGCTGGTGGTGGCACCGAGCGAGCGCGAGACGCTCGAGCGGTGGACGAGGCGG
>JACQEO010000024.1 GCA_016200545.1 Deltaproteobacteria bacterium | reverse complement strand
TGCTTCGATCGCGCCGGCGTCCTCCTCCACCCGGACGGCTACGCCACCCTCGACGTCGGACGCGCACCGGCCGTCGTCGACCGCTTCCAGCGCCTCGACCGCCTCTTGAAAGCCGCGTAGTTTTTGTCACATCGAGGTTAACCGAGCGCTTGCGTCGGCGAGCGAACGCTCGTGACCGAAAATTTACATGGTCGAAAAGCGATTACCAATTCGCCGAGCTCACGGGTGCTCCGTGATAACGAGACCTTCGCTGACGGCTCTGGGTCACCCTTCGGACAGTTGTGAACGACAATGATGAACGAAGCTGCGTTTGCGTGGAAGGGCCGGCCAAGCTCGTAGAGGCAGTAACCGGGGAAGCGTATGACCCCGCGGCATGCGGGCAGGAGAGTCCCTCGACCTGACTCAGGCATTCAACACCGAGGAGGCGCGATGTCACGTCGGGTGAGACCGACAGCCTCGCGGGCCGTCAAGGCTCTCGGCGACCACTCTCTGCGCGCAAGTACCGTCGCACCGTATTCGGCGCGATCCCGAGCCGCCGCCCGATCTCGCGGAGCGAGAGACCGTCGGCCCAAAGTCGCCGGATTTCTTGCACCTCGTCGGCCGTAAGTGGGCGGCCGACCCTGCCCCGATCGAGGGCGGCGGCTATCTGGATCACCACCGCTGGGCTTGCCCCAGGAGTCCCACAGGCTCTAGGATATAGGCGCTACAAACGGCCTAGTGATAGTGGACAGACCGTGCCTTCTTGGACGTTGCGTCGCTCCCCTGTACTCGCGCTTCTTCTCCCGAACGACGGGGGGATTTGAGGCCTTCGGGTCGCGCCGCGGCCGGCCTCAGGCTGACGGATCCGCCGCGCCGAGGACGACGTCGACCCGGTGCGCTGCGCCGTCGACGACGACGTGTGCCGCGCCCGCGACGATCGCGCCCGGCGCGCCGTCCACCGCGACCGCGGTGACCACGGCGGCAAGACCCGTCGGGTTGGTGACGACGATCTCGTAGTCGCCGCGGCCGTCGGGGAGCCGCAAGCGCACGGTGAAGCCCGGCCACGCGTCGGGGATGCGCGGCGCGACGATGAGAGTGTCGCCGCCCTCGAGTCGCACCCCGAGCAGCGACTCGACCGCGATGCGGTACATCCACGACGCCGAGCCGGTGTACCAGGTCCAGCCGCCCCGGCCGATGTGGGGTGCGGTGCCGTAAACGTCGGCGGCGACGATGTAGGGCTCCACCTGGTACGTCGCGACCTGCGCCGGCGTCGCGCCGTGGCTCACGGGGCTCAGCATCGTGAGCAGCGCGGCGGCACGGTCGCGACGACCGAGCTCGGCGAGCGCCTCGACGACCCAGAGGGCGGCGTGGGTGTACTGGCCACCGTTCTCACGGATGCCGGGGACGTAGCCTTTGATGTAGCCGGGATCGTGCGGGTCGTGGTCGAAGGGTGGGGTGAGGAGACGGATGAGGCCGTGCTCCTCGTCCACCAACAGATGCAGGACGGCGTCCATCGCCTGCGCGGCGCGCGCCCGCGGTACGGCGTTCGAGAGCACCGCCCACGCCTGCGCCAGAGCGTCGATGCGGCACTCGTCGTTCGCGGCGCTGCCGAGTGGCGTGCCGTCGTCGTAGTAGGCGCGGCGATACCAGGCGCCGTCCCAGGCCGCCGTCTCGAGCGCGGCGCGTAGCCGCGTCTGGTACGCCCGGTAGCGCGCGGCGCGCGCGCCGTCGCCGCGGCGGTCGCAGAGCGGCACGAATCCATCGATGACGCGGTAGAGGAAGAACGCGAGCCAGACGCTCTCGCCGCGTCCTTCGCGGCCGACGCGGTTCATGCCGTCGTTCCAGTCGCCCGTGCCCATGAGCGGCAGGCCGTGGGCGCCGCTGGTGAGCGAGCGGTCGAGCGCGCGGCAGCAGTGGGCGTAGACGTCGGCGACCTCGTCGGCGCGAGTCGGCACGAGGTACGCCTCGTCCTCGCCGGGCAGCAGCGGACGCGCCGTCACGAAGCCGACGTGCTCGTCGAGGACGCCGACGTCGCCGGTCGTGCGCACGTAGTGCGCGGTCACGTACGGCAGCCACACGAGATCGTCGGAGAAGCGCGTACGGATGCCGCGACCGAGCGGCGGGTGCCACCAGTGGAGGACGTCGCCCTCGACGAACTGGTGCGCGGCGTGGAGCAGGATCTGTGCGCGCGTCAGCGCCGGACGGGTCGTCGTGAAGGCGGCGGAATCTTGCAGTTGATCGCGGAAGCCGAACGCGCCTCCGGATTGGTAGAACGCCGAGCGGCCCCAGAGACGGCAGCTCAGGACTTGATACGGCAGCCAGCCGTTCACCATGCGGTCGAGCGCCGGCGCCGGCGTCGCGATCTGGATGCCCGCGCGCAGATCGTCCCAGAAGGCGCGTGCCTCCGCGAGCGCGCGCTCGACCGCGCCGGGCTCGCGGTAGCGTGCGACGAGCGTCCGCGCCTGTGCCGCGTCGCCGGCCTCGCCGAGGAGCGCCGCGCATTCGACCGTTGCGCGCGCGGGGATCTCGACGGTCATCTGCACCGCCGCGCAGGGATCGAGCGCGGCGCCAGTCGTGCCGTCGAGCGCGCCGCCACACGCGATCGCGGCCGGGGAGGCGGGCGAGCCGTGCCGGCCGAGAAACGCCGTGCGGTCGGCGGTGAACCGCATTGCGGTCGCGCCCGCGGGCGCCACGCCGGCGACGAAGACGACGCCGTCCGCAAACTCGTCGTTCATGCGGTTGCGGGCGAAGAGCGCCTGCGACACCGCATCGAGGTCGGTGACGACGAATCGCCCGCTCGTGCCCGGCACGCCCCCCAAGACCAGGCGATGATAGGCGAAGATCGAAAGCCGCCGCGGACGGTCGCTCGCGTTGGTCAGCCGTATGCGCGTGATCTTCACCGGATCCGGACGCTGCTGCGGCACGAACGTCCAGACCTCGTGTTCGAGGTCGCGGCTGCGATGCTGCCAGAGGCTGTAGCCGAGTCCGTGACGCGCCTCGAACGTCGACTCGGTCGGCGCGTCGCATGCGGCACCCGGCGTCACCGGGCCGGGTAGGGGCGACCAGAAGGCGCCGGTGTCGTCGTCACGCACGTAGAGCGCCTCTCCGTGCGGATCGCGAACGGTGTCGTTGTACCAGGGCGTCAGACGATTCTCGCGGCTGTTCCGGCTCCACGTGCAGGCGGCGCCGCTCTCGCTCACGAGAAATCCAAAGACCGCGTTCGCGATCACGTTCACCCACGGCATCGGCGGCCGGCGGACGCGGCCCGTCGCGTCGTCGTCGAGCGTGATCACGTACTCGCTGCCGTCCGCGGAGAACGCGCCGTAGCCGTTGATCGCGCCGGTGTCGGCTCGCGGTGCCGTGCGCGCGACATCACACGCAGTCGACGCCGGCGGGAGCGTCGAGGAGGAGGACTGGGTCGACGACGAGGACGGCGTCGGTGCCGCGTCGAGCGCGGTCTGCGTGCGACGCGCTTCGGCACCGATGTCGGGGAGCGCTTCTGCGACGACGAGGTGCGCGCATGCGACGATGACGTCGCGGTCCGCGGCGGGGACGTCGCCGAGCTCGCGCACCAGGACGCGGCCCGGTGCGTCCGCAGGCGCACCGACCAATGCATTCACCTCGCCGCAGAGCGCCGTCCCTTCGCAGAGCACGAGGAGGTCGACGCGCAGGCCTTTCGTCTCCCAGTACGCGCGCGCCGCCAGCACCTCGGCTACGAGCGCGCGGTCTTCCGTCCGCCGCACGTGCGCGACCGCGAGAAGGGCGTCCGAACGCAGTCCGTACGTGCCGAGAAGCGCGGGGCTGCCGTGCGCCCGCCGCAGGACGTCGGCCGGCGCGCGCAGGCGTGGATCACCGTAGAGCATCGCGCCCGCGAGCGTCTGCAATCGCTCCGCTTGGTCCGCGGTGATTCCGAGCGCGCGCAGGACCGTGCGCTCGCGTTCGGTCGCGGCTGCGAAGACGCCGGCGGTCGCGCCCGCGGCAGAGGTCGATCCCGCCGCGATGGGCGCGTGGCGGCGCGCCATCGCCAGCGCCGCCGTGCGCGTCGGCGCGACGCCGAGGAGGATCGTGAGCGCCGCCGTCTCGCCGGGCGCGAGGTGTACGACGCGTCGTAGGCTCACGATCGGATCGAGGACGCTGCCGACGGTGCCGGAGAGCGGCCCCGCGCCGGTGAGCGCGACCGGGGCGGCAAGCGTGCGGCCGCGGCCGACGAAGCGCACGCGATCGGTCTCGTACTGCAGCGGCGCGCCCGGACCGGCGCAAGCGTGCAGCAGCCACAGATGATGCTCGCCCGCGCTCCGCGGCCGGCGGTGCGCGAGCAACGCCGCGTGCGCCGCGTCGTACTCCGTCTGCACGAAGAGCTTGGCGAACGCGGGATGAGCGGCGTAGGCGGCGGGTTCGATCAGCGCGACCTCGGCGTAGGTCGTGACCTCGATCCGTCGCGGGCGGGCGGCGCGATTCTCGAGCGTGAGCCGGCGCACCTCGAGGTCGGCATCGGGGGCGACGCACACGTCGAGGCGGGTTGCGACTTCGGCGTCGAGGCGCTCGAAGCGCACGACCCCGGGCTCGTAGCGCGCGCCGTAGGCGTCGGCACGGGCGTGCACCGGCTCGTGACCCGAGGACCAGAGGCGCCCGTCGTCGAGATCGCGGAGATAGATGAAGAAGCCGTCGCCGTCCTCGGTGCGATCGGCGCTCCACGGCGTGAGCGCGACGCTGTCGTGGCTGGAGACGCCGGTGCCGGCGCCGCTCAGGAGAACGTGGTAGCGATCGCTGCCGAGCAGGCGAGTGTGCGGCGTCGAATTCTGAAGATGTGCGAGATCGGCCACGCGATCAGTACTCGAGGACGACGTCCGCGGGGAACGCGTTGATGGTGGCGCGCTCGGCGTCGAAGGACGTGATCGGCTTGCCGTTCACCGTCACCGACTTGAGCGGCCCCGGCAGCGGCGGCTGCAGAATGATCGTCGTCGGCGGAACCGCGAGATCACCCGCGAGCCGCATGCGCGTCGTGGTCGGCGTCTCGGCGTGGATCGTGTAGCTGATGACGCCGTAGTGCGTCGGCAGGCGTTTCACGCCGGCGCCGGTGTCGCTCGCCACCCATTCCCACGGCAGGCCGGCGGCGAGGACGAGGCTGCGGTCGTCCTCGCGCTCGTAGGCGAACATGCTGCGCAGCGAGTGGATGTATCCGGCGCCCACCCAGGTATGCGGCATGTCACCGATGAAGCGCGGGAGGGAAGGGTCACGCCATACGACCTCTTGCCACTCGTTCCACTCCAACGGACGCTGGTCGGCGACCATCGCGGCGAGGACGTCGGTGGCGCGATCGCGCTGGCCGAGGCGGACGAAGACCTCGACGTTGCGCAGCTCGTACGGCGAGTAGGAATCGTTGATGCCAGTGCCGTAGATGTACTGCTGCATGTGCTCGTAGTAGCGGTCGAACGTGCGCGTCAGGGCGGGCTCGGGGAGGTTCTCGAGCTCGCCGCAGGCGGTGATCGCGATCGCGGTCGAGGTCGGGTCCAGGTCGCCGAGCTCGGCCGAGCCGGGGATGTAGTCGATGCGGTGGTGCGCGATCGTCTTCGTGATCGAGGCGTAGAGGTCGGTGCGGAACTCGTCGCGCAGCTCCGCGGTGCTGGTCGCGCGCTCCTCGTCGCCGACGATCGCCGCCAGCATCGCGCCGTCCTTCAGGCCGCGGAGCGCGAAGAAGTCGTCCCAGTACGAGTGCACCGGATGCGACGAGTAGCCCTCGTGGCTGATCGACTCCGGCAAGAGACCATAAAAGACATCCTTGTCCGGGCGGGTGTAGGCCTCGGTGGTACGCTGCGCGCGCAGCGCGCTGATCGAATCGAGCGCGTGTGTGACCGCCGGCCACATTTCCTCTACGAAGCCGACGTCGTGCGTGTAGCGGTAGTATTCGGCGACCGTGTAGATGAACTCGCCGTCGCTGTCGTACTCGGCGACCAGGTCGGCGCCGCGCTGGTCGATGCAGCATGGGATGCGCCCGCCGGGGAGCTGATACTGTGAGAACCACTCGAGGAACTCGCGCGCCTCCTCGGTCGAGCCGGTCTCGAGGAGCGCCGTCGACGTGAGGGCGCCGTCACGGATCCACGAGCGCGCGTAGGTACGCGACCCGGGTTGCAACGCGCGGCGGTCGCGGTTGATCAGCATGTAGGCGATCGTAGTCTTCACGACATCGACGAACTTCGCGTCGGTCGGCGGCACCTGGAACTCGACACGCCCGAGCCGCTCCGCCCATTGCGTGACGGTGCGATCGTGAATGGCCTCGAAGGCGGTCGGGTCGAGTGCCGGAGGGGCGATCACCCCGGTGCCGTCGTGCAGCGGCACCGCCACGTGCACCTCGACGCCGCCGCCCGCGGGAATCGTGAGCGGGTAGTCGAGGGCGCCCGACGCGTAGCCGAAGCTGTCGCTCACGTGGCTCTCGGGCGGCACGACGCCGCGGCGCAGGAAGTTCGCCGTCAAGCTCTGCGCGAAGCTCGTGGCGCCGAATCCCGCCGGCGGGGTCAGCGACACCAGCGCGCGGCCGCCGTCGACGTGCACCGCGCGGCCGTCGAAGTCGAGGACGTGGATCGGCGCCACGCCACCGAGGATGTTCAGCGATTGCCACGGCGGCAGCACCTGGAAGGGACGCACGGTGACGAAGAGGTGGACGTCCTGGGGCGTCTCCGTGCCGTTCTCGACGCGGTAGCGGACGTAGAGCGTCGCGTCGCCGAGCGTGCCCGCGGCCCACGTCGTCGTCCGCAACGTCAGGCCGTCGCGGCGCCAGACGACCGTCGGGATCGGCAGCGTATCCTGGGCGAGCTCCTGCGAGACGTGGGCGTCGCCCCAGGTGACGAGCGCGCCGTTCGCGTAGAGAAACGGCTCGATCGAGAAGGCGCGGGTGTCGACCTCGATCGCGCCTTCCTCGTTGACGAGCGCTTCGGCGATGTCGTCGCGCGCGCCGACCACCGTCCAGTAGGTCTGCCTGCCGTAGAGATACTTAGGGAAAGCGCCGGCCGGCGCGTCGGCGGCGATCGCCGAGAAGAAGTCGTTCATCGACTCGGAGAAGGCGGTCGGCTTCAGGGTGATCTCACGGATGCCGTAGCCGGTGGTGCCGTTGCTCGCGTCGAGGGCGAGACGGACGTACCGCCACTCGGCGTCGGGCATGTAGACGTAGTCGCGCCGTCCGGCGCCCGTCGTGTTGGAGTAGGCGGCGATCCACGTCTGCGCGTCGTCGGAGACTTCGACGCGGTAGCTGGTGGCGTACGCGTCGGGATCCCAGTCGATCACCAGGCCACCGAGCTCGCGGTGCTTGAGGAGATCGAGGATCACCCACTGCGGGCCGTCGCCGTCGCTGCGCCAGCTGGTGTCCTGGTCGTCGTCGGCGGCGAGTCCGGCGTCGTGACCGGCGGCGGTGCTCGCGGCGGTGACGCGCGGGCGCCAGCCCGCGTGGTCGAGCGGCTCGCGCTCCTCCAGGCGCAGGTCGTCGATCCACACCGAGCCCGCGCCGCCGCTGCCCGCGGTGATGGCGATCTCGATGGCGCTGATCTCGCGCGGCCACCCGCCGCCGGCGGGACCCCACGCGAAACGCAGGCGCGTGCGCTTGACGACGACCTGCTGCCAGTCGTCGGGAAAGACGAAGTCGCGCCGCCTGCTCCACCAGACGTTGTCGCCGCTCGGATCGAGGAGCTTGAACTCGAGCGTGTTCGGCGGCGCGTTGCCGCGCAGATCGAACTTGAAGGCGTAGTTGTCGGGCAGCGGCAGCGGCAGCGGCAGCGGCTTGTGGACGATCACGTAGCCGCCGCCGCCGTGAAAATCGAAGTCGATGCGCAGCGCGCTGCCGCTATGGCCGGCGTCCGACGCGAGCGCGACGCTCACGCCCGACGACGCGTCGGCGCTCCAGCCGCTCAGATCGTCGAACTGGTCGAGGATCTGATCGGCGAACGCGGGCCCGGGAACGCAGACCACGAGGGCCACGAGAAGGAGACGGCGGGTCGCGCGGCTCATCCCGCGCGTGCGTGCGCCGGGGTCATTCCTTGACGCTCCCGCTCACGATCCCCTCGATGTAGTAGCGCTGCAACGCCAGGAACATGACGATTACGGGTAGCACGGTCAGGACGGCGCCGGCCATCATCAATTCGACGTCCTGCACGTGCTCGCCGGCGAGATTCGCGAGCGCGACCGGCAGAGTCTGGCGGTCCTCGCCGGTCAACACGATGAGCGGCCACAGAAAATCGTTCCACGTCCCCATGAAGGTGAAGATCGCGAGCGTCACCAGGACGGGCGTGCAGAAGGGGACGACGATCGACCGGAAGATGCGGAGCTCGCTGGCACCGTCGATACGCGCCGCGTCGAGGAGGCTCTGCGGGATCGCGAACGCGTATTGCCGCACGAGAAAGATGCCGAAGATGCTCGTCATGCCGGGCACGATGACGCCCCAGTAGGTGTCGATCAGGCCGAGCTCGCGCATCATGAGGAAGAGCGGCAGCATCGCCACCTGCGCCGGGATGACGAGCCCCGCGAGCAGCACTCGGAAGAGCCGGTCGCGTCCCGCGAAGCGCAGCTTGGCGAACGCGTAGCCGGCGAGCGAGTTGACGAGCAGCGAGATCGCCGTGACCGCGCCCGCGAGGAGCGCGCTATTGGCGAAGGCGCGCGCCACGTTCAAACGCGTGAAGAGCGTCCGGTAGTGCGCGAGCGTGACGGTGCGCGGCATGAGCCGCGGCGATCCAGTCGCCTCGCCCGCCGGCATGAGCGACGCCGAGACCATCCACACCAGCGGCAGCAAGGTCAGCGCCGCGAGGACGAGCAGCGCCGCGTAGAGCAGCGGCGTCACCACCCGCCTCGTCGCACCGCTGCTGCCCTCGACGCCGCCGCTCACGTCGCCACCTCGCCGCCGCCACGCGCCCGCAGCCGCAACGTGACCAAGGTCAGCACCAGGATGATCGCGAAGAGGACGAACGCCAGCGCCGCCGCGTAACCCATTGTCCACCAGCGGAAGCCCTGCAGGTACATGAGGAGGACGATGCTGAGCGTCGCGTGCGCCGGTCCGCCTTGCGTCATCACGTAGGGCTCGGCGAAGAGCTGGAAGTAGCCGATCATCGTGATCACGAGGACGAAGACGAAGGTCGGCGCGAGCAGCGGCAAGGTCACCCAGCGGAACTGCGCCGCGGCGCCGGCGCCGTCGACGCTCGCCGCTTCGTAGACGCGCTCGGGGATGCTCTGCAGGCCGGCGATGAAGATCACCATGTTGAAGCCGAAGTTCTTCCACACCGCCATGAGGATGATCGCCGGCATCGCGAAGCGCGGATCGCCGAGCCAGTCGATCGGGGCGACGCCGAGCGCCCCGAGCGCATGGTTCAGGAGCCCGAAGCGCGGATGGTAGATGTAGCGCCAGACCACCGCGATCGCCACCAGGGTCGTCACCACCGGGAGGAAGAAGATCGTTCGGAAGACCGCCTTCAGCCGCACCGCACGCGCGCTCAAAAGCACCGCGGCGAACAGCGAGAGCCCGATCGAGAGCGGCCCGGCGACGACGACGAAGACGCAGGTGTTGCGCAACGCCACCCAGAAGAGCGGGTCGCCGACGAGGCGGCGATAGTTCTCGAGACCGACGACGCGCAGGTTGGCGCGACTCGCGACCGCGTAGATGTCGAAATCGGTGAGGCTCAGCAGCACCGACGCGAGTACCGGCACGACGAAGAAGACGGCGATCAACGCCAGCGCCGGTGCGACGAACGCCCACGCCGGATTGAGCCGCCGCGGTGTCGCGGCACCGTCGCCGTCAGTGCGCATCGTGGCGCTCGGCGCGGTCCATCATCCAGCGTCGCTTCTCGAGAATCGCGTCGACGTCGCCGTCGAGGGCGGCGAGCGCCTCGTCGAGGGTGATGCGGCCGCGGATCGCCGCCTCGAGGTGCTCGCCGATCACGCTGGCGATGCGCTCCCACTCCGGCACCTTCGGCGTCGAGCGCACGTCGCGGAGCTGCGTCGCGAACGCGCGCGCGCGGCGGTCGTCGCGCAGCGGCGGGTCGTTCCAGGCGGCGCTGCGCGCCGGGAGGTCGCCGGCGAGGCGATAGAGCGCGACTTGCTGCGCCGGCTCGGAGAGATATTCGATGAAGCGCCACGCCGCCTCGGCGTGCGGCGAGCGGCGCGCGACGGCGAGACTGGCGCCGCCCGCGAGCGAGACCCCGGGGTGTGCCGCGTCGGGGCCGGGGAGGGGCGCCGTCGTCCAGTCGTCCGCCAACTCGGGCGGCAGCCGGTGCGCGAACTCGCCGAGGTTCCACGGGCCGGTGACGTAGAGCGCGAAATACCCGTGCGCGAAGTCTTGGTAGACGTTCGCGACCTGCGCCTCGCCGGCGCGCGGCGCGAGGTCGCGGTGGAAGAGGTCGAGGTAGAACGCGAACGCCTCGCGCACCGGCGCGCTGGTGAAGTTGCCGTAGCGGTCGCGGTCGCGTAGCAGCGCGGCGCCGCGCTGCAGGGCGAGGATGGCGGGCATCTGCCACTCGTTCATCGGCAGTAGGATCGCGTAGGCGTCGGCGCCGGCGCGCGCCTTCAGGCGCGTCATCGTGACGAGCCAGTCGTCCCAGGTCGCGGGCGGGTCGGGACGGCCGGCGGCGCGCAGCAGATCGGCGCGGTAGAAGAGCACACGGGTGTCGACGTACCAGGGGATGGCGTAGGTCACGCCGTCGAGCACGTTCGGGTCGAGGACGCCGGCGGGGTAGGCGTCGGGATGGACGATCGTCGAAGCCGCGACGCGGTCGTCGAGCGGCGCCACCGCTCCGAGCGCGACGAACTCCGGTAGCCAGGTGTTCCCGAGCTGCATCATGTCCGGCATCGCCTCGCCGACGTAGGCCGTGAGGAGCTTCTCGTGCGCGGCGCTCCACGGGATCTGCTGCACGCGCACGTGTACGCCGGGTGTCCGTTGCTCGAACGCCGGCACGAGCTGCTGCACCACCTCACCCTCCCGTCCCATCGCCCAGAGTTCCACGACCGTCCCCGCGTCCCCCTGCCGGGCGCAGCCCGCCGCGAGCAGCGCGAGCAGCACGAGCAGCGTGACGTGGCCGGGCGCGGGGGCGGCTAGAGACGCGACCGATCCTCTCATGCGCAATCGCGCGGCACGAGGTGGAGTCCTAGCACATCGACCGCGGATTCCATGCGTGCGCTTGACCACGGCCCCGGCGTGTACCATTGAGTGCCGTCCGTCAGCGATGGGGTGCGTGTCCGACGAGCGGCCAGATGCCGTCCTGCCTGCGCGAGCGTTGCGCGGCGCGCGTGCGGCGCGTCGTCTCGCCGTGCTGGCGCTGCTCGCGCCGGCCGTCGTGCCGCGAGCGGGCGCCGCGGCGACCTTCGGATTCGAGGACGTCGCCGCCAAGGCCCACCACCTCGCGGTGAAGCCGTTCGAGGTTCCGAAGGTGCGGGTGCCCGAGTGGCTCGGCAAGATCACCTACGACCAGTGGCGCGACATCCGCTTCCGGCCCAATCAGGCCCTGTGGCGCGAGAAAACCTCGCCGTTCCAAGTGCAGTTCTTCCACCCCGGGCTCTACTACGATCGGACCGTCAAAGTGAACGTCGTCGAGGGTGCCGCGGTCCGCCGTCTCGACTTCTCCCCCAGCGTCTTCGACTACGGGCGGAACGACTTCGCGAGCAAGGTGCCGCAGGACCTCGGCTTCGCCGGCTTTCGCCTCCACACGCCGATCAAGACTCGCGACTACTTCGACGAGGTGATCGTCTTCCTCGGCGCGAGCTACTTCCGCGGCGTCGGCCGCGACCAGGTCTTCGGCATGTCGGCGCGCGGTTTGGCGATCGACACCGCCATACCTTCGGGCGAGGAGTTTCCGTACTTCAAGGAATTCTGGCTCGCTACCCCGACGGCGAAGGCGAAGGACGTCACCGTCTACGCCCTCCTCGACAGCCCGAGCCTCACCGGCGCTTACCGCTTCGTCATCCAACCGGGCGAGCAGACGGTGGTGAACATCGACGTGCGCCTCTTCCTCCGCCGCCAACCTCAGAAAATCGGCATCGCGCCGCTCACCAGCATGTTCTTCCACGGCGAGAACACCGGGCGGCAGTTCGACGACTTCCGTCCCGAGGTCCACGACTCCGACGGTCTGCTGGTCGCGCAGGGGACGGGCGAGTGGTTGTGGCGGCCGCTCGACAATCCACGCTCGCTGCAGGTCGACAAGTTCCGCATGCCGGGCCTGCGTGGCTTCGGCCTCATCCAGCGCGACCGGGACTTCGCGAGCTATCAGGATTTGGAGACGCACCCCGAGCTCCGTCCGAGCGGCTGGGTGACGCCGCACGGCGACTGGGGCGCCGGCAGCGTCGAGGTGGTGCAGATTCCCACCAAGTCCGACACCAACGACAACGTCGTCGTCTACTGGGTTCCCGACAATCAGCCGAAGCTCGGGCAGCCCTACGACGTCTCCTATACGCTCGCGTTCTGTGGTGACGATCCGTCGCGGCCGCCCGGCGGCCGTACCATCGCCACCCGCCGCGACGGTGGCAACAAGGAGAACGCGCAACGCTTCGTCGTCGACTTCGCGGGCAGAACGCTGGACGCGATCCCGGCCGACCAAGTCGTGCGCGGCGACGTCACCATCGCCCCCGAAGACGACGCCGCCGAGCTCCTCGACCAGCACGTCGTGAAGAACCCGGCGACCGGTGGCTGGCGCCTGACGTTCCAAGTTCGCCCGAAGAGCAAGACGCCCGTCGAGCTGCGCGCGTTCCTCGACAAAGGCAGCGACACGCTCACCGAGACGTGGTCGTACTCGCTGGTGCCGTAGCCTCGTTCACGATCTGAGCCGACGCGACGTGGGTGTGTCGTCCGAGCGTCCGACGCGGTAGGAATCGACGAATGCGTACCCTCGTGCTGACGCGCTCCGACGTCGAGACGCTCCTCGATCCGGCGGCGCTGGTGCCGGCGCTGCGGCGCGCGTTCATCGCCTACTCGGCCGACGCGGGCCAGCGGGCGCTACGCGTGCGCTCGACGTTGCCGGGTCCGGGGACGGCGACCGTTCTCTTCCCGGGGATCGCGCCCGAGGTACCCGCGTACACCGTCAAGGTGCACGCGAAGTTTCCCGCCGAGCGTCCGGCGATTCGCGGCGTCCTCTGTCTCCACGCGATCGCGACCGGTGAGCTCCTGGCGGTGATGGACTCGACCTACTTGACGGCGGTGCGGACCGGGCTCGCGGGCGCGCTCGCGGCGCACGTCCTGGCGCGGCGCGACGCTGATACCGTCGCGGTGGTCGGTGCGGGCGTGCAGGGAACGCAGCAGCTGCGCGCGCTCGCGGCGGTGCGGGCGCTGCGGTCGGTGTCGGTCTACGACGTCGTGCCCGAGCAGGCGGCGACGTTCGCGCACGCGATGGCGGAGGAGCTCGCGATCCCGATCGAGCCGGCGACGTCGGTCGCGTCGGCGGTGCGGGATGCCGGCATCGTGCTCGCGGCGACGTGGGCGAGGGCGCCGTTCATTCTCCCGGGCATGCTCGCGCCGGGGGCGCACGTGACGACCCTCGGGGCCGACGAACCGGGCAAGGCGGAGGTCGCGGCCGAGGTGATCCGCGCCGCGCTCTTCGTCTGCGACGACGGCGCGCTCGCGGTCGAGATGGGGGCGCTCGGCGGCGTCGGGCTCGGCCGCGACGCGGTCGGCGCCGAGCTCGGCGAGGTGCTCGGCGGCACGCATCCGGGCCGGACGTCGCCGCAGCAGGTGACCGTGTACGGTGGCGTCGGCCTCGCGTTTCAAGACGCGGTCGCGGCGTGGGCGGTATACGAGGTCGCGCGTGTGCGTGGCATCGGACGTGAGACGAACTTCCTCGCGTGAGGTGTCGTTTTCGCGCCCCGGCGCGATCACTTGATCGCGCTCACGACGCGGACGGGCGGTACGATGGCGAACCGAAGCCCCGTCCGCCGTACCTCGCGGAGACCGCACGCTCTGAGCACGCGCGCGTATTGCGCCGTGTGCGCGATGTCCTGGAGCGCGACCCGGCCGCCGGGCTTGAGCACGCGCACGATCTCGCAGAGCGCCTTCGCGCGCTCGGCGGTGCCGTGCACGTTGTGGATCGCGAGGCTCGAGACGACGGCGTCGAAGCTCGCGTCGACGAACGGTAGCATGCGCATGTCGGCGCTCTGCACGGCGACCTTGGCGGCGACACCCTCGCGCGCCGCGTTGGCGAGCGTCGCCCGCGGATCGTTGCCCGTCTGATCCTTCGCTCGCCAGATGTCGATGCCGACGGCACGCCCGTCTCGCAGGCGTCGTGCGGCGCCGTGCAGGACGAGCCCGCGTCCGCAGCCGACGTCGAGCACGCGCTCGTCGCCGCGCAGGCCGACCAGGTCGAGCAAGGCCTCACGCGCGCGGAGCTTCCCGACCTTGCTGCTCCAGAGCATCGCCAGCCCCATGAGTCCGCAGCCGAATGCCGGACCGAGGCTGAAACCGCGCAGCGCGTAGAGGACGACGTCCGCCGTCGCGGCGCCGAAGAGCGCGAGGACGACGCCCGGCGCGTCGACGCCGTATCGACCCGGTTGCGTCACCGTGCGGCGAACAGCCTCGGTACGACGTGCGGCAAGTTGCCGACCTCCTCGACGTTGTGGCGCAGCCAGGCGTGCAACGTGTCCGCCTTCGTTCGCCGGATGAGTCGGCTGAGCGGACCGATCACGCGGCCGGTGCCGCCGACCAGCATCCGTACGACGTAGCGCAGCCCCCCATCGACCGGCTCGTAGCTTTCGTCGATCCTGGCCACCGGCCGGCCGAGCCGCCGGATCTCGAGCCGAAAGCCGGTCGCGTCGAGTTTCGGAACGTCGAAGACCCAGTTCATCAAAAAGCGGCGCTGGCCTCCGAACGCCTCGACGACGTGGAAGCGGCACCCCGGCCCGAACGTCCCCAGGACCTTGAAGTAGATGTGGTCACGCGGGTGCCACAGCCGATACGCGAGGACCGTGCGACCGTTCCACTCGAGCGGGTGTTCGAGCTGCGCGAGCCACCAGAGCATCATCGCGGGCGTCATGCCCGGCAGGACCGCGTGTTCGATCGTCTGCTCGAGCCTGCCGTCCTCGCGCTCGCGCACGGTGATCTTCGCGCTCGCGAGGTCGCGCATCATCCAGTCCACCGGAATCGGCGCGGGAATATCCCACCGTCTCGGGAGTCGCATGCGCGTCACCCTTCTCAGGCGATCGACTCCCACACGCTCGGCCTGTGAAAGGCGTCGGGGCCGATGCGGCACTCGTAGGCTGCACAGCGCTCCGCCAGGCGCCGGCACGCATCCAGCGTGGCGTCGTGAGCCGGGAAGGCACCATCCCAATCCGCTCCGAAGGCCTGCGATACGCGTCCATTGGAACCGGCCGAGAAGAGGCTTGCGCGAATGCGCTCCGCCGCTTGCGGCGCCCTGAGCACGCGCACGTCGAAGCGCGTGACCGCCGGGTCGACGGTGGGAAACACGATCGTCCCGATCGGAGCCGCGGCACGCGGCTCCACACCCAGCCAGCGACAGAACTGGACCGGGCTCATCGAGGTGGGTTGCCGTGTAGGCGGCTCGAGGAGAGGACTGCCGCTGGCGCACTCCTGCATGGTCAAGTAGTGCCGCTGGGGATCGCCCGGCGCCGGTTCGGTCAACGACGGTACGAATCGCAGGGACTCCGCCCGCACCTTGACGATCGTTGGCATGCCGCGGACGACCGGCGGGTCCGCGCTCGTGTCCACCATGATGCGATCGTTGGACAGATACTGCACCTCCCCCCGGCGGAGCAGGTCGAGCAGCATGGTGGTCTTTCCGGCTCGCTTCTGCCCGGCGATGACGACGGCTCGACCGCGGAGGACACCCGCGGCTGCATGAATGAACAGATCACCGCGGTGTAACGACTGCAGCATAGCCAGCTCGCGAATCACCCGCATCAGGGAGATTCGCACCCGGGCGTGATCGGTCGGCGCGACGATCTCGATGCCACCCTGCCGTGCCGCGATCCGCACGAACGCTTGCGCCCCGGCGTCGTGCAGCAGGCGGCCGTCGGCGTCCTCGTGCCAGAGAGCGAGTTGCTCGAACTCGCCGTCGGCCGTGAAGCAATCGATGCGCTCCTGGTGCCCGCTGGCGGGTTTGGCGAGCAGACGCGCATAGTGGGACGGGTCGAGGATCAGGCTGACATCCCGGCGCCGCACGCTCGCGCTTTCCGCGGCCAGGTGCGGCGAGAGGAACTCGACGAGCCATTGCAGCGGCGCTGCCTCGTTGCTGTGGACGTCGATCTGCAGGCCGCGAAAGCCGAGCACGCAACCATGTCGGCTGCCGAACCGCGCGTTCACGCCGAGCCCCTGATCGGAAGATCGGCCGAACACTCGTATCCTTTTTCCGCGAGGAACTGGTCGAATCGGTGCAGCACCGTCGCCGCCATGGACGCCGACACCCCGAGCCGCGCGCGGGCCGAGTCGATCATCACCACCATCACCCAGAACGGCGATGGCTGACGGAAGCCGGCGGGATCGCCGTATTCCCGGTAGCCGTCGACGAACGCGCGTTGCTCCTCGGCGTTCATGGGCCAACGGTACCAGACGCGACAGAGATCCTCGTCGATCGTCCCAATGGTCAGCGAGCCGTTGTCCACCGACACCAACCTCCCGCTGGGATCGGTGAGCAGATTCTCAGGACAAAGGTCGCGGTGCACGACGCCGAGCGTCGCAGTGGAGGGCATACACGACCGTACCAGTTGCCGGAGACGATCCGCCCGCCGCGACGAGATGCTGCCGCGATCCCGCAGGGCGCGCAGGTTTTCGGCCGTCTTCCGCGCCCATCCTTGGATGTCCAGCGGATGGAAGTCGAGGTCGTCGGTCGCGGGCGGGGGGCATCGGTGCAGCGATCCGAGCGTCTGTCCCGCGCGTTGCAGAAGAGCAGGGCCAACCCGCCCCTGGACGAGCACCTCGCCTGCGATCCACTCTTCGAGGACCGCTTCGCCGCGGTGGGCAAGCAGGCGCGCGAGAAGAGACACCCCCGCTCGTTCATGGATCCGCCGCGCCACTTCGGCGAGAACGGGAGTCCGGAAGGATCGTCCCTTGAGCGTTTGGCCGTCGGCAAACCGCAGGCGGTAGGTCTTCCGCATGCCGTTGGCGGGCACGACCGTGATCTCTTCGGCCGTGACCAGGGGTGCGCCGACCGCAGTCACGAGCCTCCACAGGGACGCGCCGAGCTCGGTTCGAAGTTTCTCCTCGTCCATGCGATGTAGCCGATAGGTCGGCACGTGAAGTAAGGCAAACACCGCATCGCGATGTATTCCCCGGGAGTGGTCGGCCTGGGGCATCTCCGCCGCCAGTTGTTGATCGCGCAAACGTTGGTGAAGTCTTCACCGGACCTCGCGATCCTGCTGATCGCCGAGACCCGTCAGGCCGGCGCGTTCTCCATCGCGCCCGGCCTCGACTGCCTCATCCTGCCTGCCCTTCGCAAGAACGGCGACGGCCGATTCGCGCCGCGCTATCTCGGCGTGTCCATCAAGGACCTGATGGCCTTGCGTGCCCGGACCATTCACGCGGCACTGGAAGCGTTCGCGCCCGAGGTGTTCATCGGAGACAAATTGCCCCGCGGCGCGCTCTGCGAGCTCGATTCGGCGCTGAACTTCCTGCGCGATCGCGGGACGCGATACGTGCTCGGCCTTCGCGACATACTGGACGAGCCCGACGCCGTGACGCGCGACTGGGATCGCACCGGCGACGTGCAGATCATGCGCGACTTCGTCGACGCCATTTGGGTGTACGGCGACCCGGCGGTCTACGATCCCGTGCGCGAGTACCGTCTCCGCGCCGACCTCGCCGCGAGAGCGCGCTACGTCGGGTACCTCAATCAGCGCCGCCGGCTGGAGTTCGCCGATGCCGCTCACGATCCGTTCGCGGCGCTGCAATTGCCACCCGGGCGGCTGGCCCTGTGCCTGCTCGGCGGCGGCCAGGACGGAGCGCTGCTGGCGGAGGCGTTCGCTGCCGTCCCACTCCCGGCGGACACCAACGGCGTCATCGTCACCGGCCCCTTCATGGATGAAGCGGTCAAGCACCGACTTCGCCGCGTTGCCGCGGGCGCGCCGCGGCTCCGCATTCTGGAGTTCGTACACGAGCCGGCCGTGCTCGTCGAGCGCGCCGACCGCATCGTCGCTATGGCGGGCTACAACACGATGTGCGAGATCCTCTCGTTCGAGAAACCGGCCCTGCTCGTGCCGCGCGTCCACCCGCGTCGCGAGCAGTGGATGCGCGCCCAGCGTTTGCAGGCGATGGGCCTCGTCGATGTGCTGCAGCCCGACCAGCTGACGCCGGCGGCGATCGGACGATGGCTCGATCGAGACCTCCCGCGGCCGCGTCCGGCCCGCGAGGTGATCGACTTCAGAGGGCTCGACCGATTGCCGCGTCTGCTCCACGAAGTGATGGCCGTGGGCGCGCACGGCCAATTCGCCTGATGCGGCTGGCCACGGCGGCGGTGGTGCCAAGGCGCTGCCATCGCCTCACGACTCCCGCGCTCACTGTCGCCGCTCTCAAGGACCAAGTCTTACTGCTGACGCGCCCCTTCCCAGCTTGAACTGCCCGCCATGCAATCTGACGCGACCAGCCGTTGGCCGGAAACGTCCTGATTTGGGACAAAGTGTCCGGATCTCTTTGACTGGTCGACGTTCAACCATTGAGACGAGCCGCGTCGGAAGAAAGGCGCAGTACCCCGATCAAATCGCGACGATCGCATGCTCGAGCGTTTGCGCGCATCGACTCGCGTTCTTTGAGGATTGCCCGTTGATCCCTTCGGCCGCACGTACGAGCGCATGCTCGCTCCGGGGTGTCGGACGGATGACGCTGGCGTTGCACCTGCACCGATCGCATAGGGTGGATGTCGCAGCGGGTGCTACGTGGTCACGATCGGAAGCCCTGGCGCGACGGGCAACAACACTAGAGAGACGAGAAGGGCACGAGCGTTGCTTCAAACTTCGACGCAACCGATCGGGGGCGAGGGCCCCGACAATGACCGACGGACATCGGCAAGGAGACTGACTATGCAGAAACTCGTAGCATTTGTTTTCACGACAGCGTTGCTCGCGAGCGCGACATCGTCGGCGTTCGCGCAGCCTGGGGGCGCGTGCCCCCCCGATGTGGGCGCGGCGCTCGCCGCGGCGTGTCCGTGTGACGCGGACAGCCAGGCGCAACCTTGGAAGAACCACGGCCAGTATGTGAGCTGCGTCGTTCGGTTCCGCAACGGGCTACGGAAGGACGGCTGTCTGGACGATGCCGCGAAACGCACGATCGCGAGCTGCGCCGCGCGCTCGACCTGCGGCAAAGACGGCGCGGTGCTCTGCTGCGTCTACGACACGAGTGGCACCTGCAACGATCCTAACCCGGGCGATGGTACGGCAGCGGGGACCTGCAGCAACGATGCGACCACGGCCTGCGACACGAATACGGATTGTATAACGGCGACGGGCCCCAAGGTTTCGCGGCACGATACGAATTGCACGGACCGCGGTGGCACCCCGGTCGGCAGCGGCAGCGCGTGCAGCGCGTGTCCGATTCCTCCGCCGACGCCAGCCCCCACACCGTAGGCCGCGCGTCACGCACTTTCAGCGTCGCACTCGCGTTCCCGGCGGGCCGCTCGTCGGACCCGGCCGGGAGCCCGACGTGCCGACACAGCGCCGCAACGCGTCGGCTCCTGCGAGGCCCGAAAAGGCCGTGTTACAACGACCTCGTGTGTCTTCCGTGCTCCGGCAATTGACTCACACGTGGTCACGGGACTCCGCGTCAGGCAGCACTCCGCTTGCCGAACGAGGGGAGGATGGCCGTCCGCGGAGACGGAGGGCAGGGACCGTCCCGCGCGCCAGGGATTGCGTTCCGGCGGCGCGTGGAGTGTCCTGAAGGACAAGGGAGGAACGACTGTGCACAACCGCGTCGTGATGCGTACGCTTCGTGCGACGATCCTACTCACAGCGGCCCTGGCGCTCGCCGCCGCGCACCCCGCCTCGGCTGGCACCAAGTATCAGACGAGCTTGGTACCGACCGTCGCTGGCACGCAGCCCGGGTTTTCCGCGAGCGGCTCATCCGTCAAGTTTGACGGGCACCGGAGCGTGAAGGGCAAGCTCAAGAAGGTCGTGGACGGGACGGGGACGCTCGTGACGACCGATCCGATGAATCCCGCCGACAACTACAGCGTTGAGATCGACGTCGCCGTGCCGGCGGTTCCGACCTCCGGCACTATTGCCGTGTCCTTCGATCTGAAGAACGGCAACGGGACGTTCGCTGCCGCCGTGAGCGGTGACCCGGCGCTTGCCGGGGCGGTGGTGGGCGAAGGGATCGCGGTGACCGCGGTGCGCGTGAAGGACAGCGGCGGGACCGTCATCGGCAACGGCGGCGTTGCGGTCGAGTAGGACGGGGGCGTGCGGTCGTGGCCTGGCTCGCCACGACGAGCGCCGGTTTGTGAAGGTCACGGTTCATCCACACCCTAAGTGTGCACGTCGATCCCGACGGTGCACGCCTGCACCCCACGCTAAAGCTGCCGGACCCGAGCGGGCCCGGCCACTACATCCGCCGGGCGTCGAGCACCCATCGAAGCGGGGGGACTGCCGTCGGCAGTCCCCCGCCTCTTCTCGCCTCGGCGCCTTCTAGCCGCAGACCCCGAGGGCCGTGCAGCAATTGCCCGAGGCGCAGTCAGCATTGCTGGCGCACGCGCAGCCCGGCTCGGCGTCCTTCTCCAGTCGCGACGGCCTTCGGGTACTTGGCGTCGTACTCCATGGCGAACCGCGTGATCGCTTCGTGGTGCCGATCGGGTGAAATTCAGAGGATGCCCAACTGGCGGAGGATCGTCGCCGAGTCGAAGTAGACGCGCTCGCAGACGATGCGGTCGGCGCCCTGATCGAAGAGGAAGAGCGCGACCATGCGGCAGGTGAAGGCGCGGGCGGTCGGCGGGATGTCGCGCATCGGGCCCTTGTGCGTACCGAGGAGGTCGAACTCGACGATCACGCCGTCGTCGCAGTGGTGCATCGCGTGGATCGTGTTCCGCTGGTCGGGGAACGCCGCACGCGAGGCCGCGTAGTATCCGCGGACGGCGTCGGCGCCGTCGAACACCTCGCCGGTCGCGATCAGCTCGTAGCGCGGGTGCGCGAACGTGCGGAGCGTCGCCTCGAAGTCGAGGCGGTTTTCCGACTCCATGTGCTCGCGCACGACCGCCTCGCGGCGGTCACGGAGAGTCGTGGCGGGAATGGTCATGAGGCTCCTCTTAAGTGCGGGTGACCGAGAAGAGCGTCACCGGCGCGTCAAAGCCCTTGAGCAGGCGCTTTCCCGCGGGCTCGAAGCGATACACGCCGGCGGACGCCTCCGTCGCGAGCTCGGAGGTCACGAGGATTTCGTTCGGCACGGCGAGATCGCCCATGCGCGCCGCGAGATTCACGGTCGGGCCGTAGTAGTCGCCGCCGCGCATGAGGAGACGCCCGCTCGCGAGGCCGCCGCGCGGCGTCACGACGGGGTCGTCGGCGAAACGCTCGATCAGCGTGAGCGCGATCTCGCAGGCGTCGGCGGCGCGGACGCTGACGAACATCACGGCGTCGCCGATGAGCTTCACGACCCGGCCGCCGTGCGCCGCCGTGACGTCGTGTGTGAGCGCCTCGAAGCGGTCGACGACTGCGCCGAGGTCGTGGACCGAGGCCCGGCGTGCGAGCAGCGTGAAGCCGACGACGTCGATGAAGCCGACGGTCATGCGCGTCGCCTCGAGCGACTGCGGATCACGTCCCTGGCGAAAACGCCGGGTCGCCGCCTCCAGGTGCCAGCGGAGGAAACTTTGGATCACCGGCGGCAAGGTCTCGAGTCGGCGCACGGCCTCGAGGTTGGCGCGCGCGAGCGCGAGCTCGCCGGCGCCGGTCTCGCGGAGGCCGATCTCGACCGTGCGAATGAAGAGCGAGATCGTCGCCTCGGCGACGCGCGCCAGCGACGAGCCGATGACCCGCGAGAATTGCAGCGCCGCCTGCGCGCCGAACATCTCGCTGGCGAGGACGAAGGAGGTGAGCGCCGCCGTGTCCTCGGCCGTGAACGCGGGCTCGTCGGACGCGATGGGCGGAAGTCCGGCGGCGAGACGGAGCTCCTCGAGCTGCGCCGGGGTCAATTTGGTGGCGGCGGCGAGGTCGGCGAGGGTGAGCCGCTCGCCACGTCGCAGGGCGAGATCCGCCGCGATGCCGGTCAGCGAACCTTCGTCGCGGTTGCGCACGAGCTCCGCGAGCGTGATCCCCTGCGCCACCAGCCATTCGAGGAGCGCGAGACGTTCGGCGGCGTTCGCCGCCCGCGGGTCGTAGAGACCCGCCGCCTCGTAGTCGGCCGCGCGCGGACCGGCGCCGTCACCCATGGCGGTCGATCCTCTGTTCGCGCGTCATTTCGACCATCGTGCGGCGGAAGCCGAGGCGCGCGAAGAGTCGTTGCGCCGCCGTGTTGTGCTCCGCGGTCCAGAGCATCACGCGCGGGACGCCGCGCGCGACGATCCACTCGGCCGCGGCCTCGACCAGGCGCGCGCCGATACCGGCATCGCGCGCGTCCTCGTCGACGACGACGTCGTGAATGAAGCCGGCGACGTCGCGGAGCTCCTTCCACGACTTCGGCTCGATGCCGGCGTAGACGTAGCCGACGACGCGGCCGTCGCGCTCGGCGACGAAGATCGCGACGTCGTCGCCTCCGCGCTGCATGCCGAGAAAGCGGGCGTATCCCGCTTCCGCGTGCGGGCTGGGCGCGAGGAAGCGGTCGCGATCGAAGGTGTAGTGCAGGCGCATGAGCGCGGCGCCGAGGCGCCCGAGCGCGGGGAGGTCGCGCTCCTCGGCGCGGCGGACGATGACGGAAGCCGGTGCGTTCATGGCGTGAGAGTACACGCCGGAGCCGCGGGGCTTCCAGCTCGCCGGCGACCGGGGGGATAGCGCGTCGTGCCGCCCCCGATGGATACCACCCAAGGCGAGCACGTGCGCCATTTCGCCGTCGGCGAGATTCACTACGGGGACATCGACGGTGAGAACGCCGCTAGCTATCCGTGTCCGGCGTCCCCGAGAGGTTGACGCACGGGGGCACGCGCGGCACGATCGCGCAGCCGTTCAGCGTCGAGACCGTGCTGACGCCGGCGTCGTCGTCGATCAGGATGGCGCCGTCGAGCTTGATCGTCGCCCGGGTCTCGTCGGCGCAGATCCGGATGTCGCCCGGCTTGCCGGAGTCGTTGCGGATCGACGCGTTGCTGACGTCGATGTCGGCCGGCACCGCGGAGGCGACGCCACCCGTGCAGGGATCACACGCGCCGACGCTGAAATCCGACATGCCCGAGCGGATGCAGATGTTCTCGGCGATCAGGATGTTGGTCTGGGAGAGGTTGATCTTCCCGAACGCGAGCACGCTCATGTTGCTCTCGCTGCCACCCAGGAAGCTGTCTCCCCCGCCCCCCCCGTCCCCGTCGCAGCAGTTGTCGCCGACGGGCACGGCCGCCGTGCCGAGGTTCACGTTGCCCATCGTGGAGGTGATGCGGGTGAGGTCACGCGAGCCGTGCGTGATCACCTTCGTGCTGGCGAAGGTGATGTCGCCCACGGCGTCCATGAGGAAGACACGCGCCGTGAAGGTGGAGCCCGTCGAGGTGATCTTGCACTTGGGGCTGCCCCCCGAGCAGGCGATCCCGATCGCGTCGCCGGCGCTGCTGGCGTCGCCGATGGTGAGCGTCGCCTTGGTGAAAGTCATGTCGCCTACCGAGTCGATGGACATATCGCCGTTCGGGTTGGTCGACTGGATGGTGGACTCGATCGCCGTGAAGGCGCCGGTCGCGTTGATGACGACCCCCTGACTGTTGTCCGTACCGAGTACGCTCGCCCCGACGTCAATGGTGATGTCGTGGCCCCCGAGGACGACCCGCTGCGTCGCTGGGGCGGGACTCAGGTCGCACTGGATGACCAGGTCGTTCGCGCCCACTTCGATGCGGGTCGAGTTGGTGGCGATGCTGACCACGATGTGGGGGTCGGTCACGCAGTCCGTGACGGTGACCACGGCCGCGCCGGCGGCGGAAACCGCTGCGAGGCTGGCCGCGATGGCGATGGCGATCGTATGGCGCGCAACGTTGCTGTGCATCGTCGTCTCCCTGCTCACGAATCGGTGTCCGGGGTGCCTACCGTGTTGTTGAAGCCCTGGTGCGGCAGCTGCTCGCGTCCGTTCAGCTCCGAGACGTCGCCCGGGCTGCGCAGGTCGTCGTCGAGCAGCGTCGCGCCCTGGATGTTGATTTGCGCGCGGCCGGCCCCGGCGCGCACCACGATCTCGCCGAACTTGCCCGCCTCGTTGTTGAGGGTCGCGTCGCCGAGGTTGGTGTCGCCGACGCCGGTGATGTTGATGCCGGAGTCGACGCTGATGTTCTCCGACACCATCACGGAGCTGAAGCGGAGGTCCACGACGCCGGAGGCGCGGATGAAGGCGTTGCTCTCGTTGCCGCCCTGGAACGTGTCGCAGCAGAGGAGCGCGTCACCGAGGAGCGCGCGGACGTCGATCAAGTCGCGCGGACCGCCCGTGAAGACGGTGTTCCTCTGGACGTTGATCGGGCCGTTGATCAGGACGTGGATGAAGTGACCGACGAGGTTCGACTTGGTCATTGTGAGGGGGCAGTTCGGGTCGGTGCACTGGAGCCGCATCTGGCGTCCGTTCCTGTCGCCGACGCCGGTGAGGAGATTCGTGTTGGTGATCGTGAGGCCGGTCTTCGAGATCAGGCGCAGGCTGCCGTTGCCGTTGGTCGCCTCGAGCGTCGCCTTGTCGATCGTGATGTCGGCGCCGGCGTGGACCTCGACCGCCGTACCCTTCGACCCCGAGGAGATGCCGCCGGCCGGGCCCTGGACCTTGATCGCGTTGCCGTGGAGGCGGATCTTTTGCGTGGCACTGACCAGCTGACACGCGAGCGTCAGGTCGTCCAACCCCGCGTCGACGAGGATGCTCTTGCTGAAGTGGATGTGCGGGTCGGCGGCACAGTCGGTCACCGTGACGATGGCGGCCCACGCGCTGTGGGTCCCCGACGCGACGAGAGCG
The DNA here is from genome assembly GCA_016200545.1 of Deltaproteobacteria bacterium. Taxonomy (GTDB): domain Bacteria; phylum Desulfobacterota; class Binatia; order UTPRO1; family UTPRO1; genus DP-19. Next base: position 71,169 of record JACQEO010000024.1, on the reverse strand, counting down.
CTCAACAGAAGGGCGGCGATTTTCATCTTCTTCACCTCGTCGGCGGTCTTCCCGACGCTGAGTGCTGTGACGCGGATGGACGGTATCGAACGTTTCGATCTAGGTCAGGGACGCTGCAAGAGGAGCCGCGCTGTTCACGATCTCCGGCACGCGACGGGCTCGACCTCCAGGAGTCCCACCCGTGACTCGGGGCCTGCATAGCCCGCCTCGGAAGATCCGGTCAAGGTTTCTCCTCGGCTTGCCCCGCCGGAGGGCGCACCGCGTTGAGAAGTGGTCCAGCGCCGGCAGGCTCTGCGCCGATGTCATCGTACTGGCCGCGAAGTGACCCAATCTGGCGCATGGGCACGACCCGTCAGCGATACGCGTATCCGCGCGGCCGTTTCGTGCGCGCGCTAGAGGTACGCGGTCGTGACCGCACGACAGGCGAGCCGTCGGCGGCACGTGCGTGTCGCGGGGAGGCGTGAGCATGTCCATCAAACACGCGATTCTCGGCCTCATCGCCGAAGAGCCCATGCACGGCTATCGGTTGAAGGAAGCGTTCGACCGCCGCATCAGCGCGCTCTGGGGCCTCACGACCGCGCAGATCTACCAAACCCTGAGCGTGCTCGAGCGCGCCGGCCTCCTGACGAGCCGGGGGGAGCGGGTCGGCAATCGTCCGGCGCGGCGGATCTATTCACTGACCGATGCGGGAAAGCGCGCCCTGAACAAGTGGCTCGACGCCGCGCCGTCGCCGTGGATTCGGCCATTCCGAGCGGACGTGCTGATTCGGTTGATGTTCATGCGCGCGCCCGACATCGCGACGTTGTGGGGCGTTCTGGATCGGCAAGAACAGGAGGTGCTCCATCTTCGCGATCGCGTCGCGGGCGCGCTCCGCCGTCCGCGACGCGAAGGAGCGCTCGACCTCACCGCACTCTTCCTCGACGGTATGGCGCACCACATCGACGCGGATCTGGCGCTCTTGCGTCGCTGTCGCGAAGAGCTCACGAAGTGGAGTCGCGCCCGGAAGTTGGAGGTGCCGCCGGACGCTTCGTGCATCGCGCTGCGGGGAACCGCGCCTGCGCCCTCCACCCGTGAGCGCCGCGCGGCGGCTCGCTAGCGGGAGCCGCCACGTGTGCAGAGTATCACCCCCTGGTGGCGCCAACGGATGGGGTGGCTGCGCCCTTGTGGGTCTCGTCCTGGTCGCGCAGCTCGCGTCCTGCGAATCGCGCGCCGAGCAACTCGGTGCCGTCGAGACGTGGGGGAGCATCCAAACGCAGAACATCGTGCGCCACCCCGACGTCGGTGAATACCACTTCATCCAGCAGCGCAATACCTTGCGCATCGGGCTGCAGTGGGAGTCGGGGCGCGACGATCGTCGCGACGCACTCGACATCCCGCTCGTGGAACAGGCACGGCTTCTGCTCCTCTACCGCGGCGTTTATGACAGCGTCTACGATTTCACGCCGATCTTTCGCGAGCGTGATTTGCGGGGCCGCAAGCCGAGTCGGGCAGCGGAGCGTGATCTCGAAGATCTGTCGCGCCGTGCGCGCGACGCGATCAAGTTCGAGAGCCAACTACGTGAAGCCTACCTCGATGTCACGGTGCGCTCGTATCCCATCCGCTTCCGCGCGGGACGACAGCAGGTCGTGTGGGGAGAGGCGGACCTGTTTCGGATGCTCGATCGCGCGAACCCGCTCGACACCTCGTGGCATTTCGTCGAAGAAATTCCGCCACCGTCGTTCGGATGGACCGAGCTCCGGATCCCGCTGTGGATGATCCGGGGATGGTCTGAAGTCGGTACCGTCGGTCCGCTTTCGGACGTACGGTGTGAGATGTACTGGACTCCGGGGGATTGGAGGCCGATGAAAGTGGCGTTCCTTCCTCGGCCCTGGGGCATCCGGCTCCTGAATCCGCTCACCAACCGCGAGGACGGAGCGTTCTTCGCGCCGTTCTCCGGGATTCGCCGTCTCGCGAGCTCGACGCTCTTCAGGCAGGGAAACTACCGTCGCACCCCTTGGGAGAACAGCCAGGTCGGTCTTCAGCTCTCTTGGGTGGTGGCGAGGAACACGCGCACCTCCGTCTATTATTTCCATCAACGGTGGGCCGGCGATGACGGAACGCCGTCGGCGCCTCTCCGCGGTGTTCCCGACACCGCGCGTGGACGGCAACGGACGCAGGATCTGATCCAGCGCGGAACACTCCCCGTCGAGTACATCACGCCGTACATCCATACGGTCGGCCTGTCGGGAAGCCACTATCTCGAGGCGTTCCAGGCGACGCTGCGACTCGAGACCGTGTATGACTTCGCGCTGCCGATCTTCAATCGCGATAAGGTGACGACTTTCGCCCCGCTGCTGCCCGGCGTGTCACGGCGTGACTACTGGAAAGGCATGCTGGCGTTCGACCGTCCGCTCATCATGCCGATCGTGAATGATGGCGGCGTGGTGTTTCTCACCGGGCAATGGTTCGTTCACCACATCATCCACAATAAAGACTCGTTGGCGGGTCCCCTCGACCTTCCGACGGCAGGGGCGCGCTCGCGACCGTTCTGTGGAAGTGCACGCGATGTGCCGTGCCCGGATCCCAACGGCAACGGTAGCTTTCGCGACGACGTGCGAAGCTGGGAGTCACTGATAACCCTAGCGATCTTCACGAACTATCGTGGCGGCGCCATCCTGCCGGTGATGGGCATCGTTCTCGACCCCGTGAACAGTTGCAGCATGAATGTATTTTGGAACGTTGGATTCCTCCTAGGATCCGGCGTGAGCGTCGACGTGACGCAGCGTTATTTCGTCAGCGCACAAGGTGACGTCCAGAAAGGTCCCTTCAATCCGTGGCTGTTCGGCACGATGCGGGGGCGTTCGGAGACGGCCTTCCGAGTGACGTACCGCTTTTGAACGAGCGACGAGAGGAGCGCGCACATGCGTTGTGGGCTGTCGTTCTTACCAGATGTCCATCCGACCGTGATGTCGCCGACCGAGTACTTCGCGAACGCGCTTGCGCTCTGCGCCATGGCGGATCACGCAGGATTGCACAGCATCAAGATGACGGAGCATCTCTTGCACCCTTACGGTGGATATTGTCCGTCACCATTGGCGTTCTTTGCGGCGGTCGCGGCGCGGACTCGTTCCGTTCGCCTGATCACCGGCGGCGTCTTGCCTTCGTTCCATCATCCTCTGCAACTTGCCGCCGAGACAGCCATGGTGGATGCGATCAGCGAGGGACGTCTCGAGGTCGGCTTCGCGAGGGGGTACATGCCCTACGAGTTCGCGGCTCTCGGCGTTCCGATCGATCAGAGTCGTGAGCGGTTCGTGGCGACGGTCGAGACCGTGCTCCGTCTGTGGACGGAGGAGAGCGTGAGCGTCGATACGCCGTTCTTTTCCTTTCGGGACGCGACGTGCCTTCCGCGCCCGACGCAGCGCCCGCATCCTCCGGTGTGGGTTGCCGCGTCACTGTCGCCGGAAAGCTTCGCATGGATCGGCAGGAAGGGATTCAAGCTGATGGCGACGTTCGTCCTCGCGGACCGGACCTTCCTCAAGGAGTTGATAGGCATCTATCGAGAGGCGTTCCAGTCCGGCGGGACGACCACGCGTGCCGCCGAGATCGCGGTGAGCTTGCCGCTCTACGTCGCCGAGAGCGATACCAGAGCTCGAGAGGAGGGGGGGCGGTACCTGACCCGCTACTTCGACGTGTGGGAAGACGCGGCCAACGCGTGGGAGCATGCACGGAGCGGCGCGTACCCGGGCTATGCGCATCTGGCGCAAGTAATCCGCGCGAGTACGCCGGAGCACCTCCAACGTGCGGGCAGCGCGGTGTTCGGGTGTCCCGCGCGCGTCGCGGACCACGTAGCATGGCTGGCGGAGGAGCTCCGGATCGACCACGTCATGTGGCAGGTCGACTTTGGCGCCATGCCGCGCGAGACCGCAGTGAGAAGCTTGGGCTTGTTCATCAACGAGGTGATGCCCCGGCTCCATGCGCTCGTATGAGGAACGGTCTGTCGCCCCGTTGCCTGGGTGGCCTCCTCGCGCTGACGGCGTTGCCGGTCGTCCTGACGAGTGCGTTCCTCAGGGTCCTCGCGTCGCCGCCAGGCGACGTCGCGCAGATGCTGCCTCGGTCCCCCTATCGCGATTTCGCGGTGTATGCCGTGGCCAACTGGATCACGTTTGCGGTGGTCGTTCGGGTGGCTGGGTGGCGTCAGTTGCGCGCCTATGGTTTGCGCATGCGGGTGACGATGTGGCGCTGCGTGAGCACGTGTGCCGGTTTCGTCATCGGGGTGGGCATCTACGTGGCCGTGAGCTCGGTGCTGCGGCAATGGGGATTGCCGCCCGTCCGCGGCATGGAGTTCGAGTCGCCGACTCGAACCGAGCTCGCGGTCATGTTCTTCAGCGTCACGGTGACGGCGGCCTTCTGTGAGGAGATCTTCTTTCGGGTGCTCTGGGTGGGGGCGTTGCGTACTCATGTACGCACATCGCTCGCGGGAGCGATGTCGATCGTCGCGTTCGCGACCATTCACTATCCGTATTTCGGTGCCGGCGGAGTGCTGTTCATCAGTGTATGGGCACTCGTCCCGCTCGCGCTATTCGTGTGGTGGGAAGACTGTACGGCGTCCGTCGTCATGCACATGATGAACAACACATTCGCGTACCTCGTCGTACCGATGCTCTTCTCAGCGAACCGGTGAGCCGGGGGGTCCAATTGACAGCGCGCGCCGTCGCGATATAGCTTCTCAGTTGAGAATGATTTTCAGTTTCACCTGGCAACGGACCTCGCGACGCCGCAGGCTCGGCGGCGTTGTCCTGGTGGTGATCGTCGGGTGCGCGCGCGCCGGCGACGCGCCGGGGAGCGCCACGCGGCCGCCCTCGACGCCGACACCCGCCGCGGCCGCCGGCGCGGCGGAGGTGATCGGCGCGCTCAAGCTCGTCCGTCAGGAGTACGCCAACGCGGTGCCGCCCGCGGGCGGGACGGTCGCTGACGCAACCGAGTACGCCGAGACCGAGCTCTTCGCCGAGCAGGCCGAGAGCAAGTTCGCGTCGTTGGCTGCAACCGCGGCGACAAGCGGCGCACCCGATGCAACGCGTACCGCCGCCATTCGCGACGGTCTCGCGCGTACGCGCGCGGCGATCGCGCGCCACGCGCCGCCCGCCGAGGTTGCGAGCGAGGCGAGCCGCACGCTCGCGCGTGTCGAGGAACTGCTCGCGGGCGCGGTGCCCGAGGAGATCCGCGGCGCCGTCCTCGCGACCGCGCGCGCCGACGAGGCCGTCGCCGCCGAAGTGGTCGTGGGGGAGTACCGCGTCGGCGTCGCGTCGGGACCGGCGCGTCCCATCTTCCATCGACGCGGCGGCGAGCTCGTCGCGGCGGCTCCCGATCCCAGTGCCGTCTACCTGGCCGTCCTCCTCCGCGAGCGTCGCACCAAGCGCTTCCTTCCGGCCGCGCAGGTGACGGCGACGCTCGACCAGGAAGGCCGCAGGAGCGAGATCGCGCTCAGCGAGCTCTGGGGCGACTTCCATCAATACGGCGCCAACGTCGCCCTGCCCGGCGAGGGGGCGGTGACGATCACGGTGCACGCGTCGCCTCCGGCGTACGCGCGCCACGGCGACATGCTGACCCACTTCGTGACCCCGGTCACCGCGACGATCGCGGCGTACGTGCAGCAGGGTGCGCTCCGTTTCGATGCCCATCCGGTGCAGCCGCCGGACGCCGACTACGCAATCGGCGACGACGTTCTGCAAGCGCGCACCGAGGCCGGTACGCTGGTCGACGCCGGCCCGTATCGGATCGGCCTCATCGTCGAGGGCCCGGAGCCGATCTGGACCTGGAGCGACGGCGCGCCGGTGTTGGCACCGGTGGCGGCCGATGCGACCAATCACGTCGAGGTGGCGCTCCTCGATCGTGACACCGGGCAGCTCGTCCCCGACGCCCGCGTCGACCTGACGTTCCTCGCCGGCACGCGCCCCGTCGGCACCGTCAGCCTGTATCCGCTGCTCTCGATCTTCTCGCACTACGGCGCCACGCTCGCGTTGCCGCCGGGTGTGACCGACGTGCGCATCCACGTCGACCCGCCGGCGCTCGGATGCGTCGATCGGTCGCGTCTCGACCGACCCGCCGAGGTCGAGGTGCCACTGCCGCCGCGACGCGGGGCGAACACGTGAGCCGCGCCACGTCCGCAGATCGGCACGTGCGCGCCGTCGGCGGCGCGCGCCTGTGGCGCTTCGGCGTCGCCGTCGCGCTCGCGCTGCTCACGCTCGGGCGCGTCGCCGTGGCCGACGAGACGGACTTCGCGGCCCTCATCCGCGACGCGGGCGCGCGCTATCCCGAGGAGTCGGCGCGGCTCGCCGTCGGCGACGCGTTCCTCCGCTTCGAGAGCTCGCCGCTCGACACCGAGGTGAAGGCCGCGGATCCGACGCGCTACCGGGATCTCGAGGTGCGCTGGCTGGCGCTCGCGGGAGCGATGAAGAGCGGCGCGCCGGCGGGCGACGTCCGCGTGCAGGCGGCGGCGCTCGCCGACCTCCTCGACCTGGTGGCACGACCCGGACTCGCCGCGAGCCCGTCGAGCCTCTTCGTCGACGCGCTCCTCATCATCGTGCGCGAGGGATTCGAGGCCCTGCTCATCCTCACCGCGCTCGCCGCGTATCTGACGAAGATCGGTCGCGACGAGAAGCGCGTGCTCTTGTATGCGGGCGGCGGCGCCGCGGTGCTCGCGAGCCTCACGCTCGCCGCCGTCGCCGGCAGGATCGTGCCGCTCGGCGGCGCGGCGCGCGAGGTGCTCGAGGGCGTCACGATGTTGCTCGCGGTCGTCGTCCTCTTCACGGCGTCCTACTGGCTGATCTCGAAGTCCGAGGCGCAACGCTGGCAGGCGTTCGTGCGCTCGCGCCTCGACGGCGCGCTCGGCAGCGGCCACGCGCGCAGCCTCGTCCTGCTCGCGTTCTTGGTGGTCTTTCGCGAGGGTTTCGAGACCGTCCTCTTCTACGAGGCGCTCGCCGGCCGCGCCGCGGGTGCGCCCCTCGGGCTCTCCGCCGTCGCGTCGGGGTTCGCGCTCGGTGTCGTCTGTCTCGTTGCGATCGGGGTCGCGCTCTTCCGCTACGGCGTGCGGATCCCGATCCGACCGTTCTTCGCCGTGACCGGGGCGCTGCTCTACGTGCTCGCCTTCAAGTTCGCGGGCGCCGGGGTGCGCGAGCTCCAAGAGGCGGGTCTGGTCTCGGTGACGCCGGTCGCGATTCCCGACCCGATCGTGCTGCGCGATTGGCTCGCGGTCTATCCGTTCCTCGAACCGCTGCTGGCGCAGGCAGCGCTCCTGGTCGCGCTCGTCGTCGGCGCCGTCTACACGCTGCTGGCGCGTTCCGGCGTGCGCCTCGAGCGCGCGCAGGCGGCGCGGCCATGACGCGGACGGGCGCAGCGCTCGTCGGCGTCGCTGTGGCGGCGGCGATTGGCGCCGAGCTCTGGACGCGCGCGTCGAGCAGCGTACCGCGCGAGGATCTGCCCGCCAACGTCGCCGCGCGCGTCAATCCGCGCTTGCACGATCCCGCGGCGGTGGCCGAGGGCGCCGCCGTCTTCGAGAGCAATTGCGTGAGCTGTCACGGCGAGCACGCCGACGGCCGCGGCGTCGCCGCAGCCGGCCTGGCGCCGCCGCCCGCCAAATTCCGCGACAGCGACGTCCTTGCGCAGCACTCGGATTCGTACCTCTTCTACCGCATCACCGAAGGGAAGCCGGGCACCGCCATGCCCTCCTTTCGCGGCGCGCTCGCCGAGAACGAGCGCTGGGCGGTGATCGCCTATCTGCGAACGCTCGCCCCCGACGCCGCCGTCCGTCGTTGAGACGGTCGTCGTGCCCGCAAAGACGCGGGTTTGCGGGTCCGCGCGCCTCCGGTATAATCCGACGATCTTTTCGGCCCACACGGAGCGCACCATGTCACGTCGGCGACGCAGCCTCACGGGAGTCCTCGCACTCTTTGCCATTCTCGCGGTGCTCTTCTCGGGCGGGCGCGGGGTCACGAAAGTCGACGCCGTCGGCAAGGACGCCTCCTACGAAAACCTGCAAATCTTCACCAACATCCTTGCGATCGTCCAGAAGAACTACGTCGACGAGGTGTCGAGCGATCAGCTGATCGAGGGCGCCATCAACGGCATGCTCACCTCCCTCGATCCGCACAGCGCCTACCTGACGCCCGAGCTCTACAAGGAGCTCCAGGTCGACACCAAGGGCAGCTTCGGCGGTCTCGGCATCGAGATCACGATGCGCAACAACGTGCTCACGGTGGTGTCGCCGATCGAAGACACTCCCGCCTACCGCGCCGGCATGAAGGCCGGCGACATGATCATCAAGATCGACGGTCAGTTCACCAAGGACATGACGCTCGTCGACGCGGTGAAGAAGATGCGCGGCCCGAAGGGTAGCAAGGTCGTGCTCTCGATCAAGCGCGAAAAGGTGAACGAGATCTTCGACGTTTCGTTGCTGCGCGAGGTCATCAAGATCCAGAGCGTCAAGTCGAAGAGCCTCGAGAAGGGTTACGGCTACCTCCGCGTCACGCAGTTCCAGGAGCGCACCGACACCGACGTCGAGCGCGTGCTCGAGCAATGGACACGCGAGGGGCCGATCGAGGGCATAGTCTTGGATCTGCGGAACGATCCAGGCGGGCTCCTCACCCAGGCGGTGAAAGTCTCCGACACCTTCCTCGATTCCGGGCTGATCGTTTACACCGACGGGCGCCTCGAGAATCAGAAGCAGAAGTACTTCGCACGCCGGCCCGGAAGCTACATGGACTTTCCGATGGTCGTGCTCGTGAACGGCGGCACCGCGAGCGCCTCGGAGATCGTCGCCGGCGCGCTCCAAGACCACAAGCGCGCGATCATCCTCGGTACGCAGACGTTCGGCAAAGGCTCGGTGCAGACGATTCTACCGCTCGACGACAACTCCGCGCTCCGTCTCACGACGGCGCGCTACTACACGCCGAGCGGACGCTCGATCCAGGCGACCGGCATCGTTCCCGACATCATCATGGACAACGTGCTGATGACACGCCCAGCAGGCGGCGGGAAGACCGCGCAGCAGCTGCTGCGCGAGGAGAACCTACCGCGGCACTTCGAGCAGAAACGGAAGCCGCAGCCGCAGCAGAACTCGGAGCCGGGTGACACCGAAGTCGCACCGCCGCCCGCAGCACCCGACGAGATGCCCTCCGAGGAAGGCGAGGCGGGCATCAAGGAAGGCGAGCTCGGCAAGGATCCGCAGCTCGATCACGCGCTCGAGCTTCTGAAGAGCTGGAAGGTCTTCAAGACGTTGGTCGCGAAGAGCGACTGACGCACATCGGGCGCGGCTGCCGCCGGGTCGGTGCGACTTGTCGCTGCGCGCCGGCGTTGTTAGGGTCGCGGCGATGCTTCCGCGCTCGCGGCGCGCACCGGCGCCGCTCACCGTCAGTCAACTGACGCAGATGGTACGCGACACGCTCGCCGCCGAGCTCGGGGGCGTCCTGGTCGCGGGCGAGATCTCGAACCTGCACCCCGCCGCCTCGGGGCACCTCTACTTCACGTTGAAGGACGATCGCAGCCAGCTTCGCTGCGTCCTCTTCCGCAGCGCCGCGCAGCTCCTCGTCTTCGCGCCGGCCGACGGCCAGCAGGTCGTTGTCCAGGGGCAGATCGGCCTCTATCCCGCGCGCGGCGACCTCCAGCTCTACGTCGACCGGCTCGAGCCGCTTGGCCGCGGCGCCCTGCAGCTCGCGTTCGAGCAATTGAAAGAGCGCCTCGCCGCCGAGGGACTTTTCGACGAGGACCGCAAGCGGCCGCTGCCGTTCTTTCCGCGCCACATCGGCATCGCCACCGCGCTCGGCGGCGCCGCGCTGCACGATATCTTGGTCATCCTACGCGGCCGCTGCCCGGCGCTGCACGTCGTCATCCGGCCGATGCGCGTGCAGGGCGCCGGCGCCGCCGACGACATCGTGCGCGCGCTCGACGACTTGAACGCCCATCCCGCGCTCGAAGTGTTGATCGTCGGGCGCGGCGGCGGTTCGCTCGAGGATCTCTGGCCGTTCAACGAAGAGCGGGTGGGGCGGGCGATCGTCGCGTCGCGGCTGCCGGTCGTCGCCGCCATCGGCCACGAGGTGGACTTCACGATCGCGTGCCTGGTCGCCGATCGCCGCGCGCCGACGCCGACTGCTGCCGCCGAGATGGTGGTGCCGCGCGTCGCGGATCTCGAGGCGCGCCTCGCGCGTGGCGCCGGCGCGCTCGGCGACGCGCTCCTACGGCGTTGCGGCGCCGAGCAGCGTCGCGTCGGCGCGCTCGCGGCACGCGTGCGCGACCCACGGCGCACCGTGCGCGACCTCGGCGCGCGCGCCGCGAGTCTGGAGGCACGCTTGCAGCGCGCCATCGGCGCGACGTTGCGTGACGGACGCGCACGCGTCGCCGGCGCCGCCGGCTCGCTCGACGACTTGAGCCCGCTTGCCGTCCTGCAGCGCGGTTACAGCCTCACACGCCGCCCGGACGGCACGGTCGTGCGCGACGCCGGCACCCTCGCCGAAGGGGACGCGGTGGAGCTCACGTTCGCGGTCGGTCGCGCGCGCGCGCGCATCACCGCCCCGCCGCGCTCCGACTCGTGAGCACGGCGTCCGAACACACGCCGCGGGCGCTTCTCGCGCTATTTTCATCGCGCGGGTTTCGCGTTAAGGCGGAGAGCACGCATGGCTGACACGCACGCGGCGAAGCGCGTCCGCTTCGAGGACGCGCTCCAGGACCTCGAGGAGACGGTGCAGCGCCTCGAGTCTGGCGAGCTCTCGCTCGAGGACGCGCTCGCCGCGTTCGAGCGCGGGGTCGGTCTGGTGCGCGTCCTGAACGAGAAGCTCGCCGAGGTCGAACAACGCGTCGAGGTGCTGATGCGCGATTCCCAGGGTCGGCTGAGCACGCGGCCGCTCGACCCGGAGTCGGAGTGAACGTCGAGGCCTATCTCGCGGAGCGCCGCGCGGTGATCGAGACGGCGCTCGAGCGCGCACTTGCGCCCACCGACGGCGTCCCACGCAGCCTGCTCGAGGCGATGCGATACGCGGTCTTCTCCGGCGGCAAGCGCGTGCGCCCGATCCTCGTGCTCATGGCATGCGAGGCCGCCGGCGGCACACACGAGCGTGCGCTGCCCTTCGCCTGCGCCGTCGAGCTCATCCACACCTACTCGCTCGTTCACGACGACCTACCGGCGATGGACGACGACGACCTGCGCCGCGGTCGCGCGACGGTGCACGTCGCCTTCGACGAGGCGCACGCGATCCTCGCCGGCGACGCGCTGCTGACCGAGGCCTTCGCCCTCGCCGCGGCGGGCGCCGCGACCACCGGCCTCGAGCCGACGCGCGCGCTCGCGGTGATCGCGGTGATTGCGCACGCCGCGGGCGCCGCCGGCATGGTAGGCGGCCAGGTCGCCGACCTCGAGGCCGAGGGTGTGCGCGCCGACATCGCGCTCGTGGAGTCCATCCATCGCCGCAAGACCGCCGCGCTCATTGCCGCCGCCGTGGAGGTAGGCGCGCTCGCCGGCGGCGCTGCCGACGCCGCGCTGCGGGCGCTGCGTGCGTACGGTCACGAGCTCGGCCTCGCGTTCCAAGTCGCCGACGATCTCCTCGACGCCACCGCGTCGACCGCGGTTACCGGCAAGCGCGAGGGCGGCGACGCGGCGCACGGCAAGGCGACGTATCCCGCGGTGCTCGGCGTCGACGGTGCGTGTGGTGTCGCCCGCGCGCTGCTCGCGCGCTGCCTCGCCGCGCTCGCGCCGCTCGGCGAGCGCGCCGCGCCGCTGCGTGCGCTCGCGACCTTCATCGTGGAGCGCGCCGCAGGACGCTGAGGACGGGCGGCGCCGCGGCATCCGCAATGACGGCGAGCGCACGCACGCAGCGCACGCAGCGCGTCGACAAGCTCCTCGTCGATCGCGGGCTCGTGGAGTCCCGGGAGCGCGCGCAACGCCTCATCATGGCGGGACTGGTCTTCGTCGGGACGGCGCGCATCGAGAAGCCGGGTGCCCGCGTCGCTCGCGATGCGCCGCTCGAAGTGCGCGGCGAGGAGCACCCGTACGTGAGCCGGGGCGGCATGAAGCTCGCCGCCGTGCTCGACGCGCTCGCGCTCGACGTCCGCGGCGTGGTGGCGCTCGACGTCGGCGCCTCGACCGGGGGCTTCACCGATTGTCTTCTCCAGCGCGGCGCGCGGCGGGTGTACGCCGTCGACGTCGGCTACGGGCAGCTGGCGTGGAAGCTGCGTGAGGATGCGCGTGTCGTCAGCCTCGAGCGCACCAACGTGCGTCACCTCCTCCCCGAGCGCATCCCCGAGCCCCTCGACCTCGCGACCATCGACGCGTCGTTCATCTCGGTGCGCCTCGTCCTGCCGGCAGTGCAGCGCTTGTTGCCCCCGGACCGCACGATCGTCGCTCTCGTGAAGCCGCAGTTCGAGGTGGGCCGCGGCAAGGTCGGACGGGGCGGTGTCGTGCGCGACCCGGCGCTGCACGCGGCCGTCCTCGACGAGATCGAGGCGTTCGCCCGCGCCGCCGGCCTCGTCGTGCGCGCGCGCCATCCGTCGCCGCTGCTCGGGCCCGCGGGCAACCGCGAGTTCTTCCTCGTGCTGACGACGACGGCGGCGCCGGACGTCAGCGGCGACGCGTGAAGCGGCGCTCCTCGTCGATGCGACGGACGTGCTCGGTCACGACCTCGGTGGGGCACGCGGCGATGAACCAGCGAGTCGCGAACCACAGCACGGCGGCGTCGTCGGCGAAGCCGATGATCGGCAGCCAGTAATCGGGAATGAGATCGATCGGCGACACCAGATAGACGACCGCCGCGGTCAGCCCCGCCTTTGCGGCGAGCGGGACGCGTGGATCACGGTAGAGCCGCCAGTAGAGGCGGACGAAGCTCGGCAGGTGCCAGAGGACGCGCAGCGTGCGGAACCCGGCTCGCAGCCGCGCGCCGGGTCGCGCGTCGCGGGTCAATCCTCGGCGTGCGGATCGCTGCGTGCGATCAGGTCGCCGATGACGCGACACAGCGCCGCGTCCTCATGGGCGAGACGGTCGAAGACCGCCGCCGTCTCCGCGTCGTCGACGTCCCAGTGCTGGGCGAGCTCGCGGTAGCGGGCGCCCTTGGCGCGCAGGTCCTCGAGGTCGAAGGTGAGACGCTCCCAGTAGTTGCGTCCGCCACGCGGGGAGTCGGGGCCGGCGCTCACGACCGTGGCGCCGAGACGCGCCAGCTGTTCGCGGACGAGCGCGCCGTGCGCGTCCTCGTGATCGGCGAGACTCAGCAGGGTCGCCGCCAGGTTGGGATAGGGTACCCGTTCGGCGTGCAGCCGCAGCTGCAGGGCGACGCGCAGCTCCTCGTGATACGCGGCAATCAGATCGTCGATGATGCGGCGCTTGGCGCCGCCCGCGAGATCGCGCACCCGCTCCCAGAGTCCCACGGCGCCTGCGTTATCGGCGTCCGTGGAGGGAGTCAAGTTCATAGCCTTCGTGCCCGCCGTATCCCGGCGAGGTACGACCGTCTGACGGGGCGCGGTTTTCTTCCGCGGCGGATTCGGATACATTCCGGAAGCGCTGCAGCGCCACATCGGAGGACGTCGGATGGCACGAATCACCGTCGAGGATTGTCTCGAGAACGTCGAAAACCGCTTCCAACTGGTTCTCCTAGCGGCGAAGCGGGCGAAGCAGCTCCTCAAGGGGTCGCGACCCCTCCTCGACTCGGAGAACAAAGAGGTGGTGACCGCCCTCCGCGAAATCGCAGGCGACAAGGTCAAGCTCGCGGCGGCGGCGGCGCCCGTCGTCACGGGGGAGCCGACGGCCTGACGTCGCCGGACCGATGGCAGTGACGCCTCACGACGACCCGTCGCGGGGCTGATTGGCGCGCCGGCGCTACGATGGCAAAACGCGACCTCTACGGCGATCTCGGCGTCAAACGCACGGCGTCCGCCGAGGAGATCAAAAAGGCCTATCGCAAGCTGGCGCGGAAGCATCATCCCGACGTCAATCCCGGGAACCACGGGGCGGAGGAGAAGTTCAAGCGTATCTCGTTCGCCTACGACGCGCTCTCCGATCCGGCGAAGCGCAAGGCCTACGACGAGTTCGGCATGGACGGTCTCCAGACCGGGTTCGACCCCGAACGTGCCCGCGGGTTCAAGCGCGCGCAGAGCTACGGTGGGTTCGCGCCTGGTCCGGAGAAACCCGGCGGCGGCGAGCAGGCGGGCTTCGGTCGCTACTCGAGCTTCGAGGACATCTTCGGCGATCTTTTCGGCGGACGCAGTGAGGGCGGCGGCGCGGCGCCGGCGCAACGCGGGCCGGATCTCGAATCGACGCTGGAGATCGATCTCCTGAGCGCGATCCGCGGTACCACGGCGACGATCTCGCTCGCCAAGCCCGTGGAATGCCCGACGTGCCACGGCTCCGGCACCGAGGGCGACGGGACGGCGTGTCCCGAGTGCGACGGCCGCGGGCAGACAAAGGTCGGCACCGGGCCGCTCTCCTTCAACCGCCGTTGCCCGCGCTGCAACGGTAGCGGTCGAATCGACCAGCGCCCGTGCCCGCAATGCTCGGGCGCGGGCCGCATCGAGAAAGTCGAGCGGCTGAACGTGAAGATTCCGGCGGGTGTCGACGACGGCTCCCGCATCCGCCTCGCTGGCAAGGGCGGGGCCGGCGTCGGCGGTGCGCCGTCCGGCGACCTCTACATCGTCGCGCGCGTCCGGCCGCATCCGCGCCTCGAGCGTCGTGGCCAGGACCTCTACCTCGAGGTCCCGGTGACGATCGGCGAGGCGATGCACGGCGCGACGATCGATGTCCCGACGCCCGACGGCATCGTGAAGTTGAAGGTCCCGCCCGGGAGCCAGAGCGGCAACAAGCTCCGCCTGCGTGGCAAGGGCGTACCCGAAATGAAGAGCTCGGGACGAGGCGATCTCTACGTCGTCCTCATGGTTCAGGTCCCGACCGACGGCACCGAGCGCGTGCGCGATGCCGTGACGGTTCTCGAGGACAGCTACGCCCGCAACCCGCGATCGGATTTGAGGTTGTGAGATGTCGCTCAAGTACCTGCCGCTGCACGAGGCCGCCGAGCGCTCGGGTCTTTCCGTGGCGTACCTCGAAATGCTCGAGCGCGAGGGCCTGATCGTCGTCAAGCGCACGCTCGACGACGTCGTCGTCATCTCCTCGACCGATCTCGAGCGCGCGCGCGTCACCGCGCTCCTCACCGAGGAGCTCGAGGTGAACCTCGCCGGCGCCGAGGTCATCCTGCGCATGCGTGACGACATGATCGCCATGGAGCGGCAATTCGACGAGATCCTGAGCGAGCTGGTCGCGACCTTGAAGCGCGGCTTCGCGGCGCCGCCGCCCGTAGGCGAGCGATGAGCAAGGGCCCTGGGGGACGCGCGCCGCGCCGCCCGCGCGCGGCGCGCCCGGCGCCGCTCGAGCCCGAGCTCGCCGACCGCGAGCTCGCCGACCGCGAGCCCGCCGTTGATTCAAGCGCGGCTGTCCCCGAGCCGGCGACGCGCGCCGACGAGGATCGCGATCGGGGCTCGCTCGTTCCCTTCGATCCTCTGCAGCGCTACTTGTCCGAGATCCGGCGTCATCCCCTGCTCACCCGTGAGGAGGAACACGATCTCGCCGTGCGCTTCCAGCGCGATCGCGACGTCGAGGCCGCCTACCGACTCGTCACCGGCAACCTACGGCTGGTGGTCATGATCGCACGCGAGTACCAGCGCTCGTTCCGCGCCCTCCTCGACCTCATCCAGGAGGGCAACATCGGTCTCATGGAGGCGGTGAAGAACTTCGATCCCTACCGCGGCATCCGCTTCCCGTCGTACGCGGCGTGGTGGATCCGCGCCTACATCATCCGCTACGTGATGAACAATTGGCGCTTGGTGAAGCTCGGTACCACGCAGGCGCAACGCAAGCTCTTCTTCAATCTCCAGAAGGAGAAGGACAAGCTCGAGGCCGAAGGGTTCGTCGCCGGGCCGAAACTGATTGCGCAGCGACTCGACGTGAAGGAAAAGGAAGTCATCGAGATGGAACAGCGCCTCGGTGCGAGTGACCTCTCGGTCGACTCTCCCCTCCACGAGGGTGAGGAGGGGACGCTCCTCGACGTCCTGAAGAGCGGCGTCGCGACCGCCGAAGACCAGTTCGCCGATGCCGAGTACCGCCAGCGCCTGGGCGAGAAGATCCGCGAGTTCGGCGCCACGCTGCGCGACAAGGACCGTCTGATCTTTGACCAGCGCCTGCTCGCCGAGGAGCCGCTCACCTTGCAGGAGATCGGCGATCGCTACGATATCAGCCGCGAGCGCGTGCGCCAGATCGAGAGTCGGCTGAAGCGGCGCCTGAAGGAGTTCCTCGCCACGCAGTTCGAGGACCTCCGCGACATCAGCTTCTCCTAGCGACTCGTCCGACGCGCAATCGATCGGCGATCCGGATGATGATGTCCGTTGCCGTCGGCTGCAACGCTGGAACGGGCGGAGGATGCCCAATAGACTGTTCCAATATGGAGACAATTGATCTTTCACGTCTCAACATCTTTGTCGCGGTAGCCGAGACCGCCAGCTTTTCGGGTGCAGGAAGTCGCATCACGGTGCCGAAGGCCACGGTGAGCCGCGCGATCGCGCGGCTCGAGGCCGATCTCGGCCAGCAGCTCTTCTACCGTACCACGCGGCGCGTGACGCTCACGCGAGCGGGACGCACCCTCTACAAGCGTGTCACTCCACAGATCGAGGCGCTGCGACAAGCGGTCAACACTCTCGCCGAGAGGCAAGAGCAGCCGTCAGGGGTCTTGCGAATCACGGCGCCGAACGACCTTGGTACCAGCTTCCTCGCGGATCTCGCGACACACTTCAGCGCCCGCTATCCGGCGATACGGCTCGATCTCGAGCTCACGTCCCGACACGTGGATTTGGTGGCCGAAGGCTTCGACGTCGCCTTGCGCGCTGCCGGGCGGCTCGCGGATTCTTCGCTGATCGCCCGCAAGCTGAGCACCATCGACGTCCAGCTGTTCGCGTCGCCGAGCTACCTCGCGCGGCGCGGTACGCCGCGCACGGCCAGGCAACTCGACGGACACGACATGGTCCAGTTCCGGGGCTTCCGCGGGCCGCTGCGTCTGCGCA
Source organism: Deltaproteobacteria bacterium (assembly GCA_016200545.1). GTDB lineage: Bacteria > Desulfobacterota > Binatia > UTPRO1 > UTPRO1 > DP-19. Next base: position 54,120 of record JACQEO010000024.1, on the reverse strand, counting down.
GCCTCGGACACAGCGTCGTGTGCAAGCTCGCCGTGCGCATCGTGGCGGACGACCTGTCGTTCGTGCGTGAGGCGCTGCGGGCGGGCGCGGGGATAGGGCTCTTGCCGAGTTTTCTCGCCCGCAATGACCTGGCATCGGGAGCGCTGGTTCGGATCCTGCCGCGCTACGCGGCTCCGCAAGCCGGCCTCTACCTCGTCCATCCCGCGGCGCGCCACGTGCCTTCGCGAGTGATCGCGTTCCGCGATTTCGTCGTGGAGCGGCTCGCCCACCAACCCCTCGAGGCGCGCGCCTGACGGGCGCGCGCGACAAAATGAAATAGACTGTTCCTGCACGGGAACAATTCGTCGGTGGAATATTCTTGACCACCTCCAACCTAACGGTGTACCAGATGCCAGCTCGGAATCTGGATGCCGTCCCACCATGTTTTGCTCGAGTTTCCGAAGATGAAGGAGACCCCTATGCGCAACGCTCCCCCCATTCTCGCGCTGACGGCGGCACTCGTCTTGGCGTCCGCAATCGCGGTCGCCGCGGCTGCTAGTCCTTGTGGACAGGGACTGATGAAGGCCCAAGATGCCGCCGACATCCGGGGCGTCCGTGCCCAGATCGAGATCGCCTGCCCGTGTGCGACCTTCGACGGGTCGTCGCCTAGCAACGGCCGATCGAGTTTCAGGCGTTGCGCGCGTACCGTCATCCTCGACGCGAGCGATGGGAGCCCGATCGACGGCCGGATAAAGCTGCGGCGGGAGTGCGCGGCTATGGTAGGTGGGATCGCCCACCATTCCGACTGCGGCTTCGACCCTCTCACGGACCGACATCCGTGCTGCAAGCATTCCGCCGGGGGACGGAACAGAAGCGGGATCGCCAAGGCGTCGAAGTGCTTGAACACGACCGTCCAGCACTTGTGTCCGAGTTTTCACTTCGCCTTTGACGCGTGCAGCGGGAACGCGCTCAACACGTGCAACCTCGTCGGGACGACGACCAGCATCGCGAGTGCGGCCGAGCCGCTCAACACGCCCGGCACCGCTGGGGTGAGTGTGACCAATCCGAAGCTCATCACGCAGTTCGGAGGTTCGAGCTTCAGTCTGAACAACGCCACGTACACGCGGTTCCGCATGGACGGCACGTCTCAGCCCGATGCCATCCTCATCCTCATTCCGGGCTTCGAGGGCGGCGCCAACGACTTCAAGATCCTGGCTGAGAACCTGATCCCGCGCGTGTACGTCGAACAAAGCCTGGTGATCGAGGTCTGGGCCTTCGACCGGCGCAGCAATCAGCTCGAGGATCTCGTGGGCCTCAACATCTCGGAGAAGCGGCTCGACCCGCAAGTCGGCCTCGACTGGCTCTTCGGTAGCGAGCTCGGGCTCGCACTCGACCCGGTGCTCGCGGCCGGGCCGAACCGCCGCGCCGTTTTCTACGACTCGACCGACGTGCCCTTCATTGCGAACTGGACACCGCTCGTCTTTGCCCGGGACATCGACGCGGTGGTCCAGGCGGCCGACGCAGTCGTGCGCAACCACAACGTCTTCCTCGGCGGCCACTCGATGGGGACCACCTTCACCGCGCGCTATGCCGCGACCGACTTCAACCCGGGCGGCACACCCGACCCCGGCTACGCGAAGCTGCGCGGCTTAGTGCTGCTCGAGGGCGCCGGCGGCTCGACGGCAGGAGCGCCACTCACCGCGGACACACTCGATCGCATCATCGCCAAGTATGATGGTGGCCTCTACGGCGCGGTAAAGGATCCGGGCAGTCCGGGCCGCTGCGTCAATGGGACCACGGCTTGCACGATCGCGAGCGAAGGAACGGACTGCGGCGCCTTTACCACGCCCAAGTGCACGCTGACGACGACCGCCTATCCGATCGTCTCCGTTCTGGGGTTCAATGCGCTCAATCCGCGCATCCTCGCCTCGTCCGAACCCGCGGCGATCCAGGGGGCGTACGATCCCGACAGCGGTCTCAATATCACCCAGGTGGATCAGGGGACGGCGGGAAACAACGCCGTCGCCATGGTGCCGGACCTGAGCGGTCTCACGCTGATCAACGGCGGCGGCCCAACGACTGTCGAGGGTGGCATCGGGACCTTCGTCGACGACGACGGCTTGATCTCGAGCCTCGCTTTCTTCGTGGCGACATCCGTCGGCGGCCCTGGGCCGACCGTGGGCGGCCGCCTCACATGGCGCGACATCACAGAAGGGATACCCGCGTCGGAGACTCCCAATAACGGTCCGCCTCCCACGACTTTCCCGCCGCTACCAGGCGTTTGGGGCCAAGAGAAGGAGGTGACGAGCATCGCCCGCCTCCTGGAATCGTTCTACGTCGGCAATACCAACTTCACCGACTGGTACTACCCGGCCTCCGGCCTCAGCGTGACGAGTGTCACCGGTCAGTGCTCGAACGCCGCGGGCGGCACGTGCAGCGTCGTCGGCAACTCCTTCGCCCCATGCGGCGGGCCGGGTATGACGCAGGCGCAGGCAGACGCTCAGTGCTCGCAGGCGATCAGCCTCGATTCGACAGCGCTCACCGTCGGCCGCAACCGGCCCGACATCGAGAGCCTCACGCAGGCGGCGAATATCGACATCCCGGTCATCTCGTTCGTGGGAACCAATGGGCTCGCGCGTGTTCCCGCCGCCCTGGTGCCGTTCGGGACGAGCATCCATCGGTGCACCGCGCCGAGCTGCAACCAGGTCACGGATCGCGTCGTGGACGCGAGCAATCCCAATCCGGCGTTCCCGACCCTCGGTGACGTCGCGGGCGGATTCGAGGTGTTCGTCAACGAGGGCTTCGCCCACGTCGACGTCGTCACGGCGGAGGACGGACCGGCGAACAACGTGATCGGGCCGCTGGCGGCGTTCCTCAAGCGCAACACCCAGTAGGGGGAGTCGGGTCCGCGGGGCAGAAGTCTTCCTCCTCCTCTCCTCTCGGGCCCGCCTCCCCCAACGCCGCAGGCGACGCCTTCGACGTCGCGGAGCGATGGCGCGCCGGAGCAACTGACGTCGCTCTGTCGACGTCATCACCGCTGCGACGAGCACGCAGGCGGCAGCAGTGCCACGCGTCCGACGGGAGCCTTGCCACTCTCGAAAACCCGTGAGTATAGTGCCGCGTCGCTTCGCGGATCGAGGGCCCTCCCATGAGTCAATTGCACGGTGGTCGCATCGTCGCGCGCGCCCTGAAGAACGAGGGCGTGACGCACATCTTCACTCTCTGCGGCGGGCACGTGATGTCGATCTACGACGGGTGTCTGGATCACGACATCCGGGTCGTCGACACGCGCCACGAGCAGACGTCGGCGCACGCGGCGGACGGCTGGTCGCGCGTGACCGGCAAACCCGGCGTCGCGGTGGTCACGGCGGGACCGGGACTCACCGATGCGGTGACCGGTGTTGCGAGCGCCTGGCGCGCCAACATCCCGATGCTCATCATCGGCGGCCAAGGACCGCACGCGCTCTGCGACAAGGGCTCGCTGCAGGACATGAACCACGTCGAACTGATGCGACCGATCACCAAGTGGTCGCACTCGGTCCCGGAGGCGAGCCGACTTGCGGAATACGTGAGCATGGCGTTTCGCATCGCGACGACCGGGGTGCCGGGGCCGGTGTACCTCGAGATGCCGGTCGACTTCCTCTTCGACAGCGTCGAGGAGTCGAAGATCGACTTTCCCACCGGCTACCGCACCGAGGCGACGATTGCCGGCGATCCGGTTTACGTCGAGCGTGCCTACGAGCTGCTGCGCGCGGCGCAGCGCCCGGTCGCGCTCGTCGGCAGCCAGCTCTTCTGGTCGAAGCGCCGCGAGGCCTATCAGCCCTTCGTCGAGCAGTTCGGGCTCCCGATCTACGTCAACGGCCAGGGTCGCGGCTCACTGCCGCCCGATCACCCGAACTACTTCCACCGCACGCGCAAGGACGCGCTACGCGCCGCCGACGTGATCCTCATCTTCGGGACGCCGCTCGACTTTCGCCTCGGCTACGGCCGCAGCAGCCACCTGAACCCGGACGCGAAGCTCATCCAGGTGGATCTCGACGGCGGCGAGATCGGCCGCAACCGTCATGTCGACGTCGGCATCGTCGGCGACACCGGGCTGGTGATGGCGCAGCTCACCGCGCTCGCAAGTGGGGCGGCGGGCGGCAGCGCCGCGGTGCGCGAGTGGGTGCGCGAGCTGCGTGGGAAGGAAAGCGCACGCTGGGAGCAGATGCTCCCCGACATGCAGTCCGACGCGTCGCCGATCAATCCGCTCCGCCTCTGCAAGGAGATCGACGACGTCCTCGACGACGACTCGATCGTCATCGGCGACGGCGGCGACTTCGTGGCGACGGCGGCCTCGGTGCTGCGCATCGCGAAGATCGGTCAATGGCTCGACCCCGGTCCGCTCGGCACGCTCGGTGTCGGCCCGGGCTACGCGATGGCGGCGAAGCTGGCGCGACCGCAGAGCAACGTCTTCATCATCTACGGCGACGGCGCCTTCGGGCTGAATGCAATGGAGTTCGAGGCGTGCGTGCGCCAGAAGATCAACATCGTCGGCATCATCGGCAACGACGCCGCCTGGATGCAGATTCGCCGTGGGCAAGTGGAGTTCTATGGTCAGGAACGTGCGGTCGCGACCAAGCTCGCCTTCACGCGCTACGATCAGGTGGTGGAGGCGCTCGGCGGCCATGGCGAGTACGTCGAGGAGCCGAAACAGATCCGTCCCGCCCTCGAGCGCGCGCTCGGCGCCGGAAAGCCCGCCCTGGTGAACGTTCGCTTGGGCGTGAGCGAGTTTCGCAAGGGCGCGATGTCGATTTGACGGTCTGATGCCGGAGATCACCGCCGCCGCCGTCGTGATCGGCAACGAAATCTTATCGGGCAAGGTCACCGACACCAACTCGCCGTTTCTCGCCGCCGAGCTGCGCACGCTCGGCGTCGCGCTGAAGCGCATTGCGGTGGTGCCCGACGAGCTCGACGAAATCGCGATCGAGGTGCGCTCCTGCCACGAGGCGTTCGACGTCGTCTTCACCTCCGGCGGCGTCGGCCCGACGCACGACGACATCACCATGGAGGGCATCGCGCGCGCCCTCGGTCGGCGGGTCGTCTCGCACCCCGACATCGAGTCGAAGCTGCGCGTCTTCTACGGGGACAAGGTCAACCGCGCGCGCTTGAAGATGGCGGAAGTTCCCGAGGGGGCCGAGCTGATCACCGACGTCAGCCTGAATTTCCCGACCATCAAGGTCGAGAACATCTACATCCTGCCGGGCATTCCGGAGATCTTCCGGCAGAAATTTCTGGGCTTGAAGCCGCGGTTCCTGACCACGCCATATTGCGTGAAGGTGGTATACACGGGTGTCGGCGAGGGGACGATCGCGGAGTTTCTCGACGATACCTTGCGCGAGTTTCCCGAGCTGATGCTCGGTTCGTACCCGAAGATCGACAACCCCGAGTACATGGTGAAAGTAACGCTCGAATCGAAGGACGCCGGCTACGTGGAGCGCGCGTTGCAGCACCTGCTGCGCGTGCTCCCCGCGGGCAGCGTGGTGCGGACGGAAGAATGACCACGATGGGAGGAGGGCCAGCAATGGGCAAAATGAGCAAGATGAGCGAGATGAGCAAGATGATCGAGGAAGTCGGGGCGGCGGCGGGGCACTCACGTGCGGGGCGATTGGCGCGACAGGTCGTCGTGGCGCTCGCCTTGACGCTCACGATCGGCGTGGCGCGGCCGGCGCTCGCCGTCGAGGCCTATGCCAATGATTTCGGGATCGGCGTCGGGACGGTCTTTGTCGATCTCGTGTACATGCCGGTGAAGGTGGTGTATGCGACGCTCGGCGGTTTGACCGGCGGCTTCGCCTTCCTCCTCACCGGCGGCAACCTGGACGTCGCGTCGGCGATCTGGCGGCCGTCGCTCGGCGGTACGTACGTGGTCACGCCGTCGATGCTGCGCGGCGACGATCAAATTTACTTCAGCGGCAGCGCCGACGACGCCGAGACATCGCGTGACGAGCGGCGAGAAGAGCCGCTCGGTGACCGCGATCGCGGGCGACGCGGCGAGGCCTATTGACGTTTCGCGAACGAGAGGAGACGACGACCATGCAGATGACGACACTCGAAAGGGCAGTGAGGCGCACAGGACGGTTGCTCGCGGCGGCCTGTGTCGTTGCCCTTCTGATCGCCGGCTGCGCCCCGAAGCTCGAGGAAGGCGACCTCCTGGAGAAGACCGGGGACACGTTCACCATCCGTTTGACCAAGAAGATCGACGAGCCGATCGAGAGGGTGTGGCAGGGCTTCCAGACGCCGGAACGCCTCGAGAAGTACAGCGAGCAGTACCAGCAGACGAAGCTCGTGAAGGACGAGGGCAACACCAAGGTCGTGGACTACCGGGTGTCGACGCTCGGGCAGGTGCAGGCGTTCACCATGGAGCTCACGCTGCAGCCGTCCGACAAGGTCGTGAAGTTCAAGACGCTCGACAGCACGCTCGCAGACATCGTCGGCGAGTACATCCTCACCTCCACTGACGGCGGCAAGGCGACGTTCGTCACCTACAAGGCCACGCAGAAGGACAAGGTGAACATCCCCGCGCCCGTCAACGTGCAGAAGACGGCGATCAAAGAAGCCTTCGACAATCTCGTCGCCGGCATCGACAAGGGCATCAAGTCGGGCGACATGGGGGCGGCGCCGAAGACGTCGTGACCCCGGGGCTCCAGGCAGCCCTCCGCGAGTACAACGCCGGGCGGTTCTTCGAGTGCCACGAGGCGCTCGAGGAGCTGCTCGACGACACCGCCGCGGAAGACTGGAACTTCGTCCTGGGGCTGATTCAGATCGCCGTCGGCTACCATAAGCTCACCGCGGGCCACGCGGGTGGCGAGAAGCTGCTCGCCATGGGGCTCAAGAAGCTCGCGCCGTACGCCGACGATCATTGCGGCGTCGATCTCGCCCGCCTACGTGCCGGCGTTGCGGTCGATCTCGAGCGTCTCGCCGCGGCACGCCGCGACGGACGTCCGCTCGCCCCGGTTCCGCCGCGGCTGCTGCCGGCATCACGGCGATGAAGGTCACGCGCGCGGAGTTCGTCGGCGCGGCGACGGAGCCCGGACGGTTCCCGCCGGTGCGCCATCCCGAGGTGGCGTTTGCAGGGCGCTCGAACGTCGGCAAGTCGTCGGCGATCAACCGCATCCTCGGACGGCATGGTCTGGCGCGCACCAGCTCGACACCGGGACGGACGCAGCAGCTCAACTTCTTCGCCATCGACGACCGCATCGGCTTCGTCGACCTTCCTGGCTACGGGTACGCGCGGGTCTCGAAGGCGGCGCGCGCGGCGTGGCGTCCGCTCGTCGAGAGCTACCTCGGGACCCGCGGCACGCTCGCCGGCGTCGTCCTGCTCGTCGACGTGCGCCGTGGCCTCGAGGAGGAGGAGCACGCGCTGCTCGATTTCGTGGCGGCCCTCGCCGTGCCCGCGCTCGTCGTCGCGACCAAGATCGACAAACTCGGACGGAGCGAGCGGGCGCGGATGGCGCGCGCGCTCGCGACCGCGCCGGTACCGGTCGTCGCCTTCTCGGCGGTGACCGGCGAGGGCGTCGACGCCGTCTGGCGCGCGATCACGACCTGGACGCGGGCGCCGCGCGTCCGCGGCGGGCGCGCCCGGCGCACGAGTGGCGACGATGCCTAGCGGAGCGTCACGGTGCCGAACGTCGCGGTCGTGATCCCGGTCCGCGACCGCGCGGCGATGGTGTGCGAGGCGATCGCCTCGGTGCGCGGCCAGACCTACCGCGACCTCGGGATCGTGGTCGTCGACGACGGCTCCGCGGACGGCTCGGCGGCCGCCGCCGAGGCGGCGCTCGCCGGCGCTGTGGTGCCGGCGCGCGTCGTCTGCCAGCCCGGTCGCGGCGTCGCCGCCGCGCGCAACGCCGGCGCGGCCGTCCTCGACGCCCGCTGGATCGCCTTTCTCGATTCGGACGACCTCTGGCTACCGCAGAAGCTCGCCCGCCAGATGGCGTGGCTCGAGGCCCGTCCGCAGTACTGCCTGGCACAGACCGAGGAACGCTGGATCGACGCCGGCCGCCATCGCAATCCACGCGACTGGCATCGCAAGGAGGAGCGGATCTTTCTGCGGAGCCTCGCGCGCTGCCTGGTGAGTCCGTCTGCGGTGGTGCTCGCACGCGCGCTCTTCGAGTCGTACGGCGGCTTCGACGAGGCATTCGCGGTGTGCGAGGACTACGAGCTCTGGCTGCGCGTGACGGCGCGCGAGGCCGTCGGTCTGGTCGCGGAGGCGCTGGTCGTGAAGCGCGGCGGCCACGCCGGCCAGCTCTCGCGCTCGACGTGGGGCCTCGATCGCTGGCGGGTGGCGGCGCTCGCCAAGCTCCTGGCGACCGTGCCGCTCCGCGACGAGGAGCGGGCGGCGGTCGTCGCCGTTGCCTGCGCCAAATGCGCCGTGCTCGCGGCCGGCGCCCAACGTCGCGGCCGGAGCGAGGAAGCGTCGCGCTACCGGCGACTCGCCGCCGCCTTCACGGCGCAGGCGCCTTCGGTACGCGCCAGTGCGCCCGCCGGCGAGCCGTTCGGGAAGGTCCGAGCGTGACGCGCGACGAGATCCTCGCAGCGCGTACGGCTGCGTGGCCGGTCGAGGCGCGCTCCGCGCTTGCGGCCGTCGTCGACGCGCTCCGTCCGAGCGCGCACCACTTGAGCGACATGATCGATTGGCTGGACGACATCGCGATCCGTGACGGGACATCACCGGGCGTTGTACTTGCCGACCCCGACCTGCGAGCGCTGCTTACCGCAGGCGGGTCGGCGCCCGAGCGTCTGAAGCGCTGGAAGGAACGGTTGCGGCGTCTGCGCTATCCGCGCCTGGTGGCGCGCGAGCGCGTGCTCGCCGACCACCTTCGTGCCATGGAGTGCGGGCCGACGGTCGGCATCACGCCGCCGCCGGCGCTCGAGGGCGGCGTCGTGACCGTCACCATTCGCGCGCGCTCGGCGGCCGAGCTCGCCACCGCGGTCGAAAGTCTACGAACGCGGATCGCGCGCGGCGACGTCGATCGGCTCTTCGCGCTGCTCGACGAGGCGTGACGCCGCTGCCGCGCGATGCTACGACGGCGCTCGTGTTCGTGCCCGAGGCGATCCTGATCGAGCGCGGCTGCGAGAACGCGCCGATGGTGCGGCGGTGCCGCGCCCGCGTGCCCGAGGTTCCAGTGACGATCATCGACGACCGCCGCGCGCTCCGCGGCGGGGACTTCGCGGCGGCGAAGCGGCGCCTGCTGCTGGCGCCGTGGCGCGGCACGTTCCTCGAGCACTGCCCGGCGGGTACGCGTGGCATGGCCTGCTGCAACTACCTCGTCCTCACCTTCGCCTCGAACTGCCCGATGGACTGCCGCTACTGTTTTCTTCAGGAGTACCTCGCCGACAATCCGGCGCTCACCGCCTACGTGAATCCGGAGACGGCCCTCGCCGAGGTGGGACGCCTCCTCGACCGGCACCCGGAGCGGCAGTTCCGCATCGGCACCGGCGAGCTCGCCGACAGCCTCGCCCTCGATCCGCTGACGGGCTTGAGCCGCGAGTTGGTGCCGTTCTTCGCGGCGCGGCGGAACGCGCTCTTGGAGCTGAAGACCAAGACCGACGCCGTCGACGACCTGGTCACGCTCGATCCGCAGGGTCGCGTCGTCGTCTCGTGGTCGCTCGCCCCCGCGGCCGCCGTGCAGGTCGCCGAGATCGGCACCACGCCCGTGGGCGCGCGGCTCGCCGCCATGCGCCGGGTCGCCGCCGCCGGCTACAAGGTCGGCGTCCACCTCGATCCGCTGGTCGAGCACGCGGGCTGGGAGGAGGGGTACCGCGATCTCCTCCACGAGATCGCCGTCGCGGTGCCGGTGGCGCGGTTGGCGTGGGTCAGCATGGGAGCGCTCCGTTTGTCACCGGCGCTCCGCACGGTGATGCGCGCGCGCTTTCCGGCGACGCCGCTTCTCGCCGGCGAGCAGGTTGCGGGTGTGGACGGCAAGTGGCGCGACTTCCAACCGCTGCGCGTCCGCATGTACCGGACGGTGCGCGGCTTCGTGGAGGCGGCGCTCCCTCGTGTGCCGCTCTACCTCTGCATGGAGACGCCGGACGTGTGGGAGCGGGTCTTCGGCGTGCCGCCGGCGCGCGAGCAAGCGCTCGGCGCGCTCCTGGCGGCGCGATGACGAGCATGAGTGTGCGTGCGGACGCGGGCATCGGCATCTTCGACTCGGGGGTGGGCGGCCTGACGGTCCTGCATCGCCTGCGCGAGACGGTGCCGGGCGAGCACCTGCTCTACCTCGGCGACACCGCGCGCCATCCCTACGGCACGAAGTCGGCAGAGGTGGTGACGCGCTATGCGATCGAGAACACGCAGTTCCTCGTCGACAAGGGCGTGAAGATGGTCGTGGTGGCGTGCAACACCGCCTCGTCGGTCGCGCTCGACGTGCTGCGCGCGCGCTTCGACGTGCCGGTGATCGGCGTCATCGAGCCGGGCGCGCGTGCCGCGATCGCGACCACGCGCAACCGCAAGGTCGGCGTGATCGGCACCGAGGCGACGATCGCGAGCGGCAGCTACACGCGCGCGCTCCGCGCCCTCGATCCCGACCTCGAGATCTACACCCGCGCGTGCCCCCTCTTCGTGCCGCTCGCCGAGGAAGGCTGGGTCGAGAACGAGGTGACCAGCCAGGCCGCCGCGCTCTACCTCGCGAGCTTACGCCAGAGTGGGATCGACACCCTCGTCCTCGGCTGCACGCACTATCCGCTGCTCGCGAAGACGATCGCCGAATATCTCGGTCCCACGGTGCAGCTGATCGACTCCGCCGCCGAGACGGCGCGCGAGGTCGAGGCGACGCTCGCCGCGTGTACGCTGGCGCGCGCCGCGGGCGAGGGCTCGGCGTCATTCTTCGTGACCGACGTCCCCGACCGCTTCACGAAGATCGGCGGCCGCTTTCTCGGCACCGCTGTCGACTCCGCCGTCCGCATCGAGCGCTGAGCGACGCGCGCCGGCCAACATAACTCCGATTGACAATCGGAGTCTTACCGCTCTATGCTGTGACCGTGAAGCGATCGCCGAAGCTCCTGCCGCCGCAACTGGCGGCGCTCGCGCTGCTCGCGATGGTGGCACTGCACGTACTCCTCCCCCTCTCCACCGTGGTGGCGACGCCGCTCTCGCTGGTGGGCCTCGTGCCGCTCGCGGGGGGCGGCGCTGGCGTCGTCTGGGCTCGGGGCGCCTTCAAGGAGGCAAGCACCCCCCTCCGCCCGCTCACCGAGTCCACGGCACTCGTGACGCACGGGCTCTATCGGTACAGCCGCAACCCGATGTACGTCGGCGCCGTGCTCGTGCTTCAGCACCGTTTCATCCGGCCCGAGGAGAGGCTCATCGAGACCACGTTCGGTGAGCAGTATCGGGCCTATCGCGCCAGGGTGCGGCGCTGGATGTAGTGAAGGTGACGCGGCCTCTGCAACGACTCGGCGACCTCGAGCACGCGGTGCTCGAGCACGTCTGGCGAACCGGTGAGGCGGATGTCACCGCGACGCACAAGACAGTCGGCCTGCGGCGGGGGATCAGTGCGAACACCGTCGGCTCGGCGCTCGAGCGGCTCTACCGCAAGGGCCTGCTCACGCGGCGCAAGGTGTCGCACGCCTACCGCTACGCACCAACCCTCGACCGCGACGCTTTTGTCGCCCGCCGTGCGGTCGACGCGGCTGGCGGCGTCCGCGCGCTCGCCAACGCCGGGGTACTCGCCGCCTTCGTCGACCTGGTCGGCGACACCGATGAGGCAGCCCTCGTCCGGCTCGAGCGGTTGCTCGTCCAGAAGCGCGCTCGGGGAAAAGCATGACGGCGGCGGTGCTGCTCCTGTTCACTGCCGCGCTCTCGGTCGTCGCGGCCTTTGTCTCGGTGACGGTCGTTGCTGCGCTCGCCCTCGGGACCCGAAGGCTCGGCGTGCTGGCGCCGGCGGCGCGCGCCCGCGTTCTCCTCGCGGCGGCCGTGGCTCCGGCACTTGCGGGGCTCACCTGCGCCGCCGCCGTACTCGCCGACATCGAGTTCTTCGGCTGCCATGCCCACCATTGCCGCGCGCGCCACGCTGGGGCGCCGCCTTCCCTTCTCGTCCTCGTGCTCGCCATCGCCGCCCTCGTCCGCGTGGGCGGCGCGCTCGTCCAGGCAGCACGCAACGCAAGGCGCTCGGCCCTGGTCTGCCGGTTCCTCCGCACGGCGGGGCAGCAGCAAGAGCCCAATGTGCTTCCGCTCGAGGAGCCGCAGGCTTTCGTCGTCGGCCTCTTGCGACCGCGAGTGTACGTCTCGCGGGGCTTGGTTGGCGCGCACGCCGAGGCCGATCTCGAGGTCGTGATGGCCCACGAGCACGCGCATGTCCGCCGTCGTGACCCGCTCCGCCGCCTGCTCGCCTCGGTCGCGCTCGCCTTCCACGTCCCGGGAATCGCGGGCTGGCTCGAGCGCCACATCGTTCGCGCCCAGGAGATGGCTGCCGACGCCGACGCAGCGCGCGCGGTCCACGATGCGCCGCGCGTCGCGGAAGCGCTCGTCCGCATGGCGCGCCTGCGCGTGCGCCGCCCCGCACTGGTGGCATGGCTCGGCGATCACTTGGAGGCCCGCGTGCAGGCGTTGCTCGATGGCGCTCCCGGCTCCGACCGGCCCGGCTCGAGCACGCTCGTGGCTGCGGCGGCCGTTGCTCTCGCGCTGGGGATCGCCGCTGCCGAGCCCATCCACTGGGGCGCCGAGACGCTCTTCCGCCTGCTCGCAGGGTAGAAGGGAGCGACCGTTTCGTATGCTTGGTATGGACACAACTCCGAGCGACAATCGGAATCCTCCCGACCGCGGCATGGTTGCGCTCGTTCGACCGCCGATCGTGTACGCGGTCGCGATCGTGGCGGGCCTTGGGCTTGAGGCGGGTTGGCCGACGCCGCCGCTACCCCGTGTTCTCGTGCTGCTCGGGGTCGTGCTCGTCCTGGTCGCCGTGACGTTGTTCTCGCTCTCTATTCGGGAGCTTCGCGCCGCGCGCACGACGTTTCGCACCCAACAGCCGACGACGACCATTGTCATGACAGGACCGTATCGCCTATCGCGCAACCCGATTTATCTCGCCTTCACGCTCCTACAGCTCGGCATCGGCCTCTGGCGGAACAGCGCCTGGGTGCTCGGTCTGCTGGTGCCGGCGCTCATTCTCGTGTCCTCCGGGACGATCGCGCGGGAGGAGCGCTATCTCGAGAAGAAGTTCGGCGACGAGTACCGCCGGTACAACGCCGATGTGCGACGATGGCTGTAGCGCCGCTCCCGACGCCGCTCACTCCCTACCAGCGGCGGCTGCTGGTCTTTCTGAGCGTCGCGACTTTCTTCGAGGGCTACGATTTCTTCGCGCTCGCCCAGATACTGCCGAACTTGCGTGCCGACATGGGGCTTACCGGGGCGGAGGGCGGCCGTCTCGTGTCGGTGATCGGGATCGGGACGATCCTCGCCTACGGCGTGGTGCGGCTCGCCGACCGCTTCGGACGGCGCGTCGTGCTGACGATCACCATCCTCGGCTACACGCTCTTCACCTTTGCCACCGCGTTTGCGCAGGGCGCCTACGACTTCGCGCTGTACCAGCTCGTGGCACGGGTCTTTCTCATCGGCGAGTGGGCATTGAGCATGGTGTATGCGGCGGAGGAAGTTCCCGCCGATCGACGTGGGCACGCGATCGGGGTGATCCAGGCCGCGAGCGCGCTCGGCGGCATCACGTGTGCGGCCACTGCGCCGTTGTTGCTCGCCACGTCCTGGGGCTGGCGTGCCGTCTATCTCGTGGGCGTGGTGCCGCTCCTGCTGCTCGCGTACGCGCGCCGCGGCCTGCGCGAGACCAGGCGTTTTGCCGACTACGCTGCCGCTGGCGTTGAGCGGCGCACATTCGGCGCCATCCTCCGCTCGCCCCATCGGCAGCGCATCTACCAACTCGCCGTCATCTGGGGGCTGCTCTACGTGTGCGCGCAGAATGCGGTCTTCTTCTGGAAGGAGTTCGCGGTCGCCGAGCGCGGTTTCACGGATGGCCAGGTGGGCTTCGCGATTGCCGTCGCATCGCTGGCGAGCCTCCCACCCCTGTTCTTCGTCGGACGGCTGCTGGACAGCTGGGGACGTCGCCCGGCCGCAACGGTGATCTTGCTCGCGCTGGCCGCATCCGTCGTGGCTGCGTATCAGCTGCACGCGCTGTGGCTGCTGACCCTCGCACTCGCGGTCGCGGTCTTCTCCGTGTCGGCGACGTTCGCCGTACTCAGTAGCTTCACGACGGAGCTCTTTCCAACCGATTGCCGTGCCGAGGCATTTGCGTGGGCCAACAACCTGCTCGGCCGGACCGCGTACGTCGCGGGCCCGGCGGTCGTCGGCGCTGCCGCGAGCACGATCGGCTGGGGCGACGCCGTCTCCCTGACCGCCCTGGGCCCCATCGGCGCGCTCGCGCTCATCCTGTGGCTACTGCCTGAGACGAAGGGGCGGGAGCTCGAGGAGACGGCGCGCTGTTCGAGGCCGGAAGACTCGCCTGCGTAGCTGCTCGTCGTATCCGGCGTGCTGCTTTCGCTCGCGTTGCGCCGCTGTCCAAACCCAGAGGGATTCGGACACCCCGTTCGAGCGTGTTCAGCGTCGCTTGGAGATCTATCTGACCGTCCTTCATCTACGCCGGGCGTTGCCACGACGGGCGCTGGCGAACGAACGGCAGGGCAAGGACGTTCGTGAGCGTCACGTCGTTGGCGCGCGGGTAGGCCGGCACGCCGATCGTGATCGCGTCCTGCGGGACGTCTGCGCGGAACGTGCCGTGGAGGCGGTCCCAGATCGCGAGACCGCTCGACCAGTTCGAGTCGGTGTGCTCGCGCACGGCGGAGTGGTGGATGCCGTGCATGCGCGGCGTCACGAGGACGAGGTTCAGCACGTGCTCGAGCGCTGCCGGCAAGCGGACGTTCGCGTGGTGGAAGAGAATCGATGCGAGCACACACGTCTGCCAGAGGGCGAGCACGTGGGGTGACACGCCGATGACGAGCACCTGCGCGGCGCGCCACGGCACCGACGCGGCGAGCTCCGCGGCGTGAAACCGCAGCGCGGTGGAGGCGTCGAGGTCGCGGTCGATGTGGTGCACGACGTGCAAGCGCCAGAGCCACGGGACGCGGTGCGTGAGCACGTGCCAGACGTAGAGCGTGTAGTCGAGCAGGAGAAGCGCGAGCGCCGCGGCGATCCACGGCGGCGCCGCGACGGCCTGTGTGATGCCCCACCGCCGCTGCTCGACGAGCACCGCGAGCGGCCGCACGAGTGGGACCTCGATCGCCTGGACGGTGAGCGCCGCGAGAGCGGCCATGGCGAGATTCCGTGACACGCGCAGGCCCGTCGACTCGACCGGCGCGCGCAGGGGGCGACGGCGCTCGAGCCAGGTGAGGACGCCGAAGACGGCGACGATCGTGATTCCCCGTGTGATCATGCTCCGCGTGCGCGCCACCCCGCTTTGCGGCGCTTCTCCCGCTGGGTTATGAATGTCGTTGGGCCATGCTGCAATCCATCGTCCGCAAGATCGTCGGCTCCAAGAACGATCGCGAGCTGAAGCGCCTGTGGCCGCTCGTCGAGGAGATCAGCAAGCTCGAGGCCGGGCTCGAGCCGCTCTCGAACGAGGCGCTCCGTGTCAAGAGCGGCGAGTTCCGCGAGCGCCTCGGGCGCGGCGAGGAGCTCGACGACCTGCTCCCCGAGGCGTTCGCAGTCGTGCGCGAGGCGTCGCGCCGCGTCCTCGGCATGCGGCACTTCGACGTGCAGATGATCGGCGGCATGGTCCTCCACAGCGGCAAGATCGCCGAGATGAAGACCGGCGAGGGCAAGACGCTGGTCGCGACCCTGCCGGTCTATCTGAACGCGCTCGTGGGGAAAGGCGTCCACGTCGTCACCGTCAACGACTACCTGGCGCGACGCGACGCCGAGTGGATGGGACGGCTCTACACCTTCCTCGGTCTTTCGGTGGGCGTCATTCTCCACGGCCTGAACGACAAGGAGCGCCAGGACGCCTACAACGCCGACGTCACCTACGGGCAGAACAACGAGTTCGGCTTCGACTACTTGCGCGACAACATGAAGTTCAGCCTCGAGGAATACGTGCACCGCACGTATCCCGACCGCATGACGGACGCCAAGGGCAAGGAGGTCGAGAAGCTCTTCCACTACGCGATCGTCGATGAGGTCGACTCGATCCTCGTCGACGAAGCGCGGACGCCGCTGATCATCTCCGGGCCCGCGGAAGAGTCCACCGAGAAGTACTACGTCATTGACCGGGTCATTCCGCGTCTCCAAAAGGAGACCGACTTCACCGTCGACGAGAAGACCCGCAACTCCATCCTCACCGAGGAAGGCATCGCCAAGATCGAGAAGATCCTCGGCGTCCCGAACCTCTACGACCCGGGCCAGATCGACACCCTGCACCACGTCAATCAAGCGCTGCGCGCCCACGCCATCTACAAGCGCGACGTCGACTACGTGGTGAAGGACGGCGAGGTGCTGATCGTCGACGAGTTCACCGGACGCCTCATGCCGGGGCGGCGCTGGAGCGACGGCCTCCACCAGGCGGTCGAGGCGAAGGAAAACGTCAAGATCGAGCGCGAGAATCAGACGCTCGCGACCGTCACCTTCCAGAACTACTTCCGCATGTACGCCAAGCTCGCCGGCATGACGGGTACCGCCGACACCGAGGCCGTCGAGTTCCATCAGATCTACGGCCTCGAGGTCATGGTCGTACCGACGCACCAGGACATGATCCGCACCGATCTCGCCGACGTCGTCTACAAGACCGAGCGGGAGAAATTCGACGCCGTGGTCGAGGACATCCGCGAGCGCCACGAGAAGGGCCAGCCCATCCTCGTCGGCACGATCTCGATCGAGAAGTCGGAGCACGTCGCGGCGATGCTCAAGAAAAAGGGTATCAAGCACCACGTCCTGAACGCCAAGCAGCACGAGCGCGAGGCGGAGATCGTCGCCCAGGCCGGTCGCTACGAGTCGGTCACGATCTCGACCAACATGGCCGGCCGCGGCACCGATATCGTCCTCGGCGGCAATCCCGAGTTCCTCGCGCTCACCGAGAGCGGCACCAAGGATCCCGACGACCCGACCTATCAGGCGGCGCTCGTGAAATACCGCGCGCAATGCGCCGCCGAGCGCGAGCAGGTGCTCGAGGCCGGCGGCCTGCACATCCTCGGCACCGAACGCCACGAGAGCCGGCGCATCGACAACCAGCTGCGCGGCCGTTCCGGACGCCAGGGCGATCCCGGCAGCTCGCGGTTCTTCCTCTCGCTCGAGGACGACCTGTTGCGCATCTTCGGCGCCGAACGCATCCAGAAGATCATGGAGCGCCTCGGCATGGAGGAAGGCGAGCCGATCGAGCATCGCTGGATCAACGCCGCGATCGAGAACGCGCAGAAGAAAGTCGAGGCGCACAACTTCGACATCCGCAAACATCTCCTCGAGTACGACGACGTCATGAACAAGCAGCGCGAGGTCATCTACGCGCGCCGTCGCGAGACGCTCTCCTCGGAGAACCTCAGGGAGGACGTGCTCGAGATGGCGACCGGCCTCGCCGAGGAGACCGTCGCGGCGCACGCGACCAAAGATCAAGCAGCGGACGAGTGGGATTGGAAGGCGCTCGACGAGGTGCTCTTCAAGCAGTTCAACTTCCGCTTGAACCTGCCCGAAGCGGAGCGCGTCGAGCTCTCCCCCGAAGCGCTCCAGGAACTCGTCGTCCAACGCGTCGAGCGCCTCTACGCGGAGAAGGAAGAGGCGTTCACGCCGCCCGTCCTCCGTCACCTCGAAAAAGTCATCATGCTGCAGACGATCGACACTCTCTGGAAAGACCATCTGCTCGGCATGGATCATCTGAAGGAGGGGATCGGGCTCCGCGGCTACGCGCAGCAGAACCCGCTGCAGGAGTATCAGAAAGAGGGCTTCGACATGTTCGAGGCCATGATGGGCCGCATCGAGAGCGACGTCGTCGAGAAACTCTTCACGGTGCAGCTGGCGCGCGAGGAGGACGTCGAGCGCCTCGAGCAGAAGCGCCGCGCCGTGCCGGTCGTGATGAGCCACGGCGGCGACGCGGTCGCCAAGACCGAGACCGTCCGCCGCGACAGCGCCAAGGTCGGCCGCAACGACCCGTGCGTCTGCGGCTCGGGCAAGAAGTACAAGAAGTGCTGCGGCGCGAAGGCATGACCGGGGAGCGACCGGGATCTACTCCGCGTCGCGATGCGCCGGCCCACCCGACGATCGACCGCCGGCCGCGGCGGTTGCGTCATGGTCCCCTCTAGAACACGACGCGGCGGCACTCGCTGAGCGAAAACCGGTCTATGCCGGGTGTGGTCCGGTAGACCGTCAGGATTTGACGGCTCGGAGAATAGCCGAGGTTGAAGAAGGTGCCATCGGAGAGCTTCCCGAACCCGCAGCCGGTCGCGACGGCGTCGAACGCGAACCGACCGATCGCGCTACTCAGGCCCGTGCCATCGGAGAAGACTTCGAGCCAGAACGGGCTCGCGGTGCCCGTGCAATCCCAGAGGGAGTTCGCGGTTGGCGGACTGGCGCCGTTCAGCGCGCCGCTCATATCACAAGTCTCCAGCGCCGGGGCGAAGAATGCCGCGTCGAGCATGACCGGCTCACCGATGACACTCCAATCTGTCGAAGCGAAGACACTCTGCGCCGGATCGCTTCCGAAGCACCGATACTGGATCGTGAACTTGCTGATGTCCGGCTGGTAATTGTGTCCTGTGCTCTGGCACGAGATGACCCTAGGGGGTCGACCGTCGTTGAAGAAGACGTTCCCAGTCACCGTGGCATCGTTGAGGTTCAACGTGATCGCCCACCGTTCAGCTCCGACGTCCTTGTTTGCGAGGATCCGCAGTCCGTCGTGAGACCACTGGACGCCACCTGATGCGGCGAGGCTGCTGGTCGCAGCGAGCCCATTGACGAGGCCAATCATTGCTATCGCGCATGCCGTTCAGCTCATCTTGCGATCTCCTTCGAACATCTATCGACGACGGTGGCGTGCATGCGGGATCAGGCGTGAGCGCTGCAGTACGCGGTCGCGGGTGACGAGCGGTACCTTATGGACGACGCTGGTCGCGGCGATCAGCTCATCGGCGGGATCGCTGTGAATGTCGAGCTGTGTGCTGGCGCGTGCGATCTCACGGGTGAGCGGCCACACGTGGACGCGTGCCAGTGTTCGGACGACGTCCGGGTCGTCGAGTTCGACTGTTATCCTGCCGAGCTGTGCGAGTTTCGCGATCTCCCACAAGACGATCGCCGATATGCTCCAGCGGTCCTCCATCAGGAGACGCAGCTCTGCCGGTAGGAGGCGCCCAGCGACGGCGTGCAACAACACATGGGTGTCAAGACTCAGCATTCCACTTGACGCCCGTCGACATGATGTTGCCCTTGATCGTGAGCTTGCCTCGGAGCGATCCGATGAGACTGGCCGAATCTGTCCCTAGCGGAATCAGCTTCGCGATCGGCTTGCCGCGCTTCGTGATGATGATGCCGTCGGGGTCGACTTCCTCGAGAATGGCAAGGCACTGCTCCTTGAACTTCGCGGCGGCAATTTGACGCATAGTCAGTTTGTATCACTGGTCACTTGAAGTGTCCATAGTAAGCCGGTCGTCATGAGTCACGACGACGACTCCGCGGCAAAGGTCCGCACGGTATGCTGCACCCGACGCGTCTTGCTCGGTCGCCCCTCTCTCGGTACTGGACGTTGTGTGAAGCTGCCCGTTCGCGAGACGCCGATCCGGGTGCCGGGGTTCCGGTTCGCGGGGGTGGCGTGCGGCATCAAGGGGGGGCGGAAGCTGGATCTCGCGCTCGTCCACTCAGAAACGCCGGCGACCGTCGCCGGGATGTTCACCCGCAATCGGGTGAAGGCGGCGCCGGTCGTGATCGCGGCGCGACACGTGCGGCGTGGGCGTGCCCAGGCGGTGTTGATCAACAGCGGCAACGCCAACGCCTGCACTGGCGCGGCGGGGGCGCGGGTCGCGATCGCTGCCTGCCGGCAGACGGGAATCGCGCTCGGCATCTCGCCTTACGACGTGCTTCCCTGCTCGACGGGCAAGATCGGCGTCGTTTTGCCGGCGGTGTCGATGGTGCGGGGTATCGACGCGGCGGTGCGCGCGCTCGACGCCGGCGCACTCTGGCAGGCCGCCCACGCCATGCGGACGACGGACGCGTTTCCGAAGGTCGCGACCCGTCGGCTGCAGGTCGGCGGCCGCAGCGTGACGATCGCCGGGCTGGCTAAGGGCGCCGGCATGATCGCTCCCGATGTCGCGACCTTGCTGGTCTGCGTCATCACCGACGCCCGCGTCGCCGCGCCGGCGCTGCGGGCGTTTCTCCGCGCCGCCGTCGCGACGTCGTTCAACGCGATCACGGTGGACGGCGACATGAGCACCAACGACACCGTCCTCGTGCTCGCGAACGGGGCGGCGGGCCACGCGCCGTTGACGCCCGCCAGCGCCGGCGGCCGATGTTTCGCGGCGGCGCTCGCTGGGGTCATGGAGTCGCTGGCGGACATGGTCGTCGCGGACGGCGAGGGCGCGACGAAACGCGTTCGCGTCGAGGTGCACGGCGCGGCGACTCCCGCCGCCGCCCGCCGTGTCGCGCGCAGCATCGCCGGATCCCAGCTCGTGAAGACGGCGTTCTATGGAGCCGACCCCAACTGGGGCCGCATCGTCTGCGCCGCGGGCTACGCCGGCGTGCTGCTCCGTCCCGAGCGCCTGGGTGTACGGATCAGCGGCGTAGAGGTCCTCCGTCGCGGCGAGCCGGCGGCGCCGCACGTCGTGCGCCGGGCGGCGGCGGCGATGCGTCGCGATACCTTCACGGTCGCGGTCGACCTCGGCGCGGGCGCGGGCGCGGCGACGATCACCACCAGCGACCTCACGCCCGCCTACGTCCGTTTCAACTCGGCGTACAGCACCTGATCCAGATCTCGTGGCGGTGCACAACCTCTGTCGGGCCTACGGCAACGCCGTCGGTATCTATGTGGCCGGCATCACGCTCGCCGTGGCGTTGCTCCTCGGGTGAGGTGGTACGAGCGCGACGACGTCAACCGGTCGACTCGAGCGCCGGCCGTGCCGGCCGTCGCCAACCGGTGACCATGAGGTAGGCGCGTGCCAGCGTCGGCACCAGGCGCGGACGCAGGAGGCGGGGATCGTAGGGCGCGAAGCGGTAGGCGTTCTCGGCGAGGCAGCGAGCGACGAACTCGCGCAGCGAGAAATCGCCGCCGATCGCTCCCGCGCCGCTCGCGGTGAAGCCGTCCTTCGAGACCCCGCCGCCGGCGATGTTGCCGGCGGACCGGGTGCGGTCGTAGGCGGCGCCGGCGAAGGCGGCGACGCAGCGCGCGCGATGGAGCGGGCGCGCCGCGCGCGGCCGCTGATGCCGCTTGTACGCGACCCAGTTCACCAAAAACAGGATGTGGCGCGCTTCTTCCTGCACGATCGGCTCGAGGAGGTCGAGGAGTGGGTGCGGGAGAAACTCGGCGTCGCGCGCCAGAGCGAAGAGGCCGAACGCGAAGAAAGAGTCGATGCATTCGCCATAGCCCGTGCGCGTGAACGCCCATTCGAGGTTGCGCGGCAGCGCGCCCTCGGGACCTGGGTCGATGGCGATGCCGTAACGCTCGACGAGCGTCGCGAGCAGCTGCGCGTGACGTCTCTCCTCGTATCCTTGCAGGGCGACCGCCTCGCGCAGGAGCGGCGGGGACTCGAGGGCGGCGTAGGCCGAGACCTTCGCGCCCGTTCGCTGCTCGGTGCGAATGGCCTCGTCCCAGAACGGCAAGGAGCGGAGTTTGGCGGTGCCGGTCTCGTCGAGCGCCGGCCAGGGGAGGGTGGTGGGGTCGAACGCGCGATGGGTCTCGATGAACTCGCGACAGAGGAGCGTCAGATGCTCCTCGGAGCCGATTCGCATCGGCGGAATGTCGCCGCTCTCGCGGCCCCGGTCAAGCGCGCGACGCGCCGGAACAGAGCGCGGGAGCGTCGCTCGCCGAGTCGCGCCCGTCGCCGACACCCCAACTTGCCGGCGACGGGCGGCTCGTCACGCCGCGCGTTCGCACCGCGGCGCGCCCGCTTTGAGCTTTCGCAGTAAGGTGCTGCGGCCGATACCGAGTCGCCGCGCGGTGAGCGTCTGGTTGCCGTCGCAGAGCGCGAGCGCCGCCATGATGTAGTCGCTCTCGACGCGCTCGAGGGGGAGCACGTCCAGCGAGTAGGCGCGCTGTGCCAGGCGGCGGAGGACTGCACGGACGAGCTCGACGGTGATCGTGCTGGTGCGCGTCTCGAGCTGCATGGTGGTGAGCACGGTCACCAGCTCGCGGACGTTCTCCGGCCAGCCGTAAGCCGCCAACTCGCCGAGGGCGCTCTCACGGACGAGGAGCGGTGCGTCCTCGACACGCGTGCGCGCATGCCACAGGGCATCCTCGACGATCGCCGCCACGTCGTCGACGCGCTCGCGAAGCGGCGCGATCGTCAGCTGTACGAGCGCGAGGCGCTGAAAGAGCGGCCGGGAGAAGCGTCCGAGGCGGACCTGTGCGTCGAGGGCGGTGCGGCTGCCGGCGATGATGCGTGCGGCGCCCGCGTTCTCGACCGCGAGCCACTGCGCGAGTCGCTGCTGCAGCCGCGGCGAGAGCGTGTCCACGCCCGCCAAGTAGACCGTCGAGCCGTGGCCCTGCGCGAGGACACCCTCCTTTCCGGGCTCGCCGAAGAGACGTCGTTCCAGACGTGGCTCCGGCAGCGTCGCCATCGGGACGACGTGAAACGGCCGGCCAGCGCGGCCACTGTGCCGATGGATCGCCTGCGCCCACTCCGATTTTCCGGTGCCGAGTTCCCCGGTGATGATCAGTGGGACGTCGGCGTGGGCGAGGGAAGGGAGCGCATGCTTGAAGCCGCGTATGGTGGCGCTCGTTCCGATCAATGCGGCGGACCCGGCGCGTACGCCGTCGCGGGGTCCATCGAAGGGGATTGCCTGATTCGTGGGGGTCGTCATGGTGTCAGAAAATGAGCAAGTCGCACGCCAACTGTGTCAGTCCGATACGGACTATGGTAAACGCGAATACCTCGGCGTTCCGCCGTGCACTCTGGGAGACACGACCCCTCGCGGTGTCCTCTCGGATGGACGGTCGGGAGCCGATGGCATTGTGATCCCAATGGTCGCGCCAACGAGCAATGCCCCCGACCCCGAGCTTGAGCGGGTCCGCCGCGAGCGCGATCTCTATCTCCGCCTCCTCGAGCTCGGGACGCAGCACGACCTGACGAGCTTCCTACGGGACGCGCTGGCGGTGCTGGTCGAAGCGACGCGCGCCCACCAGGCCTACCTCGAGATCCACGACGAGCACGAGGGCGCGAGCCCGACGCGTTGGTCGATGGCGCACGGCTTCACGGACGCGGAGCTCGAAACCATCCGCTCGGTGATCTCGACCGGCATCATCGCCGAAGCCCTGGCGACGGGGCAGACGATCGTGACGCCGTCGGCCCTCCTCGACCCGCGCTTTCGCGAGCGCGGCAGCGTGAAGATCGCGCACATCCAGGAGGTCCTCTGCGCACCGATCGGCGTCGACCAACCGCGCGGCGTCCTCTACCTCCAGGGCCGCGCCTCCGCCGGATCATTTTCGGCGGAAGACTCCGCCAACGCCGAGATCTTCGCGCGCCATCTCGCCCCGCTCGCCGATTGGCTGCTCGTGCGCGAGCGCCACGACCCCGACCCGACGCGGCTGTTCCGCGAGACGCTCCGGCTCGACAACGTCGTCGGGCGCAGCGCCGCGCTCGCCTCGATGCTGCGCCAGGTGGCGCTCGTCGTCCCGCTCGAGGTGAACGTCCTACTCACCGGCGAGTCGGGTACCGGGAAGAGCCAGATCGCGCGCGTGATCCACGACAACGGGCCGCGTTCCGGTCATCCCTTCGTCGAGCTCAACTGCGCCGCCATCCCCGAGGCGCTGGTCGAGAGCGAGCTCTTCGGCGCCCTCCCGGGGGCGCACTCGAGTGCGCTTCGACGGATCGAGGGCAAGGTGGCGGCGGCCGAGCACGGCACGCTCTTCCTCGACGAGATCGGCGACCTCGCGCTCGGGGCGCAGGCGAAGGTCCTGCACCTGCTGCACGCCAAGCAGTACTACCCCCTGGGAAGCGCGAAATCCGTCCGCGCCGACGTCCGGGTCATCGCGGCCACCAACATCGACCTCGCGAGCGCGGTCACCGAGCGTCGCTTCCGCGAGGACCTGTTGTATCGGCTCCAGGTTCTGCCGGTGCGCATTCCGACGCTTGCCGAGCGCCACGACGATATCGTCGACCTCACGACGTACTTCTGCGCCGCCGCCTGCGAGCGGCACGGGCTCTCGCATCTCACTCTCTCGCGCGGCGCGCAGCGCGCCGCCGAGTCCGCCGAGTGGCCGGGGAACATCCGCCAGCTGGCGCACGCCGTGGAAGCGGCGGCCATTCGCGCCGCGGGGGAGAGCGCGTTGCAGATCGAGCCGCAGCACCTTTTCCCAGAGGCGTCTGATCACCGACCCGGCGACGACGTCCTCACGTTCCAGGAGGCGACGCGCAGGTTTCAGGCGCGGCTCTTGCGCCAGGCGCTCGAGGATGCCGGCTGGAACGTCACCGAGGTCGCGCGCCGCCTCGATCTCGCGCGTTCGCACGTCTACAAGTTGATCCGTGCCTTCGGTCTCGAGCGAGGACAGTAGATTGCGCGATTAGTGGATTTTGCCCTGCTCGCTGCGCTCGCGGTGGGGAAGCTCCGCTATCCTCGAGGGGCGATAATCGCGTTGCGGCGCTCGTCCTGATCGACGCATCGGAACTCCCCGGAACGCGCCGCGCACGGGGTACCTGCCGCAGGGGGAGCAGCCCGACGAGGCCGTGGCGACGATCACGCGCGGATCGACGCGCATCCCTGAGCGTCGCTATCGCACACTCTGCGGCAGTCTGCTGAATATGATCATTTGCGTATGTTATTATAGATGACATAGTGTTGAAACGTCATTCGTGCAGCATTGCGTCATCGATCTGCTTTAGTGCATTCGCGTCTGTAACCGCTCGTACGCCATGTACATAAGTTCAACCATTTGGAGGTGTAAAACGCGGAATAGTTTTTGCGCTTGCCCGGTCCGCGATGACGTATTCGATCCGACCGCGGTGTGCCGTCACCATGCGAGACATCCGGGCCCGAGGGCTGGGCATGCGCCGCACGAGCCTGCATTCCCGTCATCTCGCCTCCGTCGCCGGCTTCGAGCCAACCCGCGCCGCCCGGTCGACGATCGTCATCGCGCTCGTGCTCGCCGCCGTAGTCGCGTTGGCAGCCGCTCCGGCGTTTGCGGCCCCCGCCTTCGTCAAGTTCATCGACAGTGGCAGCAGTCAATCGAGTAGCACGTCGATCGGCGCGACCATACCTGCCGCCGGCGTCGCCGCGGGAAACACCATCATCGTGGCCGTGGCAATGGATCCGTCGACGGCGACCGTGTCGTGCGCCGATACGCAGGGCAACACGTACACCAAGGACGCCGACGTCACGAATGGCTCGGCGACGAGCGGCGCGCGCAGCATCCTCTTTTCCGCTCGCGTCACCACCGCGCTGGTGAACGGCAACAGCATCACGATCACGTTCTCGACCGCGGTCACGGCGAAGGCCGTCAGCGCCCTCGAGTTCTCCGGCCTCATTTCAACCGGCCGACTCGACAAGACCGCTACCGCCACGGGGGGCGTCACGAGCGTTTCGTCGGGAGCGACCGCCACGACGACACAGGCGAGCGAGGTCCTGATCGGCGCCGTCGCGATCGAGGACAAAAGCGTCTCGTTTGCTGCCGGCAGTGGCTACACCGTGGCCGGCCAGGCCGGAACCGGTACCGGCACGAGCAGCGACAACATGGCGATCGTGCCCGAATACCAGGTTGTCAACGCGACGGGTGCGTATGCGGCCACCGGCACCCTCAATAGCGGAACGGCGCAATGGGCTGCGCTGATCGCCACCTACAAAGCGATAGTGCCGACGCCGACTCCAACCGTGACGGTTACACCGACGCTCACGGCTACGGCGACGCCGACCGTCACCGCGACAGCGACCGCGACGACCACGGCAACAGCGACTCCGACGGCGACGGCAACGGCAACGCGGACCGCAACGCCGACTCCGACCGCGACGGCCACGGTAACAGCGACCCCGACGGCGACGGCAACGCGGACCGCAACGCCGACTCCGACCGCGACGGCCACGGTAACAGCGACCCCGACGGCGACGGCAACGCAGACCGCGACGCCGACTCCGACTGCAACCGAGACCGCGACGCCGACCGCCACGGCCACTGCGACGCCGACCCCGACCGCGACCGAGACCGCGACGCCGACCGCCACGGCCACTGCGACGCCGACCCCGACCGCGACCGAGACCGCGACGCCGACGGCGACTGCCACTGCGCCGCCGACCCCAACCGCGACCGAGACCGCGACGCCGACCGCCACGGCCACTGCAACGCCGACCCCGACCGCGACCGAGACCGCGACGCCGACGGCGACCGCCACCGAGACGCCGACCCCGACCGCGACCGAGACCGCCACACCGACGGCGACTGCCACTGCGACGCCGACCCCGACCGCCACCGAGACGCCGACCCCGACCGCGACCGAGACCGCCACACCGACGGCGACTGCCACTGCGACGCCGACCCCAACCGCGACCGAGACCGCGACGCCGACCGCCACGGCCACTGCCCGACCCCGACCGCGACCGAGACCGCGACGCCGACGGCGACCGCCACCGAGACGCCGACCCCGACCGCGACCGAGACCGCGACGCCGACGGCGACCGCCACCGCGACGCCGACCCCGACCGCGACCGAGACCGCGACGCCGACCGCCACGGCCACTGCAACGCCGACCCCGACCGCGACCGAGACCGCGACGCCGACGGCGACTGCCACTGCGACGCCGACCCCAACCGCGACCGAGACCGCGACGCCGACTGCCACCGCCACCGCGACGCCGACCCCGACCGCGACCGAAACCGCCACGCCGACCGAGACGGCCACCGAGACGCCGACCCCAACCGCAACCAACAGCGCGACGCCGACGGCGACCGCCACCGAGACGCCGACCCCGACCGCAACGAAGACGGCGACCCCGACGGCGACGACCACTGCGACGCCAACCCCGACCGCGACCGAAACCGTCACGCCGACCGAGACGGCCACCGAGACGCCGACCCCAACCGCAACCAAAAGCGCGACGCCGACGGCGACCGCCACCGAGACGCCGACCCCGACTGCGACGAAGACGGCGACCCCGACGGCGACGACTACCGAGACGCCGACCGCGACCGAGACCCCCACGGCGACTGCGACGACCACTCACACGCCGACGCCAACCGCCACCGAGACGCCGACCCCGACGAAGACGGCGACCCCGACCGCGACGACTACTGAGACGGCGACCCCGACCGCGACGGAGACCGCCGCGCCGAGTGCAACGGCCACTCACACGCCGATGCCAACCGCGACGCCGACCGCGACCGAGACCGCCACGACGACGCACACCACCACGCCGACGGCGACAGTGACTGAAACGCCGACTGCCACCGCTACCCCGACGGACACCGCAGCTGGAACGGCGACTCCGAACACGACTGCGACCGCGACTGCGACACCGACTCAGACGGCCACGCCGACAGTGACCGCCACGGCTACTGGGACCGAAACGCCGAGCGCCACCCCGAGCGATAGCGCCACGGCGACGAATACGCCCACCGCTACGCCAACGGTCACAGCGACAATCGACACGTCGACGTCCACCGCGACGCCGACAATTGCAGCGCCGACTGCGTCACCGACGCCGACCGTAGCATCGACGCCACTCCCTGCCGGCACGCTCCATCCCTACTCGTGCTACGAGGTGCACCGCGGACGTCGGAACATTCCGAGCATCAGCCTCGTCGACGAGTTCGGCGCGCGCACGGTATCGTTGCGCGATCCGAAACGGGTGTGCAGTCCGGCGGACGAAAACGGTCATGACGAGATGGCGCCGACCGATCCCGAGCACCTCGTCACCTACGGGCTCGCGGACGTCACGCCACGGTTCAAGCGCATCCGCAATCAGGTGGTGGTGAATCAGTTCGGTTCCATCACCGTCGATCTGGTGCCGCCACAGCTGCTCATGGTGCCGAGTGCGACGAGCCTGACCACACTACCGCCGCCGCTGGGCGAGACGTCGCTCGACCACTTCCAGTGCTACCAGACGCACGGCGGTCGCACGCGCATCGACAACGTGCCGGTCGAGAACGAGTTCGGAACCATCATGGTGAACGTGAAGCGTCCGCTTCGCCTGTGCACTCCGGTCGACAAGAACGGTGAGGGCGTGCCGAACCCGGATGCGCACCTCATGTGTTACGAAGTGCGCGTCAACGCGGATGTCATGCGACCCGGACCAGTTTTCGTCAACAACAGCTTCGGGCCGGCGACGTTGCAGACGTTCCGCACCCGCGAGCTGTGCGTGCCATCGTTCCTGAATCCCGGAGCCGCCGTGTGCGGCGACGGGTCGGTGAACACGCCGAGCGAGGAGTGCGATCCGCCGCACGACAGCGCGTGCCCAGGGCTCTGCCGCCCCGACTGCACTTGCGCGCCGCCACCGACCTGCGGCGACGGCAGCGTCAACCAGCCGTCAGAGGAGTGCGACGGCGGCGACGATTCCGCGTGTCCCGGCGAATGCCTGGCAGACTGCACGTGCCCGCCGGCACCGGCCTGCGGCGATGGCAGCGTGAATCAACCGTCCGAGCAGTGCGATCCGCCGGCGGACTCCGCGTGCCCGGGGAGCTGCGCCGCGGACTGCACCTGCCTACCCTGAACGGACCTTGCCAGGTTGTCCGCGCGCCCGTCCAACTCGGACCTTTCGATCGTCGTTAGACGGGCGCTTGCGGTTCGATGATGCGTCTCACGGACACGTCGAGCCGCACGCGTCGGGTGGAAACTTCTTCGTATAGTGGTGCGGCACCATGATCGCGCCCTCACCGGGAAGCCCCGAGGTCTGATTCACCGCCGGGCTCGTCGTCGGCGGGATGCAGAATGTGTTCACCGACTGGCCGGACGAATCGTTCAGCACGAACGCGCCGGCCTGGCCTTGGAGCTGCATCGGGAAGACGTGACACGGCTCGAAGATGAATTGGCACGTTTGCCCACACGCGCAGTTCGGGCAGGTGCCGGGCGGGACGCACAGCGGCGGGTTGCAGTCGGCGTCCACGTTGCATGAGCGGAACGTATCGGTGCTGCACTGCCCGACCGTCGGGCCGAGCGCGCATTCGCCGATGCCCGTCTGCTGTCCGCTGACCTGGATGCAGAGCGGGACGCAGGTGCTGCTCGGGCACTCGCTGTTGGCTGCGCACGACGCACCCCCGTTGGTGCCGCCGGCGCACGCCAGGTCGCAGTTGTTCGGTTTGGTCAAGACGCCCGGCAAGCCGCAGCTGTTGCCGGTGCCACAGCTCGCCGGCGGACAGAGTTGGCCGTCGTTGGCGCCGCCGATGCAGCGATTCGCCCCGCAGATCCCCCCGGCACCGCAATCCGCGTTGCTCGCGCACGGCGCGTTCGGCGTCGGGCCGCCGCCGCAGGTGTCGCACGGGCACTGGTATTGCGTGAAGCCGCTCGCCGTGCAGGGAAGGTTCGCGTCTTTCTCACTCAGCCCCGTCGTCGTCGGGAGGAAGCGGATGTCGAGACCGCCGCCCGAGACGTTCGCGGCGTTGTCTGGTGGACAGTCGCGGGACATCGGGCCGAAATTGCTGAGCCCTTGGATGGTGCACGCCGAATTGATGGCGGCGCCGCCGCTGCACGTCCCCGAGGCGCCGACCTGGTTCATGCAGGCGACGCCCGTGCAATTGCATCGCGGGCAGGGCGCGTCGACCGCGGTTGCGAGGTGCACGCGCGAGAGCAGGTACGTGAAGCTCTCGCTCGAGCCGGAGCTGACGTCGATGGTGCCGGTGATCGGACGTGGGAAGAAGCTCGTCACGCATACCGGAACGCCGCCGGACGAGAGCGGCAACGGTGCGCCGAGGAAGCCGCCGCAGCGACCGTTCGATCCGCAATCCGCGTCCTTCGTGCACGGCATGCGCGCGTTCAGCTCGCAGCGGAAACCGTACTTGCCGGGGCGCGGGCCGATGATCCGGCAATTGGTGTCGAGAAGGCCGTCGCAGTCGAAGAGGAGGGCGTCGAAGTCCGTATTGGAGACGGTCGCCGTGTTCTGCGACGTTCCCGTCCAGCCGTTGTCGAGCCGACCCTTGTCGAAGATCACGTGCAGCTGGCCTTTGCCGCACGTGCACGCGAAGGCGTCGCCGGCGCTGGCCCCCGGCGGAATGCACGCCGACGGATCGCAGAGCGCGCCGCCGCCCGGAGGCGCCGTCGGGTCGCACTGCTCGCCGGGTAGGTTGACCACGCCGTTGCCGCAGGTGCCGAGCGGTGTCGGCGTCGCCGTCGGTGTCATCGTCGCCGTTGCACCGGTCAGGGTCGGCGTCGGTGTGCGTGTCGGCGTCGGTGTCGTCCCACCGCCCGGCGTCGTCGTCGTCGTGGGCGTGACGCCGGTGGCCGTGGGAAGCGGGAAGAGGATCGCCGTACCTGACAAGGTCAACCTGCCGAGCCCAGGCAAGCCGGCGACCGAGTTCACGGACGACGACCCGGTGGGCGGGACGCAGAACAGCGATCCCAGCGTCGGCGACGAGACGTTGTTCACCGGGGGATTGGCCACGCCCTGCACCTGCACCGTGCCCCCGAGCTGGCCGTTGTCGGTGTAGCACTCACGGAACCTCCCGTTCGAGCAGGAGTCGCCGGGCTTCGTGCAATCGGTGTCGCTGGCGCACCCGCGGAACGTCTCGATGGCGCAGAAGCGTTCGAACGGCCCGGCCGCGCATGTCCCTTCGTTCACCGAGTCGTTGTCGGGCGGCGTGTTCGCCGAGCACGTCGAGTCCCTGCACTGATTAGGCTGCGTCGCTTGTCCCTGTCTTCCGCACCCGCCGCCAGGGCACTCGGAGTTGATCGTACACGGCTCGCCACTGTTGGAGCCGCCCTTGCACCGCTTGCCGCCGCAGATTCCCGGCTGCCCGCCGCTGATCGGGCAATCGGCGTCGGTCGCGCACGCCTCGGCGGCGAGGTCGTTGCAGGTGTCGCACTGACACTTCTTGTCGGTGAAGCCCGACGCCGCACAGCTCGGGCTCGTGGCCGACAGGGTCCGGGTCTGCATGCCGGTCGACAGGTTCAATGTGAGCTGGAGGTCGCCGACGTTGCCGGCAGGATCGGGTGGGCAGTCGAAGCTCGTGTTGCCGAACAGCGGACTCGTGCCGTTCACCGTGCAGGATCGGCCGGCGCGCGGCCCGCTCGAGCAGGTGCCGGTCGTGCCGAAGCCGCCGGTGCCGCAGACGGCGCATGGTTGACTGACCGTGCTGCCCGTGTGGACGCGCGAGAGCAGGCCCACGCTCGTAGCCGACGACCCGTCGTTCACGTTCACCGTCCCGGTGCTCGTTCCGACCACCTGGTTGACGACGCACACGGAGACACCGCCCGACGACAGCGGCAGCGGGGCACCGAAGAAGAACGCACACGTGCCGATCCCCGAGCAGCCCGCGTCGTTAGTGCACGCCACCGACGTGTCGCCGGTGCAGCGCTGGTTGTTCGCGGCAGTTCCGCCGCCGTTCGCGAGCGGGCCGCTCACGGAGCATTGACCGCAGCTCGGGGAGCTCCCGCTGCAGGTGCCGACGCCGAGCGTCAAGAGGCCGTTGTTGATGACCTTGCCGTCGTGCGACTGTCCCGTCCAGCCGGTGTCGAGGTCGGCCGTGTCACCGTTCGCCTCGAAGGTGAGCAGGCTCGGGCAGCCGCCCGTACCCGGTGTCGGTGTGACGCCGGGCGTCGCGGGCTGCGGCGTCGCGGTTGTCGTCGGCGTCGGTACCGGCCCGGAGCCGCCGTTGCACTCGTTTGGATAGCTCTTGATCGCCGGAACGCTCAGGGGGTCGAGACAGTCGTCATTGAACTCGCTCACGCAATCGACGCAGTCGACGATGTCCTGCAGCGTGGCGATCGCGTGGGCGCACGACGCGCCTCCCGGTATCGTCACGTTCGGGCAGTTCG
The DNA here is from genome assembly GCA_016200545.1 of Deltaproteobacteria bacterium. Lineage (GTDB taxonomy): Bacteria > Desulfobacterota > Binatia > UTPRO1 > UTPRO1 > DP-19. The sequence continues at coordinate 22,093 of JACQEO010000024.1, read as the reverse complement.
CGGCGAATCCGATCTGGGTCGGGGTGAGATCATTGCCGCCGCCGCACGCTCCGTCCGCACCGCCGCAGGCCCTGCAGATTCCCGCCCGCTTCTTCGATTCCGCCTTGGCGATCGTTGGTGCCGCCTTCGCCGCATCGGGGCACGGACCCGCAATCGCGCCGCTCAGGACCTGGTCTTCGCATTTCTGGAGGGCCTTGCTCTTGGTCACGAGGAACTTCGTCGTATCCTTGCCGATCGCGCGCTGACACTTGACGACCGTGGGGTCGGAGGTCGCGAGGTCGAAATCTCCGTAGTAGAGCGTGATCGCCTGGTCGACGGCCGTCTCTCCGACGCAGAGCAGGCACTGGCTCACGTCGTCGCAATTGGCGATGGGGTTCGTGCAATTGCCGCCTTCGATGTTGGGACAGATGCTGATGTTCCAGCCGATCGAGGCCAGCGAATCGTCGTCTCCGGTTCCGCAGGTGCGATCGGCGCCGCCGCATTGGCTCTCCACCACCCTCTGCACCTTGCTCATGGCGCTGGCGATCTTCGCCGACGCCTTTGAGTCCGGGCACGGGCCCGCGCTCGCGTCGGTGACGACGGCGTCATTGCACTTCTGCAGCGCCGTCATCTTCAACTGCACAAATTTCGCGCTCGCCTTCGCGATCCCGCGTTTGCAACGAAGCGGCTCGGCGACCGCGGGTCTCACGAGGAAAAGCAGCGCGATCAGCGACAGGCCTAGGCGGACGGTCTTCATAAAGGGCCCTCCTCTGGCATTGGGCACGAGCGACGTATGATGGACATCGCCCGGTTCGCGCCTGGGGCACAACACCACAACGAGTGAATCGAGGCTTAAATAACGAGCGCTTGCCGGACAAAAAGAGGTGAGCCGATACGGGGCGACACACCCGGATCGCTTGGAGGGATAGGTCGATGCCTTGTTTTTACGGCGAAGTCGAGGCCGCGTTCACTCGCCGCGGAGCTTTTCGGTGAGGAGGCGGTTGACGAGGGGGGGATTGGCTTTGCCGGCGGTGGCCTTCATGACTTGGCCGACGAAGAAGCCGAGGAGCTTGTCCTTGCCGGCGCGGAACTCGGCGACCTTGTCGGGGTGCGCGGCCAGCACCTGGTCGATCGCGGCGACGATCGGGCCCTCGTCGGAGACCTGGGTGAGGCCGCGGGCGGCGACGATCGCGCGTGGCGTGCCCCCGCTCGTGCCCATCTCCTCGAAGACCGTCTTGGCGATCTTGCCGCTGATCGCGCCCTCGTCGATGAGCGCGATGAGCTCGCCGAGGTGCGCGGCGGCGACCGGCCAGTCGGTGATGGTGAGCGCGTCGTCGAGCTTGCGCTCCTTCAGCAGGCGGAGGACGTCGCCCATGACCCAGTTGCTCACGGCCTTGGCGTTCGGGTGCGCGGCGACGACCGCCTCGAAGTAGTCGGCGAGGTCTCGGCGCGAGGTGAGGACCTCGGCATCGTACTCGGGTAGCTTGAGCGCGGCGACGAAACGGGTGCGGCGCGCGTCCGGCAGCTCGGGCATCGCCCGCCGCACCTCCGCGACCAACGCCTCGGAGACGACGAGCGGTGGTAGGTCGGGATCGGGGAAGTAGCGATAGTCGTGCGCCGACTCCTTGCTGCGCATCGGGCGCGTCTCTTCGCGGTCGGCGTCCCAGAGCCGCGTCTCCTGCACGATCGTGCCGCCCTCCTCGAGCACGCGTGCGTGGCGGGCGATCTCGTAGGCGATCGCCTTCTCGACGGCGCGGAAGGAGTTCATGTTCTTCACCTCCACCTTGACGCCGAGCGCGGTCGTGCCGCGCGCGCGCACCGATACGTTGGCGTCGCAGCGGAAGCTGCCTTCCTCCATGTTGCCGTCGCAGATCTCGAGGTAGCGGACGAGCGTCCGGAGGGTGCGCAGATAGGCGCCGGCCTCCGCCGGCGAGGCCAGGTCGGGCTCGCTGACGATCTCGAGCAGCGGCACGCCGCAGCGGTTGAAGTCGACGAGACTCTCGCTGCCGTGGGCGTCGTGGATGTTCTTGCCAGTGTCCTCCTCCATGTGGATACGCGTCAGGCGCACGCGCTTCGCGACGCCGTCGACGACGATGTCGAGGTGACCGCCGACGCAGATCGGCAGCTCGTACTGGCTGATCTGATAGCCCTTGGCGAGGTCGGGATAGAAGTAGTTCTTGCGCGCCCAGCGGCTGCGCGGCGCGATCGCGCAGCGGATGGCGAGACCGGCGCGGATCGCGAATTCGACGACCCGTCGATTGAGCACCGGCAGCACTCCCGGCATGCCGAGACATACGGGGCAGGTGTGTTGATTCGGCGGCGCGCCGAAACTCGCGGAGCATCCGCAGAAGATCTTCGAGGCGGTGAGGAGCTCGGCGTGCACCTCGAGGCCGATGACCGGCTCAAAGCGGTCGCCGGCGCTCATCGCGACCCTCCCGGAGCGGGCGGACGACGCGTGTGCCAGTCGGTCGCTGCTTCATAGGCGCGCGCGGCGCGCAGGACCAGCTCCTCGCCGAAGGGTGGGCCGATGATCTGCAGTCCGATCGGCAGGCCGGCGGCGTCGATGCCGCACGGAAGCGAGATCGCCGGCAGGCCGGCAAGGTTGACCGAGATCGTGAAGATGTCCGAGAGGTACATCTGCAGCGGATCGGCGACCTTCTCACCGAGACGGAAGGCGGTGGTCGGTGCCGTCGGCGTGACGATGACGTCGGCGTCTTGAAACACGCGCGCGAAGTCGTTGAGAATGAGCGTCCGCACCCGCTGCGCCTTCAGGTAGTAGGCGTCGTAGTAGCCGGCGGAGAGCGCGTAGGTGCCGAGCATGATGCGGCGCTTCACTTCGTCGCCGAAGCCGGCGGCGCGCGTACGGCGATACATCTCGAGGAGCGTGCCGTCGCCGTCGACGCGGCTGCCGTAGCGGACGCCGTCGTAGCGGGCGAGGTTCGAGCTCGCCTCCGCCGTCGCTACGACGTAGTAGGCGCTGACCGCGTATTCGGTATGCGGCAGCGACACCGAGCCGATCTGCGCGCCGAGTCCGCCGAGCGTCTCGACGGCGCTCTGCACGGCGCGCTCGACGTCCGGCTCCATGCCCTCGACGAAGTACTCGCCTGGAATGGCGATGCGGAGGCCCTTGGCGCCACCTGCGAGCGCGTCGCCATAGTCGGGCACCGCGCGCTCGACCGAGGTCGAGTCGCGCGCGTCGTGCCCGGCGAGGACGCCGAGGAGGAGCGCGCAGTCGGTGACGTCGCGCGCGAAGGGCCCGACCTGATCGAGCGACGACGCGTAGGCGATCACCCCGTAGCGGCTCACGCGTCCATACGTCGGCTTCATGCCGACGACGCCGCAGTAGGAGGCGGGCAGGCGGATCGAGCCGCCGGTGTCGGTGCCGAGGCTGCCGAGGGCGAGGCTGGCGGCGACGGCGACCGCCGAGCCGCCCGACGAGCCGCCGGGCACGCGCGTGACGTCCCAGGGGTTGCGCGCCGGCCCGAAGGCGGAGTTCTCGTTCGACGAGCCCATCGCGAACTCGTCGCAGTTCGTCTTGCCGACGATCACCGCGCCGGCCGCCCTCAGGCGGGCCGTGACCGTCGCGTCATAGGGCGGGACGAAGTCGGCGAGAATACGCGAGCCGGCGGTGGTGCGGATTCCCGCCGTCGCGATCACGTCCTTGATCGCGATCGGGATTCCCTCGAGCGCCCCTGCCGGCTTGCCGGCGCGGAGTCGAGCGTCGGAGGCGGCGGCGTCGCGCAGCGCCGCTTCCTCGGCGACGGTGATGAACGCGTGCAGATCGGCCGCGCGCGCCGCCGCGCGTGCCAGAGCGGCGCGGGTCAGCTCCGTCGCCGAGAGCTCGCCGGCGCGCAGGCGACGGGCGGCGTCGGTGATCGTCGGCTGGTCGAACGCAGCGGTCACGGGCGCGTCACGCGTGGGTACCCGATGGTCACGCGACGCTCACTCGATGATTTTGGGTACGCGGAAGAAGTCACCGTCGCGCGCCGGCGCGTTGGCGAGGAGCGCGTCGGTGTCGGACACGTTCGTCACTCGGTCCTCACGCCAGGCGGCGGGCAGCTCGAGCATGTGCGCCGTCGGCTCGACCGCCGAGGTATCGAGCGCGCCGAGCTTCTCCATGTAGGTGAGGATGGCGTCGAGCGTCGCCGTCATCGCTTCCTCCTCGGCGGGATCGAGCGCGAGGCGGGCGAGGAGAGCGACGTGGCGGATCTCGTCGCGAGAAATCTTCACGGCGGACGAGTGTAGCAAGCACCGTCCGTGCGCGCCAACGTGGACGCGCGTACGCTACTCGTCGTCGTTCGTGGTTGGGTGTCGCGTGGTAGCGGTCGCGCGTGACCCGGGAGCGGCTGCGCTGCGGCGCCGAAGGCGAGGCGCTCGCCGCCGCGTTTCTCCGCTCGCGCGGCTACACGATCCTCGCCCGCAACTTCCGCTGCGCCGCCGGCGAGATCGACGTCGTCGCGCTCGACGCGCGCACCATCGTATTCGGCGAGGTGCGAACACGCCGCGGCCACGCGCACGGGAGCGCGCTCGAGTCGGTCACGACGGCGAAGCAGCGCCAAGTGGTGCGTGTCGCCGGCATCTACCTCGCGCGCCATCGGCTGCACGCGCATCCCGTCCGCTTCGACGTCGTCGCGGTCGAAGTGCGAGGATGGACGGTGACCGTAGCGCACGTCGTCGACGCCTTTGGCGCGGACTGATGCGGGCGCGACTCTTCGCGCCAGCGTGTCTGAATTGCCGGCGTCGGAGGTGCGTGCTAGGACGCCCCGATGCTCGACATCCGGCGCATTCGTGAGGAGCCGGACGCGGTAAAGGCGGCGCTCGCGACCGTCGGCGTCGAGCCGGCGGAGATCGACACGCTCCTCGCGCTCGACGCCGAGCGGCGCGCCGCGATCCACGAGCTCGAGACGCGCAAGGCCGAGCGCGGCGCCGCGTCGCGCGCGATCGGTGCGCTCAAGGATGCCGCCGAACGCGAGCGTGCGATCGCCACGACGCGCGGTGCCGGCGACGCGATCGCGGCGGCCGAGGAGCGGGTCGCCGCGCTCGAGGCGCGTTTCGAGGCGCGGATGCTCGAGATTCCCAACCTGCCGCATCCCGACGTCCCCGTCGGCGCCGACGAGCGCGACAACGTCGTGGTGCGGACCGTTGGTACGCCGCCGGTGTTCGCCTTCACGCCGCGGCCGCACTGGGAGCTCGGCGAGACGCTCGGCATCCTCGATTTCGAGCGCGGCGCCAAGGTCTCGGGGTCGCGGTTCTACCTCATGCGGGGTGTCGGCGCGGCGCTGCAGCGCGCCCTCATCAATTGGATGCTCGACCTGCACGTCCGCGAGCACGGCTACAGCGAGGTCTATCCGCCGGCGATGGTGCGTCGCGAGTGCCTCGTCGGCACCGGCAACCTTCCCAAATTCGGCGACAACCTCTATCGCGACGCCGAGGACGACGTGTGGTTCGTGCCGACCGCCGAGGTGCCGGTGACGAACATGTACCGTGACGAGATCTTTGCGGCGGGCGTGCTGCCGGTACGGCACGTCGCCTACACGCCGTGCTTCCGGCGCGAGAAGATGTCGGCGGGCCGCGACGTCCGCGGCATCAAGCGCGGGCACCAGTTCGACAAGGTCGAGATGGTGAAGTTCGTCGAGCCGGCGGCCTCCGACGGCGAGCTGCTGCGCCTCCTCGACGACGCCGAAGACGTCTGCCGGCGCCTCCAGATCCCCCACCGCGTCGTCCAGATGTGCACCGGCGATTTGAGCTTCGTCGCCGCGATGAAGTACGACGTCGAGCTCTGGGCGCCGGGATGCGGCGAGTGGCTCGAGGTGAGCTCGTGCTCGAACTTCCGCGACTTCCAAGCGCGCCGCACCAACATCCGCTATCGCCCCGCGCCGCGCGCCAAACCCGAGCTGGTGCATACCCTGAACGGCTCCGGCCTGGCGCTGCCGCGCGTCGTGATCGCGGTGCTCGAGACGTATCAAGAAGCCGACGGCTCGGTGCGCATTCCCGCGGTGCTGCAGCCGTACATGGGCGGGCGCGCCGTCATCGAGAAATCCTCCGGGGAAAAGGAGCGACGATCATGAAGGGTACGTTGTCGATGATGGCGGCCGCGATGAGCCTGCTCACAACCGCGGCGTTCGCTGGCGAGGTCAGGACCTATCAGGTGACCGGTGCGGTGGTGAGCGTCAGCGACGGGGCGATCACCGTGAAGAAGGGCAACGACAACTGGGAGATCGCCAAAGGCGCGGACACGAAGTCGACGGGCGACGTCAAGGTCGGCGACAAGGTGACGATCCTGTATCGCATGTCGGCGACCTCGATCGAGGCGAAGCCGGCGGCGGCGAAAAAGAAGTAGGGCGTCGCCGGTGCCGAGCGACCGCGGTCGCTCGGCGGGCTCACGTCAGGAGGGCTGGTGCTGCGGCGGCGCGGGCACCTGCCCGGCCAGCAGCTCGAGCGCGCGAGCGACGACGCGGCGCTCGTTCGAGAAGGTGAGACGCGCGAGCGCCTCCTCGGCGTCGAACCAGCAGGCGTCCTCGACCTCGTCGTCGTGGTCCGCGGTGTCGCCGCGCATGTACTCGATGAGAAAGAAGTAGACGAGCTTGTGGTGGCGGACGGCCATGCCGTTCTCGTTCCAGGTGAACCAGAGATCGATCTTCTCGAGGCGCGGGCCGACGCGTCCGGTGAGCCCGGTCTCCTCCGCGACTTCGCGGGCCGCCGTCTGCTCGAGCGACTCGCCCTCCTCGCGCTTGCCCTTCGGGAGCTGCCAGCGCGTCCCGCCCTTGGTGGCGATGAGGCAGACGGCGATGCCGCTCTCGGTGCGGCGGTAGATCACGCCGCCCGCCGAGACCTCGAAGAGCGTGCGGCCGCGCGCGTCGGGTGCCTTCCGGCGCTGTCGGCCGGACGATGGCCGCGAGTCGGCATCGGCAGGGGCGGGGCGACCGCGTGCGGGCGGCTTCGTCATGTCGTGCATTCAACCACGTCCCTCAACGGTCGACCACTGGTGGACGGCGGACTCGCGTCCGGCGGGTCGCCGGGGTGCGGAAGGCGCCGAGCGCGCGGGCGACGTGATGCCGATAGACGGCCTCGAAGTCGTCGCCGACGTCGAAGAGGGCGTGCAGCAGCGGCTGGAAGAGCGCGAAGCCGAGGGTCGCGGTGAGGGCCAAGGCCGAGACGGCGCGGGTATCGACCGAACGCGGAGGCCGCGCCGCCTCGCGGTGCAGCGCGAGCAGACGCTGGATCGGTGCGCGGTCGGCCGCGAACACGTCCTCGGTGAGGAGGCCGGTGAGCAACCCCCACGCGAGCAGGCGGACGTAGCGCGGATTACGGCGCTGCGCCTCGAACAGCGAGTCGAGCAACGGCTCCGGCCCGCGCCGCGCCTCGCCGCGCTCGTAGAGCGCGAGGACGCGCGCGAGCTGACGCGTGAACGGCTGGCGCAGCGCTTCTTTCAGCAGCCCGGTCTTGCCGCCGAAGTAGCGATGGATGAGACCGAACGACACGCCGGCCTCGGCCCCGAGCTCGGCGAGGCCGAAGCCATCGGGTCCTTTGCGGGCGATGAGCTCGGTTGCCGCGGCGAGGATCGCGGCGATCGTCTGCGCGCGGTTGCGCCGCGTGCGCCGCGCTGCCGCGACGCTCGACCGCCGCCGCGGCGCGGTCGCCTGAGCGACGAGGCGCCTCAGGCGAGCGTCACCTTGGCGTTCGAGATCACGACGTGTCCCCCCGCCTTCGCTTGCACCAGGACGTCGCGGTCGGACTCGCGCCACATCTCGGTGGTGATCGTCTGGCCGGGCATCACCGGACGCGCGAAGCGCACCTTGATCGAACGGAAGCGCGTCGGATCGTCGCCGGCGAACGCCTGGATCACCGCGCGCCCGACGTTGGCGAAGGTGCAGAGGCCATGGAGGATCGGTTTGTCGAAGCCGCCCATGCTGGCGAAGCCTGGATCGGCGTGCAGCGGGTTTTTGTCGCCGGAGAGGCGATAGAGGAGCGCCTGCTGCGACATCGTCGGGTACTCGACGACGGCATCGGGCGCTCGGCTCGGCGCCTCGTTGGCCGGCGCGGGCCCCGACTCGCCACCGAAGCCGCCCTCGCCGCGCAGAAAGATGCCGAACTCGTTCTCGAAGAGGACGGTGCCGTCGTCGGTCGTCGTCGCCGCCGCGAGGATCACGAGCGCGCCCTTGCCTTTGTCGTAGATCGCCTTCACGCGCGCGCGGGTGACGACGCTGGCGCTGGTCGGAATCGGGCGCTTCACCACCTCGAGGTACTGCTCGCCGTGGAGCAGCATCATCGGATTGAAGCTCAAGCCGGGGAGATTCATCATGCCCATGAGCGTCGGGAAGCTCGGGACGACGCCGAAAGTCGGTAGCGCCTTGAGGCCGTTCTCGTAGGTGTACTGAAGGACGGCCGGGCTCGTCTGATCGGCGCCGATGCCGACGCCCGCGCCGAGGGCGTAGAGCATCAGCGTGTCCTCGTTCCACGAGTAGCGGGTCGCGGGAAGCTCGGCGCCGAGCGCCTTGGTGAGTTCGATGGGCATGCGGGTCTCCTCCGAACCGACGCGAATGCGGCGCGTATATGCAAGCTCTTGCAATAAGTAAAGGGTGATGCATGCTGGCGCGCGGAGGTCGGGCGATGGATTTCGGCTTTACGCAAGAGCAGGAGCAGCTTCGTCAGCAAGTCCGTCGGCTGCTCGACGCCGAGCTGCCGCTCGATCGCATCCTCGCGTGGTCGGCCGATCCGCGGCCGCTCGATCGCGCGCTCTGGAAGCGCACCGCCGAGCTCGGCTGGCCGGGAATCACCCTGCCGGAGGCGCACGGCGGCCTCGGGCTCGGCTGCGAGGATCTGATCGTCGTCCTCGAGGAGATGGGGAAGAGCCTGGCGCCGCTGCCGCTCCTCGCCACCGACGCCGCGGCTGCGGCGCTGCACGCGCTCGGCACCGCGGCGCAGTGCGCGGCGCATCTTCCCGCGATCGCCGGCGGTGAGACGGTCGCGACGATCGCCGTCCTCGAGGAGAGCGACGTGCTCGCGCCCGCGGCGATCGCGACGCGCGCGCGCAACCAGGCGGGCGACGTCGTGCTCGACGGCGTGAAGCTCTTCGTCCCCGACGCCCAGGACGCCGACCTGATCCTGGTCGCCGCGCACGAGGACGCGGGCGTGAGCCTCTTCCTCGTCGCAGCGGACGCGCCCGGCGTGCGTATCACGCCGCTCGTCGTCGTCGACGCCACCAAGCCCGCCGCCGAGGTGCGTCTCGAGAGCGTACGCCTCCCGGCGAGCACGCGGCTCGGTGCCGCCGGCGGCGCCTGGCCCGCGGTCACGCGCGTCCTCGATCGCATGACGATCGGCCTCGCCGCCGAGATGGTCGGCGCCGCCGACGCGGCGCTCGCCATGGCCGTCGAGTATGCCAAGGTCCGCCGGCAGTTCGGGTCGCCGATCGGCCGCTTCCAGGGCGTGAAGCACCGCTGCGCCGAGCTCCTCGTCGACATCGAGTCGGCGCGCTCGCTCGTCTACTACGGTGCCTGGGCCGTCGACCATGATCCCGAGCAGGCGGCGTCGTATGCGGCGATGGCGAAGGCCGCGGCCGCCGAGGCGCTCGACGCTGCCGGCGGGGAGTGCATCCAGATCCACGGCGCGATCGGCTATACCTGGGAGTGCCACGCGCATCTCTTCTACAAGCGCGGCCGCCACTGCCACGTCTGGATGGGCGCGCCCGACGAGCACTACGAGCGCGTGCTCGCGCTCCAGGAGCACACCGGCGGATGAGCCGGTAGGAGGAGTCGTGGACTTCAGCTTCACCCCCGAAGAGGAACGCTTTCGCGCCGAGGTACGCGCCTTCATCCGCGATCATCTGCCCAAGAGCGCCGGGGGCGGCGACGGTGATCTCGAGAGCGGCCTCGCGAACCTGCCGGCGCTCTACAAATGGAACCAAGACCTCCTCGTGAAAGGCTGGGTCGGATTCAACTGGCCGAAGGACGTCGGCGGCGGTGGCGGCTCGCTCGTCGAGCAGATGATCCTCAAGGAGGAGATGGCGCCGGCACCGACGAGCAGAAGGCACGGCACATTCCGCCGATCCTGAAGGGCGACCTCCAGTGGTGCACCGGCTACTCCGAGCCCGGCGCCGGCAGCGACCTCGCGTCGCTGCAGTGCAAGGCCGTCCGCGACGGTGATCACTACGTCGTGACCGGGCAGAAGATCTGGACGAGTCTCGCCATGTGGTCGCAGTGGATGATTCTCCTCGTCCGCACCGACTCGGACGCGCCGAAGCACCTCGGCATCACCTGCCTCCTCGTCCGCATGGACACCGCCGGCATCACCGTGAAGCCGATCAAGGAGATGAACGGCGGCGCCATGTTCGCTGAGGTCTTCTTCGAGGACGTGCACGTTCCCCTCGCCAATCGCCTCGGAGCCGAAGGGCAAGGCTGGGATGTGACGAAGGACGCCCTCGCCAACGAGCGCAGCTCGATCGGCGACGTCTGGGCGCTGAAGCACCGTCTCGAAGGATTGAAGGAGCTGGCGCAGCGCTGCCGTCGCCGCGGGCGGCGCGCGATCGAGGATCCCGGCATCCGCCAGCGCCTGGCGCGCATGGAGACGCAGGTCGAGGCCATGCGCCTGAACGGCCTCCGCTTCCTCACCAAGCAGCTCCGCGGCGAGCCACTCGGCGCCGAGACCTCGATCAACAAGCTCATCCGCGCGCGCGTCGAGATCGAGTCCGGCCGTCTGGCGCGCGACATCGAGGGCACCTACGGCGTGCTCGCGAGGAAGTCACCGTACGCGATCACGACGGCAAATGGCAGCGCGTGATGCTCGGCTGGCCACCGTACGTGATCGGCGGCGGGACGCCGAACATTCAGAAGAACGTCATCGCCGAGCGGCTGCTCGGCCTGCCGCACGACGCGCCGTAGCACCGCGCCGTCGAAAGCGCGGTGCCCGGCGCCGTAGCGCCACGTCGTTCGGTGCGCTACGTCGGTGTCACGGAGGGGTGGCCGAGCGGTTGAAGGCACCGGTCTTGAAAACCGGCAGGGCGCGAGCCCTCGGGGGTTCGAATCCCTCCCCCTCCGCTTCTATCGACGTGCGCCACGCAAGTGGCGTGAGACGCGCTGATTAGCGTGTTGTGGCTTGCGAAACGTTCAAGCCTTCATCGCAGCCAGGTTGCAAACGCCCGGCGAAACGCCTGCCGCGCGGCCTTGAGGTCGCGCGCCGAAAGTCGCCCTATCGTCTTGTCGATGAGATGCTCGTCGATCGTCGCAATCTTGGCGAGACGGAGCAAGCTCGGGTGCAGCAGGCCGGCAGCCTTCCAGTCTGCCAGAAGCACGTCACCGTCGAGCTTCAACGCCTCGACCTGACTGGTGATCATTGCGACCGTGGCGAGGCGGTTCCGCGGTGATCGCATCGTCCGGGCGAGCACCAGGGCAGGGCGCTTCTTGGCAGTTGCGAGGTCCGTGAACGGAAACCGAACGAGAGCGATCTCGCCGAGCTTCACAGACGATCGTATTCCGAGTCCCGCGGGTCGTCCCACTCGGTGAAGGACGACTCGGCGAGCTTCGCGAGAGCCTTGGTTTCGAGGCGGTCTGCAAAGTAGGCTTCCAAGGCGCGGGTGAGCACGTCCTTGACGCTGGTGTCGCGCTCGTTGGCCTCAGCTTTCAGGAGGCGTAGCAGTCGTGGGTCGCCCAGATCTGTGGAAAGGCGCGTTACCATGTAATACACATTACTGTCGTTCTGTGTTTCTGTCAATCAACCTGCTCGGGCGCCGACGGGTTGCGAGGGAGCCCGTATGCGACCGACGTCGTTCTACTCGCCAGGGCTGAGCGTCCGAGATGGTTCTCGGATGACGTTCGGAAGGATGCCGAGATTCTCCGCTGCTGGTGGTCTCGGTGGACCCGATGGCCGAACCGGCGGACCGCTCTTCGAAGGATGCGCTCGTCTCGACAACCCGCAGGGCTTGTAAGTTCCCAATCCAGTTCCCCATCAACTGTCTGGGACAGGATGGGACCAACCGGGATCCCGCGGGAAGTCGGCGGCTGCAACTGCGTGTAGAAGGGGACCCGCTGTGACGATGGAGGACGCTGCGGGGCCGCAACCGTCGCACTTGAAAACCGGCAGGGCGCGAGCCCTCGGGGGTTCGAATCCCTCCCCCTCCGCTTTTTAGATCAAGAAGTTGCGAACAACTGTGCAGTTCTCGCCGAGCCTAATCTGGGCGAGTTCCCCATCTGGTCTCTTCAGTGTCGCCGTGATCGCGATGTGCCTGGTGCAAGCAGCTCGTTCATCTTCTGTTAGCGGCCTCTTCCTGCATGGCGGGCAGCACATGAGAATAGGTATCGAGCGTGATTCCGACCGTGGCGTGTCCGAGTCGCTCGCTCACCACTTTGGGGTGGACGTTCGCGCCCATCAGTAAGGTCGCGTGTGTGTGGCGGCATGCGTGGAAGGAGACGCGCCGGATCCCCGACTTGCTGACGAGGAGGGCAAACGCCTTCGATGTCGCTGCAGGATTCATGGGAACCACCCAGTATCGCGACCCGCCCGCGAGGAGCTTGCGGGCGTCGATGAAGAGCGTCTCGCCCCGCGCCGGTCACGGAAACGGTGGTCCGGGTGCCGTTGATGGACAAGTTGATATACAGTCTGCAGCGCGCAACTCTGGAGACGGAGGAGAAAATCCGATCGGAATGCTGATCGCGGCGGCGGTAACCTACGCGATCAACCAGATGGTCGAGATCGACTACCGTCCGCTTGCGTAGATGGCCAATACGCAGGCGTTCGGCATGTCCGGGGCCGGTCTTCCGGCCGGGCCGTATCATGCGAGCTTCGGCAAGGACAAGGGGGAGTACTCTCCGTAATCACCGTCACTAGCGAACGAGAGGGCGGGAAAAAGGGAGGATGTCCGATACAGTCCCAACCCCTCATCGCCGTCCGAGACGTCGCAGCGAGCAGCCGGTGGTACCAGGAGCTTCTCGGTTGCACGAGCGGTCACGGCGGTCCCGCCTACGAGCGCCTCGTCGACAGCGAGCGGCTCATCCTGCAGCTCCATCATTGGAACGCCGAAGCTCGGGAGCACGAGCTCGGCCCCGTCGACGCTGCGCGCGCGCAGCCGCGGCGCGAGAATGCGCCGGCCCCCGAGCGTCACCTTGCCTGGCCGCCTGTCCGTGGCGGTAGGCGCGGCGGTGGGGATCGGGGACGTGCGGCGGTCCGCAGAGCTGCGCGCGATCCGCTTCCATCATCTTCGTCAGGACCTGCTGGCCTGCTTCCAAGCAGAGTCCGAAGAATGCCGTGCGGGTGTCGGCGAGCACTTACGGTTGGCCGTTCGCCGCGATGGGCTTTCGACCGCTGGCCGGGGATCATTAAACCTCGTGCCTCCGCAAGGGGAACATCCGTGTGCCCCACGCGATCAGCGCGGCCAGCGCGCACAGGGAAGCGAAGACATCACCGAGCCGACCATAAAGCGTCACGTCGTCGCGGGCTTCGATCGTTCCGACCACGGCCGCACGGGCGAGAAACTCCGAGCGGGCGCGGAGGCGTCCGAGCGGATCGACGATCGCCGACGGCCCCGAGGTCGAGGCGCGAATCAGGAAGCGCCGCTGCTCGATCGTCCGCAGCCGCACGATGTCGAATTGCTGGGCGGAGAATTTCGGGGTCAGCCACGTGTCGTGCGCGGGATCCACGAAGAAGACGGCTCCTTCGCGGACGCGTTCGGCCGCGACCTCCGGGAACATCGCTTCGTTGCAGATCGTAATGCCCGCGAGACCGGCCACCGTCGGGAGCGGCGGCGACGGGCGCCCCGGTGTGAGCTCGCGTATCCGTCCGAAGCGACGGCGGAGAACGTCGATTGCGCGGATCGGAAAGTACTCGGCGAAGGGCACGAGCCGCTGCTTGTCGTAGTGGCCGAGGATGGTCCCGTCGGGGGAGAGGAGGAACATCGAGTTGTAGTAGAGCGGGTGGGCACGTCCCACTGCGCGCGGGCCGCCCGCCAAGAGCTGCGCGCTCGACGGCTGGAGCACGCGGGCGATCGCCGCGCGATAGTGCGGCTCCGTCTCGAGAAAGAACGTGAGCGAGTTCTCCGGCCAGACGACGAGCGCCGGGCGGTGCGCCTCGAGCGCGGCCTGCGTGAGGCGGAGGTAGACGTCGAGATTGCGTCCGTAGAATTCCTCGCGCCACTGCGTCCCGAGGTCGAGGTTGCCCTGGATCAGGGCGACCTCGATCGGGGTGCCCCGCGACCCGGCGAGCGCCGCCATGCGCAGCCGCCCGTAGCCGAGCACGATCGCTACGACAGCGCCGGCGAGGACGAGCCCCATGGACGCGCGCCGCCGCGATCGCGCTCCGGCCAGCCACGTCTCGGCGAGCGCGGCGTTCACCACCGCGAGCATGAAAGTCACTCCGTAGACGCCGGTCACGTCGGCGATCTGAACGAGCGCGTCGACCCCGACCTGTGAATATCCGAGGAGAGCCCATGGGTTACCCGTGAAAAGCCGCGACCGGCCGAGCTCGGCGGCGGTCCAGGCGGCTGCCACGAGCAGCGAGAGCCATGGTCCCGACCCGCGGCCGATGGCTCGATACCAGGCGGCGAAGGCCATGTAATACGGAGCCGCCATGAGCGAGGACACGCCGAAGAAGAAGGCGATCCCGATTGCGAGCGGCTGCCGGTAATACGCTGCGACGGAGCTAGGGAACCAATCGCCCACCGCGTAGGCCGCGGTGATCGTCCAGACCCAGCCGAGCCCGAGAGCCACGCCTAGTCGGACCCCTCGCAGGGCCACAAAGAAAGGTACGAGCACGACCCACGCGAGGAGTTGCACGCTCGCGGTGGGAAAGCAGAGCCCGTAGAGGCCGCCGGAGAGCGCGGTGAGGCCGACGGCGAACGGCAGCCGCATCGGGGCGGTCCGCATCAGCGACACCGCGCACCCACAATGGAGCTACAGCGAGGAAGTGTCGGGCGCGTCGCTCCCCGGCGGCTCGTCCTCCCGCCGGCGCGGGATCCCCAGGCGGTCCATCTTCTTGGCGAGCCCGCGGTAGGTGATGCCGAGCGACTCGGCGGCCCGGCGCAGCACGCCGTGGGCGCCCGCGACCGCTTCTTCAATTTGTCGGCGCTCGAACGCGTCGCGAGTGCCGCGGAGTGTGGTCGCCGGCTCTGGAGGGACGACGGCGTCGAGGATCTCGTCGGGGAGCAGATCTTCGGTGATCGCCGCGTCGGGCTCGGCCAGAATGACCGCCTGCTCGAGGACGTTCTCGAGCTCGCGGACGTTCCCACGGTAGGAGTACCGACTCAGCACCGCCAACGTCTCGGGTGACGGCTCTCCAACGCGCTTCTTGAGGCGGGCGGAGATGCGCGTGATCAAATGCCGAGCGAGCAAGGGGATGTCCTCACGACGGTCGCGGAGGGGTGGGACGCGGATTAGGAAGACCTTCAATCGGAAGTAGAGGTCGTCACGGAAACGCTTCGCCGTGATCTCGTCCTCGAGGCGCTGATTGGTCGCGGCGATCACGCGGACGTCGATCGGACGCGGCTTGTTGTCGCCGAGCGGTCGAACCTCGCGCTCCTGGAGCACCCGCAGAAGCTTCCCCTGCAGGGCCAAGCTCATCGAGGAGACTGTGGATTCCGCGCGCCACGAGCTCTTTGCCAGTGCCAGTCTCGCCCTCGATGAGGACCGTCGCCGGCGTCGGCGCGACGGTTGCGATCTGCGCCACGACCTCGCGTATGCGAGGGCCGTCACCGATGATCGCCGGTGGGGGGCTCGCGGCCTTCTTGAGGTAGACGTTCTCGTCCGCCAAGCGTTCCATCAGGCGCTTGTTCTCGCGCGTCAGGTGGAAGACGTCGAATGCTTGGCGGAGGAGGATGCGGAGCTCTTCATCGTCCCAGGGCTTCGACACGTAACGGTAGATCTGACCGGCGTTGATCGCGCGCACCAACGCATCGAGGTCGGCGTAACCCGTCAGCATGACGCGGATCGCGTCGGGGCGGACCTGTCGCGAACGCTCGAAGAACTCCGAGCCGTCCATCCTGGGCATACGCTGGTCGCCCACGATCACCGCGGGGTCGTGCATACCGAGCAGCTCCAGGCCGCGGGAGCCGCTCTCGGCGGTCACGATCGCGAACTCGTCACCGTAGTTGATCTGGAACGAGCGCAGGATGTCGGGCTCGTCGTCCACGACGACGATCGGGTAGCGGTGGTAGTCCAGGTCCACGGTCGCTCGTATGAAACGCGGGGTACGCCATGGTGTCAAGCGATCGTAGACTCCAGCGGCTCGGCTCACGACGCGGCGGCGACGGAGTGCACCGGCAAAACGATCGTGAATTCGGTGCCCACACCGGGCTCGCTCTCGACTTCGATCGTTCCGCCGTGATGCGCCACGAGCCCGTGGCTGATGGCGAGACCGAGCCCGGTGCCCTTGCCCGGGGGCTTGGTCGTGAAGAACGGATCGAAGATCCTCGACAGATGCTCGGGCCGGATGCCGGCGCCGTCGTCGCGGATCGACACCCGGACCGCGGACCCCTCGTGGGTGGTTCGGATCCAGACGTTGCCGCGCCCGCTGATCGCGTCGCAGGCGTTTGCCAGGATGTTCATGAGCACCTGATTGATCTCGCCCGCCGCCGCCTCGACGGGTGGGAGCGGGCCGTAGTCGCGATGGATGATGATGCGCTCGGCCCAGCGCGGATGAAGCAGGCGGAGACTCACCTCGATGCCCTCGTGGAGATCGACGGCTTTCGTCTGCGCGTCTCCAGGTCGCGAGAAGGTGCGCAGGTCGTTGACGATGCCGGCGGTGCGTTCGGCACCCCGCGCGATGATGTCGAACACCTCGCGGACGCGGTCGACGCCAGCGCTGAGCTCGCTGTCGGGATGCCCTGCCGCCAGGGCCCGCAGGCCCTCGAGCCGCCGTCGCAGCGGCTTCACGTTGCTTACGATGAAGCTCACCGGGTTGTTGATCTCGTGGGCGACCCCAGCGACGAGGAGGCCGAGCGACGCCATTTTCTCGCTCTGCACGAGCTGCGCCTGGGCGGCCTGCAGCTCCCGGTAGGCGCGCTCGAGCTCGGCGTTCGATGTGGCGAGATCGGTGTTCGAGTGCTCGAGCTCGGCGGTACGGGCCTGCACCTTGGCCTCGAGCTCTCGATTGAGGGTCTGGAGCGCTTGGTAGGAGTGTGCGTTCTGAAGGGCGATGGCGCACTGGGCGGCGAGCGTTTCGAGGAGCGCCAGATCCTCACTGCTGAAGGGCCGGCCGGAGCGCTTCGGTCCGAGCGCGAGCGTGCCGATCACGCGCGAACCGAGACTGAACGGAACGAGGAGGCTCACGCCCAGGCTCGCGAGAGCCACTCGAGCGGCCGCCGCGTCGGGGTCGTCGCTCTCCGATGCTGGCTCGTCGGCGTGCTCGTCGACGCGCAACGGCTGCGGCTCGCCGGCCTCGAGCGTCCGGTGAACGGCCTCGCAGGAATCCGCCGCGGCGCTCTCCATGCGCCGCGTCGCGGCATTGAATCGCCAGAGTTGCGTCCCTTCGTCGAGCCAGAAGAGGATGGCGAGCGAGCGGAGCTGCAAGCCGTCACTCACGGTGCGCCCGATGCGGGCGAGGATCTCGTCGCGGTCGAGCAAGGTAGTCAACGCGGCGCTCAGCTCTCGTACGGTGCGGCGGTAGTCGGGGCGGCCGCGGTAGAAGGTCCGGTCGAGGAGACGTTGAACGGCGGCGCGTGCCGGCTGGAAAGCGACGGCCACCAGCACGACGAAGCCGATGTTGAAGACGGGCGAGGCGCGAACGGCGGACGGCGGGAGGAGGAGGCTCAGCGCCACCACGCTCCCCGCATAGACGGCGGTGATCGCGAGCGTGAGCGTCGCGTAGACGACCGCTTGCCGGACGAGCTCGTCGATGTCGAAGAGGTCGTGCTTGGCGATCGCATACGCGATCGACAGGTAGAAGACCGCCGGACCGAGGGCGATCAGGTTCATGGGGAAGTCGCCGCCGGACCGTGAGATGTTGACGAAGCCGTAGAGTGCCAGCGCGGTCCCGATCACGAGTCCCGGAAACACGACGTGGAGACGGGCCCGCACGAACGGCGTGCGGTGCTCCCAGTAAGCGTAGGCGACCAGGCCGAGGAGCGCCGCGATCGCAAGGGCACTGTAGAGGTAGCTCGCGTAGAGCGGCGTCGTATCCGGCGGATTGGCATAGAAGTCCCGGAAGACCCACGCCGCGAGCACGAGCCCGATCGCGTACGGCAGCGCGAGCAGCCAGGGCCGGCGTGCGACGACCAGCCGCTCGACGGGGAACACCAGACCGAGGTGGATGAACGACGCCGGAAAGAGCGCCTGGGTAAGGAAGTGCAACCGCGAGAGCCACCAGAGATCCGGGTGATAGAGGGCGGTGCCCGTGAAGGCGAAGAGCCCGGTGAGGAATCCCTGGTTGAGGAACGCGCGGGCGGCCGCGGTGCGCGGTTGCAGGATCGCGACCACGACTCCCGCGCCGACCGAGACCAGACCGAAGGCGAGGTAGAGGCCGACCGTCAGCCAATAGTCGCGCGCCGCGAAGCGCATCGTGGGCACGACCCGGACGAGGGTCTCGCCGCGCTTGACCAGCGTGTAAGAGACCGGGGTACCGGGAGGGAGCCGGCCGACGTGGTCGTAGACGTCGGCGCTGATGCTGACGGGACGGTCGTCCACGGCGAGGATGCGGGCGTGAAACGGGATGCCCGCGCGCATGCCGGTCCAGTCGCGGAGGCCGATCGTCGGCACGACGGCGTCGCCCATGACGAAGAAGCCGGGGAAGGTGCGACCGGGCCAGAACAGCGTGCCATGTGCCGTGATGGCGATGATCGGGAGCGCGAGCACGGCGGCCACGAGGGCCGGCCAGCGGGCCCCGAGCGCCCAACGGCGTGACACCCGCACCAGCGGGGGGCGGGTCTGCCCGAGCCGGGCGGGGGGAGATCCTTCGCGAACCATCGCTCGTGTTCCGTCGGTCGTGCCGATCGCGGCCACGCGATTATAGCAAGGGAAGGGCCGGAGGCCGCCACTAGGTCCTACGTTCTCGGCCACCGGTTCAGGTCCAAGGTTGTGTGTGACGACAAGCCGTTGGCTTAGCGTCGCCGTACGCGTCCGCCGCCGGGTGAGGAACCGCAGTTCAGGTACATGAACCGATGGTCCTCCCGCCGGGAGCCCCTCTCAGAACCGGTCGCGATCCTGCCCGTACTCGGGGTGGTACGGTCCGGCCGGGAGACCACCGCCGGGGCTCGCAAAGACCGCGAAATTCGCCTCGCGCGCCAGTGGCCGGTAGTCCGTCAAGAGCGCGTTCACCGCGGCTTGCACCGCCGCGTCGATGAGGTTGGAGCCCCCGGAGCTGTGTGCGACCCGCTGGCTCCGGGCCCAGAGCTGCACGCCACTGCGCGTGTCTCTGAGGACGTACTCCATCTCGACGGTGACCGTCGAGGTCAACACGATGTACTTCGTGCTCCAGTCACGAATCGTCACGAAGAGGACCGCATCGGCGCCGAAGAGATCGTAGAAGCGGCCGACCGGGAGCTGGTGGACCAGGCCCGCTTCGGGGAGACCGAGGTCCCTCAGCAAGGCATCGACGAGGTAGACCGGAAACACATAGTAGCCGCGCTCGGCCAGCGGTGCCGACACCGTGCTCATGAAGACCGACGGTGCGTTGATCTCCGGCGATTCGTTCATCACGGGCACGATGACGATCGAACGCGGCTGATGGGCGTAGAAGGCGCCGTAGGTGTCCTTCCTGGCCGCGGCGCACCCGAACACCGGGAGGAGGACGAGCAATACGAGTAGTGCGCGGGCACGCGCCATGGCCTACGGGACCCCTTGATCTTCGGTCGTCGCCGGTCGCTGCGACGTCGGGGTCTCACGCTCTTGAATCTTGGCGATCAGCCGGTTCATCAGGGCGGCCGATTCCGGGAACGCCTGCGCCTCCTTCCCGAAGTACCTGGCGGCGAGGTCGTGCTGGCCGCGTTGGAAGAGGAGGAACCCATAGTCGGCGTACACGCCGGGCGGCACGCGTTGACCATGATGCTCGGCCGCCTCGATGGTCTCCTCGACGGCGGTGCGCGCTTCGTCGCCGTCGCCGTCGACCGAGCGCTTGTAGAGGCTGTCCTCGTAGCGGCCCCAATGGTAGAGCGGGGCGACACCGCAGCCGGCGGCGCTCGCGGCGAGAACGGCTGCGAAGGCGGCGCTGAGCGCCCGCCGTGGGTGCCGTTCCTGCTGGGTGCGGCTCCGCTTCATCTCCGCGTCCCCCTCAGCGTAGAGGCACCGAGTCGGGGCCGATTCGTGCGTCGAGCGTCGCGATCACGTTGTGGATCATGTTCACGATCGCGGCGTCGATGGCCTCGCCCTCGAGCGTCGAGTCCCACCCGGCCGTGCCGCCGAACCCGAGCGTGCTCGTCGACTCGAGTGTCGCGTCGCCCGCACCTTCCGCGGTGTAGAAGACCGCTCCTGAGCGCGGGTCCACCAGGCGGAGCACGACTCGGGCTCGGGCGCGCTGGGTCTTTTTCTTGCCGACGAGCCAGATGCCGCCCGTCGTCTCTCGCCCGAGCTCCACGACTGATCCCAGGATGATGGCATCCACCCCGATGAGGTGCTTCCGAAACTGCTCCTCCGACAAGCCCATCAGCTGCGCCTCGGCCTGCAGCTTCCCGAGGTCCTGGCGCTCGAGCACGAGAAAGCGCTGCGACGCCGCGAGGTGCCGCGCCAAAATGTCGGCCGCTTGCTTGCCGAGGCGGTCACCGTGCTCGTCGGTGAAGAGCCCGGCGCCGTAGGTGGTCTCGTTGGAGAAGCGGCCGATCGCGACCTTGCGCCTCGCCGCCTCGGGCACCGGCGCGGCCACCACGACGGGACCGCGGTCGGCGACTCCCTCGTGGATCGCTCGGGCGGTGCAGCCGCCCTGCAACGTCGCCGCCAGGAGAATCAGGAGCGCGGCGGTGAGCCGCGCCAACGAATCGGCATGATTCTCGGTGTTCATAACCTCTCCTTATCTCGGTCTCTGGCGATCGTGAAACTCTACGCCGTGCAACAGCACGGCCCGGCCAATCGCCAACGGACGAGGACCCATGCTTTTTCGAGGGAGGGCATCGGCGCCACAGGAACGGGCCTTCCGGCGTTTTCGTCCTCAGTGAACCGAACGGATGCCGCGCAGTCGTTCGGGGCCGCGGCGTGCGAACGCGCCGATGAACGCCGCGCCGACACCGAATGCCCGCGAGCTCACGCACCCGGCCCCGCGGTTCAGGACCGTCCTGCGGAGCGGAACGTCGGTTCCTGGTCGCGACCAATCCCGGTGCTCGAATGGCAGTCGAGACGGGTCTCGGTGACGTGGCACGCGGGCTGCTTTGCGCGGTGGGATTCAAGCGCTGCCGGCATCCGGGCATCCATCCTCGATCGGGATCGCCACCGGGTGTCGAGCCGAAGAGGAGCAAGCCATGTCGAGAGAACGAAACGCGACCTGTCCGCTGGCACGAAGCCGTGGGGCTCGGCAAACGAGCCTACTATCATCGTTGGCGATCCCAACAGATTCGACCGGGCCCGCCATGCTCGTCCCCAGCGGAAGAGGACGACGGCGCCTGCGCGTTGCGGCTGTGCTGCTCTTGCTATCGGCGACGCTGGTTCAGCGCGGCGGCGCGTGGGCGGAAGACGCTCCGATAATCTGCGACGTCCCCGTCGAGGCCTGCATCGATTCTCCGGCGGAGAGCGATCGCTTCAGCTTCAACGTCATCGACAACGAGATCGTCGCGATCAACGTCCTCGCCGCCCCGGCGCAAGGCGCAGGCTTCGATCCGGTCTGGCGCGTCATCGACAAGCTCGGCAACCCCATCCAGGATAACGAGTGCGACGATTTCGGCGACGCGTATCTGGGCAGCCTGCGCGACTGCGGGCCGCTGCCGGCGAGCGGCAGTCCCTATCGCGTCGAGGTGCGCGATGGGTCGAGCGACGCCACTGGCTGCTATCACGTCCATCTTCAGAGGCTGACGGAAGGCGCGGTGTGTGAGCCGACCCCGGTCGGCTGTGATGGGACGGCGCCCGGGACGATCGACCCGGCGCTCGAGGACGATCTCATCCGGTTCGACTTCAGCGTGACGGAGGGCGAGATCGTCGCCATCAACCTTGGGGTGACCGTACCAGGGACGAACTTCGACCCGACGTGGCGGCTGCTCGACCGGACGGGGCGGCCGGTG